>JAZNSQ010000032.1:0-2190 GCA_045591265.1 Clostridia bacterium | reverse complement strand
AGTCTTAAATTCATAAGCGGCACCGGCTTTTTCGCAGAAGGCTACTATTGAGCGTGTTCCAAGACCGTGTTCTGATTTTGTGCTTACGGGAACGCCGTTTTTATCGAGACTTATGTTTCCGTCAAAACTATTGCTTATCTGTATCATAAAGCACGGATATGTTATTGCTTGTACTTCAATATATCTGTCTTCGGGTTTAAGTTTCAGACAGGCATTGATGGCGTTTTCAATAGCATTAGCAAACACTACCGAAAGCCCGACTTCATCTACCGGCAATGTGTCCGGCAACTTGATAGAGGTTGTAATTTTTATTTGATTACTCTCTGCTTTTTGAAGATATGATGCAAGAATGGAATCTATAACAGCATTTGAGGTATATCGCTTAACCTTTGTTTCATCCAGCTTCTTATGATATTTTTGCAGGTATTCAATCAGTTCATCATATTGCTTGTTTTCTGCCATTGTTGCAATGGAGTCTATTTTATGCCTGAAATTATGTCTTTCTATGCGGAAAGCTTCTTCGGATAAATTTATTTCGGCAATACGTTCTCTCATATTTGAAATCTGGAGTTTTAATATGTTTTCCTGCTCATTAGCAAAATGTAATTCTGCTTGATGCTTCAGCGTTATGAAAATATTGATATACAAAACAGGCATTAACACAAACAATAAAATTGCAAGCGGTAAGTATTCAGGTCTGTCTGTAATAATAGTCGGAAAGCTCATTACAAGCACCAGTACAACATAAAATACTCCTCCGATGGCAGCAAATGCGTACCAGCCTTTTTTCGTATGCTTTTGTATTTCCAAAAATGCAGCTCTGAATTTTTTGGCAACAAACCATTCAAGCAAAGGAAAAGCAATAAGCCTTGAAAGAAACATAAAAATAAAGTTGTCGCCGGGCAAATAATAATCTAAGATGTAGGTAATATATATGATTTCAAGCGAAATGGTATCTACTACGCAGAAAGTAAACAAAAACCTTCCGTCACGGTATTTTGCAAGAAACCAAAAGAATATAAGGCTCGGCAACGTACAGGTAAGAAGCACTATCTCTCCGCACTTTTCAGGTCCGAGAATAAAAAAACAAGCCAGATTAAATATAGCAAGCGGAACCATTACAATTATGGTAAGCGTCATAGCCTTTTTCTTCGGGTATCTGGACTCATAAAGAAACATAAACAGGATGAGTACATGAACCAAAGACCATATAACAGATAATTCTCGAAATATTGTCATATTCTGCTTTCCTCCTTAAACCAAAAATCTATCCACGCTGAGCGAACATCAAGGCAGGCGGACTTTGGCAGGAATAAAATGTTTTCATTCCGAAAAACCAAAGAATCTTTTTTTACGGAACTGACATGATACAAGTTTACCAACATACTGCTTCCGCAAAGGAAAAAAGAATTATCGCATAACAGTTCTTCTACTGCTTTTGAAAATCCTGTGCGGATAGTTGTGCTCTCTAACGTGCTTCCGTCTGCAAGATGATATACGATTGCTTTTCTGACAAGCTCTGCATAGACGATTTTTTCATACGAAAGTCTTGTAATACCTTCGGAAGTTTTTACTATAAAACTTTTTTCTTTGGATGAAATGTGTTCGGCTATATCATCAAGTGTGTTAAAAAGCTCGCTTTCTGCAACGGGTTTTAGGATATAGTTCGTAGCTTTTGCTTTGTAGGAATCTATCGCAAATTCATCATTTGATGTAAGATATATTATTTTTCCTTTGACACCTTGCCTGCGTAATTCAACACCAAGCTCAATGCCATTCATACCGGGCATAACTACATCAAGTATAAAAGCATCAAACTCACAGCTTTTGTTGATTGCGTCAAGCAAATTTTCAGCATTGGCAAATTCTGAAACAGTAATATTTCTGCTGGAATTTTGTTTTATGTAATCATTCAAGAGAGAAATAATTTGTGATCGACATATCATATCGTCATCACATACAGCAATTTTCAAATCCATCACCTCACAACCGTTTTTATAATTATAACATAAAAATTGCGTTTTGTCGATATTTAGCAATCATTTTAATGAATTTCGTTACTTTTGAAATAAAACCAAGCAAAGAATTTTACACACTCAAATAAATTTAGTGCAAAAAGTGTCAAAATTAGTGCAGGGCAACAAAAAGATATATAAATATGGTAAAATAAAACAAATAGTTATGTGCTTT
>JAZNSQ010000031.1:0-45561 GCA_045591265.1 Clostridia bacterium | reverse complement strand
CACAATTCAAGCGTTGGAATCATCGGCGGAGCTGACGGCCCCACCTCTATCATTGTTGGCGATAATACAATAAATGTAGATAAAAAACAGGAATACGAC
The DNA here is from genome assembly GCA_045591265.1 of Clostridia bacterium. Lineage (GTDB taxonomy): Bacteria > Bacillota > Clostridia > UMGS1883 > UMGS1883 > UMGS1883. Next base: position 45,462 of record JAZNSQ010000031.1, on the reverse strand, counting down.
AATTTCTATGTTGAAGTAAAAAAGAATACTAAAAAGGTTGATAAATTCTATATTGACGAAGCAATTAAGCTGACAACTGAATCCGGCACACTTGCTTCAGACAAAGACTTTATTAGCTATTATGCTCCGAGTGAAGATACAAGAAACAAAGTTTTAGCAATCGGCGCTGTTGATTACAACAAGCCGACAGAAGTTTATTATATTGCTGCAAATCGTGAGCAGATAATAAATAATATCAAAGCACTTTCCGGCGAAGAATTAGATGGATTTGATATAGAAAAATTACTCAAACTGAACAGAGTTGATTTTTCTGTTATCGGAAATATGATAAATGCTTCATACGGTGCTGATAATCTTGCTGCTCTTACTATTCTTACGAACAGCAGAGGGTATGTAATGCCAAAGGATTTTACTGATGATTTTGCAATCTACTTGCAGTATGACGGCGAATATTCAGCTCTTGTATCATTCTCAAAGTTCGGTGATGGAGTTATCAAAGCAACTATGTCATTTGTAAATAACGGTGAAAGAGATAATATCTTCAGACGAATTTACGAAATCACACAAGGCTTGGGAGAAAACAGCATTGATGTAGCAGTAGTTAGATAACCTATACAGGAGGTTGATGCTATGAAGAAAATCGGTTTAGGTATAGCAATAATTTTATTTGCAATTTGCCTTGAATTATCGCATAACGGACACCTTGCCTATATTACTTGGGGTATTGGTGCAATAGGACTAATAACCGCCATTGTTGGTTTTACGGATAAAAGCGATAAATAGTAAACGGAGGTGTACCTATGAAGAAGTTTACTTCAATAATTTTATCAATGATTATAATTCTTGGCTTAGTTGGTTGTAACAGCATAAACGAAGATAAAAATGTTCAGATTTTCAAGACGGAAAACATAAAGCGTATTCTGTTCTATAATGATACAACATTGGAAGAAGTCGAAGTCCCCGAAAAACACCTTGCGGAAATCACTACTTGGTTAGAGAGTTTTACAATCGACAAAGAAGTTGAAAATAATCATCTCATACCCGGAAGTGATGCCTACTGTGTTCAAATCGAATATGAAGATGGAACAATAGTAAAGAACGGACTTTCAATTACTGAAATTGACGGCAGGAAATATTATATGAAAAGTGCTGACACTCCCGAATGTTGGCAGGATATTTTTGAAAATCAAACCGTAAAATATGATTTACCTCTTATGGTTATGATTGACGGAGAGCTTTATACCAATACAGGTGATGATAGCGACCGAGCATCAACTGAAGAATATAGCGGTAAAATCACATCAGAGGTTAATGGAACAGAGTTCCCAACCGAGAATGACCAATCAAATTTTGGTGTAGGTTATCCATATATTAAGGTTATAGGCGAAGAAAACACCGTTGAAGTTCTAATAAACGGTGCTTGGAGAATATTCGACACAAACGATAAATAAAGGACGGTGATGCAATATGAAAAAGAAAGTCTTAATCATAATATCTGTCCTTATTCTGATTGCTTTTGCTATCGGAGGTGCATATTCGATTGATATGTACCGAATGAAGAACAACAAACCTGTTGTATTTTCTTCGTGGGGATATGACTATGCTCCGCCGGAAGAACAGAATGATTTTCCGTTAAAGAAAAATTCAGCTCCTAATATTGAGGTTGATTATGCTATTGAACAGAGCTTTGTCGGAACTATTGTTGAGGAAACCAATACAAGCCTTGTTGTTGTACCAAATGCAGACGAGGACGAGCGAACAATATATGGCGAAAGAATAACGGTAAATCTGAACGAAGAACACAAAGACTATCTTTATGGCGAAGGTCGTAAGGTCGTTGTTTATTACAATGCTTCTCCGCAAAGTTCAGCAGCTTCAATTACTGCAAATAATATTTCAACCGAAGGCTTTATTGATTTTGAATTATCCGTTGAGTTATCAAAGCAAAAACGCAAGGACTTAATTCTGAGAAGTGATGAAATCGACAAATTTACATCTTTCGGACATAAAAGTGATGTAAACCTCTATTATTACAGTTTGAGTGAGGTTAATGTGTTTGTTGATAATCAGACTATTCCTCTTGTAGTCGCATTGGAAAAAGGAAAGCTGACCTTAAATGCGATAATTCAAAAAGCGAACATTGATGTAGCAAATGGAATAATTGAAGAAATATCGTATGATGACGGCGGTAGTTCCGTGTTCAAATATCCCAACTACACCATTATCAAATATCATACCCTTGACGGAAATCGTGATGTTTACATCGGCAGTACGGATATGGATATTCATATAGCGGATAAATAAAAAGCATTATTACATTGGAGCATATCTGTTTTGGGGTATGCTCCTAATTTTATCAAATAATTTGTAACGAATTGTTATTATAGAAGTCTAATAGTTGACAAGGAGGTGAGATTGTGCAAGACTTTGATAAAATATACGCTGAATATTTTTCAGAAGTATATAAATTTGTGTTGAGTCTGTGTCAAAATCCTGCATTGGCAGAGGAAATCACACAAGAAACATTTTTCAAAGCTCTTAAAAATATAGGTGGCTTCAAAGGTAATTGCAAACTCAGCACTTGGTTATGTAAGATTGCAAAAAACACCTTTTACAGCTACGCAAAGAAGCGAAACGGGCAAGTTGACTATCCTCTTGAAATAATAATTTCAGATGTAAATATTGAGGAACAGTTTACGGATAAGGAAACCGCTTATGCAATACATAAAGTCTTACACAAGCTAAACGAGCCGTATAAGGAAGTGTTTTGGTTACGAACTTTCGGAGAACTGTCATTTGCTCAAATCGGAGCATTATTCAGCAAAACTGAAAGTTGGGCAAGAGTTACCTATTATAGAGCTAAAATCTTGATAAAGGAGGAATTACAATGACTTACCCTTGTGGAATTATTAGAGATTTACTACCGTTATACATTGATGAAGTTTGTAATGAAGAAAGCAGACAGGCGGTAAAAAATCACATATCGGAATGTGAAAAATGCAGGAGCTATTACGAAACTATGAAATCGGCAGACGATTTTATAGAAAAACAAAATGACAATTCGGAGGATATGAAAATGGCTAATAGCTTGAGAAATGTAAAATCAAAAATCAATAAGAAAATCAGAAATATAGTTTTATGTGCTGTTGCAGCAGTATTAGTTTTTATAGTTGGTTTTAACCTTTTATTTAATGCTGCTGTCAAAGATGTTTCGCTTAACGATGTTTCAATTTCCGCTGATGTGTATTCATTAGCGGAGCTTATGGAAAATACGGCAGACAATATTCCTAAGTCTGAATCCGTTACTATCTTTTCTGATGAAGATGATAAATCTGAAGCAATCAATGTAAAAATACCCGAACTTGGAAATGTTACGCTAACGAAAGACACAATAGAAAAATGCAAATATGCTACTGTTATTTCTGTCAGCTCGGAATACTTTTTAAGAACAATAAAACAAGAAACAAATGGCGATACAATTTATATATCATCTTTCAAAACAACACTACTTAATAACAAAGCAGAAAGTTATCAAAAGACTATGAGAAGCCTTGAATTTAAGGAAATCAATAAAATTGTATTTGTTGATGATAACGGAAAAGAAACTGTGCTTTGGAGCAAATAAGATAAACACAGCCTATCACTTTGCGGAGTGATAGGCTGTCGTTTTTTATCTTATAAAATTACATTCCCAAGTTCCTGTAATATGAAGCGGTGCATCGGCTTTTGAAAGACCATACATCTTTTCAATTACTATGGTGTATTCTTCGCCGGAAGTCATCTTTTTGTCTGCTGTGGAAAGCTCAACTAATACAGTTCCGTTGCTTACAGTTCCTTTTGATGCTTCATCAACCGAAATCTTTTCTTTAGAAATTACTTTATCACTATTATCAAGAATTTTGTACTCTGATATTGCAATTTCTTGAATGTATGGGAATGGAGCTTCTGTGGGATTTTCAAATGTTAGTTTTAAGGGTATAATCACATTACCATCTTCGGAAGATGTTTCTAATGATTCTATTTTAATATCGTTACTTGCGTTTTCATACTTAGTTCCTGTAACTGCTCCGTTAATTCCTATAATATCTGAGAAAAAACCTCTGATTGAACTTGCTAACGGTGTCATCGCTACGGTTACAATACAAATTGCTAATACTGCTGCTATTGCAAATGTTCTTTTAGTTATTCTTTTAGTTGTAGGCTTACTCATAGTGCGTTCCTCCATATTCTTAATTTCTTCTTTCAGCTCGAAAGGAGCTGCTATGACGGACTTTGTGATTTTTGCGTGTTCCTGTAATTTGCTTTCAAAATCAGATAGTTTCATTTACAACATCTCCTTCCATTATTGTTTTAAGTTCCGATAATGCTTTGCGAGTTTTATATTTTACGGTTGAAACAGGCTGCTTTAATGTTTTTGCTACTTCTTCATAAGTCATATCATTATAAAAACGAAGCGTTATGTAGATTGTTAGTTTTGGATTCAATTTACATATACAATCCATAATCTCCATTTCAGATAATGGCATATCATAAAATACATTTAGGTTGTCTGTTAATTCTTCGCTATACCTTTGCCTTTTTATAAAATCCTTGCTTTTATTTATCACAATGCGAGTTAGCCAAGTTTTGAAATACTTTTTATTTTTGAGTGTATCAAATGACTTTAACGCTGACAAAACAGCTTCTTGCACACAATCTTTTGCATCATCGGTATTGTGCAAATAACCGATTGCAACTAAAAACAAAGACTTTTCACATTCTTTATATTTCTGCTCGAACAGTTCGTACAATTTAAGTCCTCCTTTCGCCTTTGTAAAAGCTCTTACACCTATTAGACGATTTAGAAACTAAAAAAGTCAAAAATAATTGAAATTTTATATATATTATAACATTTTATTTGTGATACTTCAAATATAAACAAAGAAAACTTTTATACAAATCGACAAAACCTCTCGAAAAAACGAGAACACTTCTTGAAAAATACACAAAACTATGATATAATTAGAGTGTTATATTATAGTTTGGAGGAATTAAAATGTCTATTAGCTATAAAAAACTATGGATAATGCTTGCGGAGCAGGATTTAACAAAAGCTGATTTAAGAAAGAAATCGGGCATTACTTCCGGCATACTTACAAAGATGAATAAAAACGAGCCTGTATCATTCACTATGCTTTTGAAGATATGTGAAGTCTTTAAGTGTGATATTGGAGATATTGTAGAGGTAATTCACGAATAGTCCGTTTTTATGTACACTTGGTCTGATACAATTATAAAAAAAGCATAAGGAGATTTTGAAATGATTGATAATAGAAAAGAACAGGAGCGTGCTGAACTGCACCGCACTATATGGAATATAGCAAATGATTTGAGAGGTAGCGTTGATGGTTGGGATTTCAAGCAATATGTACTTGGTTTCCTTTTCTATCGCTATATCTCAGAAAACCTTACTGCATACATAAACAAAGGCGAAGCTGAAGCTGAAAACGAAGGCTTTGACTATGCACATCTTTCTGATGAAGATGCTGAGTGTGTCAGAAATGATATGGTAACTACAAAAGGCTTCTTTATTTTGCCGAGTGAGCTGTTTTGCAATGTGAGAGCAAACGCAGCAAAGGACGAAAACCTTAACGAAACACTTTCAAGAGTATTCAAGAACATTGAAAGCTCCGCACAAGGAACTGTCAGCGAGGACGATTTCAAAGGCTTATTTGACGATATAGATGTAAACAGCAACAAGCTCGGTGGCAGCGTTGCAAAGCGTAATGAAAGACTTGTAAAGCTCCTTGACGGCATTGGAGAAATGAAGCTCGGAGATTTACAGGATAACACTATTGATGCGTTTGGTGATGCCTATGAGTATTTAATGGGTATGTACGCTTCTAACGCAGGAAAATCCGGCGGTGAGTATTATACACCGCAGGAGGTTTCGGAGCTGTTGACACGCTTGACCGTTATCGGAAAAACCGAAGTAAACAAGGTTTATGACCCCGCTTGCGGAAGTGGCTCTTTGCTTTTGAAATTTGCAAAGGTACTTGGCAAGGATAAAGTCAGACAAGGCTTCTACGGACAGGAAATCAACATCACAACATATAACCTTTGCAGAATCAATATGTTTTTGCACGATATTGATTATAATAAATTTAATATTGCACACGAAGACACATTGACAGAGCCTCAGCATTGGGACGATGAGCCATTTGAAGCTATCGTATCAAATCCGCCTTACTCTGTGAAATGGCAAGGCGATGATAACCCGATTCTCATAAATGACCCTCGTTTCTCTCCGGCAGGAGTTCTTGCACCTAAGTCAAAAGCCGACCTTGCATTTATAATGCACTCTTTGTCTTGGCTTGCTACAAACGGCACGGCAGCTATTGTATGCTTTCCGGGCGTTATGTATCGTGGCGGTGCAGAACAGAAAATCAGAAAATATCTTGTTGACAACAATTTTATAGATTGTATCATTCAGTTACCCGATAACCTTTTCTATGGTACAAGCATAGCAACTTGTATTATGGTTTTGAAGAAATCAAAGACCGATAATTCAATACTTTTCATAGATGCTACAAAGGAATGTGTTAAGGTTACAAACAATAATAAAATGACCGCAGAAAACCTTGAAAGCGTAATCAATACTTATGTTGAGAGAGCTGATAAGGAATATGTTTCAAAGCTCGTTTCAAGTGATGAAATTGAAGCACAGGACTACAACCTTTCTGTGTCAAGCTATGTTGAACAGGAAGATACAAGAGAAAAAATAGATATTACAGAGCTTAATAAGACTATTGATGAAATCGTTGCAAGAGAGCAGATTTTGCGTGATGAAATCAGCAAGATAGTTTCAGAGATTGAGGGATAGTCGCTAATGAACACAAGCAACAATCCAACTAAAAAGGAACATTATGTTCCGCAGTTCGTAATAAATAAATTTGCAGATGATTTAGGTTATATTTGTGTTATAGACAAAAGAAATAAACCATTCAAGAGTTTTGTAACAAAGTCATCAGCAGTTTTATTTGAAAATGATATATACGAAACAAAGAATAATGATGGTACATACTATGCAAGAAATTCAATGGAGATAATCTTTGGAAAGATAGAATCTGCTACTTCAAACTTATTGGAAAAATTACAAAGCGAAAGATATACAAAGACGGAATTATCAAAAGAACAAAAACATACTCTTGCTGAGTTTATCTCGTTACAATCTATACGGTTGCCTTTTATAAGAAAGCATATAGAAAATACGCATTATCAAGTAATTCCCGACAGCGAAAGAGATATTTATAATAACGCAGCATATCGTATGATTTTAGAGTCAAGAGATAGCGGATTATCTTTCTTAAAAGACAATGGGTTTGAGCTAAGCGAAGAAGCTGCCGATAGTCTAAAAGGAGAGAATTTTATAGATTATATGACAGCGTTTATTGAAAAAGAATGTTCAGCATTTATTGCCATAGCAGCAGAAAATAAGACATTTGTTTTATCTGATAAGCCGGTGCTTATAGACCCTTTCCCCGATGTTCATTATCTTGTGCCAATAGCACCCAATATTGCAATATGCTTTGATTGGAAAGATATTAGTAAAAATCGAAATGGGGATTTTTCTTTCATAAATGATAAGGGTGTAGATAGAATAAATAACCTAATTTGCAATAATGCTAACCGATGGATAGTATGTCATACGACTAATAAAGATAATACAATCAGATTTTTAGAGAAACAGGAGGAAATAAATGAGTAAATTACAAGAACTTCTTGATACTCTATGTCCAAATGGTGTGGAAACATATAGACTTGGTGATGTAGTTGAAATATTAGACCATTTAAGAAAGCCTGTTACAAAGAAAAACCGAACAGAAGGCATTTATCCTTATTATGGTGCTAACGGAATACAGGATTATGTTGGAGAATATATTTTTGACGGTGTTTTCCTTTTGGTCGGTGAAGATGGTAGCGTTATAACCAAAGAATCAACTCCTGTCTTAACTTGGGCAGAGGGGAAAATTTGGGTAAATAATCACGCCCATATTCTTAAAGAAAACGGAACTGCAACATTAAGATACTTATATCACTACTTACAAACTGTAAATGTAAGTTCTATTGTGAGAGGTACTCCACCAAAACTAAATCAAGAGAATTTGAGAAATATAAGTATTTCTGTACCCCCATTAGAGGTACAGAGTGAAATTGTCAAAATACTTGACAATTTCACGGAGCTTACAGCGGAGCTTACAGCGGAGCTTACAGCGAGAAAACAACAATATGGATATTACCGTGATAATCTGCTGTCATTCGATGATGCCCCTGTTATGAAGTTGTCAGATTGTTGTGTAACAATATCAGACGGCGACCATCAACCACCACCAAAGACAAGCGAGGGCGTTCCATTTATTACAATCTCAAATATCACGGAATATAAACAAATAGATTTCAGTAATACAATGTTTGTTGCAAGAGATTATTATGATAATCTTGATACCAAGAGAAAAGCACAGATTGACGATATTATTTATACTGTTGTTGGCTCTTTTGGTACTCCTGTATTCATTGACGAAGATTTAGAGTTTGTTTTCCAACGACATATTGCAATATTACGACCTAACAAAGAGGTTGTGTATCCTAAGTATATGTACTATGCTATGCAAAGCTCGTCATTTTATAGACAGGCTGATATTGCTGCTAAAGGAGCTGCACAAAGGACAATCAGCTTGTCATCGTTAAATAAATTGACAATTCCCGTTCCGTCAATCGAGGAACAAAAGCGTATTGTAGATATTCTTGACCGTTTTGACAAACTGTGCAACGACATATCTGAGGGACTTCCGGCAGAGATAGAAGCAAGGCAAAAGCAATACGCATATTACAGAGATAAGTTATTATCATTTAAGGGGGTTAGCGAATGAGCGAATTTAATATTATAATGGCAACCAACGAAAGCACGGTTGTCGCTGAATACACTCCCGAACATAAGAAATCGGACGCATATCAGAGCGAAGCTGCACTTGAAAAAGAGTTTATCCGTATGCTTGGCGAACAGGGATATGAATATATCACTATTCACAGCGAAAAACAGCTTATAGATAACCTACGCAAACAGCTTGAAAAACTAAATAATTACACCTTTACCGACAGCGAGTGGGATAGATTTTTCACTACCTCTATTGCAAGCACCAATGACGGAATTTTGGAAAAGACACGCAAAATCCAAGAGGACTATATACAGGTACTTACCCGTGATGATGGTACGCAGAAAAATATTTATCTGCTTGACAAAAAGAAAATACATAATAACTTTATGCAAGTTATCAATCAGTATGAGGAATCAGAGGGTACGCACAACACACGCTATGATGTAACCGTGCTTGTCAATGGACTTCCGCTTGTTCATATTGAGCTGAAACGCAGAGGTGTTGCAATCCGTGAAGCCTTTAATCAGATTAAACGCTATCAGCGAGATAGCTTTTGGGCAGCTTCGGGATTGTATGAGTATGTGCAGATTTTCGTAATATCAAACGGCACAAATACAAAGTATTATTCCAACACTACCCGAAACAGCCATATCAAAGAAGCAAACGGCAATTCAAAGAGTAAAAAGACAAGCAACAGCTTTGAATTTACTTCCTATTGGGCAGACGGAAACAATAAAGTTATTACTGATTTAATCGACTTTACAAAGACATTCTTTTCAAAGCATACCATACTTAATATCTTAACCAAGTATTGTGTATTTACATCTGAAGAACTACTGCTCGTTATGCGGCCATATCAAATAGCTGCAACCGAGCGAATACTTAACCGCATTGAGGTATCAACCAACTATAAGAAAACAGGCACGATTGATGCCGGAGGTTATATATGGCATACAACAGGTAGCGGTAAAACCTTAACATCTTTCAAAACTGCTCAACTTGCAAGCAAGATTGACGGTGTTGATAAGGTTCTATTTGTCGTTGACAGAAAAGACCTTGACTATCAGACAATGAAAGAATATGACCGCTTTGAAAAAGGTGCAGCAGACGGAAACAAATCTACTTCCGTTCTGCAACGACAGCTTGAAGATAAAGATGCAAAGGGCAACCCCCATAAATACAATATCATCATTACTACTATTCAGAAATTAGATGTATTTGTATCAAAGAACAAGACACACGACATTTACGGAAAACACATTGTAATTATCTTTGATGAATGTCATCGTTCTCAGTTTGGAGATATGCACCTTAAAATCACAAAGCAGTTTAGGAACTACCATATTTTCGGATTTACAGGCACACCGATTTTTGCAGCTAACGCAACAAGCGGTGGAAATCCGCAGTTAAAAACAACTCCACAGGCTTTTGGTGATAAGCTCCATACATACACTATTGTTGATGCTATCAATGACGGTAATGTATTACCTTTCAGAATTGACTATCTTGACACTATCAAGAAAAAAGACAATATCAAAGATAAAGAGGTTTCGGCAATAGACATTGAAAAGGCTATGAACGCTCCTAAAAGAATATCGGAGATTGTTAGCTACATCATAGACCATTTCGACCAAAAGACAAAACGCAACAGCTTCTATTCGCTCAAAGGACAGAGAGTTGCAGGATTTAACTCTATCTTTGCAGTTAGCTCTATTCCTACGGCTATGAAATACTATGTTGAGTTCAAGAAGCAGCTTGCGGAGAAAAACAAAAATCTTAATATTGCTACAATATACAGCTTTGGAGCTAACGAAGCTGACACGGAAGATGTACTTGCTGACGAGAGCTTTGACACAGAAAGCCTTGACAAAACCTCAAGAGAGTTTTTGGAAAGTGCTATCCAAGATTACAACAAGACCTTTAATGTGAATTTTGACACTTCAAGCGATAAATTCCAAAACTACTACAAAGACCTTTCACAGCGTATGAAAACCCGTGAAATAGACCTTTTAATCGTTGTGAATATGTTTTTAACAGGCTTTGATGCAACTACCCTTAATACACTTTGGGTAGATAAGAATTTGAAAATGCACGGACTTATTCAAGCGTTTTCAAGAACAAACCGCATACTTAACTCTGTAAAGACCTTTGGTAACATTGTTTGTTTCCGTGATTTACAGGAAGAAGTCGAAGATGCCATTGCTCTTTTCGGAGATAAAGAAGCAAGCGGTATTGTAATGCTGAAAAGCTATGACGATTATTACAACGGATATGAAGAAAACGGAAAACATATTGACGGTTATACAGACCTTATAGACACGCTTCTAAGCGATTTTCCGCTTTCACAGCAAATTATAGGAGAACAGGCACAAAAGGACTTTATAAAGCTGTTTGGAGCTATTCTAAGGCTCAAAAACATTCTTTCTTCCTTTGACAACTTTGAGGGGCAAGAAATTTTACCGCCGAGAGTATTCCAAGACTATCAAAGCATTTATATTGACCTATGGCACGAAATCGCACCGCCTACAAAGGTTGATAAGGAAAATATCAATGATGATGTTGTCTTTGAAATTGAGCTTATAAAGCAAGTAGAAATCAATATAGACTATATTCTTATGCTTGTTGAGAAATATCACGAATCCAACTGCACGGATAAGGAAATACTAACAACGATTGACAAAGCAATCGGCTCATCAATTCAGCTTAGAAGCAAAAAGCAGCTTATTGAACAGTTTATCAAAACTGTCAATGCTTCCGGCAATGTAAGTGATGAATGGAGAAAGTTTATTTATCAGCAAAAGGATAACGACCTTGACGAGATTATCACAACGGAGCGTTTGAAAGCTGATGAAACAAGAACATTCATTGACAACTCTTTCCGTGATGGTGAGCTGAAAACAATCGGTACTGATATTGATGGAATATTACCGCCTATGTCCCGTTTCGGTGGTAATAACAGAGAGGTTAAAAAACAGACGGTAATTGACAAGCTGAAAGCATTTTTTGAAAAGTATTTTGGACTTATAAACTAACTTTGAAAGGAGCGTAAAAATGGCTGAAAACAGAACATATCTTTGTATTGACCTCAAAAGTTTTTACGCTTCTGTCGAATGTATAGAGCGTGGACTTGACCCGTTGACAACAAATCTTGTTGTTGCAGATAGCTCACGAACTGAAAAAACTATTTGTCTTGCCGTTACACCGAGCCTTAAAAGCTACGGTGTTTCGGGCAGACCACGACTTTATGAAGTGGTACAGACTGTTGAAAGAATAAATAACGGACGCAGATATAAAGCACCTAACCGTACTTTATCTGAAAAGTCATATAATGCTAATGAATTAAATTCAAACGCATCACTTGAACTTGACTATATCGTAGCACCGCCGAGAATGGCATACTATATGGAATACTCAACGAGAATATACGATATTTACCTTGACTATGTTTCCGCTGATGATATACTTGTCTATTCCATTGACGAGGTGTTTATGGATATTACAGGCTATCTCAATCCGAGCAGAAAGACACCTCACGACTTTGCTATGACGATAATCCGTGATGTGTTAAAGCAGACAGGCATAACGGCAACCGCAGGAATCGGTACAAATATGTACCTTGCGAAAATTGCTATGGATATAACGGCTAAAAAGATGCAGCCGGACAAAGACGGTGTTAGAATTGCCGAGCTTGACGAAATGAGCTATCGTAAAGAGCTTTGGGAGCATAAACCCCTTACTGATTTTTGGAGAGTTGGCAAAGGCTACGCAAAGAAACTTGAAGATAATCGTATGTTTACTATGGGTGATGTTGCAAGAGCTTCTACTACTCCATACGGCAGAAAGACACTCAAAAAGCTGTTCGGAATAAACTCAAAAATGCTTGTTGACCACGCTTGGGGATATGAGTCTTGCACTATTGACGAAGCAAAGGCATATACACCCGATACAAAAAGTATAAGCACAGGACAGGTATTAAAAGAGCCTTACACATTCCAAAAAGCAAGAGTAATTGTGTGGGAAATGTTAGAGCTTCTATCTCTTGACTTAGTGGAAAAACGGCTTGTTACAAATCAAATTGTCTTAACTATCGGCTATGATATTGAAAACCTTACAAATCCCGAAATCGCACAGCACTACAAGGGCGAAATCAAAACCGATATGTACGGACGGAAAATACCGAAACACGCACACGGAACAGCTAACCTTGATAGGCAGACTTCATCAACAAGGCTTATCAGCGAAGCAACACTAAATCTCTATGACAAAATAGTAGATGATAAAATGCTGATACGCAGAGTAAATATATCAGCAAATAATCTTGTCTTGGAAAGTACGGTTGAGAACAAACCACAGTATGAGCAAATTGACCTCTTTACCGATTATGAAGCCTTGACCGCAAAGCGTGAAAAAGAAGAAAAAGGACTACAAAAGGAACGCAAAATACAAGAAGCTATGATTGATATAAAACAACGATACGGCAAGAACGCAATCATTAAGGGTACAAACCTACAAGAAGGTGCTACCTCAATTGAGCGTAATCAGCAAATCGGAGGACATAAAGCATAAGGAGAATAATATGGCATCTAATAAAGAATATCTGAATTATGTGTTAGACCAATTATCTGACTTAAAAGAGATAACATATAAGGCAATGATGGGAGAATTTATAATTTACTACCGTAAAAAAATAGTCGGTGGTATATATGATGACAGACTTCTTGTAAAGCCTGTTAAATCTGCTATCGCTCTAATGCCAACAGCAAGTTATGAATTACCATACGAGGGTGCAAAAGAAATGTTATTAGTTGAAAACATTGACGAAAGAGAATTTTTAACCAATCTTTTTATTTCAATGTTTGATGAACTTCCTGCACCAAAGAAAAAGAAATAACAGGAGGTGAAAATGTGAGCGAATTTCAGTATGACGATATTCTGAACTATCAATATCCCAATCCCGAAATCGAGAAAGATTTTCCCGATAAAATACTTCGTGCTGCACAATTCGCACCATTCGCAGCACTTACAGGACACGATGAAGCCGTGAAAGAAACTGCACGGCTCACAGACAAGAAAATAGAACTTGACGAATATGCAAAAGACGAGCTGAACAGAAAGCTAAATTACATCATTGAGCATATTGATGAGGAAATGACTTTTTCTATTACCTACTTCGTGCCGGATAAGAAAAAAGACGGTGGACGGTACGACACCGTAACTGATATAGTTGTAAAGGTTAAAGAGTACGAAAACACCGTTGTAATGAATGATAAAACAGAAATACCGATAACCGATATTCTGATGATTGAGGGCGATGTTTTCACTCAAATAGAAATGGAATGAAGCGGAGCTTGACGGCTTCGCTTTGTTTGCAAAAAAGTGTAATTATTAAGAAATCTTAAGAAATTTCATTGCTAAATATTAAGAATTGTATTGTAATATGTAATCGGAGGTGAACGAGAATGAATATATTAGTTGTCGATGATGACAGAGAGATTGTTGACAGTATTGCAATTTTTCTGTCGGGAGAAAACTATACTGTGCTGAAAGCGTATGACGGAATTGAAGCTCTTGATGTTCTGTCGGAGAATGATGTGCATTTGATGATATTGGATATTATGATGCCCAAACTTGACGGAATAAAAACGCTGATGAAAATGCGAGAATCAAGAAATATACCCGTTATACTTCTGTCTGCAAAATCTGAGGACACAGATAAGATTTTAGGTCTTACAGCCGGAGCTGACGATTATGTTACAAAGCCTTTCAATCCGTCTGAGCTTGTGGCAAGAGTGAAATCGCAGTTAAGACGATATACAACTCTTGGCTCTATCGGAAAACAGAACGGAGAAATTATAATTGACGGCTTGTGTATCAATACGGAGAATAAAACTGTAAAGGTTGACGGCGAGGATATACGGCTTACACCTATTGAATATAAAATCCTTGAATTGCTTGCAAGAAACAGAAAACGAGTTTTTTCAGCAGAGGACATTTACAGAAATGTATGGAACGAGGAAACCGTTGTCGGTGATAATACTATCGCTGTACATATCCGGCATATAAGAGAAAAAATTGAAATCAATCCCAAAGAGCCGAAATATCTTAAAGTTGTATGGGGTATTGGCTACAAGATTGATTAAAGGAGGACTTGGCAATGAAAAAGATTATATACTCTAATTACACTAAATTTATAGCTGTTGTATTATTTATTATAAGCATTACTTTGGGAGCTTTGACCGTAACAAACGGTGTGGCTGATTACTGCAACGAAAAAGAGCTTATATATGGCTTTGAAAGTAATTTTAATGAAGCAAGACATTTTTCTTCCTTGCTTGATGCTCCCGAAAGTGCAATTTTTAACGCATATCATAATTTTTATTATGTTGATGATGAAAATGAATCAGTTGACAGAGAAAGACCTTTAGTTGTCAACGGAGAAACAATAGAGCAAAACATTGAAAAGAAATTAAATGATTTATATTGTGCCGATAAAATAAATTACTTTGTAAAATGGAATGATACAGTATTTACTAATTGCGGAGCTGCAAATGAGCAGGAGCTGATGACCGCACAATTTTATCGTTTAACCAAAAGAGATAATAAAGGCAATACGGAAAGAGAATCAAGTCAAAGCCGATATTATTCAATTCCGCTACTTGACGAGCTTTCATTGTATGATGAAACGACATCAATCGTTGTTTGTACAAGTGTTAAAGATGAGTATGTTGATAAATGTGCTGTTGTATGGAACGAACAGGCTGCAATAGTATATGATACATTCACAGTAACAGCTATTTATGTTGTTCTTGCTTTACTGCTTTTCATTTATCTGCTTTGTGTATGTGGAAAAACAAAAGACGGCGAACACAAATCAATGTGGCTTGATAATATTTGGACAGAAATTCATCTTGCTGCTATTGCCGGATTTGGTTTAGGTGCGGTTATGATTTGTGCAATACTTCTTGATGAATACTTTACAGGACATTTCCCATATAACCTAATGAGTACTGTTGTTATTTTTTCCGCAGCAATAGCAAGTACAGTTGTTTTAACATCATTACTTTCTATCGTAAGAAATATTAAGTGTAAAAGATTTGTTGAAACAAGTATTATAGTTCGTGTTATCAGATGGTGTTGGAGAGTCTTTGTTAGGATAGTAAAATGGTTTATCAAAAAAATAAAAACATTTAAGAAAGCAATATTGTATTCACTGTCGCAAAAAACAGGTGCAATTCTCATAAGTATGCTCTTTGCATATACGGCTATTATTTCTGTATGTTGCTTATTTACATTTCTAAATTTCATTTTATTTGCATTTTGGATTATGGTTGGTTTTGCAGTTTTTGGATTTGCCTGTTTTGTTGTTTCATATCGTGCGAAAGATATTGATGAAATCAGAAAAGGTGTCAGCGAGGTACGCAACGGAAATGTAGCTTATAAAATTCCCGAATTAAAAAGCGAGGATATGAAAGTATTAGCAGCCAATATCAACGATATAGCAAAAGGACTTGATGAATCTGTATCAGCAAAGGTAAAAGCAGAGCGATTAAAGACAGAGCTTATCACTAATGTATCACACGACCTAAAAACACCAATAACATCAATCATAAGCTACACGGAGCTATTATCTAAAATTGAGGAACTGCCGGAAGAAGCAAAAGACTATGTATCTGTAATTTCTAAAAAGAGCGAAAGACTTAAAAATTTAACGCAAGACTTATTTGATATTTCAAAGGTACAAAGCGGAAACGAAGATGTTGTTTTAGAGAAACTTGATGTAGCACTTCTCATCAATCAATCTCTTGGAGAAAATGACAGCGAAATACAAAAATCAGAATTGCCATTCTGTGTTGATGCACCGAAAGAGCTTTATATCTCAGCAGACGGTAGAAAGATGTCCCGTGTCGTAAGCAATCTGATAAACAATATTTTGAAGTACACAATGAAGAATACAAGAGTATTTATTACAGCATTTGAAAAAGACGGAGAGGTTATAATGGAGTTCAAAAATATAGCTTCTTATCCTATGAATTTCAACGCTGATGAAATTGTCGGTAGATTTGTTCGTGGTGATGAATCACGAACTGCTGACGGCAATGGACTTGGACTTGCAATCGCAAAGAGCTATACTGAGATATGCAATGGAAAATTTGAGGTCGTAATTGACGGCGATATGTTCAAAGCAATTCTAAAGTTCAGAAAATACAGTTAATAAATATTTCTACTTACCCGTTGGTATGCAGCCAACGGGTATTTTATTCATAATTTTATCGACTAAAAATAATATAAATTATTCTTTTCTCTTATCACATTCTGTCAATTTTTAGATTATGTATTTTTATCTTATCGTATTATAGTATATTTAGTCATAATATCACGATAAATTTTATAGTCTGTATATCAAAATTCGACTGACTTCGAGTGTTGAAAAATGGTAAAATCTATCCATAAAGGGAATAAATGGAAGTATTTAATGTAATGCCGTTGATTGATTTCACTAAAAGAGATAAACGGTCTATTTTGAGTAGAAGAAGGTGAATATATGAAAAGAAAGAAAAAAAGAATAAAAATCTGTCTAATATATTATTGCACGAGTTTAGAGAACTTCTAAGCTCGTGCGTTTTTTAATATAGAGAAAAATGTTGAATTATAAGTTAATCTATCGAAACATATAGTTTTTTAAGGAGGTTATGAAGTGAACATCATTGACGATGAGTGTTTTAATTTCAACACTAAAGATAAAAAATTGAATAATAAAAATTGGTGTGGCATTTTCGCTATACGCACATAATGGTTTATTCGCTTCTGCTTACGGCGAATTTGCCGTGCGGTAGGAGTGATAAATTTTGATTATACATTTTATACACATACACAGGAACAGACACAGAAAAGCTCATCATAGGACAAGCCATCACAGCAACAACGATGACTCTCACGGAGGTCGCTCAGACCGTACAGCCAATATACAGCCTATTTATAAGGTTGTTTTTGGCTGTTTTTGTTTTATAGGTGTAGCACAATATCGTTGCCGTTCACCGCCCATTTGAGATTTCCCTCAAAAAATCTCAAATGAAAGGTTGAAAGGTAATGAAAAAAATAAATATAAAAAATTATTTCTCGGAGGTCAGATTTGGCTTTCAAATATGCTTAAATAATTATAGAAGCTGTTTCACAACAGGTTTTTTCAAAATGAAAAAGTCTGGAGGTGAAGCAGATGTATAGTGAATTTGAAAGCATCTTAAAATCTTTATTCTTAAGAAGAACTCTACAAGGGTACTATACAGGCGGTAAGTCCGAAAGTCCTCTTGATGAAGAAACTTGCAGAGAAGATTTTAGAAAAATCTTAGACAAGGTGGCGATTGGCTTGATTTACAACGCATTTGAAAACGAGAAATACATAGCAGCTATGCTCAGACTTGCGAGATTGGGACGAATAATTATAGCGTTCAATGTAATTCTTGAAATGGAATTATCCGAAATTGCATATTTACTCGACACAACTCCTGTCAGCGTACATACACAGAAGTATAAAGCATTAAAGCGTTTGAAAGCAGAGCTTGAAAATGTGAACTGATGCAATTACCGTTGGGGGTAGCTCCGGCTGCCCCTAACGATAACATTATTGTCATTCTACCAAAAGGCATTTATCAGTAAATACCTTTTGATAGGCTGATAATAGTCTATATGTACATTGACAAAGGATAGTGTGCAAGATAACGGTACACAGCATATATGCAAAACGGATACTTTCCGATATGTCCGAGCTACATAATGGGTACGCCAAGACGATAAAATAAACACTTATTTTTCTTCTTTCTTATAAGTGGTTATCCGAGCGAGAAATACCAACATTACAAAATAGGATTGCTCCCTTATGGCAAAGACGATATATCGGTACAATGATACTTCTACTTAGTCATAGTCCGAGCGTTAAAAGCGTCGCAGGCATTGAGAGTAGTTTCGGTGTAGCCGGAAAGGTGGAACTCCTATGAAGCAGTTACGCAAGCTGCTGTCCGTTCTTGCTTTTTAGTTTTAATAGCATAATTAAAGGGATTGGTATGTCTTTGTTTGTCCCTCATATTCGTATTACAAATAGGCTTTTATTCCTTTCACTATTTGATGATGTATCAGTCCTTTTAATTATGCTATTAAGCAGAAAATAAAAATTGTATAGGAATTTTTTGCGTACAATGCTTTTGTGTGATAAAATGTATTTAGAACACGAAAGCATTGTTTTGTATGGAAGGAGTGAAATTTATGGATAACAAAACAATGCTTGATAACAAAAAGACTTATACTGTCGCTGAAATTGCGAATATGTTGGGTATTGGAAGAACATCGGCTTACAATTTAGTTAAAGAAAATCACTTCAAAGTTGTTAAAATAGGTGCATCAATAAGAATCTCTAAAAAATCATTTGATGATTGGCTAAACAATCTGAATCTTGAATGAAAGGAAGAATTTTATTATGGCATCTATTATAAAAAGGAAAAAATCTTATTCAGTAGTTTATAACTACACCGATGAAAACGGAGAGAGCAAACAGAAATGGGAAACTTGGCACACTCTCCACGAAGCACAAAAAAGAAAAGCCGAGATTGAAAACCAACAATACAATGGTATATTTATTCCACCAACAAATCAAACTGTTTCGGAATTTCTACACGATTTCGTTGTACTGTACGGCGAGAAAAAATGGAGTATGTCAACCTATGACGGAAATACAGGTCTTATTGCTAATTACATCAACCCTTTAATCGGTGATGTACCTATGCAACAGGTTAATACAAGATTTGTTGACCAATTCAACAGAACGCTTGAAAAAACAAAGCCTGTGGTTAATAGAAACAGAAAACCCAAAGACGAGTATTTGCCGGAGCAGACGAGAGATAAAATTCATAAATTGTTGTCGTGTGCTTTCAAGCAAGCGGTTAAATGGGAAATCATACAGAAGAATCCATTTGAATATTCAATGCACACCCGACCTAAATATAATAAAAGAGATATTTGGACGGCTGATATGATTAGAAAAGCATTGGACGAATGCGAGGACGGTAAACTGTATGTAGCAATAAACCTATCATTTGCCTGTTCTATGCGTGAGGGTGAAATTCTTGGATTGACTTGGGATAATGTTCATATATCTGATGATGACATAGCAAGAGATGATGCTTATGTTTATATTGATAAAGAATTACAAAGAGCATCAAAAAGAAGCCTTGAAACATTAGATAAAAAAGATGTTTACTTTGTATTTCCACCACTTATGCCTAACACAAGTACAAGAGTTGTATTAAAGAAACCAAAAACAGATAGCAGTATAAGGAAAATATGGCTACCAAAAACATTAGCTTACATAATGAGAGAATGGAAAAAACATCAAGATGAACTAAAGGAACTACTTGCTGATGAATATACGGACTACAACTTAGTTGTTGCATTAAATAACGGCAGACCGTGTGAGGGCAGAGTTCTTTTGAAGGCGTTTGAAGCATTAAGGGAAAAAGCAGAACTTCCTAATGTTGTATTTCATTCACTCAGACATTCAAGTACGACATACAAGCTGAAGCTGAATCACGGCGATTTGAAAGCAACGCAAGGAGATACGGGACACGCTCAAATTGATATGATAACAGATGTTTATGCTCACATATTAGATGAGGACAGAAAAGTAAATGCTATGAAATTTGAAAACTCATTTTATAATATTAAAGCTGATTTGAGGAATGTTCAAGCTCCACAGGAAGATACACAACCTACATTAGATGTGGCTTCTTTGATTGAACAATTACAAAAATCGCCGGAGTTATTACAGACATTATCACAGTTGATTGCAGCTAAAGCATAGTAACGAAGTATCGTTCAAAAAATAAGCTAATTTAGCAATTAGCAAAAAAACGAATTTCTTAGCAAACTTCAAAAAAGAGTTCGTTTCCCATTAGCAAGAAAAATAACACAAGTCTAATGCGTTGTTCTTGTTAAAGAGAGTAAAACAAAAATACCGCATAATCACCGAAAAGTCAGTAATAATGCGGTATTGATGGCACCCCCAGCGTGAGTCGAACACGCGATTAGCCCTTAGGAGGGGCTTGTTATATCCACTTAACTATGGGGGCATACTTGCTAAGAATATTCAATTTTCACACTCTAATAACCCCCTATGGGGACGGTACTGTTTCCCCTTAGGAGGGGCTTGTTATATCCACTTAACTACGGGGGCAAATATTTTGCGGAATAATAAATTTACCGCCCTTAAATAAGGGCGGTAAATTACATTTTTACTGATTTACAGCTTTTTTAACCACCTGGACACCCTTATAGTAACCACACTGTTTGCAAACAACGTGAGCCTTTATAAGTTCACCACAGTTTGAGCATTTAATCATGCCCGGAACTTCAAGTTTCCAGTTAGCTCTTCTTGAATTCTTGCGAGCCTTCGAAGTTCTATTCTTTGGAACTGCCATTTTCTACACCTCTTTGTTGTAAATTTCTAAAGATGGCGAATCTCGGGTCATAGACCGTTTCATCGCAATTGCATTCATTTAAATTTTTATTTGTACCGCAGACCGTGCAAAGCCCCTTGCAATCATCCTTACAAAGAATTTTAATCGGAATGCTTCCAAATATACTTGCTTTGAGTGCACCTTCTATATTAAGCACAGTACCTGTAAGAGAAAGGATTTCTTCATCCGCGTCACTAAAATCTGCACGGACGCTTTCTTCCAAAGTAGCCGAAAGAGTTTTTTCGGTCTCCTCCCCACAGCGCGCACACGGCGTTTTATATTTGCCCTTAATTTCTGCCGATATTTCTATCGTACCGCCGATTGAATTAACTTTTCCATTTACCTCAACAGGCGTACAGAATTCAAGGGACGAGCCCATAAACTCCGTCTTTCCAAGGGAAAGCGAGCCCGAAAAGTTTTGTGCACCATCGCTTTTAAGTACAGATGCAATATTTATATTCATATTTAACACCTATCCTTTATAAGCACTTTAGTATTATACTATTGATTTTGGAAATTGTCAACAATTATTTTGCAAGCCTTTCTGTTTCAATAGCAATCATCATTTCTTCATCTGTAGGAATAACAAGTGTTTTTACCTTTGCGCCATCCTTTGAAACATCGGTAAGCTTACCGCGAACCTTGTTCTTTTCAAGGTCAATTTCAATGCCAAGGAATTCAAGACCGCTTGTTATATCTGCGCGCATCTGTGCATCATTTTCGCCAACGCCTGCGGTAAATACTACCACGTCAACTCCACCCATAGCTGCCGCATAGCTACCGATATATTTCTTGATTCCGTAGCTAAACATATTAAGTGCTGCCACGGCACGCTTGTTGCCTTCCTCTGCTGCAGAAGAAAGGTCACGGAAGTCACTTGAAACACCACTTATGCCAAATACACCGCTCTTCTTATTTAAAACTGCGTTTATTTCTTCAATAGAAAGGTTTTCTTTTTCCATAAGGAAGGTTACTATCGCGGGGTCAATATCACCGCTTCTTGTACCCATAAGGATACCTGCAAGCGGAGTAAGTCCCATTGTTGTATCTACAACCTTGCCATTTTTAATTGCCGCAATAGATGAGCCGTTTCCAAGGTGGCATGTAATAATCTTAAGGTCTTTAATATCTTTACCAAGTACTTCTGCAGCCTTTGCTGATACGTACTTATGGCTTGTACCATGGAAGCCGTAACGGCGGATTTTATACTTTTCATAATATTCGTAAGGAATACCGTAAAGGTAAGCTTCCTCACTCATTGTCTGATGGAATGCAGTATCAAACACGCCTGCCTGACAAACTCCCGGCATTACCTTTTCGCAAGCCTCGATACCGATAATATTTGCGGGGTTATGGAGGGGTGCAAGCTCAATACACTCACGAAGTGCATCCTTAACCGCTTCATCAATCACAACGCTGCCGCTAAATTTTTCTCCGCCATGCACAACTCTGTGACCAACTGCACCGATTTCGTCCATTGATTTAATAACGCCGTGCTTTTCATCAACCAAAGCATCAATTACAAGCTTGATTGCATCAGCGTGTGACGGCATAGCGCTTTCTATAACAACCTTTTCTCCACCATCGGGAGTGTGGTTAAGACGGCTTCCGTCAATACCTATTCTTTCGCAAAGGCCCTTTGCCATAACCTTTTTTGAATCCATATCAATAAGCTGATATTTAAGTGATGAACTGCCTGCATTTATAACAAGAATTTTCATTTTAACTACCTCTTTTTTTATTATTTATTAGCCTGCGCCTGAACGCAAGTAATTGCAACAACGCCAACGATATCGTCTGCACTGCAACCTCTTGAAAGGTCGTTGATGGGCATCGCGATACCCTGTGTAACGGGACCGTAAGCTTCTGCTTTTGCAAGACGCTGAACAAGCTTGTAGCCGATATTTCCTGCATCAAGGTCTGGGAATACAAGTACGTTTGCCTGTCCTGCAACTGTGCTTTCGGGAGCCTTTGACTTACCTACTGAAGGCACGATTGCAGCATCGAGCTGAAGCTCCCCGTCAACTGCGAGATTGGGATTATTTTCCTTACAGATTCTTGTTGCCTCTACAACCTTATCAACGTCCGCGTGCTTTGCACTGCCCATTGTTGAGTGAGAAAGCATTGCAACCTTTGCTTCCTTCTGCACCAAAAGCTCAAAAGATTCAGCAGAGCAAGCTGCAATTGCTGCAAGCTTTTCAGGGTCAGGATTCTGCTCAAGACCACTGTCTGCAAAGATAAATGTACCGTCTGCACCATATTCACAATTCGGCACAACCATAAGGAAGAATGCTGAAACAAGCTTTACGCCCGGCTTTGTCTTAATTATCTGAAGACTGGGGCGAAGTGTATTTGCAGTTGAGTGGCAAGCACCTGATACAACACCGTCTGCATCGCCCGCCTTAACCATAAGGCAAGCGTAATACATATAATCTCCAAGAGCAATTTTCTTTGCCTCTTCATATGTAAGACCTTTTGATTTGCGAAGTTCAACAAAAAGATTAAGATACTCCTCTGTTTTTTCATATGTAAAGGGGTTTATGATTGTTGCACCTGTAAGGTCATATCCTTTTCCGTATTCATTAACTTCTTCGGGAGTACCGATAATGATGAGGTTTGCAATATCCTCTTTAAGAATCTTTTCTGCTGCCTCAAAAGTTCTTGTGTCCATTGATTCGGGCAAAACAATAGTTTTCTTATCTTTTCTTGCCCTTTCCATAATGGAGTCTAAAAATTTACTCATATAATATTCCTCCAAAAATAATTATTTATTTTTCTAAATATATAGTATATAATATAATTAAAGTTTTTTCAACATATTTTAACGAAAAAAAGAGGTTGTTTTATGAAAATATCTGCTTTGATAGCTGAATTTAACCCGCTTCACCAAGGGCACAGGTTTCTTATAGAGAAAATGAGAGAGAAAAGTGACGCAGTGGTGTGTATTATGAGCGGTAATTTTGTTCAGCGCGGGGAATGCGCCATCTTTGAAAAAACGGAGCGCGCAACAAGTGCCATATATAATGGTGTTGACCTTGTGCTTGAGCTTCCTACGGTTTACGCGCTTTCCTCGGCGGAGGGGTTTGCGAAGGGCGGAGTTTCTATTCTAAACGCCTCCGGCGTTATAGATGAGCTTTGGTTCGGGAGTGAGTGCGGTGATATTTCTGCGCTTCTTCAGACTGCACGCATTTTAAACGAAAATTCGCCCGAATTTCAAGAAAAGCTTTCCCGGAAGCTTCGCGAGGGATTTTCTTACCCTTATGCAAGACAGTTTGCCTCGGGAAGCGACGTGCTTTCTTCCCCTAACAATATTTTAGGGATTGAATACTTGCGCGCGCTTTTAAATTTTAATTCAAATATAACACCTGTCACCATAAAGAGAATGGGTGCAGACTATAACGACAGTGATATTGATAAAGAAACGCCATCAGCCACAGCAATAAGAAAAGCTATTGAAAGAAAAAGCACCCCCGATATGCTTTATGATTTTAAGTCAAAGCCTCTTTTTATGAAGGATTTTGATTTTATCTGCGCATCACGCCTTAAAACAATAAGTATAGACGAGCTTTTATGTATTCCCGACTGTAATGAGGAGCTTGCCGTAAGATTTAAAGAGGCATCTAAATTTAATACAATTAAAGAAATTATAGAAAGCGTTTCCTGCAAAAGCTATACCACAAGCAGAATAAAAAGAATTCTTTGCAATATGATGATTTCAAATACCTTTAAAAAAGCGCCTGATCCCTCGTATATCCGCCCGCTTGCGTTTAATAAAAAGGGCTGTGAAATTCTTTCAATGATAAAAGAAAAAAGCACACTCCCCGTCATAGACAGGGGTGCACTTTTAAAGGATGACCCTATATTTAATCTTGAATATAAAAGTACTGATATCTACAACCTTGCCCGGAGCATTTCGGGCGGAGGAGAAATCACTCGCCAGCCTTTTGTGCTTTCTTGATTATTCTTTCGCAGGTTGTTTTGGCATTATAGATATACCAAAGAAGCACTCCTACCACTGCAATCGGCAAGAGCATCACTTTTGCGGGGATAGTGTAAATTTCTTTTGCAATAAATGACAAAACCCCGAAAATCACAGTTGTTAACACATAGGAATCAAGCAGTCTCATATAAAGATATAGACTAAAGATTTCCTGCGAATCCAGTTTTGATTCTTTAATATTTTCAAGCGTTTCTTCCTTGATTTTTACTATCTGCTGGCTAAAAGAATTTTTTTTCGTCTTTTCTCCCAAAAGAGAGATTGCCTCATTTCTTATTCTTTCTTCGTTTTCTCGGAAATAGTCAAAGAAAAGGACTCTGTACTCTTTTTTATTTTCCTCTGACACGATAACCTCTATTTTATCGCCCTTTATCCAGAGGTGCGCCTCTTCACTTCTTAATTTTACTTTAAACTTTCTTCCGCCACCCTCGGCATGAAGATAGATATTATTAAATGATTTTTTTCGGAAATTAGTGATAGTGCATTCTATAATTTCACCTTTTGTAATTGGCGCGCGTCCTATTTTAGGAATTCTTAAAACAAGCATATTAAAAACAAGCAATAAAAATACAATTATAATATACGTTGTCATTTTACTCCTCCATAGCCATTGAAGTATTATCCGAACTCTGTTTTTTTGCGTCCTCTTTTTCGTCGCTACTGCGTTAAAAGCCTTGCCCATACGACTTTGTGTATTTCAAGACCGATAACGATGAAAAAGCCTATTTTCAGCCATTTGAGGCAGGTTCGGATAACACCTCAATGGCTATCTTTTGGGGGATTTTTTATTTCCCCGTATATTTTGCCGTTTTCGATTTTTGTTATTTCTGTGTCAAGAATGAGCGAGTCAAGCGGTTTTTCGCTCTTAACATAAACGCGGAGATAGTTTTTCGCAAGCCCCTCGCTAAACCCATTCTCGCTTTTTTCAAACAAAACGCTTTGCACAGTTCCCACAAAAGCTTTTTGTACTTTTTCGCCTTCCTCTTCCGCTGTTTTTGAAAGTGCCTTTGCCCTTTCCTCGCGCACGGGGATGGGGATTTGAGGCATTTCGGAAGCACGCGTTCCAGTTCTTTGCGAATATGGAAAAACGTGCACCTTTAAAAAGCCTGCCTTTTTCACAAAATCCGTAGTTTCCTTTGCCTCGTTTTGTGTTTCTTCGGGGAAACCGCAGATAATGTCGGTTGTAATGAGAGCGTCCGGCATACTTTTGCGGATTTTTTTGAGCACAGTTAAATACTCCTCGGCACTATACTTTCTGTTCATTCTTTTAAGAACAGAGGTGCTTCCGCTTTGAAGTGATATATGAAAATGCCTGCAAAGCTTATCTATCTTTGAAAGCTCATTTATAAATTCATCTGTAAATGCCTGCGGGTCAATACTGCTTATTCTTACTCTTTTAACCTTTTCTATCTCGCTTACGCTTTTAATAACGTCAATCAGCCTTACAGAGTAATCTGAATCCTTTCCGTAGAAAGCAACGCTTATCCCCGTCAGCACAATTTCCTGAAAGCCTTTTTCAGAGAGCCTTTTCGCCTCTTTTATAATATTTTCTATTTTCCTTGACCTTACATGTCCACGCGCGTAAGGCACAATACAGTAGGAGCAGTAATTGTCGCACCCGTCCTGAATTTTTATATATGCCCTTGTGCGCTCGGTCTTGCCGTCACACTCAAGCTCTTCAAACTCACGCTCATCCATAATGTCCGGCACATCATCTATATTTTCCCCACGCATAAAGGACTCCACTATCTCTACAATAAGATGGCGCTTACTTGTGCCGATTAAAACATCGACTTCGGGAAGATTTTTTACATCCTCCGCCTTTACCTGCGCGTAGCAACCCGTTGCAACAACGATTGCATCGGGATTAAGTTTTTTGGCGCGGCGAAGCATCTGCCGGCTTTTTCTGTCGCCTATGTTTGTAACGGAGCAGGTGTTTACGACATAGATATCGCAAGTATCATCAAAAGAGCCGATTTCATATCCCTTTTTTTTAAACATATGGGCGTAAGAATCCGCCTCATACTGATTTACTTTGCATCCAAGCGCGCAAAATGCTGCTTTCATCAAATCATTCCTCTTTGCTTTAATTCGTTGACCTTTAAAAGCGCAACACAGGTTTTTGCGTCTGTAATTTCGCCCTCAAGCACCATATCGACAAGCTCACCCAGTGGCACGCGAGAGGTTTCAATAAGCTCATCCTCATCGGGATTTTCTTTCCCTTTGTAGAGATTTTTTGCAAGATACATATAAATTGTTTCGTTACAAAAGCCGGGGGATGAGTATATTTTCCCAAGACCTATGTAGTCTTTCGCACACATCCCTGTTTCCTCCTCAAGCTCACGCTTTCCGCACTCAAGCGGATCTTCCCCGGGTGCAAGCTTTCCTGCAGGAATTTCAAAAAGTGTGGTATCAAACGGACGGCGATACTGCTTTTCCATTATAACACATCCGTTTTCATCTATCGGAACAACGCACACCCCACCGGGATGCTCCACAAGCTCGCGCGTTGATGTATTTCCAAGAGGCGTCTTTACGGTATCAAGACGCATATTTATAACTTCTCCACGGAATATATATTCCTTTGAAATTGTTTTTTCCTTAAAATCCATTGTTTTCTCCCTTCAAATTGCTGACCATTATCTATTGTACTATAAAAGGACATTTTTTTCAAACATTTTTTCGGGAAAGTAAAAAAGTGCTGGAATTTTTTCGGAATATGTGTTATAATCTTTATAATTTAAAGAAAACGAGGTGTTTTTACTATGAAAAACGAAATTCTTTCGCTTCTTGAAAAAGATAGCCGTCTTACAACAAAGCAAATTGCAATTATGCTTAATCTTAAGGAAGAAGATGTGAAAAATGCAGTCCGCGAGCTTGAAGAAGAAAATATTATTCTTGGATATAAAACCTTAATAAACTGGGAAAAAACAGGGCGCGAAACCATAACTGCAAATATAGAAATGAAGCTCACCCCCCAAAGAGGCGGTGGCTTTGACACACTTGCAGAGCGAATCTACAGATTTCCGCAGGTAAAAACTGTTACACTTATGTCGGGCGGATATGACCTTTTGGTAACAGTTGAAGGAAAGACTCTTAAAGAGGTTTCTATGTTTATATCAGAAAGAATTGCACCTATGGAAACGGTTGTATCAACAACTACTCACTTTGAGCTTAAAACTTATAAGAAAGACGGTATTATCTTTAATGATAAGGAAGAGGATAACCGTGAGGTGTATACAATATGATTGATTATTCTCATTTTTTATCTGAAACAGTAACAAATCTTCCCCCGTCTGGAATAAGGAAATTTTTTGATATAGCTGCCCAAATGAAAGGCGTTATATCGCTTGGCGTAGGAGAGCCTGACTTTGTTACGCCGTGGACAATCCGCGAAGCAGGAATTTACTCCCTCGAAAAAGGACATACCCATTATACTGCAAATAAAGGGTTTAGTGAGCTTTTAGAAGAAATCTGTATTTACCAGAAAAGAAAATACAATCTTTCTTATAATCCCTCTTCCGAGGCGCTTGTAACAATCGGCGGAAGTGAGGCGATTGATGCATTTTTGCGTGCTACAATTTCCCCGGGGGACGAGGTTTTAATTCCCGAGCCTTCCTTTGTTTGCTATAAGCCCTGCACCACTTTAGCAGGCGGTGTGCCCGTTACGATTGAAACAGAGGAAAAGGATAACTTTAAATTGACGCCTGAAAAGTTACTCGAAAAAATTACCGATAAAACAAAAATTCTTGTTTTCCCCTATCCTAATAATCCCACGGGTGCTATTATGGAAGAGGAAGACCTTGTAAAAATTGCCGAAATCGTGGAAAAACACAACCTTCTGGTGCTTTCAGATGAAATCTACGGGGAGCTTACATATAAAGGCGAGCATAAGCCATTTGCCTCAATCAAAAATATGAAAGAGCGCACTGTTACGGTAAGCGGTTTTAGTAAGGCTTTTGCAATGACAGGGTGGCGCCTTGGATATGCACTCGGACCTGAGCCGATTATTAAACAAATGACCAAAATTCATCAGTATGCAATTATGTGCGCACCTACGACGAGTCAGTATGCTGCAATAGAGGCACTCCGCAGTTGTGATGATGATGTAAATTATATGAAAAACGAATACAATCACAGAAGGCGCATTATGGTAAATGGCTTTCGTGAAATGGGATTTAGTTGTTTTGAACCGCTTGGTGCTTTTTATGTATTCCCAAATATCAGCTCAACCAATCTTACAAGTGACGAATTTGCAACACAGCTTCTTTACGACCAGAAGGTTGCAGTTGTTCCAGGAACTGCCTTTGGCGATAGCGGTGAAGGGTTTATCCGTTGCAGTTATGCATATAGCATAAAAAACATTGAAAAGGCACTTGAACGTATTGCAATATTTGTAGATAAATTAAAAAAATAAAAAAAAGGGATGTGAAAACAGTAGTTTTCACATCCTTTTTTTACTGTATAGAATATTTACCCTTTATCATAATTAAACAATCAGTAACAGTTTTTAATCCACGTCCGTCATCAAGCGGTGTTATAAGAAGGTGATTTCCCTGAACTATCGTGCCGTCAGGCAGGTCATAGCCCATTGTAACGTCACTTATTCCGCCCTTTTGAGTGCCGATAATTGTGCAAGAGCCCATTCTTAAAATCATCTCTGTTCCCGAAGAGCAGATAACTCTCTTTCCTGCCTTGACGTCAACTACGCTAAATTTACTGCTATTTTCTATATGGGGATAAACTACATTATCTATGTAGCTTTTTGTTATAAGCGGGTCCCCATCAGTTCCGGGGTCTGCCGCATATGTCCCCACCATCAAAAATGCAGTAAGTGCTAAAAGCACCGCTAAAATTCTTTTTACCACTTTTATTCCTCCTCTAAACCGAAGCTTATCGATAAAGCCTCGTTCACTTTTTTCATTTGTTTTTCATCAAGACTCCCTATTTTTTCGCGAAGCCGTTGTTTATCTATCGTACGCACCTGTTCAAGAAGTATCACACTGTCACGGTTAAGACCGAATTCCTTTGCATCAATTTCAATATGTGTCGGAAGCTTCGCCTTGTTTATCTTACTTGTTATTGCTGCTGCAATAACAGTTGGGCTATACTTATTCCCCACATCATTCTGAACGACTAAAACGGGCCTTATACCGCCTTGCTCTGACCCTATAACAGGGCTTAAATCCGCATAAAAGATATCTCCGCGTTTTACAATCACTATTTTTCACTCTCCGATAAAAAATCCTCGTAAATATTTAGTGCACTTTCATCGGATAATAAAGAGTTCTCCGCAATAATTAAATTGATATTTCCCATCTCACGATAACCTTTTTTTAAGCTTTCAATCTCAATCCTACTTTTTTCGCGCAGGTACTTTTTTACAGCCAGCGCAACGAACTCACTTTTTGTTTTATTTTCTTTATTTGAGTGTTTTTCAATTTCACAGATTAGAGAATCAGAAAGAGTTAAATTTAAGGTGCGCTGAGCTTTCTTTCCCAACTTACACTCCCCCTTTAATGCAATTATACTATATTTTTGCCTAAAGGTCAAATGTAAGTTATTCCAATGAGCCGCAATGTGTATGTACGGCAAGTGCTTTATATTTACATTATTTACACTTTTTACGGATTACATACATCATTTTATAGCTCTTATTACCTCGGGGATAAGCTCAATTATATCGCTTGCGGTTGTGCCAAATGCGCCTATTCTCTTTTCGGCAATCATGCCTGCGCTTCCGTGAATAAAGGTTGCGAGCACCCCGCTGTCAGTAAGCGATAAGCCTTGCGCCGTAAATGCGCCTATAATCCCTGCTAAAACGTCTCCCGAGCCTGCCTTTGAAAGCGCGCTGGTCGAAAAAAGCGATACATATTTATTTTCCCCACCATAGGAAACAATGCTTCGCGCGCCTTTAAGAAGAAGGCTAACCCCCTCACTTTGTGCAAAGCGTGTTGCATAGTGTATCCGTCTTTTTTCAATTTCCTCAACCGTGAGATTTGTTATCCTTGAAAACTCCAGCGGGTGAGGCGTAAGCATTACATTTTGGTTTTTTATTATATCAAGATGGCCTGAAAGCGCATTTATTGCATCGGCATCTATAATTACCCCTGAAGAAGAAATTGATAAAATATTTGATATAAGGCCATAGCTTGCGCCCGTCCCCAATCCGCAGCCTACTAAAATTGCATCTGCTTTTTTGATTTCTTCCTTGGCTTTCTCGTTAAGCTGACCGATATATCCGTTTTCTGATGGGACGCCGACTACTACCGCCTCTTTTACCAATATATTCAAAACACCTGATATTGATTCTGGCGCGATTATCTTGACAAGCCCACAACCGCTTTTATATGCCGCCTGCGCCGCCATTGCCGCCGCGCCAGCCATAAATTTTGAGCCAGCGATAATTACAAGCGTTCCGAAGCTTCCCTTGTGCGTAAGCCTTGCCCTTTTGGGAAGAAGGGTTTTTGCAAGCCTCTTTGTAATAGGAATTATGCCAGCCTCATTTTCCTCAAAATCTGTCCCTATTCCAACATCGCACACTACGATTTCTCCGCAAAGGTCAACGCTTTTATTTGAAAGCATCCCCATTTTTGGTGCGGTAAAGGTCACGGTTTTATCGGCGCGTACTGAAATTTCGCCTTCTCCCGCATCAGCGTTCATTCCGCTTGGGATATCTATGCTCACAACGTAAGAGTCTTGAGCATTTATCATATCTATCGCTTTTTTTATATGAGTATCTACTTCTCCCTTAAAGCCTATTCCAAAGATTGCATCTACATAGCAGTCAAATTCCTCTATAGAAAACTCTATTTTGTCGGTGATGGGTATTCCCATCCTGACTGCTTTTTCATAAAAATATACGCACTCCTCACCCTCGGGCGGGAGGACAGAGACTATCTCGACCTTTTTATTATTCTCGGCGAGAAGAAGGGCAGTGGCGTAACCGTCACTGCCGTTATTTCCCTTTCCGCAATAAATTCTTACGGAATTAAAGTCTTTAATGTTTTCATATACACATGCGGCAGCATTATTTATAAGCTGAATGGAGCTGGCATTTTCCATCGCCTTTTTCTCTGCCTGCCTTATTTTTTCTACTGATAAGAAAAACATTTAACACACCCCGATTTATGCATGTATTTTTGACGGGCTGATTGCTTTTAGGCTTTCTATCATATTATCTGTCAGCTCCATCTTTACAAGGGTTCTTCCGTTTTTGTAAACTTCCGTAAAGTATACTTTTTTCCCTTCGGTGCGGCTTGTTGCATCAATTATTTTATCATATTTTTGATTTAAAAGATGCTTAAATTCACCATCATCTGTGCGCGCAATAAAGGAAACATCATTTAAGGAAAAGGATATAAGCCTTTTTCTTTTTGCTTTGTTTAAAATTTCGTCAACGTCAATCGTTCCTTCCGTCACGATATACTCAAATTCCTTTTTCATAGAGCCTGAAAGCCTGTACGCGCCATAGATTATGCCTGCAATAAGGAGTGCAACCAAGCTCCCCAGTCCGTACGGCATAAGGAGAAAGAAAAGCACAATACTTAAAACTATCGCTGCAAGATAGATTAAAGCGGAAATGCATTTTTCTTTTACGCTCGAGTCTTTTTTTACCATATATTCGTAGTAAGCCATTTTTTCCTCCGTTAATCAAGCACTATCGCCCCGGAATTGTTTTCACTTGGGGCTATGGGGGTGGGATTTGTGTTATTTTCGGTTGGCGGAGTCGGGGGCAAAGCTTCGGGGCTGTTTTCTCCGGGGATTTCCTCACCCATTTCAATATCAACTATTCCCTCAACCTCTTCATCCTTTTCAATAAGGTCTCCGCCTTCTTCAAGCTTGTTTTCATTAAACTCATACTTGTGATGAGTGCAATACTTATCCGGAATTTTTGAATTCTTATAGGTTTTTGCCACGCGGTTTTTACAAGCGGGTGTTACGCGCTTTCCGCTTTCCGCGCAAACCATTATTGTTTTTGAATTTTTATCTAAATCAGAGAAGAATTTTTTATTCGGAAGCTCTTCATGCACCTTTGCCATAACCTTTTTCCATGCAACTGCCGCAGGATTGGGTGAAAATCCGCGAAGAGCTGTAGGCTGGTCATAACCAAACCATACTGCACCAACGTAATACGGAGTATATCCAACAAACCAACGGTCGTTGTTGCTTGACGTTGTACCTGTTTTACCTGCAACGGGCATATTTGAAAGCCTTGCCGCAGTACCTGTACCACCGTTTACCGCGGAAGTAAGCATCTTTGTTACATCCTCTGCTGTTGTACGGCTGATTGCAATTTTGCCTTTATTTTTATTTTCAAGGATGACGTTACCCTCGGAGTCAAGCACCTTTGTATAAAGGGTGGGCTCTATATACTCACCGCCGTTGGGGAATACGCAGTATGCCGCGCACATTTCAAGAACTGATACACCGTCAGTAAATCCGCCAAGGGCAATCTGCGAGTGTCCCTTATCGGTAAACACTTTTCCACCTCGCTTTTCCCCGTCAACAAGCGAGGAAATGTGGTAATTATTCTTAACGAAATTAAACGATGCCTCGGGCGTTAAATAGTCACAGATTTTTACTGCGGGAACGTTTCTTGACCCGCGAAGTGCCGCCTCTACCGTGATTTTCCCTGCAAAAGCTCTGTCATCATTTCTGGGCGCCCATCCGTTAATTTCAATGGGGGAATCGTTTACTATTGAGGTGGGGGTTACAAGTCCGTATTCAATAGCCGGAGAATAAACCGAAAGCGGTTTTATGGTAGAGCCCGGCTGACGAAGAGTCTGCGTTGCACGGTTAAGGGTTCTGTTTCCTTCCTTTTGTCCGCGTCCGCCAATCAGTGCCTTTACCTGACCTGTATAGGGGTCCATTATAACCATTGATGACTGTGGTTGAGCACCCTTACCGCTTCTTTGGAATGATGCCTCGTCAAGATACACCTCATCAAGCTTTTCCTGGATATCAACATCCATACAAAGATAAACCTTAAGTCCGCCGTTAAAGAGAATCTGGCTTGCGTATTCCTTTGTATAGTCATATTTTTCTACAAGGTCGTTTATAATCTGCTCAATCGCAGCATCAGCATAGTAGCTCTGAATGTTCTTATTTACATTATCTTCAACAGAGAGGAATTTAAGCTCTTCCGCTTTAGCCTCTTCATATTCTTTTTTGGTGATAAATCGAAGCTCGTACATCTTTTTAAGGATGACCTGCTGTCTTTCCTTGTTGTTTTCGGGGTTTGAGAACGGGTCATACTTTGTCGGATACTTTGTAATTCCCGCAATAGAGGCACATTCTGCAAGCGAAAGCTCTGACACGTCTTTGCCAAAGTATGTCTGCGCGGCACTTGCCACACCGTTACATTTTCTGCTTAAATAGATGGTGTTTAAGTAATACTCAAGTATTTCGTCTTTTGAAAGCCTTCTCTCAAGATTCCACGCGCGGTAAATCTCCTGAACTTTTCTTTTTACGGAATAATCGTCATCTTTTGTAATATTTTTAACAAGCTGCTGGGTTATTGTACTTCCGCCGTAGCTCGATTTTCCGTTGTTTGTGATATACTGAATTGCCGCACCCATAAGTCTTTTAATGTCAAAACCGCTATGGGAATAAAAGCGCTCGTCCTCTATTGCGACAAAGGCATTTTTAAGATTTTCGGGAATTTTTGAGCTTGACACCCAAATTCTGTTCTCGGTGTCATAGAGCTGCTCCACCTCAACCATTTCGCCGGATTCTGAATCCTCGGCATATAGGAACGAAGTAAGGTTAAGGCGCATATTTTCAGCATCAATAAGCTCCGTCCCTTCGACATAGCCAAAAATTGACCCTGCGATAAGACCGATAGCTATAATTGACAATATGCACACCACCACGCAAAGCGTTAGCATTGACTTTGATGACAGTTTTTTATTTCTTCTTTTTCTTTTTTTCATACCGATTAACCTCCCATAACAGAGATATCGCCTTTCATAGTTAGCTTAATTCTAACACAAAACAATTAAAAAAGTATTACAAACTCACAATATTTACATATATTTATTATTTTTTGGCAAAATAAGGCGTGAAAGTGAGGTTGTTTTATGAAAGAAAGAAAGGTAATGAAGCTTGGGATTTTACTTTGCCTGGCTTCTTTTATTGGTTCTTTTAGCGGTTATTACTATGCTGTAAAAAATATTCATGACGAAATTTTTGTAAAGAATAGCCACTCCGCGCCCTTTATTAAGATATCCGCCGAGCACATAAATAATACCAAAACATACATTTTAAAGGAGAATGAAGGCACTCTTGCGCTGTATATAAAATCGGGCGACAGTCCGCCCGTTATCTATAAAAAATATGATGTTTATGTTTCAACGCTTCCTCAAATTGACCGCGAGGCACTAAAACAGGGAATAGAAATTCCAACCTTAAGTGATGCGCTTCTTGTAGCAGAGAGCTACCTTGAATAAAAGGGCTTTTTCCCTGTGTAACACCCTTTCCCTCTGGCGCTTTTCGCCATTTTGGTGTTCAAAATGGCAAGGGTATACGTACTTTACCGATATTTTAAAATTTCTTTATATGTTCTTTTGCAACCAAAAGAACCAAAAGTTCCGGGGTTCCGATTCCCCGGACCCCAAACGGCCTGGCAGGGCCAAGGGATATAAGTATACTTTCTTAATGAGTGTGTGGATTTTGTTTATAAATTTACTTTTTCTTTGTTGCGCCGTCTTCAATGTCAAACTTATTGACATACACGACTAAAAAATGCCCATTAGCAGAGGAAATTGTTATGGGCATTTTTTGCCCAAGTCAAAAAAGCAAATTTATAAACCATAAGATAGCGCTAAAAGTTAGTTTTTAAATGGTTAACCGCATAAATTAAGGCTTTTAAAGGCAAAAATAAATTTTTAAATAAAAAAGAGTGAGTCAATGACTCACTCTTTTTTATTCTTTGATATTATTATCTTTTTCAAACTGCCTTATAACAGTTGTTATAACCGATATTTGCTCTGTGGTAAGGTTTGAAACATCCACAGTTTTATTTTTGTTGATACCTAGAAGGAATTCCATGGAAACGTTGAATTGATATGAAAGCTTTGCAAGTGCAACAAGGCTCGGAAGTCGTTCCTGATTTTCGTATGCGGATATGAGGGATTTATTCACACCAATTCTTTTCGCAAGCTCGGTCTGGCTTATCCCTTTTTCCTCCCTTAATTTTTTTAGATTTTCAGAAAATTCTGCCTTCACACACATCATCTCCTTATATATTTTATATTGTATAACTAATTTGTATACATATGGAAATATATTGTTGACATATAGAGAACTATAGTGGTATAATGTAGAAAATTATGTAAAGGAGAATGTAAATGTTTGAAAAATTAGAAAACGCTCTTGTTCTTTTGTTTCAGGGGAAAAATTTGAATAATGTAGGCTCTTATCTTCCTAATGGCAAGCTATATTATATAAAGAGAGATACAAAAAATGGATATTTGACAGTTAATTTTAGTTTCTCTCCCGAAATTGAATTTAATCAACTTCTCGCTAGTGTAGAGACGTGCATAAAATCCTGCAATTTTCAATATGAAAAAAATAATTATATGAGTGGATTTGCTAATGCAGTCACAATTAAAATTTATAAATAATTTAGGAGGAATTTAGATGTTAATTAAATGTAAAGATTGTGGGAATTCTGTCAGCGAACATGCTAACATATGTCCAAAGTGTGGCTGCCCAGTTGAAATGAGTTTAAATCCCAATCCAGTAAAAAAACTCAATCCATTTGAAGAAGTATGCGATTTTTTGGACAGAAACGGAAAAAGAGTGTATTGTTCTTGTGGTTATATGATTCAATATTATAAGTATGGCACATCATTAGAACCACGCACACTTTCATGTCCTGATTGCGGAAAAAAGTTCCGTGTTACTTGGGATGATTACAGAAGTTTGACAGTGACTCCTATTTATGAATAATTAATACCATATGAATTAATATGAGAGGTGTTTAACATGATTTTCGCTATATTATGGGTTTTTATTGCGGATGTATTGCCGTGGCTTTTAGTTTTAATAGCCATTATGGCTATTATCAGCCTTTTCTTTTACTGATCGTAGGAAGCCCTTAAAATATACTATGTTGGTTATTTGATGTATTTAATGAATACAGGGAGGATTTTATTTTGTTAGCAGTATTTTTAGTAATTGTATGTTTTATAATGGTTTTGCAATACATAGCATATATTGATGAAAAAACTATGCCTGATAAAGCAAAAGTAGCAGCAAAAAGCTCTGGATATCCGTCCTATACTGCAAGTATTGACCTTAGCAACTATTCTTCTAACAGTAAAAGCGTTAATCTATACAGTATTGACGAAAAGAATAGACTTTTTTTGTATAGATATAAAAGCTCAAGCAACTTAAAAATAGGCAAAACCAGCGATATCACTGTATGTATTTTACTCGCAGAGGAAAATAGAAATGGATTAAAAACTACCATATTTAATTTAGAAGAGACTTTAAGTAATTATGAAAGAAACGGGTGGTATTTAAATTGCAAAACTACTCTTGTCATCCATTTTAGAGACACATTAGGAGTTGAACGCTGTTGTGATATATATTTTCATGGTATCAGCGATTCAAAAAAAGCCATAGACTATCATAAAAGAATAAAAGCTATCCAGTGACAGGGCCACATATACCGTTTGAGGATTAATCCATTTGGGAACGTATACAAAATGGTTCTATTTTAGGCAAACAAAAAAAGAGTGAGTCAATGACTCACTCTTTTTAGTTGTTTAATTATGCAAGGATTTCAGAAACAACGCCTGAACCAACTGTTCTACCACCTTCACGGATAGCGAAACGAAGGCCTTCTTCGATAGCGATAGGAGTAATAAGCTCAACAGAGATTGTTACGTTATCGCCAGGCATACACATTTCTGTACCTGCAGGAAGTTCGATAACACCTGTTACGTCAGTTGTTCTGAAGTAGAACTGAGGACGGTAGTTATTGAAGAAAGGAGTATGACGTCCACCTTCATCCTTAGTAAGAACGTAAACTTCGCCCTTAAACTTTGTATGAGGATTGATTGTGCCGGGTTTTGCAAGAACCTGTCCTCTTTCGATTTCAGTTCTCTGAACACCACGGAGAAGAGCACCGATGTTGTCACCAGCTTCAGCCTGAGGAAGAAGCTTTCTGAACATTTCGATACCTGTTACAACAACCTTACGAGCCTCGTCTGCAAGACCAACGATTTCAACTTCATCGTTAACGTTAAGAGTACCTCTCTCAACACGGCCTGTAGCAACAGTACCACGACCTGTGATAGAGAATACGTCCTCAACAGGCATAAGGAAAGGAAGGTCTGTAGGACGCTGAGGAGTAGGAATGTACTCGTCAACCTTATTCATAAGCTCAACGATAGGAGCATATTCAGGAGCGTTGATGTCTGTAGAAGTAGATTCAAGAACCTGAAGTGCACTACCGCAAACGATCGGGATTTCATCTCCCGGGAATTCGTATTCGTTAAGGAGCTCTCTAACTTCCATTTCTACAAGTTCAAGAAGCTCATCATCGTCAACCTGGTCTCTCTTGTTAAGGAAAACAACGATATAAGGAACGCCAACCTGACGGCTGAGAAGGATATGCTCACGAGTCTGAGGCATAGGACCGTCAGCTGCTGAACATACAAGGATAGCACCGTCCATCTGAGCAGCACCAGTGATCATGTTCTTAACGTAGTCAGCATGTCCGGGGCAGTCAACGTGTGCGTAGTGACGGCTGTCTGTTTCGTACTCAACGTGTGCAGTTGAGATCGTGATTCCTCTTGCTTTTTCTTCAGGTGCCTTGTCGATCTGGTCATAAGCTGTGAAGTTAGCCTGACCCTTCATGCCAAGTACCTTTGTGATTGCTGCGGTAAGAGAAGTCTTACCATGGTCAACGTGACCGATTGTACCAATGTTTACATGGGGCTTGTTTCTTTCGAATGTAGCCTTTGCCATCGTAAATTCCTCCTTTAATACTTTTCTTTAATTATAATATATTAATTAATTAAAATCAACTAAAATTTTTAATTTCAGTCTTTCTTATTACGAAGAGAAATAATCTCATCCATAATATTCTTCGGAACTTCTTCATAATGAGACGGGCTCATAGAGTAGCTTGCACGACCCTGTGTGTTACTACGAAGGTCTGTAGCATATCCGAACATTTCTGAAAGCGGAACGTATGCGCCAATCTGCTGGCTTCCGTTTCTTGCTTCCATACCCTGAATCTGTCCACGACGAGATGAAAGGTCACCGATAACGTCACCCATATATTCCTCGGGAACAGTAACGTCAACCTGCATGATGGGTTCTTTAAGCACGGGGTCAGCTTTTCTGCAGGCTTCTTTAAATGCCATTGAACCGGCAATCTTAAACGCCATTTCAGAAGAGTCAACTTCGTGGTAAGAACCATCGTAAAGTGTTACGCGAACGTCAACAACGTTGTAGCCTGCAAGCACACCTGACTGCATAGCACCCTGGATACCTGCATCAACTGCGGGGATGTATTCCTTCGGAATAGCACCGCCGACAATCTTGTTAACAAATTCGTAGCCTTTACCTGCTTCAAGAGGCTCAACAATAATCTTAACATGACCGTACTGACCTTTACCACCACTCTGACGAGCATACTTGTGATCCTGATCAACAGTTTTTCTGATTGTTTCACGGTATGAAACCTGAGGCTTACCAACGTTAGCCTCAACCTTAAACTCACGGAGAAGACGGTCAACAATGATTTCAAGATGGAGCTCGCCCATACCTGCGATAATTGTCTGTCCGGTTTCTTCATCAGTGTAGGTTCTGAATGTCGGGTCTTCCTCTGCAAGCTTTGCAAGAGCAATACCCATCTTTTCCTGACCTGCTTTAGTCTTCGGCTCGATAGCAACACGGATAACAGGTTCCGGGAATTCCATTGACTCAAGAATAATAGGTGCATTGTCGGCACAAAGAGTGTCACCAGTACCTGTATTCTTAAGACCAACAGCTGCAGCGATATCACCACTGTAAACGATATCAATATCCTTACGTGAGTTAGCATGCATCTGAAGAATTCTACCAAGTCTTTCCTTAGAGTCTCTTGATGAGTTAAGAACATAAGAGCCTGTCTCTATCTTACCTGAATAAACTCTGAAGAAGCAAAGCTTACCAACAAACGGGTCTGACATAACCTTGAATGCAAGAGCACTGAAGGGGCCGTTGTCGTCTGCAGGGCGTTCTTCCTCTTCTTCTGTGTTGGGGTTAATACCCTTAATAGCAGGAATATCAAGAGGTGAGGGCATATAATCAACAACTGCGTCAAGAAGCTTCTGAACGCCCTTGTTTCTATATGATGTACCGCAGCATACAGGAATCATTGTAACATTGATTGTAGCTGTACGGATACCCTTTTTGATTTCATCGATTGTAAGTTCCTCACCCTCGAGGTACTTCATCATCAATTCTTCATCAGTTTCAGCAACGCTTTCTACGAGTTCTCCGCGATACTTTTGTGCAAGTTCAAGCATATCTGCGGGAATTTCTTCTGCACGAATGTCTTTTCCGAGATCATCATAGTAAACGTAAGCTTTCATTTCAACAAGGTCAATAAGACCCTTGAAAGTATCTTCCTTACCAATAGGAAGCTGAATCGGAACAGCATTACACTGTAAGCGTTCCTTCATCATATCTACAACATTGTAGAAATCTGCACCCAAAATATCCATCTTATTTACATAAGCCATTCTGGGTACGTTATACTTGTCTGCCTGTCTCCAAACAGTTTCACTCTGAGGCTCAACACCGCCCTTTGCACAGAAAACTGTAACAGAACCGTCAAGCACGCGGAGAGAACGTTCAACTTCAACAGTGAAGTCAACGTGTCCGGGTGTGTCGATAATGTTAATTCTGTGGTTGTTCCAATGAGCTGTTGTAGCAGCAGAGGTAATTGTAATACCTCTTTCCTGTTCCTGCTCCATCCAGTCCATTGTAGCGCTACCGTCATGAGTCTCACCGATTTTGTAGTTTACACCGGTGTAGAAAAGTATTCTTTCTGTTGTTGTAGTTTTACCGGCGTCAATGTGAGCCATGATACCGATATTTCTGGTTTTTTGCAGTGAATATTCTCTAGCCATAATATCCTCCTTAACAGAAAGTTTTTCTTACCAACGATAATGAGCAAATGCCTTGTTAGCTTCTGCCATTTTATGAGTATCTTCTCTCTTCTTAACAGCTGAACCAAGGTTGTTTGTAGCATCCATGATTTCGCCTGCAAGGCGTTCAGCCATAGTTTTTTCGCTACGAGCTCTTGAATAAACTGTAAGCCAACGAAGACCGAGAGTCTGTCTTCTTTCGGGGCGAACCTCCATAGGAACCTGGTAAGTTGCACCACCCACACGTCTTGCCTTTACTTCAAGTACAGGCATGATGTTATCCATAGCTTCGCGGAAAACTTCAACAGGTTCTTTACCTGTCTTTTCCTTAATGATTTCAAAAGCACCGTACACAATCTTCTGTGCAGTACCTTTCTTACCATCAAGCATAATATTATTGATAAGTCTTGTTACTACCTTATCACCGTATACCGGATCCGGTAATACGTCACGTTTGGGAATAAAACCTCTTCTTGGCACTATTCTTCCCTCCTTCACAAAATTTTAATGAATTCATAGGTACTCTGCGGTAAAATACCGCCGTAAGTGCAACGACAAATATATATAAAATCCGTACGTTACACTGCTCATTTAGCACGGAGAAACTTACTTCTTAGGTCTCTTTGCGCCATATTTTGATCTGGACTGCATTCTGCCGTTAACTCCTGCAGTATCAAGTGTACCACGGATAATGTGATAACGAACACCGGGCAAGTCCTTAACTCTACCACCGCGGATAAGAACAACGCTATGCTCCTGAAGGTTGTGACCTACACCAGGAATGTAGCTTGTAACTTCGATACCGTTTGAAAGTCTTACTCTGGCAATCTTACGAAGAGCTGAGTTGGGCTTTTTAGGTGTCTGAGTCTTAACGTTTGTGCAAACGCCACGCTTCTGCGGTGAGCTTTGGTCAGTTGTGGCTTTCTTTAAGGAGTTAAGTCCTTTCTGAAGTGCGGGAGCAGTTGATTTTGAAATAGCTGTTTCCCTGCCTTTTCTGACAAGCTGGTTAAATGTTGGCATGATTTCACCTCCAATAATAATTTAATTTTGCGCATTATTAGGCATAATAACCTACTATCACGCATAATCACTACATTACTATAACAAACAAGGAAGTAATTGTCAAGTATTTTTTTGTTTCTTTTGTATAAAGAAATCTTTTTTATATAGAAAGGAAATCACATCAGCGATTTCCTACCACAATTATTCATTCTTCACTATTCATTATTCACTAAAAAAGTTCCACCGAGTTATCTCGATGGAACTTTTTTTTATTCGTGGGTGATTCCTGATGCACCTATGTTTTCAATCATTTCGTTGAAAGCATCTGTGTAATCTTCAGGAGCGGTTTCAACCTCAATGTCGCGGTATCTCGGCACGCCTGTACCAGCCGGTATAAGCTTACCGATAATAACGTTTTCCTTAAGA
Organism: Clostridia bacterium; assembly: GCA_045591265.1. Taxonomy (GTDB): domain Bacteria; phylum Bacillota; class Clostridia; order UMGS1883; family UMGS1883; genus UMGS1883. The sequence continues at coordinate 2,462 of JAZNSQ010000031.1, read as the reverse complement.
CCAACAAGCGGGTCAATCTTACCCTTGATTGCTGCATCTGTAAGAACACGGGTTGTTTCCTGGAAGGAAGCTGCCGAAAGGAACGAATCTGTAGCAAGAGCTGCCTTTGTGATACCAAGAAGCATTTCTTCGCCGACAGGAGGATTCTTACCCTCTTTTTTCATTTCTTCAACAAGCTCATTAAATTTAATTCTTTCTTCGGTTTCACCAACAAGATAGTTACTGTCGCCAGGCTCTTCAATCTTAACCTTGCGCATCATCTGACGAACGATAACCTCGATATGCTTATCTGCGATATCAACGGCTTGCTGACGGTAAACCTTCTGAACTTCTTTTACAAGGTATTCCTGAACAGCGAGGAGTCCCTTAATTCTGTGAATGTCATGCGGGTTTACGCTACCTACTGTAAGCTCATCACCTGCTTCTATCACATCACCGTCATTAACCTTAAGGTTTGAACCAAAAGGAATGAGGTAGGTTTGTGCCATACCTTCATCATTTGCCACAATAACCTCTGTCTTCGTTTTTGTACGGTTGATTGTAACTGTACCTGCGATATCTGATACAATCGCAACGCCCTTGGGCTTTCTCGCCTCAAAAAGTTCTTCGACACGGGGAAGACCCTGGGTAATATCGTCACCTGCGACACCACCTGTATGGAACGTTCTCATAGTAAGCTGTGTACCAGGCTCTCCGATTGACTGTGCAGCGATAATACCAACTGCTTCACCAATATTTACAAGGTCACCGCGTGATGCAAGGTTTGCACCATAGCAGTGTGCACAAACGCCAACCTTTGCGTGACAGTTAAGCACGCTTCTGATTTTAACTGTCTTAATGCCTGCATTAACGATTTTCTTTGCAAGCTCACTGTTAATAAGGGTGTTTTCAGGAACTAAAACTTCGCCCGTTTCGGGATGAAGAATATCGTCACAGTTAACTCTGCCTGTAATACGTTCTTCAAGTGACTCAATAACATCCTTACCCTCAACGATTTCTGATACATTAATACCCTCGTGAGTATGACAGTCTTCCTCACGGATGATAACATCCTGCGATACGTCAACAAGACGACGTGTAAGGTAACCAGAGTCAGCAGTACGAAGCGCAGTATCGGCAAGACCTTTACGCGCACCGTGAGTTGAAATGAAGTACTCAAGGATATTAAGACCTTCACGGAAAGAAGCTCTGATAGGAACTTCCACTGTACGGCCCTGGGTATTTGCCATAAGGCCACGCATACCTGCGAGCTGACGAATCTGATTGATACTACCACGGGCACCTGATGTTGCCATCATGTAAATCGGGTTATATTTATCAAGATTGTCCATAAGTGCCTTTGTAATCTTATCGTTTGCGCCCTGCCAGGTTTCAATAACCTTTCTGTAACGCTCTTCATTTGTTACAAGGCCCTTTCTGTAAAGCTTTGTTATCTTTTCAACCTCTTCTTCAGCTTTGGCAAGGTTTTCCGCCTTTGTTCCGGGGATTTCCATATCGCTTACGCTGATTGTAACTGCACCGATTGTTGAGAACTTGTAGCCAAGAGTTTTAACTGCGTCAAGCACTGTAGCTGTAGTTGTTGTGTCGTGAACACGGATACAGCTGTCAACAATTTTTCCGAGTGCCTTTTTGTCAACAAGGAACTTAACCTCAAGCTCAAATGCATTTTCGGGGTTAGTTCTGTCAACAAATCCGAGGTCCTGCGGAATAACTTCATTAAATATAAGTCTACCAACGGTTGCCTGGATAATTTTTTCTTTGATTTCGCCGTCAATTTCCTTTTCAACGCGAACGAAGATAGGTGCGTGAAGTCCAACTTCTTTTGCGTCATAAGCCATCATAGCTTCTTCTACAGAAGAGAAGTATTTGCCTTCGCCGATTTCACCCTCAAAGCATCCAACGCCCTTATCGGTGAATTCTGCAATTTTCTTGCCATTTTCTTCTGTCTCACGGTTTGCTTTGTCAACAACGCCGTAATATCTGTAGATTTTACCTTCTTCGAGATTTGTATCTCCTGCACTTGTAATCTTAACTTCCTTCGGCTTTTCAATAGTAAGGTAGTAACTACCAAGCACCATATCCTGCGTGGGAACAGTTACAGGTCTGCCGTCCTGCGGTTTAAGAAGGTTGTTTGCACTGAGCATAAGGAATCTTGCCTCTGCCTGTGCTTCGGGAGAAAGCGGAACGTGAACAGCCATCTGGTCACCGTCGAAGTCAGCGTTGAACGCTGTACATACGAGAGGATGAAGTCTGATTGCTCTACCTTCAACGAGGATAGGCTCGAACGCCTGAATACCAAGGCGGTGAAGGGTTGGTGCACGGTTAAGAAGAACGGGATGCTCTTTAATTACGTTTTCAAGCACGTCCCAAACCTCTGTACGGGCACGTTCAACCATTCTCTTTGCACTCTTAATGTTGTGAGCGCTGCCGTTTTCAACAAGTCTCTTCATTACGAAGGGCTT
>JAZNSQ010000030.1:0-4037 GCA_045591265.1 Clostridia bacterium | reverse complement strand
GTATTCCGCTTCCCCAACGGCAGCATAATCCGCATGGGTTATTGCGATACGGAAGCCGATGTATACCAGTATCAGGGACAGGAATATGATGTGGTTTGCCTTGAAGAAGCGACACAGTTCACGGAGTCGCAAATGCAGTTTCTTACCACTTGCAACCGTACATCGCGAATGGATTTCAAGCCGCGCATGTACTACACTTGCAACCCTGGCGGCGTAGGTCACGACTGGGTGAAACGCCTTTTTATCGACAAAGAATACCGCGGCAAAGAAAAGCCTGAGAACTACTCATTTATTCCTGCAAGGGTTTACGACAATACAGTTCTTATGGAGGCTGACCCTGAGTACCTTACTACCCTTGAATCTCTGCCCGAAGATTTGCGTAGAGCGCACCTTGACGGCGACTGGGATGTAATCGAGGGTCAGTTCTTTAAGGAGTGGCGCAGAGATAAGCATGTATGCGAACCCTTTACCATTCCTGCACATTGGAAGCGTTTCAGAGCAATGGACTGGGGCTACAACGACCCTTGCTGTGTTCTGTGGTTCGCCGTTGCTCCTGACAAGCGCATTTATGTGTATGACGAGTATTACCATGCACAGCGAAATGTAAACGAAGTTGCTTCATGGATAAGACGGCAAACAGGCGCAACTAAAGTATCCTATACCGTTGGTTCTCCTGATATGTGGCAGCATCGTGGTATGCAGAACATGACCCGCAAGGGCATTACTGGTGAAAGCATAGCAGAAAGCTTGGCAATTTCGGGAGTTCCTGTCATGCCAGCGGATAACTCCCGTATGGTTGGTTGGCAGCGTGTCCGTGAGTTTCTTGCTGATGCCCCCGATGGCAAGCCTTGGCTGCAAGTATTCTCCAATTGCACCAACCTTATCAAGTACATGCCTATGATGCAGTATGACGAACACGACAGAGAGGATGCAAAGGACGGCAACGACCATGCTCCCGAAGCATTGCGTTATGGACTTATGTCCCGCCCCTCCCCTGCGTTTGCGGCAAAACAGAACCAGCGCAAAGTAATAGACCTTTCCGACCCATTTACCGAACTGCCACGGCGTAAAGCAAGTGGGTTTTTGAGTTTATAGGAGAAACACCATGACATTGAACGACATTATCTACTCTGCACTCCGGCAGTTGGAGCGTGGCACGGATGCACAGACGGTTGATAAATACCGTGATGTTTTTACTGACTATGCCAATACAGCCCTGTTTGAAATCGCAGAGCATCTTAAACCCAGTTATCTTGCAGAAGTAATCCTTGACGAGAGGGGGCGTTACGACCTCAGTAATCTCCCCCGCACTTGCTACTACATCGAGAGCATCACGGATACCAACGGCAGCAATATGACTTGGACAGAGGTTTACACAGGAACTATTGAGGTAACTAATGGCGCAAATAAAACGGTGCGTATTCTGTACCGCTACATTCCCGCCGACCTTTCTTCCTCCACCGATGAACCCCAGCTTCCTGAGTACATGCACAAGGCTATCCCTTACTACATCGTTGCCTGTCATAAGCAGGATACCAACACAGAAACTCAGATTGATTACTTTTACATGTTTAATCGTCAGTTGGCAAAGATACGCAATCTGCATGTAAAAGACCCCGCAAAGAACAAGCTTTTGAATATGTGGTGATGATATGGGCGTAGAACTGTATAGCATAAACGAGTTTCTTGGTATTGCACAGCACCGTGACGGCTCTTTGCTGAGTACAGGTACAGCTATCGATGCAAGAAACATGGACACCTCGGACGGCAATCTTTCCGTAGCGAAAGGTTATGTCAGGCGTTCCAGTAACGCCATTCCCGCAAGCTCCGGCAAAATACTCCGTCTTATTCCTGTCGACGAGGGCAACATGCTTGCTGTCACTCAGAAGCATATCTACCACGGCACTTACGGCGAATGGAATTTGACCCCTGTTTACACCTTTGCGACCGACCTTCCTGCTGACTGTCAGATAGGTTATGCTTTGGCTAAAATCAACACCACCAATGTTGTTGTAATCGGTACTGGCAGGACACAGCTTATCAAGGTCAACATGGAAAATACTGTCACCGCTGAGCTGTTTGGTTCAGGACAGTATATATATGAAAGCACAGTTAAAAGTTACTCCGACAAAGTAGTAACTTTGACCGATGCCATGAGTCAGGAAGTGCAGATTAAGTTTGTTGTCGAGGGTGGTATTTATATCAACGGCACATTCAGGGCTGGTGAAGTTACAAGCGATACCACTATTACCCTTGACGAAGCCCCCGCTATTGTTCCTGTTGCGGGTGACACAGCAAAAATAAGGGGCGGTGCTTCCGATGCACATTGTAACTTTGTCTGTATGCACAACGGTAGACTCTTTGCCGCTGGCGACCCTGAGAACTCCAACCGTCTGTACTGGTCTACAATCCCCGGCGATGGTCGTACTATTGAACATTGGCTTGCCGTTGGTTCTTCTGTGGATTTGAGCGGCGGCTATGTGGATATAGGCGACACTACGGCAGACCCCATCATTGGTATGTGTGAGCTGTCCACTCAGATACTTATCTTTAAGAGATACAGCATTTACCGCTTGTACGGCGACAGACCTTCCTATTATACGGTTGAGCGTGTAGAGCGTTTCACCGAGAACATGAGTAATGCTGGTGTGGCGGTAAAAGCCGACATCCCCTACTGGCTCACAAAATCGGGCGTAAAACTGTTTAACGGCGCAGACATGGAATTGCTCGACGATGGGCAGAACTTCCTTGTAAGCTTTATCGATACAGTCAAAAGCATATCTCAAAGCAAGGGCTTTACTGCAAGGAATAAACTGTACTGGACTTGCCGTGTAAACGATGGCGAGTACGACGATTCCGTGATTATCTTTGATACAACAAACGGGACATATATGGTGCGTGACGGTTTCAATATTGCCGACATGTGCGCCTTTGAGAATACCATTTACCTTATCAACGATACTGGTTATCTGTATGAGTTTGACAAGGGCGACAAGTACGACGGCAAAGCAATCTCCGCATACTGGCAGACACAGCCCACGGACTTGTCCGCTAAGTATCAGGATAAGCAGTTGAAGCACCTTTTCTTTAGAGGTGATGGCACAACGGTAATCATCGAAACAAGCAACCGAAACAATGTAATTACTACGGAGCGGCGTGTGTTGCAGAACGAGGACATGATAGACATTCCTCTGCGTTCTGTGCCTTGCCGCCGTTTTAGTGTGAAGCTGTCCAATGAAGCGGGGAGCTACTTCTCCATTCAGGGCGGCTTGCAGATTTTCTACGAGGGGAAGGTACGACCTCTATGATGCAGAAAGCCATGCAGAACATTAAACTGCCTTACCCCAAGAACGCCACATTGGAAGAAAAAACCAAGTGGGACAAGATATCTCAGTACATCAACGAGAACTATAAAACCTTGTTTGACGGTGTGGACGAACTGAGTGCCTCCATTAAAACTCAGGCAGAGCTTAAAGGCATGATGGAAGAACTCACCACGACAATGGCTGAGATAAACGCAAAACTTGATGAACTCACAGGAGGCAGTTAATGGCGATATATAAAACATTTGATGTTGCCTTGGAGTTGAAGCAGACCTCCACCAACCCCACATTCTCCGTTATCGAGGGTGACACAGGCAACAGAATACACATCACAGTAACAGACGGCGGTAGTGCGGTAGACCTTAGTGGTTGTCGTGTTATCGCCGTTTTCTCTAAGACAAACGGTATCTCCATGCAGGACAGCGGCGTTGAGGGCGGCGGCGTAGAGATTGGCGGCAGCTATAAGAACGAAATCACCATATCCCTGTTCGCCTCCTCTTTCGCCCCCGGCAACATAGAGTGCGAGTTGCAGATATACAGCGGTGAGGATATGGTAACACTGATTACCACCGCATATTCCAACTTTGCTTGCCGCAGAGCCAAGATGAACGAAGATGTTCTGCTCGGTACAAACGAATATCCCCTACTGGTTGACCTTATCTCAACCGTGGAGGGTTTTGTTAGTGCCGAAGAAGGTCGTGTTATTGCAGAAGC
>JAZNSQ010000029.1:0-40133 GCA_045591265.1 Clostridia bacterium | reverse complement strand
GTTGACAAGGAATATGTTCTTTCCGAGCTTGCAAAGGTCAACACTGCTGTTTCTGTCAGCGACTACACCGTTGCATACCGCGATTGCACAATCTCTTTCAACATTGACATGGAAACCGAACAGGTTCTTTCCGCAACCTACACCAAGACCGCTTTCGTTACCTTTGATGCAGAAGGTGTGAACAGCTTTGCAGATCTCGGCGCATTCAAGATCTGCTTCAACTTCACCGACACCGTGACCGTCACCTTCGATTACGCAGCTGAAGCTGAAGGCGAAACCGTTGCCGACGAAGCAACAGACGCAGCTGACGATGCAGGTATCACCGACGGCAATATCGTTTCCGACGGTGACGTTCTTTCCGCAGGCGATGTTATTTCCGACGGCAATGCAGTTGAATTCACTACCGAAGAGACTGTTCCCGAAATCGACATTGAAGGCGCAGAAAACGAATAATAAAAAGAAACCGATCGACGGTGCAGCCTACGGGTTGCACCGTTTTCATGAGTAAAAATGAGTACCTATTCTTTAAAATCCATTCAGAACAAAACCGCATTCAAAAGCGGGTTCAAGGACGGAATTCCCATCGGCATGGGATATTTTGCCGTTGCATTTTCACTGGGAATTGCAGTTGTCGGGGCAGGAATAACGCCACTTCAGGGGATGATTACAAGTCTTTTGTGTAACGCCTCGGCGGGGCAATATGCGGGATTTACTCTTATTAAAACAAGTGCTGCATTTATAGAAATGGCACTTGTTATATTTATAGTAAATGCAAGATATATGCTTATGAGCTGTGCACTGAGTCAGAGAATAGACCCAAAAATGCCATTTTTTCACAGATTTTTGATTGGTTACAGCCTGACGGATGAAATCTTTGCAATTTCAATTGCAAGGCAGGGTTATATAAACCCTTATTATTCTTACGGGGCATTTTGTGTTGCCTCACCTTGCTGGGCGCTTGGAACACTGCTTGGTGCGATTGCGGGAAATGTCTTGCCGGGAAGCATTGTAAGCGCGCTTGGAGTTGCACTTTTTGGAATGTTTATTGCAATCTTTATTCCGCCCGCAAAGAAAAACAAGGTGATTGGCTTTGTTGTATTGATAAGCTTTATTTTAAGCTATCTGGCAGGAATTGTGCCAATTATTTCATCTCTTTCAGAGGGTATGCGCACAATCATACTCACGGTGGTTATATCAGGTGCCTTTGCACTTCTTTTCCCGAAGGAGGATGAGGATGAGTAAGGTTTATATATACATTTTCATTATGGCACTTGTTACATATCTGGTGCGCGTGCTTCCTCTTACTGTTATAAGAAAACAGATTAAAAACCGATTTATCCGTTCGTTTTTATACTATGTTCCTTATGTAACACTTGCAGTTATGACTTTTCCTGCAATACTTTATGCCACACAAAGCGTTGTGTCTGGCTCGTTAGCTCTTATTGCAGGAATTGTATTTGCTTTTTTGGGTGCAGGACTTTTTCGGGTTGCAGTGATTTCATGCACCACAGTTTTTTTAGTTGAGCTAATAATGAATTATATTAAATAAACTAATTCTGGGGAGGAAAGGGTAATGATTGAAGCAACAAAAGATGTTTTATTGGAGTTTGACAAAGCCTTTGAAAAAAGAAAAGAGGAGATTTTAAACACCAAAGACGAACTTGAAATAAAGGGTACAACCTATTATGTAAATAATCTGGGTAACGATGATAATGACGGTAAAACGCCCGAAACTGCTTGGAAAACACTTAAAAAGGTACATGAAGCAGACCTTAAAGAAGGAGATGCAGTCCGCTTTAAAAGAGGGGATGTTTTCCGCGGAGGCTTCTGGGCAAAGCAGGGCGTAAGCTACTGCGCGTATGGTGAGGGAGAAAAGCCTAAATTCTACAGCCACGACAAAAACCTTGCCGACAAAAATCTCTGGACTCTTGTTGACGAAAAGAACAATATATATAAGCTTAATGAAAAAATTCTTGACTGCGGAACTCTTGTCTTTAACGGCGGAGAAAAGCATTCGTATAAGCATATTCCAAGCTACAGACACGGTAAATTTTACTGCAGATGGAAAGATGGCGTGGAATTTGATATGGCAAACGAAATGACAGGGGACCTTGATATTTACTGGTATTTTGAGGATAACTTTACCACGCGCCCTTCAAAGGGAGAGGATTTCCCCGTGCCACTGCTTAATGATAAAAGCTTTGGTGAGCTTTATCTTCGCTGCGATAAAGGAAACCCGGGAGAGGTTTTTTCTGACATAGAGGCGGTTACAAGAAAAACTGTCGTAGGCATTATTGACGTAGGAAATGTTACAGTCGACAACCTCTGCATTAAATACACCAATTTTGCAGTTGCCGGCGGTGGCTACGGCATAAAGGGAATATATGTGCAAAACTGCGAAATCGGCTGGATAGGAGGTTGCATCCAGACTTATTTTGGTGATGACCCGAACTTCCCCGAGGAAAAGCGCGGAGGGGTTACAAGATACGGCAACGGTATTGAACTTTATGCAAACAGTGAGGATTTTGTTATCCATAACAATTACATATATCAGGTGTTTGACGCAGGTGCATCTCATCAGGGGACAACCACAGGCGGCAAAATGATAATGAAAGACATTCGCTACAGTGACAATCTTATGGAAAACTGTGTGTATTCAATTGAGTACTTCCTTGAAGAAAGGGCAGAGGGTACAGACAGCATAATGGAGAACATCGAAATGTGCGGAAACTTCCTTCGCTTCGGTGGTTTCGGCTGGGGACAACAGCGCCACAACACCCACACTCCCGCACTTATTAAAGGGTGGAGCTATAGTAATCCCGCAAAAAACTTTTCTATTCACGACAATATCTTTGACCGCTGTGCATACCGCCTAGTGCATCTCGTTGCTCAAAAAGAAGAGTTTTTACCGAAAATGTATGGTAACACATATATCCAGAAATATGGTATGACACTTGGTCAGTACGGCGCAAAGGAAAAAGTGGTTCCCGAAACAATCGCCTTTTTTGAAGATGCAGAAAAGAAAGTGAAAGAAGTATTTTGTGATGAAAATGCAAAAGTTTATTATATAAAATAAAAAAATCAGCTTTTTTGTTGTAATAGCAGATAAAGTATGATATAATTCTCTTTAGTAAAATTCGCGAAAAAAGGGGAAATTCTAATGACAAGCAAACTCGAAGCCTGGAGAGGGTTTGAAGGTGGAAACTGGAAAAAGGAAATAAATGTAAGAAGCTTTATAAAGCATAACTACACTCCATACGATGGGGATGGGTCTTTTCTCGAATCTCCTACAGAGGACACAATTTCCCTTTGGGAGCAGGTGCTGAAGCTTTTTGAAGAGGAAAGAGAAAAGGGCGGAGTGCTTGATATGGATACAAAGGTTATATCCACAATCACCTCGCATGCCCCCGGATATTTAAATAAAGATAAGGAAAAAATCGTAGGACTTCAGACTGATAAGCCCCTTAAGCGTGCACTTATGCCTTACGGCGGTATCCGTATGGCTGAAAAGGCGTGTGCTGATAATGGCTATACCATTGACCCCGAGATTAAGGAGTTTTTTGAAAAGCACAGAAAAACACACAACGCAGGTGTATTTGATGCATACACTCCTGAAATGCGCGCCTGCCGTTCAAGTCACATTATAACAGGTCTTCCTGATGCTTACGGAAGAGGAAGAATAATCGGTGACTACAGAAGGGTTGCTCTCTACGGTGTGGATAAGCTTATCGAAGATAAGATGGAGCAGAAGGAAACAACGCGCTCTACAATGTTTTATGACGTTATCCGTAACAGAGAAGAAATTAGTGAGCAGATTCGTGCCCTTGAAGACCTTAAAAAGATGGCTCAAAGCTATGGGTTTGATATTTCGAAGCCGGCAACTGATACTAAGGAGGCTATCCAGTGGCTTTATTTTGGTTACCTTGCTTCTGTTAAGGAGCAAAACGGTGCAGCAATGTCACTTGGAAGAACATCAACCTTCCTTGATATCTATGCAGAAAGAGACATAAGGGAGGGCATCTATACTGAAAAAGAAATTCAGGAGATGGTTGACCACTTCATTATGAAGCTTCGCTTAATTAAATTTGCTCGCACACCCGAATATAACGCGCTTTTCTCGGGTGACCCGCAGTGGGTTACGGAGTCGATTGCTGGCGTTGGCATTGACGGAAGACATATGGTAACGAAGATGTCGTTCCGCTATCTTCACACTCTTGTAAACCTTGGCCCCGCGCCCGAGCCGAATCTCACAGTTCTCTGGTCTGTAAGGCTTCCCGAAAACTTTAAAAAGTATTGTGCTGAAATTTCGATTGAAACCTCGTCAGTTCAATACGAAAATGATGACCTCATGCGTATAACTCACGGTGATGACTATGCAATCGCGTGCTGCGTATCATCAATGCGTCTTGGCAAGGAAATGCAGTTCTTCGGTGCGCGTGCAAATCTTGCGAAGTGCCTTCTTTACGCAATTAACGGCGGTGTTGATGAAATTTCAGGCAAGCAGATTGGGCCACGTTATCAGCCTATTACAAGCGAATACCTTGACTTTGATGAGGTAATGGAAAAATATGATACAATGATGCAGTGGCTCGCAGGGGTTTACGTTAATACCCTTAACATCATTCACTATATGCATGACAAGTACTGCTACGAAAAAATCCAGATGGCACTTCACGACAAGAATGTCACACGCTGGTTCGCAACAGGTATTGCAGGACTTTCAGTTGTTGCAGACTCACTTTCTGCAATTAAATATGCAAAGGTTAAAACAATCCGTAACGAAGCGGGAATTGCAGTTGACTACGAAATTGAAGGCGATTTCCCCAAATATGGAAATGATGACGACAGGGTTGACTCCATAGCTTATGACATTGTTCATAAATTTATGGGTCACATAAGGAAGAACCATACCTATCGCGAAAGTATTCCTACAACAAGTATTCTTACGATTACATCAAACGTAGTTTATGGTAAAAACACAGGTGCAACGCCTGACGGCAGAAGAAAAGGGGAGGCGTTTGCCCCCGGTGCAAACCCAATGCACAGAAGGGATACCCATGGCGCAGTTGCATCTCTTTCAACAGTTTCGAAGCTTTCTTTCCGTGATGCGCAGGACGGTATATCAAATACCTTCTCAATTATTCCCGGTGCGCTCGGAAAGGATGACCGTGTTTTCACAGGTGATATAGATATCGACTGTATCGGCGGGGCGTGCAGCTCTCCAACCCTTTTTGAAGGACTCGATGTAAAGGAGGAAGATTAATGAAAGCATCTCAGAATCAAATAGATAATTTAGTTTCCCTGCTCGATGGTTATGTAAGTAAGGGCGGGCATCACTTAAACGTAAATGTATTTACAAAAGAGACTCTTTTAGATGCGCAGGCGCATCCAGAGAGGTATCCGCAGCTGACAATCCGCGTAAGCGGTTATGCAGTAAACTTTAATAAGCTTACAAAGGAACAGCAGGATGAGGTTATTTCAAGAACCTTCCACGATAAAATCTGACGCTATGAAAGGCAGAATTCACTCAACAGAATCCTTTGGCACGGTTGACGGACCGGGGATTCGCTATGTTGTTTTTATGCAGGGCTGTCCGATGCGCTGTGCGTATTGCCATAACCCTGACACGTGGAATTTTAGCGGTGGTAAGGAAATTGAGCCGGAAGAAATAATTGAAGAGCTTAATAAAAACCGTCCGTTTTACAAAAATGGCGGGATTACCGCAAGTGGCGGCGAACCTCTTTTGCAGACAGACTTTCTTACTGAACTTTTTAAAAAAGCAAAAAAAGAGGGGATACATACGGCGCTCGACACTTCGGGCATAACCTTTAATCCCGATGATATCGGAAAATTAGATGCTCTTATGGAGTACACTGACCTTGTGATGCTTGATATTAAGCACATTGACCCTAAAAAGCATAAGCTGATTACAGGTCACGATAACAAAAACATACTTTTGTTTGCAAAATATCTTGAAAGCAAAAAAATCCCCGTCTGGATAAGGCATGTTGTTGTAAAGGGACTTACGGATAAAAAAGAGGACCTTATAAAGCTTGGTGAATTTATCGGCAGGCTTCAGAATGTAAAAGGGCTTGATGTCTTACCGTATCACACAATGGGCGCACACAAATACAAGGAATTAAAAATCCCATACCCGCTTGAAGGGGTAGAGCCGCTCGATACAAACAGTGCCATAGAGGCGAAAAAGCATATTCTTCGCGGGATAAAAAATACACAAAAATAAATTAGCATAATATACAAAAAAAAGGTTCCTTATTTGTGTATTGTGCTAATTGAAAAAATAAGTAAAAAATAGTATAATTTAATTACTTGTAAATTAAGGAGGAAAATGTATGAAAAAATTCTTGTCAGCCATATTGGCACTTTCAATGGTGCTCTCTATGGTAGGTACGCTTGGGATTACATCTTATGCTAAAGACAGCATCACGATAGATGATTTCCTTGGCGAGGTAAAGTATTCCACCGGATTTTCATGGGCTGGTATTAATGACAGAACCAGATTATATGGTATCAGCAATAGTAGTATTGCTGGCGCTGGTAATTTGAGACAGGACCTTTACCCAAACACCCACACCGGAACATTTATGATTAACGAAATGACTCAGGCGGATGGACAAATCGGTCAGGTGCTTGAAGCACGTACCATTATGGGTTATTCTTATGCAACTGAGGACGAGATAGATGCCCGTGATGCAGGGACTTACAAAGTTAATATTAATGGAAGCCCTGTGAATGCGTTTTATTACAGGTTTATACCGAGTGAAGCAGTTAATACCGGTATAGTTAACACTCCTGCATGTACCGAAACAAACGATATTCACTACTTGATTACTATCGATTCAAACAATCTTAAAGCATGGTACCCAATTACAAATACTGGTGACCTTGATGATGGTAACCTTGTAGAGGGTACATATGATTATGATACAAGCTTGGTTCCAACAACGGGTGATGCAACGAACAGATTTTTCACACCGATGTGGAAAGGTGCACCCGTGATGCATCTTTACGGCGGTTTAGGAAAGGATATCGGCTTGACCGTGAATTCTAACTCAAACCAGAGAGCTTATTTTAGTAACTCGTACAATTGGACAAATGATCTCGCGACAAAAGCTGATGAGAAAGATGTAGGTACTGTTATATGGTCATTTGACTATAAGAATGACGGTCAGTATGTTGACGAAACAACCGTGCCTGGCGGCTCAATTAATTTTACTTTGTTTGGAAATCTTACAATGGATTTGCATGCAGGTCTCGTGATTCCATCTTCAAGGATTATTACTGTTAATGATGAAAATAAGTCAACACCTGACTCTGCTACATTATATCTTGGTGAAACTTCCGATGTAGAAGGTACAAAAGATAGCGTGAGTGATCTTGTTGCATATCCTGCATATGTCCCCGGTAAATGGAACAATGTTGTGGTTTCATACAACCTTAAAACATCAGTTTTCAAATATTATGTAGATGGTAAGCCTGTTTATGCGGGTCTTGAAGACGGAAAATATTATGATGAATTTTATCTTGCGCATACAACTGGTACATTCAATTTAGCTACTATGGAAATTCTTATGCAGCGTAGTAGCAGATTTATTGACAACAATTTCTATTTAGATAATATCAAAGTTAAATATGCTGAACCTGAAACGATTAGCAAAGAGCTTATCTGGCATAAAATTTCAAATGGTCAGAATATGGATGCTGTAACATCGAATCTTAAAATGTCTGATACAATAAAGATAGACGGCGTTAATTGCCCTATTACATGGCAGTCAAGTAATGAAAATGTAATTGCACTTAACGGAACAGTTACACGTAGTATAGCAACAAATGAAACCGTAACACTTACTGCAACAGTAGGTGAAGAAGAATTTGTATTTGAAAATATTGTTGTTTTATCCAGACTTGGAACAGTTCTTGTTTGGGACTTGATTTCAAACGGTCAGCCGATAAAGGCAGTAACTGATGATCTTGATCTTCCAACTACGGTATCAGATGGAGAACAGGATTTTAATGTTACATGGACATCCTCTGATACAGATGCAATTTCAAACACAGGTAAGGTAGCACGTGGCTCATTAAATGCAAATGTAACACTTACTGCAACTGTTGAAGGGGCAGAATTCCCATTTGAAATTACAGTTACGGGTAAGGGCGTTATCCCTTCAGTTGCAGCGGGCATTACAATTGACGATATGCCCGGTAAGGTTATTTTAGAGCAAAATTTTGAAAATCCTGCAACTTCAAAGGTAGGCCAGTTCATTAACTCACAGGCACAAAATTCAGGTGGCTTCTATTCTACCGGTGGCACAGCAGGTGCAAACTCTGTTGCTCCATACATAAGAGTTGTTCCGAAAACAGAAAATGCGGAAAATGTTGCAATCGCGCTTGAACCCGGTAGTGCATTTATGTATGCTACAGCTGATGAAATAGCTGAAATTAATGCAAGTGAGTATACAGTTTCTCATAATGGTGGTGCTGCACAAAAGGGTATGCACAGAAACTTCGGTGGAGTGGACTACATCATTACTAAAGATGGAAGTAATCTTAAGGCTTGGTATAAAGTAACCAATTTCAGTGAGGAAACAAAGGCGTATACATCAGTAGACACACGAACAAATAACAAATGGTTCTATCAGGATGGCAAACCGCGTGATGCTGAAATTGGTGCGATGAACGTGTATAACAAAATCCCCAGCGATATGCTAAAGAAGGATGATGAAGGAAACTACAAGGGTGTTATTTCATACAGCTTTAAGCTTATGACAAATGCAGACAGTCCTTCAAATGTTAATGGCTATCCTTCACTTGTGCTTGATGGCATAAGCTCTGCAAATAATATATTTGCTCTTAAGCATGATTCAATGGTTTCCTATTATAATTATGCTGGTTATAAAAATGGTGAAAAAATAACTATCAGTGGTGTTAACGCTAACGGATGCTTCCTTGGAAAGAATGCAAACGTTCAGGGAAATAAAACAAATACTGATGAATTAGACCTTTTAGGCACTGTTGCAAAACGCCAGGAAGGTCAGTGGGTAGATTACATCATCGTAATGAACCTTGATGATAATTACTACAGCATTTATATAGACGGAAAGCCGCTTTATCTTCTTTCTAATGGTGTGTATTACAATCAGTTTGCGATTGATACAAAGGGAGATAACTTGTTAAATACAGTTAAATTTAATGCAGGCAGATTTGAAACATACCATGGAGATTTTACATACCTTGATGACTTTGTAGTTAAATACTACTACGATAATATCTATGATGTTCTTACTTGGAACATGATCTCAAATGGTCAGGCAATCGCTTCGGTGCTTAATGACATTTCCCTTCCCGAAAAGATTACCTACCAGGGTAAAGAGCAGACGCTTACCTGGAAATCTTCTAACTCCGCAGTTATCTCAACAACTGGTGCAGTAACTCGTCCTGAAAATACAACCTCTGTAATCCTTACCGCAACAACAGCTGCAGGGGAAGAGGCAGTGTTTAACGTTACTGTAAGGGGCCTTACAGGTAAGCCCGCAGTATTCTTTATGGGTGACTCACTTATTCCACAATATCCTACTGACAGTGACTTATATCCTGAAAAGATTCAGGGCTTTGGCTACTATGCGGGAGATTACTTTGAGGGTAATGTAAGTAACTATATACTCGCAGGCGCTCCGGGCCACGGCACAATGTCGTTTTATAAGGACCCGCAGTTCTATAAAACCTTGGTTAAGCCGCACATCGCAGCCGGTGACTTTGTAATCATTGAATTTGGTGCAAATGACCAGGTAAGAGATGCATTGCATGAGTATACTGACGAAGATGGAAATACTCAGACAGTAAACACTCACACAACTGAAGCAGAGTATAGAGAATATCTTACAAAGTATGTTGATGAAATAAAAGCGCTTGGCGGTCAGCCCATCTTTATGCTTCCGCTTTACCCAGGCGTTGGCGGCAGCGTGGACATAGATAACTATACTGAAGATACAACATACGGACTTATTATGAAGGACGTTGCAGCAGAGCTTGGCGTTGATGTTATTGACTTTAGAGTAAAGATTATTGATTACATCAAGTACCTCAAGACTCTTGACACAACACCAGATGAAGAAAAGGTAGGCAATATAGTTCCTTCATTCTACGAAGACTATATGTTTGTAGCGGACGACAGAACACATCTTACCGCAAGAGGCGCAAAGATGTATGCAAGATGGATGATGGAAGCTATCTGCGAAAGCACAGCTCCCACAATCGTATCTCTTGCAGAATATGTAAACAAGGATATGATTAAGCCCACAATCTACACCGCAGGTGACTCGCTTATGTGTGACTGGCTCAAGGTATTTGGTCCCAAGTGGTATCCTTATCAGGGTTGGGGTTCATTCCTTGGCGATTACTTTGAAGGTGCAAACGTAGTTAACACTGCAGAATCAGGCTCTACATCTGCAAGTTTCTATTACCAGAAGAATCTTATGCAGGAAAGAGTTATGAAGCATATTCTCCCGGGCGACTATCTCTTCGTTTCTACTGCACCTAATGATGAAAGCTACTCAATTCCGACTGTGACAGTAACTGCGGAAGAAGGTCAGATTGACCCTGTTACAGGTGAGCTTGTGGCGAAGGGTGACAAAGTATATAAGGTTGTATCAGCAGCCGATAGCTTTGACGGAGAAGTTCACAAGTTTGGTGCAAACCTTACTGAATATGCAAATAACCTCAAAACTCTTTACATTGACGAAATGCGCAAGTATGGCGTAAACGTTGTATTGGTAACAAGTGCAGCAGGCTACAGCAGAATGTACAATCCTTCTTACAAATTTATAGATACGATGAAAGCGGTTGGCGCAGAAAAAAATATTCCCGTAATTGACCTCCGTACAAAGCACCAGCAGTTTATTGTTGATGAGTATGACTATGATCCCGCTTCAGGTGCACAGCTTCCGCTTGAATACTTTGAGGATATGCAGGTATCAAGAAAGGTAATGATTGAAAAATACGGCTTTACCAATGAAATGATAAATGCACATCCCGGTGTAGGAATGATTGGTGACCTTGAGTATGTAGGCGGTACTGTAGATGCTGCAGGTGACATTTCACACTTCAATATTGAAGGTGCAAAGATTGCGGCTCGCCTTGCTATCGAAGCTCTTTATGAATCAAATGATGAAAAGCTTGATGGTCTTAAGAGCCTTCTTGACACAGATAAGCTTTATCTTACTGAAGAAGTAGCAATAAGCGATGTTTCTGTTGCGGACACGCAGGGTGGCGTAAATATCAGTGCAACACTTACAAAGACAGAGCCACAGCTTCAGTTCAATACAAAAGCAATCCTTTCAGCCTTTAATGGATCGAAGCTTATCAAGAGTGTAACTCTTCCGCTTCTCTTCGAAGATGGTATAAAAGGTAAGCAGAGCACTCTTACAAAGAATGACTACTTTGACTACACATCAAAAGCAGAAATCAGTGCAACGCTTGAGGGCGAATTTAACTCAAATACCACATACAAGCTCTTTGTATGGGATATGAGAAACCTAAAGCCTGTTGCAAGCGTAACATTAGCTGACTAATTTAATAAACGCCTCCGATTTGAATCGGGGGCGTTTTTATTATTCCACATTCAAGGGAATAGGAAAAATGCTTCAGAATGGACAAACTGAACCCGCAGGGGTTACCCGAAGGCGTATGGCGTCAAAGCAAAGCAGACATCGCTTCGGTTTTGAGATAATTACAAAACCTACGCTCAATGCATTGCTTTTCCTTTCCCCAAAAAGCAAGGTCTGCTTTTCGGGGTCCCCGAAAGTCGTAAGACTTTAAGGGGAAAAGGAGCAACCGAGCGACAAGTTTAAGTTTCACAAAACTTAAACCATAGCGAGCCTTGCGACGCGCGAGAGGTGAAGTTTGTTCGTAGCAAAAAGGCAATAAAAAAGGAAAACCTCAAATCTTGAGGTTTTCCTTCGTTTTGTTATAAAATATGCAAATTTTAGCTGACCTTATTCTTGTTATTTACTCCCTTTTTGCGCTCTGGAGTATTTTAACATTCCCTTTATTATTTAATTTTTCTTACCTTAATTACTCCGTCTATTGCCATAAGTTCTTCTTCAATAGTGCTATGGTCACTTGCAATATCGATAATAGTATAAGCGTAATCGCCTTTAGACTTATTGATAAGATTGTCAATGTTAATATTGTCATCTGCAAGAAGACTTGTAAACTGGCTAATCATTGTAGGCACATTCTTATGAAGCACGCAAAGTCTTACAGGTGACTCTCTGTCCATCGCACAATTCGGGAAGTTTACCGAATTCTTAATATTACCATTCAAAAGGTAATCGCGAAGCTCACAAGAAGCCATCACTGCACAGTTTTCTTCCGATTCATTGGTTGATGCTCCAAGGTGGGGGATGCAAACCACATTTTCCACAGAGAGAAGGTCATCACTCGGGAAATCTGTAACGTATTTTGCTACCTTACCGCTTTCGATAGAAGAAAGGATAGCACCATTTTCAACAAGCTCATTTCTTGAAAGGTTTATAATTCTTACACCGTCTTTGCAAAGTGCAAGATTTTCAGCGTTTATTGTGTGCTTTGTCTTGTCATTAAGCGGAACGTGAATTGTAATATAATCTGCTTTAGCAAAAATATCGTTTATGTTATTTACGTGAACAATACTTCTTGAAAGGTTCCATGCAGCATCAACTGAAATATAAGGGTCATAACCCAGAACTGTCATTCCAAGGCTCTTTGCAGTGTTTGCAACCATAACGCCTATTGCACCAAGACCGATTACACCGATTGTCTTTCCTGCAAGCTCAACCCCTGCAAAAGCACCCTTTCCTTTTTCAACAAGCTTTCCTACGGCTTCACCTTCGCCCTTAAGGGTTTCAGCCCATTTCATACCGCCGTAGATATCTCTTGATGCAAGAAGGAGTGCGCAAATTGCAAGCTCCTTAACCGCGTTTGCATTAGCACCGGGGGTATTAAATACAACAATTCCTTTTTCTGTGCAAGCAGGAATCGGAATATTGTTTGTGCCTGCGCCTGCACGTGCTACTGCCTTAAGATTATCCCCAAGCTCCATATCGTGCATTGAAAAGCTGCGCAGTAAAATTCCGTCAGGATTTTTACATTCATCCAAAACATTAAATTCTTCACCAAGGTGAGAAAGTCCTGTCTTTGATATTTTATTAAGTGTTAATATGTCAAACATTTCAAACTACTCCTTATTTATTTTCAGCCTCAAACTTCTTCATAAAGTCAACGAGTGCCACAACGCCCTCTGTAGGCATAGCGTTGTAGATGCTTGCGCGCATACCGCCAACAGTTCTATGTCCCTTAAGGTTTACAAAGCCGTTAGCTGTTGCTTCTTTAATGAATTTAGCGTTAAGCTCTTCAGAATCTGTCACAAAAGGAACATTCATAAGTGAACGGTCTTCTTTTACAACTGTTCCTCTGAACATCTCGGAGCTATCAAGGAAATCGTAAAGGATTTTAGCCTTATTCTCGTTAATTTCCTTCATCTTTTCAAGACCGCCAAGCTCTTTAAGATACTTAAACACAAGACCGCAAACGTAAATTCCGTAGCACGGAGGTGTGTTATAGAGAGACGCGTTGTCAGCATGAATTTTATACTTAAACATTGTAGGTGTAATGTCTAACACATCCTCGCGGATAAGGTCTTCTCTTATAATTACGATTGTAACACCTGCAGGGCCAACGTTTTTCTGTGCGCCTGCATAGATTACGCCGTACTTACTTACATCAACAGGCTCTGAAAGGATGCAGGAAGAAAGGTCTGCAACAATCGGAACGTCACCTGTGTCGGGAAGCTCTTTGTATTTTGTACCATAGATTGTATTGTTAAGCGTGATATGTACGTAAGACGCTTCAGGGTCAAACATATCCTTTGAAAGTTTGGGAATGTAGTTAAATACCTTATCCTCACTTGAAGCTACCTTATTGGGATTTCCGTAAATTTTAGCTTCGCTGAAAGCTTTCTTTGACCACTGGCCTGTGATTACATAATCAGCCTTTTTATTCTCTTTAAGAAGATTAAGCGGAATCATCGCAAACTGGCTTGATGCACCGCCCTGCAAGAATAATACCTTGTAGTTATCGGGAATAGAAAGGAGATCACGAAGGTCCTTTTCAGCAGTGTTAATGATTTCTTCATAGACTTTACTTCTATGACTCATTTCCATAACACTCATACCACTGCCATGGTAATCAAGCATATCCTCCGCTGCAATTTTTAAAACTTCTTCGGGAAGCATTGATGGTCCCGCAGAAAAGTTGTAAACTCTACTCATAAATATTGCCTCCTAATAAAATAAAATTTTCTAATATTATACCACAAAAAATATGCGCAGTCAAACAAAATAGACTAAAAAATTTGGTTATTTGCATAAAAATAGTGCCTCACAAAAAAGTGAGGCACTATTTTTATGCAAATAAGTTGCACGACAGATACCTTTCTCCACTGTCGGGAAGAATTACCACAATTGTTTTTCCTTTATTTTCAGGTCGATTTGCAATTTCTCTTGCCGCAAAAAGTGCCGCACCTGAACTTATCCCCGAAAGAAAACCTTCGCTTTTTGCAAACTCTTTTGCTTGGCTGATTGCGTCTTCATCCTTGACCTTGATTATTTCATCAATAATGCTCATGTCAAGCGTTTCTGGAACAAAGTTTGCACCGATTCCCTGAATGGCATGTGCGCCTGCCTTTCCCTCTGAAAGAAGGGGGGAGGAAAAAGGCTCAACCGCAACCACCTTTATATCGGGGTTTTTCTCTTTAAGGAATTTGCCCGTGCCCGAAAGTGTTCCGCCCGTGCCAACTCCCGCAACAAAAATATCTACACTGCCGT
Source organism: Clostridia bacterium (assembly GCA_045591265.1). GTDB lineage: Bacteria > Bacillota > Clostridia > UMGS1883 > UMGS1883 > UMGS1883. The sequence goes on along the minus strand of JAZNSQ010000029.1, from coordinate 25,251 downwards.
CAGTATCTCGCCAGATTTCAGGACCGGTTGAATTGTAATGTGCTTTTGGATTTTCAGGATTTGTAAACTGACCTAAAATAAAGGAGTTTTCTGTTTTTTCTAAAAGCTCGTTTGCTTTTTCTACCGCGCCTGTCATGCCTTTCTTTCCGTCAGTTAAAATAACCTCTGCCCCATAAGCTTTAAGGAGAGCAATCCTTTCCTCACTCATTGTATCAGGCATTGTAAGTATTGCTTTAAGCCCCTTCGTTGCACAAACAAGTGCAAGTCCAATTCCGGTGTTACCGCTTGTCGGCTCAATAATAACACTACCCTCTTTTATAAGCCCCTTTTTTTCGGCATCTTCAATTATGGATTTTGCAACTCTGTCTTTAACACTTCCCGCGGGATTAAAGCATTCAAGCTTTGCAAGTATTTTTGAGGAAAGTCCTCCTGAATACTTTTTAAGCTCCAGAAGGGGAGTGTTACCTATTAAATCAGTTATGCTTTCATATATTTTCATAAAAAGACTCCTTTATGCCAAGAACTGTGCAAGTGACACAATTACTGGCATTGTGATTATGGAAACAAGCGTTGTAAAGGATATCAGATTTACGGATATTTTACTGTCTGCCTTATATAAAACAGCAAATATTGACGTAATCGCTGCAACCGGTGTAGATGCCGCAATCGTCATACTTACAAGCATATCTCCGCGAACACCAAAGAAATACATTCCCAAAAGGCAGGTAAGGGGGAGAATAATAAGCCTTAAAACTCCAATGCTATAGCATATTTTTGAAGTAAAAAGCTTTTTTATGTTACATTTTGACATAAAGTAGCCCACAATTATCATAGGCACTGGCGTATTAAGTGATGCAAGGCCGGAAAGCGCAGAATTTATTACACTTGGCACTGGCACAGAAAAAACAAATATAATTAAACCTATTATAACTGAAATGAGCCCCGGGTTAATAAGCTTTTTTGCTGAAAAAGAGCCTTTGTCCTTTGACATAATATAAATACCGTAGGTCCATACAAGTATATTAAAAACGGCAACGTAGGACGCCCCCAAAAACACGCCCATATTTCCAAGAAGTGCAACCTGAAGGGGAAGCCCCATATATCCCGCATTTGAAAAAACAATGGAAAATCTGCGGAGGCGAAGCGTGTCATCATAGTCTTTCCTGAAAATTGTGTGCGCCGCAATAATTGAAACCAGATGAAGTAAAAAGGCTATAAGAATACTTAAAAGAAGCTCGCCTAATAAATCAATACTGAACTCTCTTATATAAGAGCTTATGATAAGAGAGGGGGTTGCAACGTAAAGGACAATATTTGAGCATGTCCTCACACCTGCCTCGTCAAGAAGCTTTGTTTTTCCTAAAACGTATCCGCAAAGGACAAATATAAATAAAACGAGTACCTGCTGTGCTACAGGAAAAAAGTTTTCAATCAATTTATGAGCCTCCCAAAATGATTTGATTTATTATATATTATTAGTAAAAAAAAGTCAAGTAAACTAAATTTCCAAAATTTTAAAAAAAGCTTGCATTTAAGTTTTGTTTGTGGTATCATAATATGGCATGAAAATACGCACACCGTCTGAGTGGCGCCATGTGCCCCGTTGGGGAAGGGCGTACATGTTGAGGATGGTGGAGGTGCTGCCGCATCGCTTGTGACATGGGCGCGGTGGTAAATAACTAAATAAAATGGAGGTGTTTTACATGTCAGTTATTTCTATGAAACAGCTTTTGGAGGCAGGTGTTCACTTCGGTCACCAGACAAGAAGATGGAACCCTAAAATGGCGGAGTATATCTTTACAGAGCGTAATGGTATCTACATCATTGACCTTCAGAAAACTGTTAAAAAAATCGAGGAAGCTTATAACTTCATCCACAGTGTTGCTCAAGATGGCGGCGAAATCCTTTTCGTTGGTACAAAGAAGCAGGCACAGGAAACCATTAAGGAAGAAGCAATCCGCGTAGGCATGCATTATGTTGATGCAAGATGGCTTGGCGGTATGCTCACAAACTTTAAGACAATCAAAAAGAGAATTGAAAGACTTTCTCAGCTTCACAAAATGGAAGAAGATGGTACTTTCGACCTTCTTCCCAAGAAAGAAGTTATCGGTCTTAAAGGCGAAATGGAAAAGCTTGAAAAATATCTTGGCGGTATCAAGAATATGAAGAAGGCTCCCGCAGCAATCTTCGTTGTTGACCCCAGAAAAGAAAGAATAGCTATTGCTGAAGCTAAAAAGCTCAACATCCCGATTGTTGCTATTGTTGATACAAACTGCGACCCTGAAGATGTTGACTATGTAATCCCCGGTAATGACGATGCTATCCGTGCAGTTAAGCTCGTTGTTTCTACAATTGCAAACGCTATCGTAGAAGGTAACGAAGGCACACAGGAAGCTCCCGAAGAGGAAGAAATCGATATTACACTTGAATAATTTTATATAATTATTTGCAAACGAAAGGAAGGATTATATATGAATTTTACAGCTCAGGACGTTAAAGAGTTAAGAGAAAAAACAGGTTGCGGAATGATGGATTGCAAAAAAGCACTTTCAGAATGCGATGGTGATATGGAAAAAGCAATCGAATTCCTCCGCGAAAAAGGTCTTGCAACTGCAGCTAAAAAGGCAGGCAGAATTGCAGCAGAAGGTCTTGTAAACGTTGTTGTTGAAGGAAACGTTGGCGCAGTACTCGAAGTTAACAGCGAAACAGACTTCGTTGCAAAAAACGCAGACTTCAGAGATTTTGTTAACAACCTCACAAAGCAGATTATAAAGGAAAACCCCGAGAGCGTTGAAGCACTTCTTGATTCAAAGTATATTGCTAACGATGCTCAGACAGTTAAAAATGCTCTTAACGAAAAGATTGCTACAATCGGCGAGAATATGAACATCCGTCGCTTCGGCCGTTTTGAAGGTACTCTTGTTGGTTACATTCACGGCGAAGGCAGAATTGGTGTGCTTGTTAAGTTTGACGTGGCAGATGCTGCTAAGGCTGAAACAGAAGAATTCAAGATTTATGCTAAGGATATCGCAATGCAGGTTGCAGCAGCTTATCCTCAGTACACAAAGGTTGATCAGGTTCCCGCAGAGGTTCTTGACAAAGAAAGAGAAATTCTTACAGCTCAGGCTGTTAACGAAGGTAAGCCCGCAGCTATCGCTGAAAAGATGGTTGAAGGCAGAATTAAGAAGTACTACAAGGAAGTTTGCCTTGTTGAACAGCCCTTCGTTAAGGATCCCGACAAGAGCGTAACAGCTTACACAAAGGATGTGGCTGCTGCTCTCGGAACAACAATTGAAATTGTTGATTTCATCCGTCTTGAAAAGGGCGAAGGCCTTGAAAAGAAGGAAGACAACTTCGCTGATGAAGTTGCATCAATGGTTAAATAATAATCAAAATTAAAAGGAAGATGTTTTTAAAACATCTTCCTTTTTTTATTTGTTTTTTGCGTTTAAGGGGATTCTTTAAATTCCCTTATTTTAATTCGCAGCCGCCGTTACCTATATCATCAACATAGAAGGACGGGGCATAGCCGATTTTTTCGGTATAGTTCTTTCCGACCTTTTCTTTAAATTCACTGACTGCATCATTTCTTACGATTGAAACAGTGCTTCCGCCAAAGCCAGCACCTGTCATACGTGAACCTAAAACGCCGTCAATCTTTCTTGCCTCATCCACAAGAGTATCAAGCTCAATCCCCGTTACCTCATACAAGTCACGGAGTGAATCGTGGCTTTCATTCATAAATTTACCAAACGCCTTAATATCGCCTTTCTTAAGAGCCTCTACACTTTTAAGAACTCTGTCATCTTCATAGATAACGTGCTTTACTCTATTAAGAACAATCGCATCTTTAATAAGCTCTTTATTAGCTTCAAATTCCTCAACCGTAATCTCGCCAAGGCAAGCTTTTTCAGGCATAGCCTGCTTTAAATACTCAAGACCTTTTTCACACTCACTTCTTCTTTCGTTATATTTGCTTGATGCAAGCGAGTGCTTTTTGTTTGTATTTGAAATAACGATTTTGTAGCCGTCTAACACAATAGGCACAAGCTCGTAATTCATACTCTTACAATCAAGGAAAATCGCATGGTCCTTTTTGCCCATAGCAGAAGTGAACTGGTCCATAATTCCGCATTTTACATTGCAGAAATTATGCTCTGCCGCCTGACCGATAAATGCCATTTCAACCATATCTACACTTTCAGAAATTCCCTTTTCTTCGTTTGAAAGAGTGGCAAAGGCAAGTGCCGTTGAAACCTCAATCGCTGCAGAAGAGGAAAGTCCTCCGCCGTGCGGAACAGTGTCGTCATAGAGCATATCGCAGCCAGAAACGCTGTAGCCCTTTTTTATAAGCTCTATTAAAACGCCAGCCTGGTAATTTCCCCACCAGAGGTCCTTGTAGCTTTCAAGGTCATTTATATCCATCTCAATTATGTCGGGAAGGTCTGTCGCTTTAAGTCTTATAACATTTCCTCCTGTTTTTCTTAAAACAATGGTAGTACCCATTGAAAGAGCAGCGGGGAAGATGTAGCCGCCGTTATAATCGGTATGCTCACCGATAAGATTTACTCTGCCGGGGGAATGGAAAACGCGTAAATCGTCCTCATTTCCGCCATATATCTTTATAAATTCCTTTTTAATTTCATTTACGGTCATATTTTTATTCCTTTCGGATTTTATTGTTTTTCTATGTATTTCTTGTAAGCCTCACGAAGCTCCTTACTTGTTTCTTCGGGAGCAGTGGGATTACAATGTGCCCAGGCGCCTGTCTCACTTGAAGCGTTGAATTTTTGCTTGTCAGCACTTCGCATCGGTGGGAAGAATTCAATATGGAAATGATAAAAATCACTTGTATCTTCACCATTTACAGGCCCCTGATGCATACACATCATATATGGGAATGTATAGCCGAAGAGATTATCCAGCGTTCCTGCAGCGTTTCTTATTGCAGAGGCAAGGTTTGTTTTTTCGCGGTCATTAAATTCTGACAGATACTGCTTGTGCGCCTTTGAAGCAATGTATACGCCATAGGGATATTCACTGAAGAATGGAAGGAAACAGATAAAATCTTCATTTTCAAAGATAATTCTGCGCCCGTCCTCTTTTTCATCGCGAAGCATATCGCAAATAAGGCAATTCCCACTTTCCTCAAAATGCTCTTTTGAAGAGGAAAGCTCAAGCTCAAGCTTTTTGGGAATAAAGCTGTACCCGTAAATCTGACCGTGCGGGTGGGGCATAGTAACACCAACCACGTCTCCGCGGTTCTCAAAAATAAAGATGTATTTAATCTTTTCGTCTTTTCTTAAATCCTCAAAACGCTCTGTCCATAAATCTACAAGCTTACGAACGTGTGGAACACTAAGCTCGGGAAGAGTTACAGTATGCTCAGGAGAGTAGAGTATAACCTCACACTTTCCATAAGACGGAGCTGTTTTATAAATTGCGGTTTCAACATCATCCTCAATCGGCGGATTTTGAGAAAGTGCCGGGAAATCATTATCGTACTTTAAAACATCAAATGATTTCGGAACCTTATCATTATCGGGACCCGGACAAAAGGGACACCAGTCTTTAGGCATCTGGGGACGGTTCTGCCTGTGAGATGCAACCATAACCCAGTCTTTAGTAAGTGGATGCCAACGTAATTCTGCCATAAATTTCACCTCATAATTAACTATTTTATAAGCATCGAAAGAATTTCAGAGTATAATAATTGCGGATCTTCTTTGAATTTTGCACACATTTTCTTTGCTGTTATCTCATCACCAACAGAGATTGTGAGGGAAAACAAATCAGAACTTCCTTCTGTTATACCTAAAGAAACCTTATATTCAATGTCATTTATTTTCTTGTAATCTGCAATTAAGGAAAGAGAATTTTTTAATTCCTTTTCCTTTTGCTTTATTGTCTTTAAAAGCCTTTGACGGACAGTTTTCGGAATTTTGGAGGAAAAGAAGTTAAGCGCTTCCTTACCTTTATCGGTAAGAGAATAAAACTTATCACAATTTTCAGTATAGTATGTGACAAAACCTTCCTCAAAAAGCTCTGCCAGATGATTTTCAAGGTCAAAGTAATTAACAATCGGCTCAAGCATTATTACATCAACGAGGTAAGAATTCGGCACAGGCACGCGAAAACTGTCGATAACAAACATTGTAATCAGCTTAACATCAATTTTATCATCAAAAGAGTAATCCAATTTAAATCCTCCTAAACCTGCGAAAAGAAATGTTATTTCTTTTTCTCTTCAAGGATGCCCGCATTAAGATCTTCGGGCATTTCTTCAAAAGCGTCTTCAACATTTATTACTTCGCCATCTTCGTTTATAATCAGCGAAGGCCTTGCATTAAATGACGGGAATGCAAGCGAAACAATGAAGTTTATAACTGAAAGCGCGATAAATACCACAATAGCTTCAAATATAGCACTTACAAAGAATACCTTAACAAATTCCATTGGTGTTGAAAGATAAACACCTGATTTTGAGTAAGTTCTGAAGAAAAAGCTAAAGGGGTAATTTACGAATATCTTGTATATTACTGACATTATTGCAATATTTACAATAATAGAAACAGAAAATCTTGTAACAAAAACCTTTGTAAGAAGGTCAGTATAAAAACCGCGGAAGCGTGAACCAAACCACACTATCTTATGACGGTAAAGAATCCAGCCGTGTATAAAACCTGCTATAAAAGCACCGATAGAATACAAAAGTGATGCATCGGGGTGAAGCGCAATCATTCTGACAATGGTACAAAGCATAACACCGATTGCACACGTTACAGGCCCGTAGAAAAAGCCAAGAAGTGCGTTAACTATAATGTCAAGGTTTGTCGTAACGTACTGCACGATATCATTACTAAAGAACTGAAAATTAACTGCGCCGATAACGCCTAAAAGTATGTAAGTTCCGATAAGAACAAGCATAACTATAAGAGTTGAACGCTGTTTTAAGTGATTAAGAGATGCGGATAACATCAGCTTGCATTTATCACGATATTTAACATTACTAATATCAGCAAACAGATAGGGGTTGGCTTCAACAAGCTCTTCATCATAATCGTAAAAATTTCTTTTCATATGAATTCCCTCCTAAATATAAATCTACCTTATATTATACTATAGTTAAAGAATGTTTTCAACCCATTTTTTTCGTTAATTTTTTGCAAACGAAGGATGCCTTACACTCCTTGCATTTAGGATTGCGCGCGGTGCAGACTCTGCGTCCGTGTTCTACAAGACGGTGGCAAAATTCACTGTGATTTTCCCTTGAAATAAGCTTTTCAACATCCATTTCAACCTTGTAGGGGTCTGTTTCACGCGTGAGTCCTACCCTGAATAAAAGCCTTTTTGCGTGGGTGTCAATGACCATTCCGCCCTTGTTAAAGATATCGCCCAAAACAAGATTAGCGGTCTTTCTTCCAACACCGGGGAGTGAAAGAAGGTCCTCCATATTATCAGGAACAACACCATTAAATTCATCTATCAGTTTTTTTGCGCATCCAATTATATTTTTTGCTTTGTTATGGTAAAAACCTGTAGGGCGGATATCCTCTTCAAGCTCTTTTAAAGATGCGTTTGCAAAGCTTTGTAAATCAGGATACTTTTTAAAAAGGTCCTTTGTTACTATATTTACCCTTTTATCAGTGCATTGCGCCGCAAGCTGTGTTGCAATAAGAAGCTCACAGGGAGTAGTGTAGTCGAGCGTGCAAGGAGCCTTGGGATAAAGTGCTTTTAAAATATCAAAAAAGGCCTGCGCCCGTTCTTTCCTTGTCATAAAATCACATCCTAATAAAACAATTATACTATAAATAACAAATCTGTTCAAGAAAAAAACGAGTTCAAAGAACTCGTTTTATATTTTCTTTTCCTGATACACCGGCTCACACGTTAAGTTGAGTCCAAGGCGCTTAAACACCTTTACATCAACAGAGGAAAGAATCACTGTGGAGTGAATGTCGCACCCCTTGAGCTTTCCGAGCTGATTAAGCGCAAGGCGGGCATTTTCGTCACTTGTTGCACAGATTGAAAGTGCAATAAGCACCTCATCCGTATGAAGCCTTGGATTTTTATTTCCAAAGTTTTCGGTTTTAAGCTTTTGAATAGGCTCAATAATATGGGGGGATATGAGCTCCACCTCATCATCTATTTTTGCAAGCGCCTTAAGTGCATTTAAAAGCACTGCAGCAGAAGCACCCAAAAGAAGTGAAGTCTTACCTGTAATAATAGTTTTATCGGGAAGACAAAGAGCTGCAGCTGGCTTTTGAGTTTCCTTCGCTTTTTTAAGAGCAGGGGTTATAACCACGCGGTCAGTAGGCTTAATACCCGCTTTTTTCATAAGAAGCTCAAGCGTTAATAAAGCATCAGTAACATCTTCGCCTTTTTTCTGGTCGCAAAGTGTGTGGTAATATCTTCGTATAATTTCCTGCCTTGACGCCTCCTTGACTATTTCTTCGTCAATTATGCAGTTGCCTGCCATATTTACACCCATATCTGTAGGGGACTTATACGGGCATTCGCCTAAAATTTTGTTTAACATATCCCTGACTACAGGGAAAATTTCAACGTCACGGTTGTAATTTACCGTGGTGTCACCATAGGCTTCAAGGTGGAACGGGTCAATCATATTTACATCGTTAAGATCAGCAGTTGCCGCCTCATACGCAAGGTTTACGGGGTGAGTAATGGGCAAATTCCAGATAGGAAATGTTTCAAACTTTGCATAGCCTGACCCGATTCCCCTCTTATGCTCATGATAAAGCTGGGAAAGGCACGTTGCCATTTTTCCGCTTCCGGGACCGGGGGCGGTAACAACTATAAGCTCCTTGGTAGTTTCAACATAGTCATTTTTACCATATCCGTCATCACTTACTATTTTAGAAATGTCAGACGGGTACCCGTCAATATTATAATGATGATAAACCTTTACCCCCATAAGCTCAATCCTTTTTTGAAAAGCTATAGCTGAAGGCTGATGGTTAAATCTTGTAAGAACAACGCTTCCCACATAAAAACCGATTTCGCGAAAAGCATTAATAAGACGTATAACCTCAACATCATAAGTTATGCCAAGGTCACTGCGCTGCTTATTCTTTTCTATATCCGAGGAGTTTATTGCAATCATAAACTCAACGCGGTCTTTTATCTGCATAAGCATTTTAAGCTTACTGTCAGGCTCAAATCCGGGAAGAACACGGGAGGCGTGAAAGTCGTCAAAAAGCTTGCCGCCGAACTCAAGATAAAGCTTGCCGCCAAACTGGGCAATTCTTTTTCTTATGTGCTCTGACTGCAAGTGAAGATATTTATTATTGTCAAATCCAATCGTTGCCATAAAATACCCCCCAAAATCATAATAACACAACACATTATATAACAAAAAATTCACCAATTCAAGTACTCTTAATTAAATTTCATAAAAAATAAATGAGTAATTGCATTTATATGGAATATATGATACAATAAAAGTGGGCGGTGAGTAAATGAATAAACCACTATCCGACAGAATTCGTCCCGACTCACTTGAAAAAGTGGTGGGGCAGGACGAAATTTTAGGTAAAGGAAAAGTTTTATACAATATAATAAAGTCAGGTAATATCCCTAATATGATTTTCTACGGGCCGTCGGGAATAGGAAAAACCACGGTTGCAAATATTGCGGCGAAAAGTGCAAATAAGCCTTTTTATAAGCTTAATGCAACAAACGCATCTGTTTCGGATATTAAAAGAATTGTTGAAGAATCACGCTCAATTATGGGTGAAAACGGAATAGTTTTGTACCTTGACGAAATTCAGAATTTCAACAAAAAGCAACAGCAGTCACTTCTTGAATGTATTGAAGACGGGAGCATTACGCTTATCGCCTCAACAACGGAAAACCCGTATTTTTATATATACAATGCGATACTTTCGCGCTCAACGGTATTTGAATTTAAAAGCGTTGACACGAAAGATATAAAAAAGGTTGTTCTTTCTGCTATCGAGGATTTAAAAGAGGAATACCCAATCGAAGCGGAGGAGGATGCAATAGAGCATATCTCGGCATCAGCTTGCGGTGACGTAAGAAAGGCACTTAATTCGCTTGAAATTTGTATTATGGCATCAAAAATCGGTAAAGACAAAAAGATGCATATAGATATGAAGCTTGCGCAATCTGTTACAATGAAAAAGGCATTTCGCCACGACCGTGACGGCGACAGCCACTATGACGTTTTAAGTGCACTTCAAAAATCGGTAAGAGGAAGTGACCCTGATGCCGCGCTTCACTATATGGCGCGTCTTGTAGAGGCGGGGGATATTCAAAGCATTTGCCGTAGAATTCTTGTTATGGCAGCAGAAGACGTTGGTTTAGCCTATCCAAACGCCATAGTAATTACAAAAGCGTGTGTTGATGCGGCACTTCAGCTGGGATTCCCCGAGGCTAGAATTCCTCTTGCCGAAGCGGTTGTTATGCTTGCCACTGCGCCAAAGTCAAACAGCGTAATATGCGCGATTGACGAGGCTCTGGCAGACATTCAAAGCGGGAATATGGGAGATATCCCACCGCATCTTAAGGATGCACACTACAGTGGTGCTAAAAAGCTTAATCATGGCACGGGGTATAAATATCCGCACAGTTATCCCAATAACTATGTTTCCCAGCAGTATCTTCCCGATACACTTAAGGATAAAAAATACTATATACCGGGAAATAACAAGTTAGAAAAGCAAACTGAAAAATACTGGGATGAAATAAAAGGCAGAGATTAAATCTCTGCCTTTTCTACGTCCTTTTTTATTTGTTCTTTTAGTTTTTCTATATCAGAAAATGCCATTTCATCGCGGATAAAATGAATAAATTCTATTCTGATTTCTTTTCTGTACAGGTTTTCTGAAAAATCCAGAATAAAGGTTTCAGTGTGCTTTTTTTCTTTTCCGACAGTGGGGTTTATGCCCACATTTGTTATTGCTTTATAGCGCTTGCCATCTATTATGGCATATGTTTTATAAACTCCGTTTTTAGGCAAATTTGCGCTTTCATCAGGCACAATATTTGCAGTCGGAAAGCCAAGGGAAGAGCCGAGGTGTTTGCCTTTTTCTACAACACCGCAAATAGAAAAATTTCTTCCAAGCATTTCGTTTGCCTTCTTAATGTTACCCTCTGATATGTGTTGTCTTATATTTGTTGATGACACGCTTTCTTTCTCAACAAAAATCTGCTCAATGACCGAAACGCCAAAACCATATTTTCTTCCAAGCTCCTTTAAAAGAAGGGCGTCACCCTCACCGTTTTTGCCAAAACGGTAGTTAAATCCGCATACGATATGCTTTGCGTTATATTCCTTAACAAGAATTTCAGTTGCAAAATCTTCTGCACTCATAGATAAAAGGTCTTTACTTAAGGTAAGAGAAAGAAAATTACATCCAAGCTTTTCAATAAGCACTTTTTTCTCATTAAAGGTTGTTATATATTTTGGCTTTGTGGAAGAAAGTATTTCAAGGGGAGAAAGGTTGAAGGTAAGGACAATTGGCACAAGCCCCTTTTCTTTCGCAATTGAAACACAATCCTCTATTATTTTTTTATGTGCAATATGGACTCCGTCAAAAAAACCGAGTGCAACACAGCTTGGTTTCATTAATAAAACCCCTTTACAAGCTTAAGGCAAAGTCTGCCATCTATAATTTTGGTTTCTGAAATGGAGATAAAAGTACTTTCTTCGTCATAAACGCGAAGCTTTACGCCTTCATCATAGCCTTTAAAATAAATCGGCACACCGTTTTTTACGCGGTCCGCACTTTTTTTGTCAAGCTTTACGGCTTTGTATTCTTCAAAAACTTTATCTGTGGGAATAATGATATCTTCCAGTTTTCCATTTTCAGAAAGAGATATTAATTCTTCTTCCGTAACCGAATTTTCAATATCAAAAATTCCGCATTTTGTGCGGGTAAGTCCGCATAAACACGCCCCGCAACCAAGCTTTTTACCGATATCAAAAGCAAGTGTTCTTATATATGTACCCTTACTGCAGGAAACATCTATAACAACCTCCGGAATATTTATTGAAATAATATCAATAGAGTAAATCGTTATATTTCTCGCTTTCCTTTCGATTTCAATTCCCTGACGCGCAAGGTCATAAAGGCGCGTGCCATTTACGGAGATTGCGCTATACATAGGGGGAATTTGCTCTATTTTTCCGACAAAGCTTAAAATAGCTTCCTTTATTTCTTCGGGGGATGCTTTGACTTCGCGCTTTTCAAGTACTTCTCCAGCCATATCAAGAGTATCGGTTGTGGTGCCAAGTAAAACGCGTGCGCGGTACTTTTTATCATCGGCAGTCAAAAACTCGGCCGCGCGTGTTGCAGGGCCGATAAGTAAGGGAAGCACACCGCCCGCCTCGGGGTCAAGTGTGCCTGTATGACCGATTTTTTTCGTGTTTAATGCACGGCGGGCAATACTCACACATTTGTGCGAGGATATACCCACCGGCTTATTCATTATAATTATACCACTGTAATTACTCATAATTTTTCTAACTCACTTACAATAAGCTTTTCCGCCTCATCAATGCTGATACCGGTAATTTTGCAGCCTGAAGCCTTTTTGTGTCCGCCGCCGCCAAACTTTTTAGCAACCGCCTCAACGTCAAAATCACCGCTTGCGCGAAGACTTGCTTTAATGCTTCCGTCATCTTCCTCTGTTAAAAATACGCTTAAACAGGCAGTGTCGAGCGTGCGCGGAATTTGCGCAAGCCCTTCGGTATCTGACCTTTGGGCATTGTATTTTTTCAGCATTTCTCTTGTTATTTTTGCTGTTGCAATTTTTCCGTCTTTGTATGTTTTTAAGGAAAACAGTGCTTCCGCCTGAAGCTTAAGCTTCTTTAAGGAGTTCTTTTCGTAAAGCATGGTGCAAAGATGGGTTGTATTAATTCCCGATTCATAAAGAGAAATAAGAATTTCATACGTGCGTTTGTTTACCGATGCATATTGAAAAGAGCCCGTATCTGCTGAAATTGCGCAATAAAGATAACTTGCAATCTCTTTAGTTAAAGGAAAGCTAATTTGCTCAAGTAGGTCAAACACAAGCTCACCCGTTGAACTGCGCTTGTGGTCAGTATATTCAAGGCGGGCAAAGGGTTCGCTCTTTATATGGTGGTCAATGCAAACGGTGTTATCTTTTTCCTCAAAAAATTTTCCCCAGGCGCCCATCCTGTTGGAGCTGTTTACGTCAAGCGCGCAAAAGCATTCGTAATCAGGGGCGCAGGCACCCTCTTCAAAAGAGATTACATCGCTTTCCATAAAGCTCAAATAAGGGGATAGGGGGGCGTCTGTAAATATATCTGCCCGGACCTTAAGCGCGCGAAGTGCACCGCGAAGTGCAAATGCACTTCCGATTGCATCCCAGTCAGGATTAATATGAACAAATATTGCCACTGATTTACTTTTAATTAAATGCTCAATAACCTTTTTTGGCATAAAATCAGTCCTTTTTAATTTGATTAAGAAGGTCATTTATATGTGCACCGTACTCTATGGAGTCATCCTCAACAAAGGAAAATTCAGGTACAAAGTGCATTCTGATTCTGCTTCCGATTTCGCGCCTTATATAGCCTGATGCGGCATTAAGTCCCTTTATTGCCTCTTTCTTTTCGTAAGGCTTTCCCATAACGCTTATATAGGCCTTTGCATAGCGTAAATCACTTGATACATTTACTGCTACAACGCTTGTCATAAGGGGAATTCTGGGATCCTTAAGGTCACGGATTATAGAGCTAAGCTCTTTTTTTATTTCTTCAGATATTCTGTCTGTTCTTTTAAAAGACATAATAATCTCCTTTAGATTTATTGCTTAATTTCTTCCATGATATAGCATTCTACAACGTCGCCCTCTTTAATGTCGTTATAGTTTACGAAGCCGAGACCACATTCGTAGCCTGTGTTAACTTCCTTAACATCATCTTTAAAGCGGCGCAGTGAGTCAAGCTCGCCTTCATGCACAACAATACCATCACGGACAATTCTTACACTGCAGTTACGCTGAATTTTACCGTCAGTAACATAAGAACCACCGATTGTGCCGACACCGCTAACCTTAAATGTCTGGCGGATTTCAGCGTGACCGATAATTGCTTCCTTAAATTTAGGAGCAAGCATACCGCGCATAGCAGCTTCAATTTCTTCGATTGCGTCATAGATAACTCTATACATACGAAGCTCAACCTTATTAATTTCGGCTGCATTTCTTCCGCCCGTGTCAGGACGAACGTTAAAGCCAACTATAATCGCATTAGATGCCGATGCCAAAGATACGTCACTTTCAGTAATTGCGCCTACTGCGCCGTGAATAACGCGAACGCGAACTTCCTCATTTGAAAGCTTTTCAAGGCTCTGCTTAACTGCCTCAACACTACCCTGAACGTCTGCCTTTACGATAATGTTAAGGTCTTTTACGCTACCGTCTTGAATCTGGCTGAAGAGGTCCTCAAGATTAACGCGCTGACTTGCCTTAAGAGCGTCATCCTTAATTTTCTGCTTTCTTGCTTCAACTACATTTCTTGCAGCGCGTTCATCCGTTACTGCATAGAATAAGTCACCGCCGTCAGGAGTTTCGCTTAAGCCTACAATTTCAACAGGGGTAGAGGGAAGTGCCTCTTTAACTCTTTTGCCATGCTCATCAGTCATAGCACGAACTCTGCCGACTGCAGTGCCTGCAACTATGATATCTCCTGCTTTAAGTGTACCATTTTGAACGAGAACAGTCGCAACAGGACCGCGTCCCTTATCAAGCTTTGACTCGATAACTGTACCTTTTGCACGGCGGTTGGGATTAGCTTTAAGCTCTTTCATTTCCGCAGTGAGAAGTACCATTTCAAGAAGCTGGTCAATGTTTTTATGCATTTTAGCGCTGACCTCTACACAGATTACGTCACCGCCCCATTCTTCACAAACAAGGCCGTGCTCTGTAAGCTCCTGCTTTACTCTGTCAGGGTTTGCGCCTTCTTTATCCATCTTATTGATTGCTACAATAATGCTTACATTTGCAGCTTTAGCGTGGTTAATCGCCTCAATAGTCTGGGGCATAATACCGTCATCCGCTGCAACAACGAGTATAGCAATATCAGTAACCTGTGCACCGCGCGCACGCATTGCAGTAAATGCTTCGTGTCCGGGTGTATCTAAAAATGCTATCTGACTTCCGTTAATATTTACCATATAAGCGCCAATGTGCTGGGTAATTCCGCCTGCTTCGCTTGCAGTTACATTTGCACTGCGGATAGCATCAAGAAGACTTGTTTTACCATGGTCAACGTGACCCATAACAACAACAACTGGCGGGCGGGGAAGAAGGTCTTTTTCATCATCCGGAGCATCAGCGTCTCCAAGAAGCTTATCTTCCTCGGTAATAATTATTTCACGCTCAACCTCGGCATTCATATCCTCTGCGATAAGTGCGGCAACGTCATACTCAATAGACTGCGTAATTGCCGCCATAATACCAAGCTGCATAAGGCGTTTAATAATTTCTGTTGCGCCAACCTTAAGCTTTTGCGCAAGGTCGCCAACAGTGATTTCATCAGGAATAACAACATGGAGCTTTTCAACCTTCTTAGGCTTTGGAGCTTCAGGCTTAACGGGCATTTTCTTCTGGCTTGCCTGTCTTTGCTGTTTTCCTTTTTTAATACGCTGTTTATTAGTTTCTGTGTCCTTGATTTCAGGCGCAAGCTCTTCAGCCTTTTCTTTTGCAAGCTGAACGTCAAGGTCAACAGTGTTTGTTTTAGTGTCAACGTATCTTACAGTTTTATGCGGAACAAATTCCTCTTCCTTTTCGTCAATTTCCTCGGGAGCTTCCTGTGCCTTCTTAAGCTCCTCTTCCTTTTTCTTTTCTTCTGCCTTTTCTTTACTTAAGGCGATATAATCCTCTATTGAAGTGCCATCGTCAAAGCTTTGGGTATAGTATTCCATAACGATGCTGAGTTCATTCACATCGAGGCTTGCAGATGTACTTTTAGTAACACCAAGGATATCGGAAATCACCTTTGCAATTTCCTTACCGGGAACGTTAATAGCTTTAGAAATAACACTTATTTTTTGTTTTGCAATCATTTAGAGCACCTCCATAATTTATAGGCTGTCGCAAGATGTATTTTCTATAGATTTAATGACAGACGAGCTAAAGCCTTCATCACAAATGCACATTACGGGAATATTCTTTTTTCCTGTAGCGTGCCCAAGCTTTTCTTTTGTAGAATAAAAAACTATTTTTATATTTTCGGCTTTGCATTTAGATTCTATTTTCCGCTTGTTGCTTTCACCAATGTCTTCTGCCATAACTACGAGCTTTGCGCGCCCTTCGTCAATGGCCTTTTCTGTAAGGAAAGTTCCCAAAGCGGCTTTCCTCGCACGGACACACAGCCCGAGCATACCGAGTAGTCTGTCGTTCATTAAATCAGTTCCTTCATTATATTTTCCAAACACTGACTACTTACTGTGCACCGAAATGCGCGGTCAAGAGCGCGTGTTTTTACAAGCTTTTCGCGGCATGATGCATCTTTGCAGATATACGCACCGCGACCTTGCGCCTTAAAGGTTTTATCAACAAAGATTTCTGATGCACTGTTTTTGACAATTCTTACTAATTCATCTTTTTCTTTCATTTGCCTGCAAACAATGCACATTCTTTTTGGAATGAACATTAAATCATTCCTTTCCGCTTACTGTTGCATCACTTTTTATGTCTATCTTCCAGCCTGTAAGCTTTGCAGCAAGGCGGGCATTTTGTCCTTCCTTACCGATTGCAAGAGAAAGCTGAAATTCCGGCACTGTTACAACGGCGGATTTATTTGCTTCATCAATTTCAACGCTTAAGACCTTTGCAGGATTAAGTGCCGCGCTGATATACTGGACGGGGTCCTCACTGTAAAGGATAACGTCAATCTTTTCATCATTAAGCTCTTCAACGATAGATGCAACACGTGTGCCCTTTTGTCCTACGCATGCGCCAACGGGATCGATATCAGGATTTTCAGAGTAAACTGCAAGCTTACTGCGGCTTCCTGCTTCACGCGCGATGTTTTTGATTACAACGCTTCCGTCAGCAATTTCTGGAACATCTTTTTCAAAAAGCTTCTTTACAAGACCCGGATGAGTTCTTGAAACCATAAGGTTAACACTCTTTGTAGTTTTCTTAACCTCAAACACATAAACCTTAAGGTATTTACCGGGTGTGTAGCTTTCGCCGGGGATTTGCTCGCTTGGCGCAAGAATTGCTTCTGCAGTACCAAGGTCAATCATTATTCCGCGTCTGTCAAGCTTTTCCACTTTACCAGTCATAACGTCATTTTCTTTGTCACTGTATTCGTTATACATATTTCCGCGTTCTGCCTCACGGATTTTCTGCACAACGATTTGTTTAGCAGTCTGTGCCGCAATTCTTCCGAATTTTGCGGGGGACGCTTCAATCTCAACAATATCACCTAATTTATAGCGTTTGTTGATTGACTTTGCCTCTTCAAGAGTCATTTCAAGGCAAGGGTCTGTAACTTCCTCTACTACTGTTTTTGTGCAATAAACGCGCATATCACCATTTTCGCGGTTTACCTCTGCAAAGCACTCGTAGTTACTGCCGAAATTCTTTCTGTAAGCAGTAACAAGTGCAGTCTCAAGCGCTTCAAACATAAGCTCCTTAGAAATGTGCTTTTCAGTTTCAAGTGCTTCTAATGCATTAATTAATTCCTTGTTCATTTTTGTCTTTCACTCCTATCAAAATTTCAGGCGAACAGAAGCCGCCAGCTTTTTATCTAAAGTAAATTCTTTTCCGTTTAACTCTATAGTTATTAAATTACCATCGTAGTTTAAAAGCTTTCCCGAAAGCTCCTTTGAATTATCTATCGGAGAATAAAGCTTTATATCAATATCCTTTCCAATAACTTTTTCAAAGTGCCAGTCGCGAGAAAGAAGTCTGTCAATCCCCGGGGAAGAAACCTCGAAAATATAAGCGTCTTTTATAAAGTCATGCTCATCTAAAATAGGACTTAATTCTCGGCTTACGTCTTCACAATCATTAATTGTAACCCCGCCTTCCTTATCAATATAAAGACGAAGATAATAGTCGCTTCCTTCTTTTTTATATTCCGTATCGTAGATATAAACTCCGTGGTTTTCACACACGGGAGAAGCTATCTTTTCAAACAAAGACTCAATTTTAGACACAAAACCCCTCACTTTCAATTCTATATAATACGAAAGAGTGGGCACAACCCACTCTCATAACCATTAACAGTATATCACTTTAAACTAAATAATGCAAGCTTTTTTTCACATATTATGGAATTTTCGTATAAAAGGCTTTTCAAGTATCCTTTTAAGTGCAATAAAAAAGCCCTCGTTTCCCTTGTGAATAGGCTTTGTAAGTATACTAAAGCACCCTGCACGCTTTGCACCCCAAACGTCAGTAAACACCTGGTCACCTACGGCAGCAATATTTAAAAGAGGAAGATTCATTTCCTGCGATGCCTTTTCGTAACCTATAAAACGTGGCTTAAGCGCTTTTGACACGTAAAAAGATACTCCTATTTTTTCGCAAAAGCTTTTAACACGTTCCTCGCTGTTGTTAGACACAACGCAAAGCTTTATTCCACCCGCCTCAAGCGCGCGAAGGTGCTTAAGGACTTTTTTATCAGGCGTTGGAACATCATGGCCGATAAGCGTGTTATCAATATCGAGTATCAGCCCGAAAAGGTTTTTTCCCTTAAGATAGTCTGCCGTAACGTCTAAAATACTATTAAAATATGCATCTGCAAAGAAATTTTTCATTTGTTAATTTTCCCCTTACGCCAGTAAAATAAATACTGCTGTGCAAATCCGCTGTATAATCCAAAAACACTTTCTCCCGTGCCTTTGGCATCAGTTGTTTGAAACTCCTCTTCCATAACTCTTTTAATCCATACGTCAGAGGGGAAGAGGTCAAATTTTCCAAGTGAAAATAAAAGAACACAATCGCACACTTTATCCCCGACACCTTTTATCTTAAGAAGCTCATTTCGGGCAAGAAGCGTGTCGGTGCCGTTTAAAATATCAAAATTAATCTGATTTTCCTTAAGCTTTTTTGAGGCGTCTACAAGGTACGGCGCGCGATAGCCTACACCAAGCGCCCTGAAGTCATCTTCACTCATACTCGAAAGCACATCCACTGTCGGGAAAGCATAAAGCGTTTTTCCATTATAAGTAATTGGCTCACCAAACCCACGGCAAAGCTTTTCGATACAAGATTTTATCTTGGGAATAGAGCTTCTTTGCGATATTATAAAGGAAATAAGCGCCTCACTAAATTCCTGACGAAGAATGCGAATTCCATGCCCGAAAGCTATTGCCTTATTCATAGTGTCATTTTTGCAAAGCGTGTCCTTGATTTTTTTATAGTCGCGCTCTAAGTCAAGATAATCTTTCCAGAAGGAATTAAAATCCTCCTCGGAGCAATCAATCTCCATCAAATTATCTTTATATGAAATTGTCACTGCCCTTTCGCCTGCAACACCCTCATACTTATTTTCGTCAATGCGCGTCCAGCGGAAGCATTGACCACATTCAAAGGTGTGCTCGGGCAAAAAATCATTTACCTCTATAATCATCTTTATCCGCCTGTCTCTGTCTCATTTTTTGATTGATTATTTCTATGACTGACTCTATAAATCCTTCGTTTGAAGAAAGCGGACTTTTTAGAAGTGCCAAAGCGATAGCACGCCTTAACCAGTCTGAAAGATTTTTAAGTCCAAGCTCGTTTTCAATAGCTCCCGCAAAGGATGAAAGCATAAGGCACAGCCTCAGATTTCCGATTTCGTCATTAGGGAGACGCTCAGGGCAGTAAAGCTTTAAGCTATCACCCTTAATTAATAGGTATCCAATCTTTTGCAACTGCCTTTGATATAGACTTAAAACAACGCCTTCCTCCGAAAAGGTATCTGCAAGGATAATTCCGCTTGAATTTACACCGCCCCACAAAATTTCGGGAAGAGTTATTCCTAAAGAGATAATTTTGGGGTGATTTAAAAGAACATCTTCATAAACATCTAAAAGAAAATCATTGGCAGAAGGGAAAAGGGAGGATGTGCAAAGCGTAATTTCCCGCGTGCCATTTTCAGATAACGAAACTGCCTCACGGATAGCTTTTTTCAAGCTTTCACGTTCAAAATCAAAACTTCCCAAAAGACCATTCTCGCTTAATTCAAAATCCAGAGATAATGAGGGGATTATAACCTTGCGCCCCGATATATCGTGAATTTTTACAAATGCACCTGATGATTTTAAAAAGAAATCCATATTTTCCAAAGAAATATCGCAAACAATTCCGTCTGCATTTTCATTTTCTAATATGGAAAGTGAGTTTTTAAGATAAAACACATCAGAAGAAATGTAAGAAAAGCTGACTGTTTTTCTGAATCTTTTAAAAAGAACACGAACTGCCTTTTCGCAAAGCTTAAAACTTTCTTTTTCTTTAAGATTTTCATAAATAACTAAAATACGGTTAGTCACAAACTATCTCTCCGTTTTCAAGTTTTACGTAAATTGTATCCTGCTGCACTCCGCGGATAATTTTATCTGACAGTTTATCTGTAATAGTGCGGTTAATAAGGCGGTGAAGCGGTCTTGCGCCAAGCTTTTCAGAAAGCGCCCTATTCACAATTTCGTCCTTTGCATCCTTTGAGATTTCAATTTTCATATCTCTTTCGGCGAGCATCTCGCAAAGGTCATTAAACAAAAGGTCAAAAATCTTTTCAAGATCTTCTTTTGTAAGAGAATCAAAAACAACTATCTCATCAACTCTGTTTAAGAATTCAGGCTTGAAGATTTGACGGAGTGCACGCATAACCTTGTCATTATTTTGCTTTGACGCACTTTCGGTAAAGCCAAGTCCGCTTCCTTTCCAGTCGCTTCCTGCGTTACTTGTCATAACTATAACTGCATTTTCAAAGCTTATAACCTTTCCGTGACTGTCAGTTACGCGCCCGTCATCGAGAATTTGCAAAAGAATGTTTAAAACGTCGGGATGCGCTTTTTCTATCTCATCAAACAAAATTACGCAGTAAGGCTTTCTTCTTACTTTTTCTGTAAGCTGACCTGCATCGTCATACCCTACGTAACCCGGAGGAGAGCCGATAAGCTTTGCAACCGAGTGCTTTTCCATAAATTCTGTCATATCAACGCGTATTAAAGAATCCTCACTGTCAAAAAGCTCGAGAGCAAGTTTTTTGACAAGCTCTGTTTTACCCACGCCCGTAGGACCTACAAATATAAAGCTCGACGGACGAAGCTTTTTTGAAAGCGCCGCGCGGTTTCTTCTTATTGCACGGCTTACGGCACTTACAGCTTCGTTTTGTCCGATAATACGTGTGTGAAGGTGGTTTTCAAGGTTTAACAGCCTTTCGGTTTCGCCTTGTGTGATTTTACTTACGGGGATTTTTGTCCACACTTCTAAAACCCTTGCAATATCCTCTACAGTAAGAAAAACATCAGAAAGCTGTGAATTTAAATTTTCAAGCTCCTTTTCAAGTGCGCATTTTTTCGCCTTTATCTCGGCAAGCTTTTCAAAATCAACTTCTGCTTCTTCTTCAAGTATAGAAGCTTCCTCTAGCAAAGAAAGTTCCTTTTCGGTGTTTTTTATACGTACAAGCACTGCATTTTTAAGGTTTGCACGGCTTCCAGCCTCATCAATAAGGTCAATAGCCTTATCAGGCAAAAATCTATCCGTAATATACCTTTTTGAAAGTCTTACTGCACTGCGGATTACGTCATCGGAAATTTTAACCTTGTGATAATTTTCGTAATACGATTTTATCCCGCGGAGAACCTCAACAGTTTCTTCCTCGCTCGGCTCTTCCACAATAATCGTTTGAAATCTTCTTTCAAGCGCAGAATCCTTTTCTATAAATTTACGGTACTCCTTAAGTGTTGTAGCACCGATTACCTGAATTTCACCGCGCGCAAGTGCAGGTTTTAAAATATTTGCGGCAGACATCGCACCCTCCGCATCGCCTGCGCCGACTATATTATGAAGCTCATCAATCACCAAAATCGCATTTCCAAGCTTTTTCGTTTCTTCAACAATTCCCTTAAGCCTTGCCTCAAACTGACCGCGGTACTGCGTTCCCGCAACGATAGCTGTAAAGTCAAGGAGGTATACTTCCTTATCAAGAAGCTTTTCAGGGACATTTCCTGAAACTATTCTTTCGGCAAAGCCTTCCGCAATTGCG
Source organism: Clostridia bacterium (assembly GCA_045591265.1). Classification (GTDB taxonomy): domain Bacteria; phylum Bacillota; class Clostridia; order UMGS1883; family UMGS1883; genus UMGS1883. The sequence continues at coordinate 3,029 of JAZNSQ010000029.1, read as the reverse complement.
GTTTTGCCCACGCCCGGCTCACCCAAAAGGGCAGGGTTGTTCTTTGTTCTGCGGTTAAGTATCTGCACAAGTCTTTCTATTTCGTTCTCGCGCCCGACAACAACGTCAACGCCACCCTCACGCGCCTTCTGTGTAAGATTTGTGGCATAAAGGTCAAGAAGCTTTTTCTTTTTCTCTTTATGCTTTTTATTATCCTTATTCTCACCGCTATCATTTTTTATGGGTGCGTTTTCGCTTGGCACACTGCCACCAAACATATTTGAAAGAAAGCTTCCCATATTAAAGCCACCCGCATCGCCATCAACAACAAATCCGTCAGAATCCTCGCCTTCTAACATCTCCATCATCTGCGAGCTTAAGTTTTCCATTTCACCCGGGTCAAAAGCACCTGCCATCTGCTGAAGTGTATTTATTCCAAGCGCCCTTGCACATGGCATGCAAAGTCCCTCATTTATACTTTTTCCGTTCTCAAGTCGTGTAACGAAAATAACAGCAACATTTTTGTTGCAACGTGAACATAACATAAATTTCATTCCTTTCGACAGCCACTATTATAGCACATATATATAGGTAATTCAATCAAAATTAAAGAAATTTAACAAATCAGTTATATTGTGCTTAAAAAAAGGCTAAACACTAAATGTTGCGGATATTTTAAAAAAATTAATAAAAAATACAACATTTTTTTACATTTTTTTATTGCTTTAGACTAAAAAGTATGTTATCATAAAAACATATAGAAGGGAGGAGATAGAAATGAACAAAAAATTTCTGTCTGTTATTATTTCAATAGTTATGATTTTAAGTGCTTTTGCAACTACCGCACTTGCAAAAAGCCCTTTTCCCGATGTGCTTTCGCCCGACCATGACTGGGCAGCTGCACAGATAGAGGAGATGACTGAGCTTGGCATTATAAAAGGTTACAGTGATGGAACCTTCAAGCCTGACAAGGCTATAACAAAGATTGAAGCTGCACTTCTTTTTGCACGAGTTGCCGGTTTTTCTGACGCTAACAATGCAAAAATAGTTGAGCTTGCGGCGCAAAAGTTTAAAAATGTTCTTGACAGAGTTGATTTTGGCGCGTATTCAAATTATAAAAAAGAAATCGCATTTCTTCTTTATAAGAATATTCTTACCGCAGACACTGTAGAAGAATATCTTGGCGGCGGAAAAATAAATGAAGAATTCCCCCGCAGTGACGCTGCAGTTTTGCTTTCTAACATTATGGGCGCAAAGATAAATGCTAATGGCAATCAAAAGCTTGACTTTGAAGACGCTGACCAGATTCCGGACAACAAAAAAGGTTATATTTCATATGTCGTAGAAGAAGGGCTTATGAATGGTGTAGAAAAAGAGGATGGCACCGTTGTATTTGATGCCGACAAGGCACTTTCTCGTGCACAGGTGTGCGTTCTTCTCTACAGAATTGTAGATAAGCTTGGCATTTCTTCTGAAGCAGGTGTTGTTGATTCAGTAAACACTGAAAGCGGTGTTTTGGCAATCACAAATAACGAAGGCGCAGAAAAGAGCTACGTAATTGCAGATGACGTTAAAATTCTTGTAAATGGCGAAAATGCAGAAATTGAAGATATTTACACAAAGTCAGATGTTGTTATCGTTCGTTTCGGTAAAACTATTGTGAGTGTTGATGTTATAAATCCCGAGTCAAACTTAACTGTTTCAGGTACTGTAACATCAGTTGTAAGCAGTACAGGTTACGCAAAGATTTCTATTTTGGAATCAGCAAGCGAAGAAACAAAAACCTACTACGCTGACGGTGAAGACTTTAAGGTAACAACAAACGGTGTTCTGGACGAGTTTGATTCAATTAAGCTTAACGATTATGTTGTTATTTCCCTTCTCGGTTCAGAAATAGTTTCTATTGACCGTCAGACAGCGCAGGCTACAGTTCAGGGTATCGTTGAGAAAATTAATCTTTCTTCACCTATAGCTCTTACAGTTCGCACAAAGGATGAACTTACAAATAAGGAAACAGTATCAAAATACACAGTTTCTGATTCTGCTACAATCCGCCGTAACGGAAAGAGCGCAACTCTTCGTGAAGTTTTAGCAGGTGATGAGGTAGTTCTTACAATTACCCGCGGTGAAATTTCGAAGATTGTTGCAACAAGCGTAAAGGGCGATGCTTCAGGTTCTATCGTAGCTCTTAAGATTGCAGCACAGTCTGAAATTACAATCAGCACAAACACAGGTGAAAAGACATACGCTGTTTCAATGGATGCGTTATTTACCGTTGCAGGCAAGGAAGCAACTATTTATGACCTTCGTTTAGGAAATGTTGTAAATCTTACACTTTCAGGCTCAACTGCAACAAAGGTTGAGCAGATAGCATCTTCAGCAGTTACCACAAAAACAGGTATTATTGAATCTGTAAGCACATCTTATGGTTATATCGGAATAATCGGCACAGGTGAAACTGCAAATGAACAGATATTTGCAGCAAAGGCAGGCTCAACAATATCTGCAAAGATTATAAATGGCGAAACAGGAAAAGAAATCGCATTTAAGAATCTTAAGAAGGGTGATTCAATTATCGCAACAGGTGCATATACAAACGGCGCATTCGTTGCAAAGACAATTGTTGTAACACCCGCAGCTGAATAATTAGTTATAAGGAAAACCCCCTTGCAAAATTGCAAGGGGGTTTTTGTGTTTTTTTAATGAAATATCTCGCTTTGCTCGATATGAAATAATTTCTTGCAGAAATTGTGAAATAGAAAAGCAAAGTTTTCTGTGAAATAAAATAAATCCTTTATTACACGCCGTCAGGCGTATTTCACATTGCGAAGCAATATTTCATAGCAAAGCTATTTCACAAGTCCGAAAGGATTTATTTCATTGAAAAAAGCATTTCCAAAGAAATGCTTTTTTCTTGGCAGGGGTAGAAGGACACAGATGCGTGCATCTGTACTGCTTGACGACCTAAATGCATTGCATTTCGGTACCCGTCTGCGCACCATTTTTCTAAAAAACTTGCCACTGGCAACTTTTTTGACGAAAAATGCCCC
>JAZNSQ010000028.1:0-62540 GCA_045591265.1 Clostridia bacterium | reverse complement strand
ACACACCTCTCTTCTGAGGAGAAGGAGATTCAACAGCTTTCTTGTGTAAAGAGTTGTAGCTTCTCTGCAAAGCAGGAGCAGTTGACTTCTTAACAGTTGTGTGTCTTCCCTTACGTACTAACTGATTAATTGTTGGCATTCAAATTCACCTCCTATGATAATAATTGTTTTCGTGTCTTATAAAAAGACGCACTATAAAAGCATGCATTTCCATGCACGCCTTTATATTATATGTTTCAAAAATATGGTTGTCAATTGTTTTTTTGAATTTTACCCAAAAAATACGGTCAAATTTAAAAGGCAGACTCTCATTTAAAAGAGTCTGCCCCAGATTTTATTCTTCTACAAGAATGTCATCTTCGAATGACATATCAGCCATCATATCCTCATTAAAAGGATTCTCATCGGAATCAAATTCGTCATCCGCTACAACAGGCTTGTTAACGCTTTCGAATTTAACATCACGATAGCGCTTCATACCTGTACCTGCAGGAATCAGCTTACCAATGATAACGTTCTCTTTCAAGCCATACAGAGGGTCAACTTTACCCTTGATTGCAGCTTCCGTAAGAACCTTAGTGGTCTCCTGGAAGGATGCCGCAGACATGAATGAGTTCGTTGCCAAAGATGCCTTGGTAATACCAAGAATGATATCCTTTGCAACAGCAGGTGCTGCATCAGGATTCGCTGCAAGAAGCTCTTCATTAATCTGTTCAAGTACAAGACGGTCAACAAGACTTCCGGGAAGTAACTCGGTATCTCCGCTCTCCTCTACACGCTGCTTCTTAAGCATCTGACGAACGATAACCTCAATGTGCTTATCGCTCAAATCTACACCCTGAAGGCTGTATACTTTCTGAACTTCACGAATCATATAGTTCTCAACAGCTTCAATCTTCTTAATCTCAAGAAGGTCATGAGGATTAACACTACCTTCGGTGAGTTCATCACCGGCCTCAATTTTGGCACCATCGAGTACTTTAATTCTTGCTCCGTAAGGAATCAGATAGCTCTTCTCACGCTCACCGTCGGAAATAACGATTTCTCGTTTCTTCTTGGTGTCATGAATCTGTACTTCTCCACCGAACTCTGCAATAATCGCAAGTCCCTTAGGCTTTCTTGCTTCAAATAACTCCTCGACACGAGGAAGACCCTGTGTGATATCGTTACCCGCAACACCACCGGTATGGAAAGTACGCATGGTAAGCTGTGTACCGGGCTCACCGATTGACTGGGCAGCAATAATACCAACTGCTTCACCAACCTGAACTGCTTCACCGGTTGCCATGTTTGCACCATAGCATTTTGCACAGATACCGTTCTGTGATTTACAGGTAAGAATACTTCTAATCTTAACTGTTTCGATGGGATTACCATTCTCATCCACACCTACAGAAATAATCTTCGCTGCTCTGCTGGGAGTAATCATGTGATTACTCTTAACAATCACATTGCCGTCCTTGTCGCAGATTGTATTACAGGAATATCTTCCCTTAATACGTGCTTCCAAGGTTTCAATGGTTTCCTTGCCGTCAGCAAATGCGGAAACATTCATTCCGGCAATTTCTTTTCTTTCGATACAACAATCTGTTTCACGAATGATTAATTCCTGGCAAACGTCAACCATACGACTGGACAGGTAACCGGAGTCAGCTGTACGAAGCGCTGTATCGGACAAACCTTTACGAGCACCATGCGCAGACATGAAGTATTCCAAAACGTCAAGACCTTCACGGAAGTTTGACTTAATGGGCAACTCAATGGTACGACCTGTTGTATCAGCCATCAAACCACGCATACCTGCAAGCTGTTTCATCTGCTGTTCGGAACCACGGGCACCGGAGTCAGCCATCATCTTAATATTGTTGTAAGAATCAAGACCGGTCATCAATTCCTTGGTCAAACGAGCATCGGTTTCGTTCCATACACGGATAACGTTTTTGTATCTTTCTTCTTCGGTACACATACCACGATTGAAGTTTGTTGTAATCTGGTCAACCTGAGCCTGAGCTTCTTCCAGCAACTGCTTCTTAATGGGAGGTACTGTCATATCGGATACGGATACTGTCATCGCTGCACGTGTTGAATACTTATAACCTGTAGCTTTTACAAGGTCAAGTACTTCTGCAGTCTTTGTTGCACCGTGTGTATTAATAACTTTGTCAAGGATCTGCTTTAACTGCTTCTTACCAACAAGGAAGTCAATTTCAAGCTTTACTGCATTCTCAGGTACGCTTCTGTCTACGTATCCTAAGTCCTGAGGAAGAATTTCGTTGAAAAGGAAACGTCCGAGTGTAGACTCTACGATACCCTTAACTTCTGTTCCGTCAGCCATAACCTTAGTTACGCCGATTTTAACACGTGCATGCAGTGTAATAACTTCGTTCTCATATGCAAGGATTGCTTCGTTAACATCCTTGAAGAACTTTCCTTCGCCCTTCGCACCGGGTCTTTCCTGTGTCAGGTAGTAAATACCGAGAACCATATCCTGTGAAGGAACGGCTACAGGAGCACCATCAGAAGGTTTCAAAAGATTGTTAGGTGAAAGAAGGAGGAAACGACATTCTGCCTGTGCCTCTACAGACAAAGGAAGATGTACCGCCATCTGGTCACCGTCGAAGTCAGCGTTGAACGCTGTACATACGAGGGGATGGAGTCTGATTGCTCTGCCTTCAACCAAAATCGGTTCAAACGCCTGAATACCAAGGCGGTGAAGGGTTGGTGCACGGTTAAGGAGTACGGGGTGTTCTTTAATTACGCTTTCAAGCACATCCCAAACCTCTACGCGTGCGCGCTCTACCATTCTTTTAGCACTCTTAATATTGTGCGCACTTCCGTTTTCAACAAGACGCTTCATAACGAAAGGCTTAAAGAGTTCAAGTGCCATTTCCTTGGGAAGACCGCACTGATACATCTTAAGTGCGGGACCAACTACGATAACGCTACGGCCTGAATAGTCAACACGCTTACCCAAAAGGTTCTGACGGAATCTACCCTGCTTACCCTTAAGCATATCTGAAAGTGATTTAAGGGCACGGTTAGAAGGTCCTGTTACAGGACGACCGCGTCTGCCGTTATCAATAAGAGCGTCAACCGCTTCCTGAAGCATTCTCTTTTCGTTTCTCACGATAATATCGGGAGCACCGAGCTCAAGAAGTCTCTTAAGGCGGTTATTTCTGTTTATAACTCTTCTATAAAGGTCATTTAAGTCACTTGTTGCAAATCTTCCGCCATCGAGCTGAACCATCGGACGAAGCTCCGGAGGAATTACCGGGATGCAGTCAAGAATCATCCACTCGGGTGAGTTGTTTGAATTTCTGAATGCTTCCACAACTTCAAGACGTTTTGCAATCTTAACCTTTTTCTGACCCTGTGCAGTCTCAAGCTCTTCCTTAAGTTCAAGGCTGAGCTTTTCTACATCAATTTCTGAAAGAAGCTCTTTTATAGCTTCTGCGCCCATTCCAGCACGGAAACGTTCACCGTATTTTTCGCGGTATGCACTGTATTCCTTTTCCGTAAGAGGCTCTTTTTTCGTAAGCTCTGTCTTTCCGGGATCAATTACAATGTATGATGCGAAATAAAGTACTTTTTCAAGAACATGGGGAGATATATCAAGGAGAAGACCCATACGGCTGGGAATACCCTTGAAGTACCAGATGTGTGATACGGGAGCTGCAAGCTCAATATGTCCCATTCTTTCACGACGAACCTTTGAACGTGTTACTTCAACGCCACAACGGTCACAAACTATGCCCTTGTAACGAATTCTCTTATATTTTCCGCAGTGACATTCCCAGTCCTTCTGAGGTCCGAAAATTCTTTCGCAGAAAAGACCTGTCGGTTCAGGCTTTAAGGTACGGTAGTTAATGGTTTCGGGCTTCTTTACCTCACCAAAAGACCATTCTCTGATTTTTTCGGGAGACGCCAAGCCGATTTGCATTGCATCAAAAGTATTAAATTCCATTTCTTCCCCTCCCTTATTCTTCATCATTTTCGATTGCCTGAAGTTCTTCATCTGACGGCTCTATATCAAGGTCGTCATCATCAAAATCTCCAAAACCATCGAATTCGTCAGTTTCTTCCTCTAAACCTGAAGAAGATTCCTCTACTATGCCATAGATCTGTTCTTCGGGATTTACCTCACTGTAGCCGGGCTTCATACCGTCATTTACAGTTGTAAGAAGCTCATCCTTGAACTCATCCATATTTACATCGTCACTATCGTCTGTTGTAAGCTCTACAATCTCGCCATCTTCATTTAATACGTTTACGTCAAGAGCAAGTGACTGAAGCTCTTTGATAAGAACCTTAAATGATTCAGGAATTCCCGGTGCGGGAACGTTTTCACCCTTAACGATAGATTCATACGTCTTAACACGGCCTACGATATCGTCAGACTTAACTGTAAGAATTTCCTGAAGAAGGTAAGCTGCACCGTATGCTTCAAGCGCCCAAACTTCCATTTCACCAAATCTCTGTCCGCCAAACTGCGCTTTACCGCCGAGAGGCTGCTGTGTTACGAGAGAGTAAGGACCTGTACTTCTTGCGTGAATCTTATCATCAACAAGGTGATGGAGCTTAAGATAATACATATAACCTACAGTTACGGGGTTATCAAAAGGCTCACCCGTTCTTCCGTCGTAAAGCACTGTCTTACCGTCACGGCGAAGATTTGCTTCTTCCAACAGATTCATAATATCAATTTCGTTTGCGCCGTCAAATACAGGTGTTGCAACCTTAAAGCCAAGCTTTGATGCTGCCATACCCATATGAACCTCAAGCACCTGACCGATGTTCATACGTGACGGAACGCCAAGCGGGTTTAAAACAATGTCAAGCGGTGTGCCATCGGGAAGGAAGGGCATATCCTCTGAAGGGAGAATTCTTGAAACGACACCCTTGTTACCGTGACGGCCTGCCATCTTATCACCGACACTGATTTTACGCTTCTGCGCAATATAGCATCTTACAATTTCATTTACTCCTGGCGGAAGCTCATCAGAATTTGCTCTTGTAAATACTTTAACATCTACAATAATACCCGCCTCACCATGCGGAACGCGAAGTGAAGTATCACGAACCTCACGTGCTTTTTCACCGAAGATTGCACGAAGAAGTCTCTCTTCAGGAGTAAGCTCTGTTTCACCCTTGGGAGTTACCTTACCTACCAAAATGTCACCTGAACGAACCTCTGCACCAACACGGATAATTCCGCGCTCATCAAGGTTTTTGAGAGCATCGTCACCAACGTTTGGTATGTCACGGGTAATTTCTTCTGGTCCGAGCTTTGTATCTCTTGACTCTGACTCGTATTCTTCTATATGAATAGAAGTAAACACGTCATCACGAACAAGCTTTTCATTAAGAAGCACGGCATCCTCGTAGTTATAACCTTCCCAGGTCATAAAGCCGATGAGCATGTTTCTTCCGAGTGCAATTTCACCGTTATCAGTTGACGGACCGTCTGCAATAATTGTGTCCTTTTCAACTCTTTCTCCCTCTTCTACTATCGGGCGCTGGTTTATACATGTACCCTGGTTTGAACGAAGGAATTTATGAAGATGATAGGTGTGTCTTTCACCATCGTCATCTCTTATTACGATTTCATTTGCGCTAACCTTTTCAATGATACCTGCTTCTTTACTGAGAACTACAACGCCACTGTCTTTTGCAGCCTTGTATTCCATACCTGTACCGATAATGGGTGACTGGGGGTTAAGAAGCGGAACTGCCTGACGCTGCATGTTTGAACCCATAAGGGCACGGTTCGCGTCATCATTTTCAAGGAAAGGAATCATAGCTGTTGCAACGGACACAACCTGCTTGGGAGAAACGTCCATATAATCCACGTCTTCTGCCGCAACCTCCAAGATTTCCTCACGGTAACGAGCCGATACCTTCTTTGTTACAAAGCGCTTATTTTCATCAAGCGGTTCATTAGCCTGCGCAACGATAAACTTATCCTCGCGGTCAGCTGTCATATATTCGATTTCATCGGTTACGATGCCTTCACCCTTAATAACCTTACGGTAGGGTGCTTCAATAAAGCCGTATTCATTGATACGTGCATATGTTGAAAGTGAGCTGATAAGACCGATGTTAGGACCTTCAGGAGATTCAATCGGACACATTCTTCCGTAGTGAGTATAGTGAACGTCACGAACCTGGAAACCTGCACGCTCTCTTGAAAGACCGCCGGGACCGAGTGCTGAAAGTCTTCTCTTATGAGTAAGCTCACCAAGCGGGTTTGTCTGGTCCATAAACTGTGAAAGCTGTGATGAACCGAAAAATTCCTTAATGGTAGCTACAATCGGACGGATGTTAATGAGTGACTGGGGAGTTACAATATCAAGCTCCTGAATACTCATTCTTTCTCTTACGCCACGCTCCATTCTTGCAATACCAATGCGGAACTGGTTTTGCAAAAGCTCACCAACACGGCGAAGTCTACGATTTCCAAGATGGTCAATATCATCATCCTGGCCGATTTCATCAGCAAGATTGTTACAATAGTTAATTGAAGCAAACATATCGTCAACAATAATGTGATTAGGAACAAGCTCTTCAATTCTTTCTTCTGCGAGCTTTTTAATCGCGTCTATATCGCCCTGTGCTTCTTCTAAAATTTCGTCAAGAATTACTTTTCTTACTTTTTCGTGAGTAACATCATAAAGGTCAACGCCCGCGTAAGTTTTGGGGTTAACCATATTATTTGAAAATACAACAACAGTTTTGCCGCCTACATCAAGTAAAACGCGGTTTACACCTGCATCTTCAATAGCCTCACTCATAGCTTCTGAAATTCTATTTCCTTTTTCTACTATGATTTCGCCTGTTCTTTCGTCAACTATATTTTCTGCTGCAATATGGCCATAAACACGCATAGCCATAGCAAGCTTCTTGTTGTATTTATATCTTCCTACCTTTGCAAGCTCATAACGCTTTGCATCAAAGAAAAGCGCATTTAAAAGTGACGTTGCACTCTCAACTGTTGGCGGTTCACCGGGACGGAGCTTACGATAAATTTCAAAAAGAGCTTCCTCACGATTTTTGCAGGTGTCTTTCTGAAGTGTTGCAAGAATTCTTTCATCCTCGCCGAAAAGACCGATAATTTCAGGCTCGGTCTCAAGGCCCATAGCCTTAATGAGAACAGTTACGGGAAGCTTTCTTGTTCTGTCAATACGAACAGAGAAAATATCGTTAGAATCTGTTTCATATTCAAGCCATGCACCGCGGTTAGGAATTACAGTTGAGTTAATAAGCTTTTTACCAACCTTATCAAACTTCTGCTCATAATAAACACCGGGAGAACGAACAAGCTGTGTTACGATAACACGTTCTGCACCATTTATAATGAATGTTCCCTGCTCTGTCATAAGCGGGAAGTCACCCATAAAGATTTCCTGCTCCTTGATTTCGCCTGTTTCCTGATTGATAAGGCGAACCTGAACGCGAAGCGGTGCAGCATAGTTTGTATCTCTCTCTTTGCATTCCTCTATAGAGTACTTGGGCTGCTCGTCAATTCTGTAATCGGTAAATTCAAGGATAAGGTTTCCTGCATAGTCAGTAATCGGGCTGACATCACGAAAAACCTCACGAAGACCCTCTTTGATAAACCACTCATAAGAGCTTTTTTGCATATCGATAAGATTTGGCATTTCCAAAACTTCATCAATTTTAGAGAAGGTCATTCTTTCATTTTTTCCTAACTTAATAGGTTTCAACGCCATCACCTCTGTCAAAATTTTATAGGACGAACAACGGTTTCAGATATTCTATACCCCTGTGTAGAATGCACTCGGAATATACCGCGGGAAAGCCGCATTGCAACCGGCGTGTAGAATGCACGTCCAACTGCAAAATATAAAGAACTGCTGTTTTAATTTAAATATCATAATCCCATTTAAAGGGCAGATATCTGCATCTTAATGTGCAGTATAGTATAATATCACTAATATTTTTGTTTGTCAAGCATTTTTTACTGTTTTTCCTGCAATGTTATTTATCTTATTGACAAATTATATCATATTGTTTAAAATATATATGTTAATTACATTGCTAAAGGAAGGAATACATATGATTAACAATAGAAAGTTATTTACATCTGAATCTGTAACCGAAGGGCATCCCGATAAGGTGTGTGACAGAATTTCAGATGCGGTTTTAGATGATATACTCGCACATGACCCCACCGCTCGAGTTGCGTGTGAGTGTTGCGCGGCAACAGGTATGGTTATGGTTTTTGGTGAAATTACAACCACTCATAATTTTGACGTGCCTGCAATTGTTAAAAAAGCAGTCAGCGATATCGGTTATAACGACAGTGCGCTTGGTTTTTCTGCAGACAGCATTAATATAATCAACCACTTAAATAAGCAGTCACCCGACATTGCTATGGGCGTTGATGCTGACGGTGCAGGCGACCAGGGAATGATGTTTGGCTACGCCACAAATGAAACGGAGGAATACCTCCCTGCGCCGATTTACTACGCGCAGAAGATGGCTAAAAAGCTTACTGAAGTAAGAAAAAATGGTGCTTTCCCCTATCTTCGTCCTGACGGAAAAACTCAGGTAACCGTGGAATACGAAGATGACAAGGTAAAAAGAATAGATACTGTTGTTCTTTCAACCCAGCATAGCGAAGACGTAAGTCAGGAAACGATAAGGCGCGATATGATAGAAAATGTCATTAAACCTGTTTTGGACGAAAGCCTTATTGATGAAAATACAAAGTATTTCATTAACCCCACCGGCAGATTTGTTATCGGCGGACCTCACGGGGACTCGGGTCTTACGGGAAGAAAAATTATTGTTGATACCTACGGCGGATATGCCCCGCACGGCGGCGGTGCCTTTTCCGGAAAGGACCCGACAAAGGTTGACAGAAGTGCCTGCTACATGGCGCGCTATATAGCAAAAAATATAGTGGCTGCAGGCCTTGCAGATAAGTGCCAGATTCAGCTTGCATATGCAATCGGTGTGGCAGAGCCGGTGTCAGTAAGAATTGACACATTCTCGACAGGTAAGCTTTCTGATGATAAAATAGCCGAGATTGTAAGTGAAAACTTTATTCTTTCACCATCAGCAATAATCCAAAAGCTTGATTTAAGAAAACCTATCTACACACAGACATCTGCCTACGGGCATTTTGGCAGAAATGAGCTTTCTCTCCCATGGGAAAAGCTTGATATGGTAGATACGCTTAAAAAATATTTGTGATAATCAAAGGACTGCGAGGGTATTTTAAAAAACTCATAAGCAGTCCTTTTCTTAAACTAACCCCATAAGCCTCAACCTCATATAATATATGGGGTGAGTTTATGAATTTGATTTTTCTGGTACTGGCACTTTTGATTGCCGATGCTTTATTTCTTTTTATTATTTACAAATGCGCAGGGTGGGGAATTTATTTAAGGCGCGATGAAGCCATACGGCTTCTAATTGACCTTCCCGAAAGAACCCACGTGCGAATGATGATTGGCGGTGATTTTTATGACCGAGAGGGAAATCCTTGAAGGCGAAATATACGAAATAATATATCAGAATGAAGATAATGGCTACACGGTTTGCGATATTGAGTATAACAAGAATGTAATTACCGCCTGCGGATATATGCCCTTTATTTCTCCGGGTGAGGGGGTAAAGCTTACGGGCAGGTGGATTGAGCATCCTGACTACGGCACACAGTTTAGTGTGGAGGAAACCGAGAAGATGCTCCCTAAAAAAGAAAGTTCCATCCTTTCGTATCTTTCATCGGGGATAATTCCGGGGGTAAGGGAGTCAACCGCTAAAAAAATAGTTAAGGCGTTTGGTGAAAATTCGCTTGAAATTATTGCGCAAAGCCCCGAAAAGCTTTCCGAGGTCAAGGGGATTTCACTTGATAAAGCAAAAAAAATATCGGAAGCCTTTTTAATAAGGCAGGAAGCGTCAGAGACGGTTATTTTCCTTCAGAAATTTGGGGTTGCACCCTCTCTTTCAATGAAAATCCATAAAAAGTTTGGTTCTCTTGCCATAAGTCTTATACGCGAAAATCCCTATATTCTGTGCGACAGTATTGAGCGCGTTGGCTTTAAAACTGCCGACAGAATTGCCGAGGCGATGGGTATAGCAAAAGATTTCCCGAAAAGAATTCAAAGTGGCATAAAATATGCCCTTCTCTTAATTTCTCTTTCGGGGCATACCTGCTATAATAAGGACGAGCTTATTCTCTACTCCTCCCGCCTTTTAGGTTGTGAAATATTAAAAATCGAAGAGGGACTTATTGATTTAAAAAATAACGGTGAAATTATAATTGAGGATGATTTTGTTTTCCTTCCGATGTATTATAATGCAGAGCTAATAAGCGCAAGAAGACTTTCCGAAATGATAAAGACAAAAAAGATTTCGCGCTTTCTTGATTTTGATATTGCTGAAATTTCCGCGTCCCTTAATCTTGAGCTTTCCGATATGCAAAAGGAAGCCGTAAAAATGGCAAATGAATGCTTTGCCTGTGTAATTACGGGTGGCCCCGGCACGGGGAAAACCACCATTATGAAGGTTATACTTGAGCTTTTTAAAAAGCACAATCTCAAGGTTTCTCTTTGTGCACCTACGGGCAAGGCTGCCAAAAGGCTTACGGAGTCGTGCAGATGTGAGGCGAAAACTCTTCACAGACTGCTCGAGGTAGATATGAGTGGTGGCGGAGAATATCAGACCTTTGTAAAAAATGAGCATAACCCCATTGATGCTGACGTTTTAATCGTTGATGAGATGAGTATGGTTGACGCTCTTTTATTCTCATCTCTTTTAAAGGCACTAAAGCGCGGTGCAAGAATTATTATGGCGGGCGACAGTGACCAGCTTCCGTCAGTTGGTGCGGGGGATGTTCTTCGCGATATTTTGCGAAGTGGAAAAATCCCATCAGTCAGACTAAATGAGGTTTTTCGTCAGGCAAGCGAAAGCAGAATTGTAACAAATGCCCACAGAATAAACGCTGGGCTTATGCCTCTTGAAAATGACAGCAAGACTGACTTTTTCTTTATAAACAGAGATGTCCAGGGCACAGTTAATACGATTTGTGAGCTTTGCGAGAGTAGACTTAAAAAGGCATATGGTTTTGATTTAAACGATATTCAGGTTTTGTCCCCGTCAAGAAAAGGGCTTGCAGGTACCCAAAACCTAAACCGCGTTTTGCAGGATAGACTTAATCCCCCCTCAAAAGACAAAAAAGAAAAGAAGTTTGGTGAAAGAATTTTCAGAGTAGGTGACAAAGTAATTCAGACGCGCAATAACTATGATTTAATCTACACTACGCCTGACGGGAAAACTGAAGGCATGGGTATTTATAACGGAGATATCGGCGTTATTTTAGATATTTCCCCCAAGGATAAAATCATAACAATCCGTTTTGATGAAAACCGCATAGTTGAATATGACTTTAGCTATATTGAAGACCTTGATATTTCCTATGCCCTTACGGTCCATAAAAGTCAGGGCAGTGAGTGGAGCTGTGTTATTATTCCTATATGCAGTTTTCCGCCAATGCTTATGACAAAAAACCTTCTTTACACTGCAGTTACAAGAGCGAAAAATTTAGTTGTGCTTGTAGGTAGATCTGACAGTCTTTCCCGCATGGTCAGAAGCAATCAAAGCTGGCTCCTTCACACAAGCCTCAGGAGGCGAATCGATGAGCTTTTTTCTTGATTTACTTTTTCCGCCAAGATGCCCTTTTTGCACCTCGGTTGTTTCGGAAAAGACCTTAATTTGTCCCGAGTGCTTTGAAAAGCTGCCTTTTATAAAAGGCAGAGCATGTTTAAAGTGCGGAGCGCCCATAGGTGAATTTGCGCACGATTTATGCCTTCGTTGTAAAACGGATAAGCCCTACTTTGACCGTGCGTTTATTCCGCTTATATATAAAGAAAGCGCAAGCTCTTCTATTATAAGATTTAAGTTCTACGAGCATCCGTCCTATGCCCGCGCGCTCGCCTTTCTTATGGCAGATAAAATTATCCGCTCTGATGAATTTAAGGAGGGGTTTAGTTTTATAACCTTTGTACCGCAAAATAAAAATTCTCGCAGAAGAAGAGGCTACAATCAGGCAAGGCTTATTGCAAAGGAGCTTTCCTCTATTTTGGACTTACCTCTTTTAGATACCCTTATCAGAAAAGACGATAGCGTTCGTCAAGTGACACTTGATGGGCGCGCACGAAAAATAAACGCGCAAAAGTCCTATTCTCCAAAGGATATCAGTCTTTCGGGAACTGCACTTTTGGTAGACGATGTTTTTACAACAGGGGCTACCGCGTCTTACTGCGCGAGGCTACTTAAGAAAATGGGTTGCAAAAAAGTATATGTAACAACTTGCGCTATGAGGGTTTGGGAATGATAAAATGCAGAATGCAAAATGCAAAATGCAAAATAAAGGAAAAGAGTGTGTTTTTTAAACACACTCTTTTTTATACGTCAATTTTTTCTAATTCCTTTAACGAAAGAGATGATATATATTCATATCTCTCTTTTTTATTTTTAATTTTTTTTCTTTCCCACTCTATTATTCCAAAATTTGCATTCATCGGCTGAAAGCGGGTATTGTAACGGTCAGTTATATAGCTTATAAGCGCACCCGTCATTGTAGAGGGCGGAAAAATCACGCTTTCCTTCCCAAGTATTTTACGCGCTGCATTTATTCCTGCGACAAGCCCAGAGGAAGCCGATTCGACATAACCCTCAACGCCTGTAATCTGCCCTGCAAAAAATACTTTGGGATATTTAATAAGACTGTAGTCTTCGCGTAGCACCTTTGGCGAATTTATATAAGTATTTCTGTGCATTACGCCGTAGCGCACAAATTCGGAATTTTCAAGCCCCGGCACCATACTAAATACCCTTTTTTGCTCGCCGAACTTGAGATTTGTCTGAAATCCTACGAGGTTATAAAGCGTGCCTTCGGTATTATCTCTTCTGAGCTGAAGCACCGCGTAAGGCTCTTTGCCGGTTTTAGGATTTGGAAGTCCTTTGGGTTTAAGCGGACCAAAGCAAAGCGTGTCGTGACCGCGCATTGCCATAATTTCTACGGGCATACACCCCTCAAACACCTTAATATCTTCTGCGCTTTCGTGAAGTTTTGCACGCTCTGCACTTATTAATTCCTTGTAAAAAGCGTCATACTCTTCCTTTTCCATAGGGCAGTTTATATAATCGGGCGTTCCCTTATTATAGCGTGCCATAAAGTACGCCTTTTCCATATCGATGCTTTCTTTTGTAACTACCGGTGCTGCCGCATCAAAGAAAAACAGCTTTTCTTCACCTGTCAGCCTTTTAATTCCCTCATTTAAGGCTTCGTGGCTTAGTGGCCCTGTTGCAATAATTGTATATTCGTCTTCCGAGATGTCTCCTACAACCTCGCTTATAATTTCGATGTTGGGGTGATTACTTATAGTTTTTGTAACAAGATGGGAAAACTTAACTCTGTCAACTGCCAAGGCACCGCCTGCGGGGACCGAGGTTTTATCAGCACAGGAAATGACAACGCTCCCAAGCCTTCTCATTTCTTCTTTTAAAAGTCCGCACGCATTATCAAGACCGTTTCCCTTAAGAGAATTTGAGCACACAAGCTCACAAAGGTTTTTATCCGTATGTGCAGGGGAAAACTCAAGGGGCTTCATATCATAGAGCTTAACCTTTATTCCCCTTTCGGCAGCCTGCCATGCCGCCTCACACCCGGCTAAACCCCCGCCAATTATTTTTAAATGCATATTATTTCTTTTCCTTTTTGTTTGTTTCGCACTCACTGTTTGAGCATACTGTCACGCTTGTGCGCTTAACATACTTCCTTGTCATTATGCCGCCGCATTTGGGGCATGGAGTATTTATTGGCTGATCCCACAAAACAAAGTCACACTTTGGCGCATTTTCGCAGGAGAAATATTTTTTACCGCGCTGGCTCTTTCTTTCTACTATTCTTCCACCGCATTTGGGGCATTTAACACCCGTGTCCTTTAATATCGGCTTTGCATTTCTGCATTCGGGGAAGCCCGGACAAGCAAGGAATTTACCAAATCTTCCAAGCTTAATTACCATTCTTCTTCCGCATTTATCGCAGATTTCGTCACTTTCCTCATCCTTTATCTTAACTTTTGAGATTGACTCCTCTGCTTTTTTGATTTCTTCCGAAAACGGTTTATAGAATTCGTCTATAACCTTATTCCACTGTGTTTTTCCTTCTTCGATACTGTCAAGCTTTTCCTCCATATTTGCAGTAAAGCTGACGTCTACGATATCTTCAAAGTTTTCTGCCATTATATCTGTTACAACGCTGCCAAGCTCAGTAGGCTTAAGCATTTTCTTTTCGCGCACAACGTAGTCTCTGCCTAAAATTGTGCTTATTGTGGGGGCATAGGTACTTGGTCTGCCAATACCTTTTTCCTCCATCGCTTTAATAAGGGAAGCTTCAGTGTATCTTGCGGGTGGCTCTGTAAAGTGTTGTTCATCCTCGATTGAAACAGCCTTAAGAGTCATACCCTTTTCTATCCTTGTAAGGCGTTTTGAATCCTTTTCCTCGTCTTCATCGCTACCCTCAATATAAATAGCGCGGTACCCCGGGAAGGTAATTGCGCTTCCGCTTGCACGGAAGGTTACACCATTTGCATCAAGCTCCGCAGAAAAGGTATCATAAACTGCATTTGCCATCTGGCTTGCTATAAAGCGCTCCCAGATAAGTTTGTAAAGCTTGTAGAGGTCAGAAGGCACCTTATCTTTAATTTCATCAGGCTCAATTTCAGGCATTGACGGACGGATTGCCTCGTGCGCGTCCTGTGCATTTTTGCCTGTTTTATACACTCTCGGACTTTTGGGAGCGTAGGTATTTCCATACTTTTCTGCTATTATTTTTCTTGCTTTATCGAGTGCCTCGGGAGTAATACGAAGTGAGTCAGTTCTCATATAAGTAATAAGACCAACAAAGCCTCTTCCCTTAAGCTCAACACCTTCATAAAGCTGCTGAGCGGCGCTCATTGTGCGCCTTGAGGTAAATCCAAGCTTTCTGCTTGCCTCCTGCTGAAGTGTACTTGTTGTAAAGGGAGGAGCGGGGGATTTTGTTTTTGTGCCATAGGCTGCACTTTTTACTACAAAATCATTATCCTTTATAATTTCCTTTATTTTCTGCGTATCCGCTTCGCTTCTGAGCTCTTTTTTCTTTCCGTTTACGCCAAAGTATCTCGCCTCAAAGGTTTTCTTTGAACCCGGCTCATTTAATTTAGCCGTGATTGACCAGTATTCTTCAGGGATAAATGCCTCAATCTCACGCTCACGATCTACAACGAGCTTTGTTGCAACAGATTGCACGCGACCTGCACTGATGCCCTTTTTCACCTTTTTCCACAGAAGCGGGCTTATCTTATAGCCTACAATCCTGTCAAGTGTGCGGCGTGCCTGCTGCGCATCAACAAGGCGCATATCTATAGGGCGCGGGTCTTTAAGTGCGCTTGTAACTGCCCCTTTTGTAACCTCATTAAAAGTTATTCTGCATTTTTTACTTTTGTCAATATCAAGCACCTCTGCAAGATGCCAGCTTATTGCCTCACCCTCGCGGTCAGGGTCAGTTGCAAGATAAATTTTATCTGCATCACGGCTTGCCTTCTTGAGCTTATTTAAAAGCTCTCCCTTTCCTCTGATGGTTATATATTTAGGTAAGTAATTATCCTCTATATCTATACCAAGCTGACTTTTGGGAAGGTCACGAACGTGGCCCATAGATGCTATCACCGTATAGTTTTTACCAAGATATTTGTTAATGGTTTTCGCTTTTGCCGGTGATTCTACAATTACCAGATAATTTGCCATTAGACTGCCTCCCGTTAAATTAGTTTGTATTTTTTATCAAATTCCTTTTTTATAACTTTGCGAAGCTCGAGCATTCCGAGGACTGCCGTAATTCGCGATTCATCAAACGAAACCTTTTGTGTAAGCTCATCCATTGTTTTTGGACTTTCTTTTAAAAGAGCAACAACTTCCTTTTCCATGGGGGACAAGGTTTCCTCATTTGCTATTTTATGTTCTTTTGGTTTTTCTACCAAAATATCTTCATGCTTTTTCTGTTCTGTTTCTTTTTTTACGAAGAAATCAGGATTTCTTAAAATAAGCTCATCGAGAACATCCATCGCACATAAGCACGGTGCTACACCATCACGGATTAATGCATTTACGCCTGCACTTAACGGGCTGTCAATATTTCCTGGAACACTAAAGACCGCTTTGCCGTACGAGTCTGCCCTATCTGCAGTTATAAGCGCACCACTTCTGTGCCCTGCGCGAACAACCACAACCGCCTCTGAAAGAGCCGCTATAATTCTGTTTCTGTGCGGGAAATTCCTTTTATTCGGCGGTTCGCCAAATGAAAACTCGCTTATTACTGCCCCGCCTTTTTCACATATCTTTTCAAAAAGTGCCTTATTTGATTTTGGATAAAGCACATCGAGTCCGCTTCCTAAAACCGCAACAGTTGGCGCGTTCGCGCGGAGTGCCCCTTCATGCGAGGCGCTATCTATTCCTTTCGCCCCGCCTGAAACTATACCTACGCCGGTCTGCGCTATATCAAAGGCAAGCGTGCTTGCTATTCTAAGTCCGTAGCTGTCACTCTCCCTGCTACCTACCATTCCCGCAAAGAGTGGGTGAGAAAGTGCCTCCACATTTCCATTTACAAAGAGGTATGGCGGAGGGTTCGGGATAAGCTTTAGGCTTTTTGGATAAGCTTCATCAATATAAGTTACTACCTTTATATCAAGCTTTTTTGCAATTTCTATATCGCGCATAACCTTTTTATAGTTTTCGCCTTTTGTGTCAATAAAGCTTTCGTCATACAGATTTTCGTCATTTAAAAGAGCCTCCAGCTTTTTTCGGCTGCTACCTTCTTCTATTGATTTTATCATCCATATAAGTCTTTTATCCATATTAACACCGGCTTTCTATATAAAGTTACACCAAAACATTCATTTTGTAAAGATTTTTTTATAGGTTTTGTCTTAAATGTTCGTATAAAAGCACTGCTCCTGCAACAGATGCGTTTAAACTTTCTGCATCCTCTTTCATAGGAATTTTAATGGTAGTGTCGCACATTTTAAGCGTGTCTTCCGAAACGCCGTTACCCTCATTTCCTATAATAATTAAGGTTTTTCCGCACAGGTCGGCACTATAAAGGTTTATCGAATTTTTTGTAAGCGCACCCGCGATAATCTTATATCCTTTGTTTTTATAATATGAGATAGTGCTTTTCGCATCTCTCCCCGTTATAATCGGAACAGAAAAAACCCCCGTCATTGTAGAGCGCACAATTTTTGGGTTATACAAATCGCAAGAGCCTTTTGTAAGCACAACACCATCGCAAAATGATGCATGAGCCGTTCTTATAATCGTTCCTATGTTCCCGGGGTCCTGAACATTCTCACACATTATTATGCAACCATTTTCGCTTTCCTTTATGTCCTTTTCGCTGTAATTTGGGACCTCACACACCGCAATTATTCCCTGCGGCGTGATTGTATCAGAAAGCTCCTTAAAAAGCTTTGGCGCAAAGGTATATACGGGGCAGTCAAAATCCATCGACCTGTTAAACCCGTCTTCAATTACAATCATTTTAATTTTTGCGCCTTTTTTTATAGCGTCACTGACGCTTCTTAACCCCTCTATCATAAAGAGGGAATTTTCATCACGCCCGCGCTTTGTTTTAAGCGAGATTGCAAGCTTAAATATCTTATTTTCACGACTTGTTATAATCATAATTAAATCCCTTTTCATCTGGATTTGGTTTTTTTACGTTCAAAAACCGCCCCCGCGCATACGCGGGAACGGTTTTATTTTTTAAAGGTTGCTTTTTGCTGTTTCTACAAGCTGTGCAAATGCCTGGGGGTCATTAATTGCGATTTCAGAAAGCATCTTTCTGTTAATCTCAATGTTTGCCTTCTTAAGACCATTCATAAATCTTGAATAGTTGATATCATTTGCTTTGCAAGCTGCACTGATTCTTGTAATCCAGAGCTTGCGGAAATCTCTTTTCTTAAGCTTTCTTCCAACGTAAGCGTAAGTAAGTGACTTCATAACTGCCTGATTGGCAACTCTGAAGAGTTTGCTCTTTCCGCCTCTGTATCCTTTTGCAAGCTTTAATATTTTTTTATGTCTTTTTCTGGTGGCCATTGCACCCTTAACTCGAGCCATTTTTTAGTCCTCCTCAATTCTTATTTATAAGGTATAAGTTTCTTAATAACTTTTGCGTTTGTTACGTCTGCGAGAGCACCCTTCCTGAGTCTTCTCTTTCTCTTTGTGTCTTTCTTTGTAAGAATGTGACTTCTGAATGCTTTTGCTCTTTTTACCTTACCTGATTTAGTAAGACTGAAACGCTTTGCAGCGGCTCTGTGTGTCTTTATTTTAGGCATAAATATCTCTCCTCTCAAATGTATATATCTAAACTCAGTAAGAGCTTGATAACTTAGTTCTTTGGCGAAATTGTAATCGCCAGATTCTTTCCTTCAAGTTTCGGCTTTTTATCAGCTGCGCCAAACTCCTCGGTTCCTTTTAAGAAACGCTCAATAAGTTCTTCACCAAGCGCGGTATGGTGAATTTCACGCCCGCGGAAACGAACTGAGACCTTAACCTTATCCCCGCTTTTAAGAAATTTACAAGCATTTTTAAGCTTTGTTTCAAAGTCATGATTGTCAATGGAAGGTGAAAGTCTTACTTCCTTTAAGCTGACAGTCTTCTGATTTTTGCGGTTTTCCTTTTCTCTTTTAGCAATTTCAAAACGATATTTACCATAATCCATAATTTTGCAAACCGGAGGATTTGCCTGGGGGGATATTTTTACAAGGTCAAGATTTTTGTCATTGGCAATTTCCTGCGCCTCTTTCCCGCTCATTATGCCGAGCTGGCTACCGTCACTGTCAATAACACGGACCTCTTTATCCCTGATTTCCTCGTTAATCATCATTTCCTTGCTAATCGAAAACACCTCCAAAATAAAATATAGCGGCAGAAAAACCTACCGCTACAATAAACAACATAAATAATGCTCATTATTAACCACACTGGCTTTGCCGTGAGGTGAGAAGCGGTAACTTCTTCTTCATTACCTAGGTATTATAACAACAATTTTTCGTGTTGTCAACACTTTTTTTAAATTTTAGTTGAGGGGATTTCCTTCACCGTCAAAAAGGGGAAGTGCCTCCAAAAATCCTATATCGCTTCGGTCTTTAGCGTCACCCTCCGCCAAAACTGCAATTTTCCCGACAATGTTTCCGCCTGCTTTTTCCACAAGCTTTTCAATAGCCAAAAGTGATTCGCCTGTGCTTATAACGTCATCTACGATAAGGACTCTTTTCCCTTTCATAAGGTTTGCCTCATCAAGCCCAAGATAGAGATGCTGTTCATTTTGAGTGGTAATTGATTTTACTCCCACATCAATTATATCACGCATATAAACCTTCGGGCCTTTTCGTGCAATTACGTAACCGTTTACACCCGACTGACGCGCCATTTCGTGAATAAGGGAAATGCTTTTCGCCTCTGCTGTTATCATAATATCATGCGGAGGAGCTATCTTAAGAAGCTCTTTTGCGCAATTAACGGTAAGCTCTACATCGCCAAAAAGAATAAATGCCGCAATAGAAAGATTATCGTTTACTTTAAACATCGGAAGGTCGCGGCTGAGCCCCGCAACATTAATTTTATAGCTTTTGTTCATGCTTTTTTCTCCTTTGTAAAACTAAAAATACTACAAGCGCCAAAAGTAAAATAATTCCCAGAAGTATCCCGATTTTTCCCCAGATGGAGATAACCTCTTTCGCAAAGGAAAGGTCTACCCACGCGTAAGCGCCTGCATATTTTGTAAGTCCCCACTTTGCATCTCCGTTTTTAACCTTGCCGTAAACAATTATCTCTTCACCCTTTAAAGCGGAGGAAAGCTCCACATTCCCTGCAAATTCAGAGTTTGTCGGGATTTTTTTATACACGGTATCATCTGTTATTCTGTAAAGTTCAAGCCCAAGTTTATTTATACTTTTTATTGCATCATCATACGTGCTTTTTGTTTTTGAAAGCTCTATCCACCCTGCAGAAAAATCACTTACGGCATATCCGTAGCCGTTTTTTTCTGCTATAACTTCCATTTCAAGCCCTATCGGTGCATAGGATATACGAACTGCCTCTTCCTTTGGCTCATCAAAAACGCCAAGGCCTTTACTGCTTTCAGATGCAAAAACCTTATATGGTGTGCATAGCTTAATTTCCTCAATCTGTGTTTTTTGAGCTTCGGTGAGCTTTTCGGGGGCTATCCAGCCCTTTATTCCGCCTGAATTTACAAAGCTCCACCCGTCTTTTGTCTGCCTTTGCACAAAAACTGTGGCATTCTTTTTAATTGTACCATTTATTGTATTTCCCACACCTTTATAATCTGTGGGAAGCTCAAACACATCCGTATCTCCATGAGAAACGGTCATTTCACGATTTACAGGCATACCCGCCGTCATTTGTGCATTTGAAAGTGAGCTTTCAGTGTCCTTAAGATTTATCCAGCCGTTTTTCCCGTCAAAAGATACATAGCCGTAATTACCATTCTGTTTTCTTACCGTAAGCTTAATGCAGTCGGGAACTATTGTAAGAACTTCGCCTGCACCCATCCGGCTTCTTATTTTTGCACCGCTGCCATTTGATGAAACATAAACATAGTATATTTCAAAGTTTTCGTTTTCCTTCGTGTCGGCATCTGTGTATTTTTTAACGTTTTGAGTTTTAATCCAGGCATACTTTCCATTCATTGAAACGAGTGCCCAGCCGTTTTTTGTCTTCCTTATTATATTAAGCACCGTATCGTCAGGAACTGTGTATTTTACTATGCTTCCAAGATTTTCATCGGAGGATGGCTTACTGTAAAGATTAAGACTTCTTCCGCCTGAGTCCACTATGACATTCTGGACATAGTCACTTCCCGTAGAAAGTGCAGATTCATCATAGCTTTTTGAAGTATAGCTTAGATTTATCCACCCGCATTTTTTTCTGAAAACAACCTTTCCCCATGTGTTGCGCGTCTCTAACAGTTCAACCTGAGAGCATGCGGGAATGTTTAAAATCACGTGCGTTTTTTCGTTTGGCTGCATTCTTAGGGGAACGCTTCCTTCCATAGAGGAAATATATAATTCTTCACCCGCGTGTGCCGCAAGGGGCATTACTGTTATGAAAAGCATGGTTAATATTGCTTTTAAAAATCTTTTCATATTTTATCACCTGTTTTTTTATGAAAGCTTAAATCTGCTTCTTATTTGCGAGAATGCACTATCAAGACTTATGGGGTTAGCATGCTCCTGTATAATCGATAGTGTATGGGGGCTGCATTTTTTCCCGAACTCGCTTACCTTTGATGAAACGAAGCTTGCGCATTTAATATAATACTTATCTTTATATTCATACAAGCTTCCGCCGAAATATGTATTGACGGCATGACACAATTTAATCACCGTCTCAAAATCTGAAAATTCAAAGATTGCCTCTTTCTGCTCTTCCTGGGGGCTATGTTTTCTTGCAGAGCGCGCTATCTTTTCAAAGACGGCTCTTTCGTTCTCGTTTGAAACTCTTGTTATAAGTAAGGTTATGTCACCCGGCGAATTTGCGCAGACCTCAACCATTATTCTCGAGTCGTCATATTCAAAGCCTGTTTCGTCCTTTGCTTTTCTTAAAAGGGAGAAAAACAATTCCTTAACTTCGGGGCTGTTATTTTTTACAGCCTCTGCGCTTACACCCCAGAGGGAAAGGTCTTCATTATTTATGCTTATTTTTATTTTGTTGTCATCAAGCTTTTCTATTTTCAATCCTTACACCTCGCAAAGATTATCTTTTTTTGAGATAATTTGTAGCCTCTTTGAGCTGATTATCCTCATAGGAAACCATATCTTTGTAGTTATAGTCCTTTAAGTACAAAAATTCGTAAAATCCGGGGACGCCCGTGCTTTCATATCCTAAAATATTCTGAAGCTCACGCACAGCCTGCTTTGTTTTTTCGTCATAGACTTCGTCTGCCTCTTCTTCCAAAAAGCCCAGAACAGAAAGTCTTTCCTCAAGCGCAAGGTTCATTTCTCCATTCTTTCCGCCTTCTGATACTTTGTCTAAATCAATCTGCGCGAAAGAAGCTTCGTTAATTTCCTGCTTTCCGTTTTCAACTATAATATCAGGTGTGATGCCTGTATCGTGAATACGCTTTCCGTCATATGAAACGAATTCACCTATTGTATATTTCATACCTGCGCCTGTTACGATTTTTAAAAGAATCTGCATACTTCCTTTACCAAAGGTTTTCTTTCCGATAACTGTTGCCGCTTTTCTTCCCTGAAGGGCTGCAGTTAAAAATTCTGACGCAGACGCGCTGTGCTCATTTACTAAAAGTGCAATTTTAAATCGGGGAGAGTTATAGTTGCGCGAATAAATTACTTCATTTTTAGTTTCGTCTTTATACCTTAATTCTCCTATTTTGCCTGCACTTATAAAGGTTTCGGCAATAGATTTTGCGGCTTCCAGCTCACCGCCAGGGTTATCCCTTAAATCTATGACAAGCTTTTTTATACTCTTTTTCTGAAGGTCTTTTACATATTCTTTAACTTCATCTGCTGCACCTTTTGTAAACTGCGTAATCTTAAGATAGGCAATATCGTCTGTAAGCATTCTGCTTTCTGTTTGCGAAAGCTCAACCACTGCGCGTTTTATTGTAAATTCAAGATTACTTTCGCCACGGAGCACGCCAATCTTTACCTCTGTACCTATTTTTCCTGCGACAAGCTCTTTAACCTTTGCGGCAGTAAGGCCCTGTGTGCTTTTTCCGTCAACTGTGGTTATGTAGTCCCCTGCCAAAAGTCCGGAAAGCTGTGCCGGTGAATTTTCTATTACAGAGGTTATTACTACACCCTTGTTATTTTCAAGAATCATAACACCAATTCCTGAAATTTCACCTGTTACATTTTCCTGCATTTTCTGATACTCTTCAGGGGTGTAAAATTCTGAATACTTATCGTCAAGCGTTTTTATCATTGCCTTTACGGCATTGTTTACATCAATTTTACCGTCATCAATGCCCTGACAAATCACAGAAAACAAAAGCTCATCATCATCAATTCCATAATAAAAATTATCGGCAATATTGTGGCAATATGACCTTACAATCTGTTTTATCATGGTGTTTGAATATTGCGTAACTACCTGTTCATTATTTGCAGCATCCTGAGCAAAAACACTTACTGAACTGAGGCACAACACTATTACCATTAATATTGAAATGAGTTTTCTGTGTTTCATATATATCTCCATCCTGCCCTTCGGGCAATAAATTTACATTTTTTCAGGCGCGCTTACTCCCAAAATATCAAGCACATTTTTTATAACAATTCTTGTGCTGTCAATAAGCTTAAGGCGCGCATTCATAAGATTTTCCTCCTCATCACGAACACGGCACGCATTATAGAATGAATGGAAATGCGATGCAACCGAAATAACATAATGAGTTAAATTACTCGGTTCAAAATTTTCTGCCGCATAGCGGATTTCTTCAGGAAGCTTTGAAAGGATTTCAAGAAGTGAAATTTCCTCGGGTTTTTTAAGAAGTGAAAAATCAAGCTCCTGCGCTTTTTTCACATTTACGCCCTGCTCCTCAAGAATTCTAATAATTGAGCATATACGCGCGTGGGCATACTGAACGTAAAACACGGGGTTTTCGTTTGTCTGGCTTACTGCAAGGTCAAGGTCAAAATCCATATGACTGCCTGCGGCACGCATATTAAAGAAGAATCTTGCTGCATCTACCCCGATTTCTTCAATGAGGTCAGAAAGCGTTATCATCTTGCCTGTGCGCTTACTCATCCTTGCAACCTCACCATTACGCATAAGGCGTACAAGCTGAATTATAAGCACATTTAATCTGTCACCATTTATCCCAACGGATTCCATCGCACCTTTCATTCTTGCGATGTGTCCGTGATGGTCTGCACCCCAGATGTTTATTGCAAGGTCAAATTTTCTTTCCTCGAGTTTATTGCGGTGATACGCAATATCTGCTGCAAAATAAGTGGGGATACCGTTTGCGCGGACAAGCACGTCATCCTTTTCTGCGCCAAACTCTGTAGATTTAATCCAGAGTGCGCCGTCATTTTCATAAGTAATGCCATTATCTTTAAGCTTTTTGATTGTGTCTTCTACGCTTTTTCCGTTATGAAGCGTGCTTTCGCTGAACCACACATCATAATCAATTTTGTAATCTGAAAGCGTTTTCTTAAGATTGGCAATATTTATCGGGAGCGCATATTCCACTAAAATCGCCTCACGCTCTTCTTCTGTCTTACCCGTCAGGTCTTCTCTTTTTTCATTTATATAGTTCTGGGCGTGGATTTTAATATCCTCACCCTGATATCCGTCTTCAGGGAATTCTACCTTATCTTCTCCGAGGAGAATCTGCATATATCTTGCAGAAAGGCTTTTTCCGAATTTTTGAATTTGCGCGCCTGCGTCATTTATATAAAATTCCTTTGTAACGCTCCAGCCCGCTCTTTCAAGCACATTTGAAAGAGTATCGCCAAGCGCACCTCCACGCGCGTTTCCCATATGCATAGGACCTGTGGGGTTTGCGCTTACAAACTCGACAACAACACTTTTTCCGTTTGCAACGTCAATATTTCCGTAGTTTTCCTTCGCCTCTTCAATTTCTGAAATTACATTGTAAAGGTAGCTTTTATCAAGATAGAAATTTATAAATCCCGGACCTGCAATTTCAATTTTTTCCGCCCCAATTTTTTCTTTTTCTATTCCGCCAACAATATTTTCAGCAATCTGGCGTGGTGCAGAATGTGCCGCCTTTGCAAGCATCATAGCAATATTTACTGCAAAGTCACCGTTTGATTTATCCTTCGGCTCTTCAATAACAAAGGAAGGTATATCAATTTCGGGATATGCCTTTATTGCCGCGTTTTTTACCGCTTCATATATTTGTGTTTTTTTCATGGAAAATGTGTTTGCCATCTGTCTGTCTCCCTTCACGCATGCGCCGACAAAGATAAATGATTTTGTGAGCATGCCATGCCTTTTATCTCCATAGTATAGTCAAGCTCTATATTCAAATTGTTTTCGTTTATGTCTGCCTTTAATTTATTCGTTGTAACGCTTATATCAAATTTCCCGTAGGGCGTCAGGTAAACACTGTTATGGGACTCATTTTCTTTAAATACCATATTCGTTTTTACCGAGCCTGTGCGAATAATCGCGATGCTCCCGTCAGGCGATATTTTAAGTGTTGTCTGACTTTTTTCTATTCCTGAATCTTTTTCTTCATAGATAAGATAAAACTTTTCATCCTTTTTATAAAAAACGCCGCGCGTTTTTTCCTGCATAGACTCTTTATCATCAGAATACTGCTGGGTGCTTTTAATTTCTATGTAAACATCCTTTTTCATTTTTGGGGCACCTCCGCCCTGTGAACGTGGGTGTCTATAGGCGTTCCTAAAAATATGCTTCCGAGATTTGAAAAGTTTTCTACGCTGTCTGACACAAAAAACTCTCTTACTCCTCCGTCCTTTTTTGAGGATTTTTTGTCTGTACTTTCTAAAAACTCTCTTACCCCGCGTGCAACCGCCTCTCCCGAGCTTATAAGTGTTACCTCTTTACCCATTATATCTGAAATAACGCCCTCTAACAAGGGGTAATGTGTGCATCCTAATACAAGTGTATCCACCTTTTCATTTTTAAGGCAGGTAAGGTAATCTTTAGCAATTAAGCGTGCCGCCTCACTATTTGCATAGCCGTTTTCAACGAGCGGAACAAACATAGGACATGCAACGGAATAAACCTTTATATCAGGATTTTTGCTTTTTATTATTTCCTCATACTTACCGCTTTTGATTGTCCCTTGTGTTCCGATAATGCCAATGCGGTTATTTTTTGTGCTTTTAACAGCCTCCGCACACGTTTCTTCCAAAACGCCCATTATCTTAACTTCGTACTTATCCGTAAGATAGGGAAGGGCAACACTTGAAGCAGTACCGCAGGCAGCAATTACAAGCTTTACGTTATGCTTTAACAAAAAGTCAATATCGTCTTTAGTATATGTTATAATCGTTTCTTTACTGCGGTTTCCGTAAGGCACACGCCCGGTGTCACCAAAATAGATAACATCTTCACCGGGCATTGCCTCTATAATTTTTCTGACTGCCGTCAGTCCGCCTAAACCGCTGTCAAAGACGCCGATAGGGCGATTATCCATAAAATCCGTCCTTTTACTTTTTAATAAGGCTTTCGCCTGACATTTCGCGGGGCTTTTCAAGTTCCATAATATCAAGCAGTGTAGGTGCAATATCTGCAAGTCTTCCGCCTTCGCGAAGAGCACAATCCTTACCCATAACGATAAAGGGAACCATATTTGTTGTGTGCGCGGTAAAGACTTCCTTTGTTTCGGGGTCTACCATCTGGTCTGCATTACCGTGGTCGGCAGTGATGCAAAGAGTGCCTCCAACCTTATTTACAGCCTCCACAATTTTTCCCATACATTCATCAACCGCTTCAACTGCCTTTACTGCACAGTCAAAAATGCCTGTGTGACCTACCATATCGCAGTTTGCAAAGTTAAGAATTATAACGTCATATTTTCCGCTTTCAATTCTTAAAAGAACCTCATCGCATACCTCGTATGCACTCATCTCGGGCTGAAGGTCATAGGTTGCAACCTTGGGTGAAGGAATAAGCGCGCGGTCCTCATTTTCATAAGGCGCCTCAACACCGCCGTTAAAGAAAAATGTTACGTGTGCATATTTTTCAGTTTCTGCAATTCTTAACTGGTTCTTTCCCTTAAGAGAAATATATTCACCAAATGTATTTGTAAGACTTTCTGGCTTAAATGCAACATCTACATTCGGCATTTTAGCGTCATACTGTGTCATACAAACATAGTAAAGCGGGAAGAAGCCGTTTCTTCTTTCAAAGCCTTCAAAGTCACCGTCTGTAAATGTGCGTGTTATTTCACGCGCTCTGTCAGGGCGGAAATTAAAGCATATCACACTGTCATTTGCCTTGATATTTGAGCCCTTTGTTATAACTGTGGGCACGATAAATTCATCCGTTACGCCCTTGTCGTAGGATTTTTGCATAGCATCTTTTGCGCTGGGGTTTTCCTCCCCCTCACCGTATACAAGCGCGCTGTATGCCTTTTCTACTCTGTCCCAGCGGTTATCACGGTCCATAGCGTAGTATCTGCCTGAAAGTGTTCCGATTTTACCGACACCGATTTCCTGCATTTTTTCTTCAAGTGCGCAAACAAAATCAATTCCGCTTGTGGGCGAAACATCGCGTCCATCCATAAAGCCGTGAACATATACCTTTTCAAGTGAATTCTCCTTTGCAAGACGGAGTATTGCGAAAAGGTGATTTATATGGCTGTGCACACCGCCGTCAGACAAAAGTCCGAAGAGGTGAAGGGCGCTGTCATTTTCCTTACAGTTTTTAACTGCCTTTAAAAGCGCGTCGTTAGTAAAGAAATCACCGTCTTCAATAGACTTTGTAATTCTTGTAAGCTCCTGATACACAATTCTTCCTGCACCGATATTGGTATGCCCAACCTCACTGTTACCCATCTGTCCGTCGGGAAGTCCAACATTAAGTCCGCTTGCATTAATAAGGGTGTTCGGGCACTTTGAAAGAAGAGAATCCATCACAGGTGTCTTTGCGCTGTAGATGGCATTACCCTCTTTTTCGGGGTTATATCCGTAGCCATCAAGTATCATAAGCATTGTAAGCTTTTTATTCATTGTTTATGTTCCTTTCTATACAAAAAGAGTCGTTAAGCCACCACCGCATTTTGCGGTGATGGCTTACATATTACTCTATTGGTTAAGCATTACAGATTATTGAAAAATCTTCGGGCTTAAGGCTTGCACCGCCTACCAAACCTCCGTCAATGTCCGACATCTCAAAAAGCTCTTTAGCGCAATCCTTATTTACGCTTCCGCCGTAAAGAATACGGATATTTTCAGCAGTTTCCTTGTCATAGATACCTTCAAGGCAAGCGCGGATATCAGCGCAAACTTCATTTGCCTGTTCACTTGTAGCAACCTTACC
Organism: Clostridia bacterium; assembly: GCA_045591265.1. Classification (GTDB taxonomy): domain Bacteria; phylum Bacillota; class Clostridia; order UMGS1883; family UMGS1883; genus UMGS1883. The sequence goes on along the minus strand of JAZNSQ010000028.1, from coordinate 34,442 downwards.
TGTACCGATTGCCCAGATAGGCTCGTAAGCAATTATAACCTTTGTTGCATCCTCTTTAGAAATGTTACGAAAAGCAATCTTAATCTGACTGCGGATAAAGTCAAAGGTAATTCCGTCTTCACGCTGTGAAAGACTTTCACCACAGCAAAGCACGGGTGTAATATCGTATTTAAGCGCCTGAATAACCTTTTTATTTACAGTGTCATCTGTTTCTGCAAAATATTCACGTCTTTCACTGTGACCTATAATAACAAATTTTACGCCAAGGTCACAAAGCATCTGTGCGCTTACTTCACCGGTAAATGCGCCCTTATCTTCAAAATACATATTCTGCGCACCAATCTGAATGTTTGAGCCCTCTGCTGCCTTGATAGCAGCGGGGAGACAAACAAATGTGGGGCAAATCAAAACTTCATTTTTGCAGTCTTTAATTTTACCCTTAAGCTCATTAATCATAGCTTCTGCCTGCGCGGGTGTATTATTCATTTTCCAGTTGCCTGCGGCAAGTATTTTTCTCATATTGTTCAATTCCTTTCGTAAATGGGGATTGTTAAGGGGTTGCCCCTTAACGTAAATTCCGTTAAAATCGGGGGCATGTACCTCGATTTTAACTCTTTGCAAGGGCTACCGCGACAAGCGGTGCGCGAGCGAAAGCCCTTTTATCGAAGCAAATGCTTTTATGAAATAAAACTTTTGCTTCGATAAGCTGACTTTGTCAGCTTTTTATTTATCCTGAAGTGCTACTATACCCGGAAGCGCCTTACCTTCAAGGAATTCAAGGCTTGCGCCGCCGCCTGTTGAGATGTGAGACATTTTGTCACCAAGACCTGCCTGATTTACTGCAGCAACACTGTCGCCACCGCCGATAACTGTTGTTGCATCAATTTCAGCAAGAACCTTTGCAATCGCATTTGTGCCTTTTGCAAAGTTTTCCATTTCAAAAACGCCCATGGGACCATTCCATACAACTGTTTTTGCATCCTTAACAGCGTTTGAGAAAAGCTCGATAGTCTTAGGTCCGATATCTAAGCCTTCCCAGCCCTTTTCGATTTCGCCTTCGCCAACAATTTTTGTAGGTGCGTCGTTGTTAAATTCCTGTGCAACCACTGTGTCGATAGGCAAAAGAAGCTTGTCGCCTGCTTTTTCCATCATTTTCTTTGCGTAGTCTATATAGTCCGCCTCTAAAAGAGAATCGCCAACTTCATAACCCTTTGCAGCCATAAATGTATATGCCATACCGCCGCCGATGATAAGCTTATCAACCTTATCAAGAAGGTTTTCGATTACGCTGATTTTACTTGAAACCTTACTTCCGCCCAAAATTGCAACAAGAGGACGAACAGGATTATTTACTGCATTTCCGAGGAAATCTATTTCCTTCTGAATGAGGTATCCGCAAACTGCAGGAAGGTAATCGGTAACACCAACAGTTGAGCAGTGCGCTCTGTGAGCTGTACCGAAAGCGTCATTTACAAAGATTTCTGCCAAAGAAGCAAGGTCCTTGCTAAAGGTATCTATATTCTTTGTTTCTTCTGCTCTGTAACGTGTGTTTTCAAGAAGAACAATATCTCCGTCCTTCATTTCTGAAACTGCTTTTTTAGCGTTTTCACCTACAACGCAGTTATCGGGAGCAAAAATAACTTCCTTTCCAAGCTTTTCTGAAAGTCTTTTTGCTACGGGTGCAAGTGAAAATTCAGGCTTTGGTTCACCCTTGGGTTTACCCATATGTGAGCACAAAATTACCTTTGCGCCATTGTCTGAAAGATATTTGATTGTGGGCATAGCGCCTACAATTCTGTTTTCATCTGTGATATTTCCGTCAGAATCAAGCGGAACGTTAAAATCACAACGTACAAGCACTTTTTTTCCTTTAACTTCGATATCCTCAATCGTTTTCTTATTCATTGTCATTACATTTCACCCCATGTTTATATTTATAATATAATATTATACCACTTTCAAGCATAATTGCAAGTATATTTTGCCCAATTTTGCCATAGTTTTTCATTTTTTCTAAATATATTTTACAAAAAACAAAAGGCGGAATTTGTTTTATCAAATTCCGCCTCTTTCACTTACCTGTTATTGCTCTTTTTTAGACTCATCAATGACCTTTTGCGCAATATTTGCGGGCGCCTCTTCATATCTTTCAAATGCGAAAGTGAATTTGCCTCTTGCGCGTGTCATACTGCGAAGGTCTGTTGCATATTTGCACATCTCTGCTTCGGGAACTTCTGCAACAACTTCACCAAGTCCGTCACCGATAGGATTCATACCTAAAATCCTGCCGCGGCGCTTGTTTATATCGCCGATGATATCACCCATAAGGTCTTCAGGCATTACAACCTCAAGATGTCCTACAGGTTCAAGAAGAACTGGGGTTGCCTGCGAGAGGCCCTCTTTATATGCGATTGAAGCTGCAAGCTTAAATGCCATTTCGGAAGAATCTACGGGGTGATATGAGCCATCTACCAAAACTGCTTTAAGACCAACTACCGGATAGCCCGCCAAAACACCCTTTGCGATAGATTCCTGCAGGCCCTTTTCAACCGCCGGGAAGTAGTTTTTCGGAACTGCACCGCCAAAGATTTTTTCTTCAAAGATAAGCTCTTCACCCTCGTGAGGACTAAATTCAATCCACACATCACCAAACTGACCGTGACCGCCTGACTGCTTCTTGTGACGGCCCTGAACCTTTACGGGTTTGCGGATAGTTTCACGGTATGCTATCCTTGGCACCTTAAGTTCTACTCCTATGCCAAACTTTTCTTTGAGTTTGCTTGTAATAACATCAAGGTGAAGTTCTCCCGTACCGGAGATTGTAAGTTCCTTTGTTTCCTTGTTGTTTTTAAGCTTAAATGTGGGATCTTCCTCGCGAAGTCTGGAAAGTCCTATGCTGATTTTTTCTTCGTCTCCCTTTGCCTGAGGAACAATAGCCATCGTAATAGCGGGATTGGGGAAATCAATTCCTTCAAGCTCCTCTCCACCCTGCTTAGAGAGAGTATCACCCGTAAGAGTTACGCCGAGCTTTGTAGCTGCACCTATATCGCCTGCACGAAGTTCGGAAACTTCAATCTGTTTCTTGCCGCGAAGGGCATAAAGCTTACCTATTCTTTCGTTTTCTCCCTTATTTACATTGTAAACTGTTGAATCCGCTTTAAGAACGCCGCCATAAACGCGCATAAGAGAAACCTTGCCGTAAGAGTCTGCAAGAGTTTTAAATACTATTGCACTGAGCGGTGCATCTGCATCTGCCTTTTCAGCCTCAACGGGAGATGGAAGATATTTAAGCATTGCATCCATAAGAGAACGAACCGCAAAAGTCTTGCCTGTGCAGTAACCGCCATAAACTGGAACAACCTGCCCTTGCTTAACGCTACCCTTTAGTACTGCGCGCATTTCATCGTCAGTAATTGTATCGCCTGCAAAATATCTCTCTAAAAGCTCATCACTTGTAAGGGCAACAGCCTCAACAAGTGCATCGTGATACTTGTCATAGGATGCCTTCATATTTTCAGGGATCGGAATTTCAGTTTCAACGTCATTTTCAACCTTGTATGCCTTACCGCTTACGATATTAACATAGCCTGTAAGGTCCTTACCTTCCTTGATGGGAATTCTGAAAACTGCCGCACTTGCGCCGAACTTTTCCTGAATTTGCGCTACAACCTTGTCAAAATCTGCAGTTTCATCATCCATGCAGTTTATAAACATCATACGAGCCATGGAGCGCTCTGTCGCATATTTCCACGCATTTTCTGTTCCAACCTTAACACCGCTTTTCGCATTGATAACGATGAGCGCACTTTCAGCCACGCGAAGACCACCCATAACTTCACCCGCAAAGTCGAAGTAACCTGGAGTGTCGATGAGGTTAATCTTTGAATCTGGAATTTTAGGAGTGTGCCATACACACGGAGCCATTGAAAGATTAACTGAAATTTTTCTTTTTATCTCTTCAGCATCATAGTCGCTTACCGTTGTACCATCTGAAATTTTACCAAATCTTTCAGATGCACCCGCTTTATGTAAGATAGCTTCCACAAGTGATGTTTTTCCTGCACCACCATGCCCAAGCACTACAATATTTCTTATGTTTTCTCCACTAAATACATTCATTCCCTCTGTCCTCCATTCATTTATTTCTGAAGCATGTCACTTCACTTAATAAATTAATTATACTATATAATTTTATAAATATAAATCTGCAATTTTCACAATTTTTTGTGTGAATTTTCGTCATATTGCACAAAAACAAAGTGTTTTTTTGTGTTTTTTTGTATATTTTGTAGATTTTTATGCCGTTTTGTCTTAAATGTTTTTATTATAGTTTGACTTTTTTTCGCCCTTGTGATACTATCTTTGCGGGGAGGCGATTTAAATGGTTTTAACGATAGATATAGGTAATACCAACATTGTGTTGGGCGGGTTTACAGACGATAAGCTCAATTTTATAGCAAGAATGTCTACCGATACAAGAAAAACCGAGTTTGAATACGCCGTAAAAATCCGTGAAATTATGGTGCTTAAAGGAATCGAAGGAAAAAGCATACGTGGCGCAATTATTTCCTCTGTTGTTCCCCAGCTTACTTATAGCATAAAAAAAGCTGTCGACATTGTTTATGGCATAAAAGCGCTCGTCGTAGGCCCGGGGATTAAGACGGGGATAAACCTTCTTGTGGATAATCCCGCTGAGGTAGGGGCAGACCTTATCTGCGCATGCGTTGCGGCATATAATCTTTATGCTCCGCCTGTTCTTATAACAGATATGGGCACCGCAACAAAAATGATGGTTGTTGATGAAAATGCTGCTTTTCGCGGAGTTTCCATCATCCCCGGTGTTGAAATTTCACTTAAAGCGCTTGCGGGCACTGCCGCACAGCTTCCTCACATTGGTCTTTCAGCACCGCAAAAGGTGATTGCAAAAAACACCGAGGAGTGTATGCGTTCGGGCATAATTTACGGAAACGCATCCTTGGTTGACGGAATGATTGACAGAATTTTAGATGAAATCGGAAAAGATGCCACACTCGTAGCTACCGGCGGACTTTCATCTATGATAATTCCGCATTGCCGTCACAAAATTGCACTTGACGAAAACCTTATTTTAAAGGGTTTATATATTATGTATAAAAAAAATTCAAAATTAAATTAACCGAGGTTAATTTAAAATAAATTATGCGGCGCTGTATCTTGAGCCTCACGGATCAGAATGGCAGCCGTGCGTTGCATTCGTAACGCGGAAGGAGTTTTTTTATGAATGGTAAAAGTAAAACAGCCACAATTGTAATGTGCGCAATCATCTCGGCATTGATTGTAGTATTACAGCTTTTTATTCCGCCAATACCGCTTGGCCCGTTTTCGGTTTCACTTGTTTTAGTGCCGATTGTAATCGGGGTAGCATTTTGCGGAAGACGTTACGGTTGGTGGTTTGGACTTGTTTTTGGTGCGTGCGTTCTTTTCGGAATGTTTAAATCACCCACGCCGGGAGATTCGATTTTCCTTTCAACAAGTCTTATCGGCACAATTCTGACTGTTCTTTCAAAAGGGGTACTGTGCGGCGTATGTGCAGGAGTGACGTTTGACCTTTTTAAAAAGGCCTCAAAATATCTTGCAGTTATTCTTTCGGCTATTATTTGCCCCGTTGTAAATACGGGCGTGTTTTTAATAGGCTGCAGACTTTTCTTTATGGAGCCTGTTTCAGAGTGGGCAATGGGCGCCGGTTTTGGCGGAAATGTTGTTTTGTATATGTTTGCTGGTCTTGTAGGACTTAATTTCGTTTTCGAAATGCTTACAAATATCATTTTAAGTCCCGTTATTTTAAGACTTATAAATATTGGCAAAAAATAAAAAAGAGGTGGACATCCACCTCTTTTTTGTTATAATTAAAGTAAGAAAATACCGTGTTCTTCGCACGTTTTTCGCATTTCTTCGGGCCATACGGCTACCTGAACTTCACCGATATGCGCCTTTTTAAGAAGTTGCATACAAAGTCTTGACTGACCTATTCCACCGCCGATTGTAAGTGGAAGGGTGCCGTTTGCAATCATTTTGTGATAGTCAAACTGCATTCTTTCAAGGGCGTTATTCTCCTTAAGCTGTGCTTCAAGCGACTGTGCATCTACGCGGATACCCATTGAGGAAAGCTCCACCGCACGGTCAAGCACATCATTCCAAACCAAAATATCGCCGTTTAAGGACCAGTCATCATAGTCGGGCGCACGGTCATCATGCTTATTCCCGCTTTTTAAGACGTTTCCTATCTGCATAATGAAAACAGTTTTACGCTCACGCGTGATTTTGTTCTCCCTCTCTTTTGACGTAAGGTCGGGATACATCTCCTCAAGCTCCTGACTCGTAACAAAGCACACGTCCCTTGAGATTGTTTTTCCTAAAAGAGGAAAGGTTTCAGCAAGGATATCTTCAGCATCTGCCATAGCTTTGACGATTTTTCTTACAACATCCTTAAGAAATTCCACATTTCTCTCTTCCTTGGTCACAACTCTTTCCCAGTCCCACTGGTCAACAAAAAGGGAGTGGATGTTATCTACATCATCATCACGCCTTACGGCATTCATATCGGTATATATCCCTTCATCCGCACCATAGCCGTAGCGGTAAAGCGCCATCCTCTTCCATTTTGCAAGGGATTGCACGATTTCAACAATCTGGCCTGTTTCTTTTGTATCAAACTCAACCTTACGCTCCACCCCGCTTAAGTCATCATTTATACCGCTTGACTTTAAAACGATTACGGGTGCAGTTACTCTGTCGAGGTTAAGCTCACGCGCCAGAATTTTCTGAAAATTATCTTTAACTATTTTTATCGCGCGCTGTGTTTCGCGCAGTGAAAGACTTGTTTTATATTCTTTTGGGAGTATTAAAGCTCTCATCACTAATCCCCATTTCATAAAAGAAAATATTAAATACCTTTCTATTTTACCGCGAAGACGTGAATTTGTCAACTTTTTTAAGGTGGTAATTAAAAATGATTGTTATTCCAGATTACGTTGAAAAAATAATAGATACGCTTACATCGCATAATAAACGCGCCTATGTTGTGGGCGGGTGTGTTCGTGATGCATATCTTGGACGCGAAATATCGGATTATGATATTTGTACCGATGCTCTTCCATCGGAGGTTTGCGAAATTCTGCACCCACAAAAAACCCTTAAAACAGGCGAAAAGCACGGAACGATAAGCGTTATTTCAAAGACCCGTGTTGAAGTGACCACCTTTCGTACTGACGGAAAATATCTTGACCAGCGCCACCCCGAAAGCGTAACCTTTACCGATAGTCTTTTTGAGGATATGGCGCGGCGCGATTTTACGATAAATGCACTTTGCTATAACAAAATGGACGGACTTACTGACTTTTTCGGGGGAAGAGCCGATATAGAAAATAAAATCATCCGCACAGTAGGAAATCCAAGGGAAAGATTTTCAGAGGATGCGCTTCGCATTCTCCGCGCTCTAAGATTTTCTTCGGTTTTAGGATTTACAATTGAAAAAAACACTTCCGATGAAATTTTTAAAATGAAGGAGCTTATTAAAAACATATCGCGCGAAAGAGTAGAAACGGAGCTTTCAAAGCTTATTTTAGGAAGCTCGGCAGACGCTGTTTTGAAAAAATACCGACGTGTTATTTTTGAGGCACTTCTCCTAAAGGATAATAAAGAAAAATTTCCCTCACTTTCTTCCTGCCCAAAGGATTTAGAATTAAGATACGCGCTTTTATTAAAAAACTTTACCTCGCCCGAAGAAATTCTGGCAAATTTAAAATGTGCAAATTCTCTTAAGAGAAGCGCCTCTCTTTTAATATCAAATCTTTCGTTTGACCCAAAAAATAAGGGGGAGCTAATAAGGTTTATCGCGAAATTCGGCAAAGAACACACCGAAAAGCTTGCCGTTTTTAAAGATTTAACCTTTCATCCGTCTTTCAATCAATTTAAAGAATTACTTGAAATTGTAAAGAAGGAAAATCCGTGCATTTCCCTTTCAGAGCTTAAGATAAACGGAGATGATATTTTAAAGCATACTCCTCTCCGAAAAAAAGAGGTCGGAAAAGCCCTTGACAAGCTTTTTTATCTTGTTAGCGAAGGCAAAATAAAAAACGAAAAAGATGAGCTTTTAGCTTACCTTACCAAATCATAAAATAAAAAACCCCCACATATAATCAATTAAGATTGTATGCGGGGGTTTTTGTATGCAAAGTAGCCGTGTGTTAATGAAAAACACCCTTTTGCTTGCGGCATCCGGCGTAATTTTGCGCGGGGTGGGGCTGTGCTTTCAGCTGTATCTTGCGGGAAAGGTAGGCGCCGAGGGGCTTGGTATTTACGGACTTATAATGTCTGTTTACACAGTTTTTGCAACGATTTCAATTTCGGGAATACGCTTTGCGGTAACAAGGCTTACCGCAGAGGAAATGGGGCATAAGAATCCATATCCACGTAAAATTATAAGGTTTGCCTCCTTGTATTCACTCTTTTTTGGCTTTCTTTCATTTTTAGTGCTATTTTCTTTTTCTGACACAATAGCAAATACATGGATATGCCACACATATGCCTCACTTCCACTTAGGATTTTGTCGGCATCTCTTCCTTTTGTTGGGCTGGGCGGGGTTTTTGAAGGCTACTTTACCGCAAAGCAAAAAATTCTCCGTCTCGTTTCACTTCAGTTTTTAAATCAGGCAGTAAGAATTTTTTGCACAGTTTTTCTTTTTAACTTTGTGGGTGCGGCTAAAAACCACCCCTGCGATGTTTTATCTTTTTCAACTCTTCTGGGCGAAGTCTTTTTCACCGTTTTATCTTTTCTTTTTTGTTTTTTAAGCTTTTTGGGGCATAAGGAAAAGGGAAACAAACGAAAACCATTACATAGAATTCTGTCCGTTTCTGTCCCGCTTGCAATAAGCTCATATATGAGAACGGGGCTTTCTTCCCTGGGGCATATCATAATCCCGTACGGCTTTCGGCGCGCGGGGATGGGAAGCAGTGGTGCATTTATTACCTATGGAGTAATTACGCAAATTGCCTTCCCTGTGATAATGTTTCCTTCCTCGCTTTTATCGGCACTTGGCGAAATACTTGTTCCAAAAATCACAAAGGCACAGGTGGAAAGAAAAAATGTTTCCATAAAGTATATGATAGGACGTGCGGGAAGACTCGGCATAATTTTTAGCTTTTTAGTTTGCGGGTTTATGTTTTTTTACCCAAATATCATCGGCTCTTTTTATAAAAATAACGAGGCAACTATCTACATCAGGGCATTTGCCCCAATTATCCCCATTATGTACTGCGACTGCGTAACAGACGGGTGCCTTAAAGGTCTTGGCGAGCAGCTTTACTGCATGATTTTAAATATTATAGAGGCAATTATAAACATTATTTTACTTCTTATTCTTCTGCCAAGGTTTGCAATTATGGGATACATAATAACTATGTATGTAAAGGAAATTTTTAATACCGCCTTAAGCTTTATGCGGCTTAAAAAGGTGGCGGATATTAAATTTGATGCTCCTATGATTATAACGGTTTTTTTGTCTATGTTATTTTCTTATCCGCTTTCTTTCATCTGCGCCCGAGCGCCACTTATCGGCTCAATTTTCTATGTTTTTATTTATGTAACGCTACTCTACATTTTTAATTCCGTGACAAGAGAAGATATAAAATGGGCATTTTCGCTAATAAAAAACAAGGATGGTTAACCATCCTTGTTTTTCTATTTAGTTAAGAATATAAACTCTGCAATCTCTTCTTCCGAACTGGATGCATTCATATCTTGTTCTGTAGCAAAGGTCAACCTTTTTACCCTTTATTGCTCCGCCCGTATCTGCTGCAACGGCATAGCCATAGCTCCAGCTTCCGTCAAGCGCTTCAACATAAACTCTTGAGCCAAGCGGAATAACACGCGGGTCAACTGCAATAACGCCCTTATCAAGCGGAACGCCGGTAGCGGTCATTCCACCGTAGCCACCGTTTTCTTCAGGTGACATATCATACGCTGTTGCCTTACATATTAAAACTGCCTTGTAGTCAAGTGAGCTTGTAGTTTTAGGCTGAACACGCTTATCTGAAGAGCCGTATTCAACGATTTTATCAACGGGTTTTTTTGTTATGGTTTCATTTATAATTTCCCTCGAAACCTCCACTCCGCCGATAAGCTTAACCTTAACTTCACAGTCTTTAAGTCCAACCTCACCCTCACAAATAACATTTGTTTCTCCCGGGGCAAGCGCGTAATTAAGCTTTTTAATAGTGTTGTATTCAATTTCCTGTGTTTCTTCAACATTTAAGTAAGAAACAAGATTTTTACCTACAGAATTGTTATTTTCAAGAACCTTATCCTTCGGAATGTCGCTTGAGGCTACTACATATGCACTGCCTGAAAAATACTCACCAAGCGCCTTCATTCTGATACTGTCTGCGCTTGTGTTCTCATAAGGCATTGCAAAAGCCACTGAATTATTCACAATAAAGATTGCGGCTGCAGAGCACGCCGCGATTACTGACTTAATCCTTTTTTTAATAATCACTCTAACACTTCCTTTGCCAACGCCCATTATAAACAGTTTTATTTCTTTTGTCAAGCTTTTTCGCGATTTTTTGTTAAAACTCTGTAATATTTTATTAATTATTACAAGTTCCTATTTGCCAAAAAACCGCTATATAATTGCATTTACCCGTTGTTGGCGCAGGTCTTCATTTGTAATATATTTCTTTTTGGGAGCAATTATTACTTATTTAATGTAACAATTTAATCTGTAGATGAGAGCATTACATTTACTTTTCTTCGGGAATTATCGCGCAAAAACTCAATTTCGGTTATTTCTCCGCTTTGTCTTTTAAAAAGCTCTTCCCGAAGCTCGAGCATGGAATTTACCTCTGCCCCGTTAATGCTTTTTATCACATCTCCCACGCGCAGACCTGCTGAAAATGCAGGGCCTGAAAAGTCAACCCTTGATATAAAAAGCCCCTTGTCAAAATTCACATTCTGCCCGCTGTAGCGCGCTGCTGCAGGGGTGTAGGCGTAGAGTCCGAGGTAGGGCGTTTTAAATTCACCTACACTTTTGAGGCGCGAAATAATCGGCACGCATACATTTATCGGTACGGCAAAGCCCATACCCTCGGCAGTGCTTACCTTTATTGTGTTTATCCCTACAACCTCTCCGTTTTCGTTGATAAGAGGTCCGCCACTGTTTCCGGGGTTTATTGAGGCATCGGTCTGAATTAAATCCTCCATGTAGCTTAAGCCTGAATCTGTTTCTATATTTATGCTTCTTCCGAGCGCACTTACAATCCCTGCGGTAACGGTGCGCTCAAACTGAAGGCTTAAGGGATTTCCGATTGCAACAATTCCCTCTCCCACGCGGAGCTTTTTTGCATCTCCAAGCGGAAGTGTCGGGTAACCGCTTCCGTCTATTTTTACAACTGCCAAATCAAGCGCACTGCTTGACCATATGGTTTTTCCTTCTATGACTTCTCCGTTTTTAAGGGTCACAACTATTCTTTCAGGGCGTCTGCCTATAACGTGATGGTTTGTTATTATATAACCATCCGAGGTTGCAATTACCCCGCTTCCCATAAACCATTCGCTTTCCCCATTTTTTTGAGTGTTTTCCGCACTTGAAATGCCGACAACTGCCGAAAGGGCGCCCTCGAGCATATCCGCTCTTTGACTCGGTTTTTCCGAAGGCATTTCGCTTTGTTGCGCCATTTTTTTAATTTCTATCAGATTGTTTGGTTTTTCATTAGTGCCTGCATAAATTCCAAGCACTGCAACCAAAATAGCAAAAGCACCCACAATTACAGCTAAAATTATTCCTGTTTTTTTAATAACTCCTCTCACAAAAAACACCCCTTTTGGAAATATTTTTTCCTTAAGGGGTGTTTTTATTCTTTTTTAAATAGAATTAAACATATTTTGAAGCCACATTCTTAATTCCTGCACATTCTGTTTAAACAAAAAGGTATGTATTCCTAACTTTTTCGCCGCCTCCAGGTTTTCTATTCTGTCATCTATAAAGATTGTTTCCTCGGCTTTTAGGTTGAATTTACTTAAAAGATGCTCGTAAATATCGCTGTTTGGCTTTGCCATACCGCATGCGCCTGAAAATACACATCCGTCCATATACTTTAGAATTGGGAATTCCCCCGCATGCAGGGAAAAGCCACGGCTTATGTTTGAAAGTAAATAGACGCGCTTTTTGTATTTATTTTTTACTTCGCAAACAAGCTCGCGCATACCTTCTATTTCGGGGTTATTGTAAAACCAGTTTTCGTATGCCTTTTGGGCACTTTCCCAAAGTCTTTTGGGGAGGCGCGATTTTATGCCTTCTATCACTTCACTGTCCTCTATTGTGCCAAGATCAAGCTTATCCCAATAAAGTCTGTCAAAAATTACATCCTTGCAAAGCTCTATATCTTTTTCGTCTTCTATGTACCTTTCGGTCATATAGTGCGGGTCAAAATGAATAAGCACCTGACCGTAATCAAAAACTACGTTTTTTATCATCTTATCTCTCCTGGCTACTTAAAAGCACCGTTGCGCGCGCCTCAACACCTTCGCCCCGGCCCGTAAAGCCCATTTTTTCATTTGTTTTTGCTTTAATGCTTATTTTTAATACATCCACCTCAAGCGCATTTGCAATATTTTCCCTCATCTCTTGTATGTATGGCGCCATTTTGGGAGACTGAACAATAATTGTCGTGTCAATATTTTCTACCGTAAAGCCCTCTTTTTTTACAAGGTTTTTTGTTTCTTTCAGCAAAAGAAGACTGTCTATACCCTTATATTTTTCGTCTGTATCGGGGAAATGCGCGCCGATATCTCCAAGTGCCGCTGCACCTAAAAGCGCATCTATCACGGCGTGGATAAGCACATCCGCATCACTGTGGCCTAAAAGTCCCTTTTCATAAGGAATTTTTACCCCGCCGATGATAAGCGGTCTGCCTGTGGTTAATCTATGGGTATCAAAGCCTGTGCCAACACGCATTTTCTTTTCCATCCCTTCTCTTTTTCTTATTATGCTCTCCATAACAAGAATATCTTCCGCCGTTGTAAGCTTTATGTTTTCATAGCTACCCTCGACTATTTTTATTTTTGCGCCCGTTTTTTCTAAAATCTCGCAGTCATCTGTTTCAGTGCCGTCACTTTTTTCGTATGCACGAAAAAGCAACTCTTTTTCAAAGCACTGCGGTGTTTGCATAAGCAGTAATGAGTCCCTTTTAACTGTGCTTTCTATAAAGCCTTCCTTCACCATTTTTACACTGTCTTTACATTTTACTGCGCATGCAGCTGCTTTAGAGCTTATTGCCTCGTCATAAACGCTTTTGATTATATCAGCAGTCACAAGAGGCCTTGCGCCGTCGTGAATCATAACAAAATCGGATGCCGCGCACTTAACTCCGTTTAAAACGCTTTGCCCCCTTGTTTCTCCTCCAAGAACTATTTTTATGTTTTTATCCTTAAAAAGCTCTTTAAAGATTTCCTCATTTTTCTTTGATGTAACCAAAATGATTTCATCTATATATTCGCATTTTAAAAATATGTCTATGGTTCTTTCTATCACACTTTTTCCGCATACATTAAGTGTCATTTTATCAATTTTCATTCTGGTAGAACTGCCTGCCCCGACAATTACCGCTGCTACAGTTTTTTTCACAACGCCACCTCCTAATAAAAAATGCAGATAACAAATATAAACTTTGTTTCTGCATTTATTTACTCACATAGCTCTTCCTCGATCATATCGCAAAGCTGTTTTTCTATATTCTCACGGTTACTGCCAGTTGCAACAACAATTTCACTTACGAGTATCTGCCTCGCATTACTTAGCATCTTATGTTCGCCTGATGAAAGGCCCTTTTGCTTTTCACGAAGCATAAGGCTTTTTACAACGGCGGCAACCTCAAAAATATCCCCGCTTTTAATACGCTCCATATTATCGCGGAAGCGCTTGCTCCAGTTCTGGATTATATCCATATGAACTGTGCGGAAGGAAGAAAGCACCTCAAGCGCGACTTCTTTTTCTATAACGTCACGAATTCCTACTTCCTTCGCATTTTTTTGCGGAACCATTACACGCATATCGTTTATGGGCATACGCACAACGTAATACGATTGCTTTGTGCCGAGAATTTCTTTAATTTCAATGTCTTCAATGATGCCTGCCCCGTGCATAGGGTAAACAACGCAATCGCCGATGTTGTACATTCCTGTCCTCCGATTTGCCAAAATTTCTTTACCAACACCCATATTATAGCACTTTTGACGAATTTTGTCAAAGAATAATTTGGATTGTTTTTTATTATTTATTCATTTTTTCTTCTATATATTTGTTTATTTCTGCACCAATGAGAAGTATGTAAATGCAGAAAAACAACCACAGCATAAAAAATATTAAAACTGACAAGCTTCCGTATACGTACGAGTAGCTCGCCATATTCTCATAATAATATGAAAATACCGAGGAAAACCCAATCCAGCCGATTGCGCTTATAATTGCCCCCGGAACTTGCGCCAGAAGGTGAAGCTTTCTGTTCGGGATTACCATAAACATAACAAGAAATATTACCCCCAGCACCGTAACGCCCGCAATTGTGCGCATACTCATTATTATAATTGCTGTGCCGAAAAACTGCGGGATGCTTTTTGAAAGGGCTTCAGTTATAGTATTGCCAAAAACATAGGTTATCAAACATAAAACAAAAAGTACTAAAACTATGAGAGTGTGAATCATACTCATAATTCTTACAACGATGAAATTACGTGTTTCACTTGTTGTATATACTCTGTTTATACCCTTTGTTACACCGTAAACTCCCATAGATGCCGCCCAAAGTGTTGTAATTGCTGAAACGGAAATTACGGCAATATCACCTTTAAGATAAACTTCATTTATAAAGGATGACACAAACCCCCTTGCAGACTGGGGGAAAACGCCTAAAACCTGACCTAAAAGCTCCTCCTGTGTAAAGGGGAGATATCCAATCATACTTATTAAAAGCATAATAAGAGGCACAAACGATATTGTCATAAAAAACGCCGCCTGAGCGGAATATTCCCATATATGGTCATCAATGGCGCCCTTTATAACGCTGTATATAAACTTAACAAACTTTCTCATTTCTCCACCCCGCTACAAAAAAAGGCTGCTGACAAATTTCTTTGCTGCAGCCTCTTTTATTTAATTATTCAAAATCAACGGTCTGTGTGTCGTCTGTAGGTTCTGCGCTTTCCTCTATTATTTCCATCTCTTCTGATGCATCAGCATTTTTTATTGTTTCTGCCTTTTCTCTTAATGATGCAATTTTTTCTTCGAGTGCATCGATTTCGCTAAATACCGGTGCAATCTTTTCTAAAATATTCTCATTTTCTCTGTAGGCTTTGTATGCATCAAAACCGATTTGTTTGTAGAGTTCTTTAACCTTACCCTGATTTTCAGTTATCTCAAGCTTAACCTTTGTTACGCCGTAAACTTCTTTACTTTTTTTGCCGATTACTTCAGCTGCGCCTGCGGCAAAGCTTTTAATTTTTGCTAAATAATCCATTTTAAATCTCCTTATTCAAAATTGTTTTTCTGGAGAAAGCCGGGAATTTCAAGTTCATCTGAATCCTCACCTAATGAAGCGAAAAATCCGTCACCCTTATCTTTATTCTTGCCATCAAGACCTGTAGCGATAACTGTAACAATGATATCGTCTTCAAGAGATTCGTCAATTGCTGCACCGAAGATAACATTTGCATCCTCGTCAACACAGTCTCCAATAAGCTGTGCTGCTGCATTTGTTTCGTGAAGGTTAAGATTTGTTCCGCCGATGATATTAATGAGTACGCCTGTTGCACCGTCAATTGTTGTTTCTAAAAGTGCGCTTTCAATTGCCATTTTAGCAGCAACTTCAGCACGGTTTTCACCGCTTGCGCGACCGATACCCATATGTGCAAGACCGGCATCCTTCATAACTGTTGTAACGTCTGCAAAGTCAACATTGATAAGACCTGCGCCAACAATAAGGTCAGAAATGCCCTGAACGCCCTGGCGAAGAACCTCATCCGCATCCTTAAATGCATCGATAAGGCTTGTCTTGTTGTTTGATATATCTAAAAGTCTGTCGTTAGGAATAACTACAAGTGTGTCAACATTACCCTTGAGCTGTTCTACGCCTTCCTCTGCCTGAATCATACGGCGTCTTCCCTCAAAGCCAAAAGGCTTTGTAACTATGCAAACAGTAAGCACGCCAAGTGCTTTTGCAATACCTGCAACAACGGGAGCTGCACCTGTACCTGTGCCACCGCCCAT
The DNA here is from genome assembly GCA_045591265.1 of Clostridia bacterium. Classification (GTDB taxonomy): domain Bacteria; phylum Bacillota; class Clostridia; order UMGS1883; family UMGS1883; genus UMGS1883. Next base: position 18,144 of record JAZNSQ010000028.1, on the reverse strand, counting down.
ACCTGCGGTAACAAATACCATGTCAGCATCTTTAAGCACCTGCTCAATTTCGCTACGGCTTTCTTCGGCAGCTTTTCTTCCGATTTCAGCCTTTCCGCCTGCGCCCTGACCTTTTGTAATCTTATCACCAATCTGAATTTTCTGGCTTGCAAGGCTTTTTGTAAGAGCCTGCTTATCTGTATTTACTGCGATAAATTCAACGCCCTTAATTCCTGCCTCAACCATTCTGTTAACAGCGTTGTTTCCGCCGCCGCCAACACCTACAACTTTAATCTTCTGAGCCATTGAAAGCTCATCTGCATATTCCATTCTCATTGGATTTCCTCCTATATGTAATTGAATTTTTGCATATCTATATACTATATAATACAACGAAATGGCTGTCGTTTCAAGAAAAATTTTTAAATAGGCTTAAATTATTCCTTATTTTTTCTGAAAATCTGTCTTTCGAGGTCAATAAAGCCCTCTGCACCCTCTCCGATTTCATTTAAAATCGGGCCAAATATCTGCATTTTGTAGTCGATTTTTTCGGTGGAGCCTACCCTTACCTCAAGCTTACTGTCCATATATTTAAAGGTAATGTCGTTTGTGTTTTTAATACTGAGCTCATTCATATTAAAAATGTAGTCGTACTTTGAAAATTCCTTAAGGCAAACGATAAGTTCTTCCATTCTTTTTTTGCTTTGAAGCTCTATTTCTTTGCCCACGCGGCATTTTACTTCACCCGCGCCTTTAATTTCCATCAGCTTTGGGACTTCTTTTTTTGCTATTTCAACGCATCTTCCGTCCGCTGTAATTACGGCGTTTCCCTTCTTTGTAGGAATAAATGCCACGCCTGCTGCTTCAACAACTTCGATTTTTATTGTTGAAGGCAGGCTTCTTTTTATTTTAACCTCTTCAATATAACCCATATTGCCAATGTTCTTTTTCGCTGCTTTTAAGCTGACTTCAAAAATGTTTACCCCCGTTATTATTCCCGAATTTCTTATAATATCTTCGGTTTTTATAACAGAGTTTCCCGAAACCTTAATTTCTTTTATGTCAAATGTGGGGGTAATAAGCATTATTGAAGCTATTGACGCAATAAGTATTATAATTGTTAAGAGAGTGATTTGCTTTTTCTGTTTTCTTTTAAGCTTTATCCTGCGCACTTTTTTCATTTTTTCACACCTTTTCGATTTTTGCACCGAGTGATGCTAAAGTTTTATCAAAATTCATATACCCGCGTTCTATAAAGTGTACCCCTGAGACGGTGCTTTCTCCTTCTGCGCCTATTGCCGCGAGCGTAAGTGCGGCACCTCCTCTTAAATCCATCGCCCTTACGTTTGCGCCTTTAAGATGTGTGCCTTTTATTATTGCAACTCTGCCGTCTTGTAAAATATCCGCCCCCATTAAAGCAAGCTCGGGGATGATTTTAAATCTACTGTCAAATACGTTTTCAACAATAACGCTTGTGCCCTCAGCCTTTGCAAGCATTGCAAGCATAACCGATTGCGCATCGGTGGGAAAGCCCGGGAAAACCTGTGTTTTTATTATATTTATAGGCAGGATTTTTTCGGGCGCCTTTATATACATCTTATTTTTAAATATCTCGATTTTCGCTCCGCACTCACGCATTAGGGCAATAATTGCGCCTATATGCTCGCTTCTTATATTTAAAAGCTCAATTTCACCGCCTGCTGACATTACCGCGCACATTAGGGTTGCGGCAACAATTCTGTCGGGAATAACGCGATGTTTTGCGCCTTTAAGGTGAGGGACACCTTTAATAGTTATAAACTCTGTTCCCGCGCCCTCTATATCTGCCCCCATTTTGTTTAAAAAATCGCACATATCAACAATTTCAGGCTCTTTTGCAGCGTTTGATATGGTGGTTTCACCTTTAAGCTTTACGCTTGAAAGAATAATATTTTCCGTTGCCCCCACACTGGGAAAGCTTAAATGAATGTCGCCCGGGTGCATATATCTTGCATCCGCCTCTAAATATCCGTTTTCCTCCTGAATTTTCATCCCAAGCTCTTTAAGAGCCTTTATATGTAAATCAATAGGTCTGTTTCCAAGCTCACACCCGCCCGGAGCACATAGGCTTGCTCTTCCCATTTTAGAGGCAAGTGCGCCCAGAAAAATTATCGAGCTTCGCATTTCGCGCATCAGGCTCTCGGATATTTGCCATTTATCCATTTTGCCGGAATCTATTGTAAGTGTTTCTCCCTTTAATATGGCACTGCAGCCAAGCATATTTAAAATATTTATGGTATGGTCAACATCACTTATCTCGGGGCAATCGTATATTTCACAAACATCTCCTGAAAGAATTGCAGCTGCCATTATGGGCAAAATTGCGTTTTTTGAGCCCTGAACATAAGCCTCGCCACAAAGCTTTCTTCCGCCGCCTATTAAGTATTTATCCAAATACTGCACCTCCAAAAGCATAGCAATTATAATACATACTATGCTTTTGGCGCTTTCTTCGTGATTAAGGCTTTTACTTCCTTGTATATGGTTTCGCACGCGTCTGTAATGCCTAGTTTTTTTGAGTTTTCTCTCATTTTATAAAGCCTGTTTTCGTCATTTAAAATGCCTGTTATTTCGCTTTTTAGTTTTTCTGCGCAAAGCTCATTTTCAAGTATCAGTGAGCATGCACCGTTTTTTTCTAAATATCTTGCATTATACTCCTGATGATTATGCGCAACAAAGGGACTTGGAATAAGAATTGATGCTTTTCCGAGTGCCGTTATTTCGCTTACTGTTATTGCGCCTGCTCTTCCTACAATCAGGTCTGCCGCGCCAAAAACTTCTTCCATATTATAAATGTAGGGAAGAATTTTTATGTTTTTTATATTTTCTATATTTATTCCTTTTTTTGAAAGTCTTTCCTTAACGCTTTTATAAAGTCTTTCACCGGTAGAGGCTAAAAGATTGAACTCTGTAATGCCTTTTTTTGCGATTACCACCAAACAATCGTCAAACTTTTCCGCCCCGAGAGACCCCCCGAACATAAGGACCAGCGGTTTTTTATCAAAGCCAAGCTTCTCTAAAACCTCTTCTTTATCTGTTTTATGAAAGAGATTTGGACGAAGCGGATTTCCTGAAAGAACCATATTTTTGGCTTTCATTATGTTTTTAGTTTCACTAAAGCTGATTAAGGTAACGTCCGCCTTATTTGAAAGCATTTTTATCGCAAGCCCCGGGAAAACATTTTGTTCATGAATAAGAGTGGGGATTTTCAAGCCTGCCGCCGCCTTTACTACGGGCGCGCAAACATATCCGCCTGTACCGATAACCACATCGGGCTTAAATTCTTTGATTATTTTTTTTGCCTTCCATGAGCTTTGAATGTATTTTAAAAGCACCTTTAAATTTTCAGCGCTTAAGCTTCTTTTTAAGCCGTATACATCAATAAACCTAATATCATATCCGCACTTTGGGACAAGTGTTTTTTCAAGTCCGTGGTCAGTTCCCACAAATAAAAAGGAAGCGTCCTTTTCTTTTTCCTTTATGTAGTTTGCAATAGCTATTGCAGGATTTATATGCCCTGCAGTTCCGCCACCCGTTAATAATACACGCATAAGGATAACTCCCTTATAATTTTTTAATTTTGCTTGTTCTCGATATATTAAGAAGAACTCCCACTCCCGAAAGCATAACTATAAGCGATGTTCCGCCTGCACTGAAAAACGGAAGCTGCATACCTGTTGAGGGAAGAATTGAAAGCACAACGCCTATATTTATAAGCATTTGTATTCCAATGAGCGCCGTTATGCCAAATGCAGTAAGCATTCCGAATCTGTCACGCGCATTTAAGGCAATTGTCATTCCGCGCCATACAAAAAATACAAAAAGTGCAATAACGGCAATTCCGCCGATAAAGCCAAGCTCCTCACACACGATGGCGTATATATAATCGTTGTGTGCTTCGGGAAGATAAAGGTACTTTTGCCTTGACTGCCCAAGTCCGAGTCCGAAAAGTCCGCCCGAGCCTACTGCATAAAGTGACTGAAGTATCTGCCAGCCAATCCCTCGACTGTATGCTTCAGGATTAAAGAGAGCACGAAATCTGTCGAGACGGTAGCTTTCGCCAAGTGCAAGCGCCAAAAAGCCTATGCCGCCTGCCGCACCTACCCACCAGAGATATTTCATCTGAAGCCCTGCGACTATCATAATCATAATTGATATTACTGCAAGCACAACCATAGCCGAAAGGTGACTCTGGAAAGCACATAACACAAGATATACTAAAAGCGGGACAAGCGACCTTAAAAGATTATTCTTATCGGTTGTTATGTTTGATGTCTTCGGGTCAGAAAACCTTGCAGAATAATAAAATATAAGTGCAAATTTTGCAAGCTCTGACGGCTGAAAGCTAAACGGTCCGAGTGAAAGCTGTCTTCTTGCACCGTGTGACACAAAGCCGATAAGAGGCACCAAAAACATAAGAACGCCTACAATAACCATTATGTAAAATGAAAACTTTTTAAAAATATGATAGTCAATTCTCGCGGTAAATGCCATTCCCGCAACACCTATCAAGGCGATTATAATCTGCTTTGAGATTACTGAATAGATGTTTCCGTCCTTAAGCGCACGCGGAGAGCTTGCCGAAAAAAGCATTATCAGTCCAAAAAGAAGAAGAGTTACTATAGTCATAAGCAAAGCAAAATCTACTTTGCCATTTCTTTTATTTATTTCGGTTTCGCCTGCCATATTTTTCACTCCTTATAAAGCGAGATAACTTACTACGCATAAAATAACCGTAATGATTGAAAACACGGTCACTACCTTTGTTTCTCTCCATCCGCACATTTCAAAATGATGATGCACGGGTGCCATTTTAAATACTCTTTTTTTCGTTTTCTTGTAAACTGCAACCTGTATAATAACGCTTAATGCCTCGAAAAGAAATACAAAAGCACTGATTATAATAAGAAGCTCTATGTGACTGCTTATGGCAGTGGCTGAAATTATTGCTCCTATAAAAAGGCTTCCCGTATCTCCCATAAATACCTTTGCGGGATGCGCGTTATATATTAAAAATCCTAAAAGTGCGCCCGTAAGACCGGCACTTATTACAGAGCCGTCACCATTTCCCAAAAGAAGGCACGCAACTGTAAAGAAAAGTGATACAACCGAGCCAATGCTTGTCGCTAAGCCGTCAACACCATCTGTAAGATTTGAACTGTTTGTTGTCGCAAGCAGTACGAGCATTACAAAGGGAATATAAAAAATTCCCAAATTTATAAATTTGCCCGTAAAAGGAATAAGGGTGTAGGTTTCTCCTACCTTAAAGTAAAAGTAAAGTGCATATAAAAGACTTACTATAATCTGCAGTGAAAACTTTTGCTTTGCGGTAAGCCCCTGATTATGTTTTTTAGTAACCTTAATATAGTCATCCAAAAATCCTATTGCACCAAAAAGCACACCGCAAAGAAGGATTGCTCCACCCATATTTCCCTTTACAAAAAGGGTTGATGATACGACTACCGCGAGAATAAAAGCAACTCCGCCCATCGTAGGAATTCCCTGCTTGTTTTTATGCCACGAGGGACCTTCTTCCAAAATGGTCTGCCCGAATTTCAACCTTCTTAAAAAGGGAATTAAAACGGGCTCAAGTATTGCAGTTATTATAAAGCTGATTAAACAAGCCTTTATCCACATGTTCACTCATTCCTTAATTTTTAGATTCTTCAAGAACTTCACGAATTACCTTGCGCTCATCAAAATCATATTTAACGTGTTCAATTTCCTGGTACGTTTCGTGGCCCTTCCCCGCAAGAATTACCACGTCTCCGTCACGCGCAATTTCTGTCGCATATTTTATTGCATCACGCCTGTTTTCGATGGTTGTATGATTTGTTTTTTTCATACCCTTTAGAATGTCTTTTATAATATCAGCGGGGTTTTCGCATCTTGGATTGTCACTTGTAACAATAACAAAATCTGACAGTTCCTCTGCAATCTTACCCATTTGAGGCCTTTTGAGTGCATCCCTGTTTCCACCACATCCAAAAAGGGTTATAACCCTTTTTTGTGCAAAGCCACGCACTGCCTTTATTATGTTTTCGAGTCCGTCAGGAGTGTGGGCGTAGTCAATTATCATTGTGTAGGGGGTATTTGAGCGCACTACCTCAATTCTTCCCATAACAGGTCTTACAAGGGTAAGGCCGTTTTTTATATCCTCATCACTAATTCCTAAATTCTTGCACGCACATATTGCGGCAAGTGCATTATAGGCAGAGAATTTTCCCGGAATTGCAAGGCGCATCTGCACAGTCTCTTTTTTCCCTATATCAAAAATAACTCCGCGTTCACTCATTACTAAGTTTTCAGCTTTTACATCTGAATTTTCGTCTATTGAATATGTAAGAAGCTTTCCTGAGGCTTTCTCCAAAATTATGTCCTTAAAGTCTGAATCCAGATTTACTGCCGATGATTTACTCATCTCAAAAAGCTTTGCTTTTGCTTTTGCATAGTTTTCTAGCGTCTTGTGAAAATCAAGATGGTCCTGCGTAATGTTTGTAAGTACAGCAGTTTCAAATTCTATGCCGTATACTCTGTCAAGCTCAAGCGAATGGCTTGAAACCTCCATCACAACATATTCTGCTCCCGATTTTTCCATTTTTGAAAAAGTTTCAAAAAGCTCAAGCGATTCGGGTGTTGTTCTCGTGCTTTCAATTTCCTCATCATTTATGATTATCTGATTTGTTCCGATAAGGTCACAGCGCTTTCCGGTAAGATTTAAGATATGTCTTATTATATATGTTGTGGTAGTTTTTCCGTTTGTCCCCGTAATTCCTATAATCTTAAGCTTTCTTTCGGGATGATTATAAAAAGCTGAAGAAACGCGGGCAAGTGCACGGCGTGAGTTATCCACTTTTAAATAAGTGCAGGAGAGAGAAAGCTCCTCCTCGCCTATTACCGCAACTGCACCATTTTTTATTGCCGCATCTATATATTTGTGACCATCTGTCTCAAAGCCTTTTATTGCCACAAACAAGTATCCTTCTTTAACTTTTCTTGAATCGTATGCGATGCCCGAAATTTCTATGTCCGTATTTCGGGGCGCGCTACAGTTAATTTCCTTTATAATTTCTGTGAGCTTCATTTTTCTGCCTCCGTCAGTCTGATGTCCTCTGCACAAATTTTACATATACTTTTGTTTTTTCTGCCACTTTTGCATTTTTTTCAGGGCTTTGCGTTACTGCAATATATTCCTCCGTAAGATTCTGGGCACTTGCGCCGTCTATTTCCATAGAGAGATTTGCGCTTTCTATGGCCCTTTTTGCGTTTTCATAAGTCATTCCCACTACATCAGGCACAACCGATACCGCAGACGGGTTTGTTTCATCGGTATACGCATATACCAATGAATTCTTATGAAGTTTTACGCCTGACTTTGGAATCTGCATTTTTACAGTATCGCCATTTCCCTTAAAGCTTATATTAAGCCCTGCTTTAGAAAGCTTTTCCTTCGCTTCTTCAAGTGAAAGTCCCTCGATATTTGGAACACTTACAGAGATTGTTTCTGCATTTTCCTGAGTGTATTGCGGTTCATAACCGAGGTAGGGAAGAACATCCTGCATAATTTTTCCGACTGCAGGAGCTGCTATTGCACCACCGCCTGTTGCCCCCTGAGTAGGCTCGTCAAGTAACAGCAAGCAAACTATCTGCGGATCATCCGCGGGAGCAAATCCAACAAATGACGCAATGTATTTTCCGCTGTTACGCGGAAGCTTTTCACTTGTACCTGTTTTTCCGCCAATTCTGAATCCGCTTATATATGCGCCTTTACCTGTACCATTAGCGACAACCTGCTCAAGAATTGAGCGCATCTGCCTGCTTGTTTCCTCTGAAACAACACTTCTTACAAGCTCGGGCTCAACCGCCTGTGTTATTTTGCCTTCGGAATCAGTATAAGCCTTTATGATATGCGGTTTCATAAGGTTTCCGCCGTTTACTACGGCAGAAACAGCGCTAATCATCTGAAGCGGGGTAACTGTAAAGGTTTGCCCGAACGAGCTTGTTGCAAGGTCTACTACAGATAAGCTTTCGTGAAATGCACCTGAAGATTCACCGGGAATTTTAAAGCCCGTTGTTTCAGTAAGACCAAATGCCTTAAAGTACTTTTGAAAGTTTGTTGCGCCAAGGCGCGCACCAAGCTCCATAAACATTGGGTTGCAGGAGTTCATAACTCCCTGCTCAAAGCTTTCCTCGCCGTGTCCTTCCGTTTTCCAGCAATGAATATCTCTGTTTGCAACGTGCCTGACACCTGTGCATGTAAACTGGTCAGAAAGGCTTGAAACTCCCTCTTCAAGCGCTGCCGCTGCAACTATTGTCTTAAAGGTGGAGCCGGGTTCATATGAGTCTACAACCGCTTTGTTTCTCCACATTTTTGTTATCTGCGCGCTGTACGCCTTATCGTATTCTTCATCTTCAAGCTCTTTTTCCGCAAGTCTTTCAAGCACGAGCTGGTCTTTTATAACTCTCGGTTCATTGAGGTCGTAGCTTGGAACTACCGCCATTGCAAGAATTTCGCCCGTTTTAGGGTTCATAACAATAGCTGCGCCGCCTTGATTAAGACGGTTTTCCTCATACGCCTGCTGAAGATGCTTTTCCGTGTAGCGCTGTATCGTTTCATCAATAGTAAGCACAACACCCTTTCCGTCTTGCGCTTCTATGTATTTTTCGTATTTAAATGGCATTTCACTGTTTGTAACGTCTTTAGCTACAACAATTCTGCCATCAACTCCGCTTAATTCGTCATCAAGCACTGCCTCAAGGCCCTCAAGTCCCTGACTGTCACTGCCCGTAAAGCCTATAACGTGGGATGCAAGCGATGAATAAGGGTAGTATCTTTTTGTATCCTCCTCAAAATATATTCCCGTAATTCCCATTACACGTATTTTGTCCGCCTTGCTTTTTTCAACCTGCTTTGCAATAATCACGGACTGACGGTCCGTCTGCCCTACTTTTTTCTTTAAATCTTCCTTTTTTAGTCCAAGCGTTTTAGAGAGGATATCTATAACCTCTTTTTCGTTTTCCGCTTTTTCTATTTCCTGCGGATTTATTGTTATACGTTCTGCAGATGCACTTTGTGCAAGAACATTCATATTCCTGTCATAAATAGTTCCGCGTTTTGCGGTTATGGCATTATCACGTGTTTGCTGCTCTGCCGCGCGGGACTTGTATTCTCCGCCTTTTACAAACTGCACCCACATCAAACGAACGATTATTACTGCCACTGCCAGCAAAAAAAGCAGGGTCATTGTTTTTATTCTTTTTTTTAATATAGCTGATGCACTTTTCACAATTTTAACCCCCTGTTATTTGCTTTAGTTAAATGCAAAAAGGGATAATGGCATAAAAGTAGTTGCCACTTCCCTTTAGTTAACATTATATTATACTAATATAGATATTCCAGTATGACCGATATGCGGTTTATAAATGCACTGAAACCATTTGTTTTTTCAGTCTTGAGGACTTCTCCGTTATCAGTATTCCCAAGGGAAATATACTTAATCTGGCTTTTTGCCGGAAGATGGAGATTAAGGCGCTCTGCCTCAAGCTCTATTTTCTTTGGGTCTAGATTTCCTTCTGACTTTACGCGCATCTCAACAACCTGTGCGTTTATAAGTGCAAGCTCCGAGCGCGCATTTGTTAATTTGTTAAATTCCTGCGCTATCTGCGCATACCTGAAAAGCAATATAAATGCCATTGTTGCCGTAAGCATAACGGCTGCCACAATTCTTTTTTTCAGAAGAAGTCTGCTTTTGTAGGAAGCTTTTGGCGTGCTTTTCTTTTCTGCAGCTCTTTTAGGCGCGCGAGGGGTATCATATGTATAATATTCTCTTTTTAAAGCATTTGAGCCGTCTGTATACATGTTTTCCTCCCGTTACAGTATTTTTTCTGCCGTTCTGAGCTTGCTGCTCCTTGCACGCGGATTTTCTTCTACCTCCGCGTCAGTTGGACAAATCGGTTTTCTGGTTATGGTTTTTATTTGCCTCTCATTTCCGCACACACATACGGGGAAATCTTTTGGGCAAGTACAACCGTTTTCAAGGCCTGCAAATGTTGTTTTAATTATTCTGTCTTCAAGGCTGTGGAAGGTTATTACGCTTATTCTTCCGCCTTTTTTAAGAAGTGATACCGCATCGGTAACTGCCTGTTTTAAAATTTGCAGTTCGCCGTTTACTTCTATTCTTACAGCCTGAAACGTCCTTTTTGCAGGGTGCGGGCCGTCCTTTCTTTTAGAAAGCGGTATCGCCTTTTTGATTATGTCAACAAGCTCGAGAGTTGTTTCAATTCTCTTTACTTCTCTTTCGTTTACTATAAACTTTGCGATTCTTTTTGCCCAGCGTTCTTCACCGTACTCGGAAATAACGCGGTAAAGCTCATCTTCTGTATAGGTGTTTACAACATCTGCCGCGGTAAGCGTTTCTCTTTTATCCATTCTCATATCGAGTGGAGCGTCCTGCATATAGCTGAAACCGCGTGATGCATCGTCAAGCTGTGGTGACGAAACACCCAAATCTGCAATCACCCCGTCAATCTCCTTTATTCCGAGATTTTCGGCAATTTGCAGAATGTTTGAAAAATTGTCATGAACTGCAGTAAACTTTTCACCCTCAAACCTTTTTCGAGCATTTTCTATTGCGGTAATGTCACGGTCAATTCCTACTACAGTGCCTCCCTTTTTTAAAATTAGCGCACTGTGTCCGCCGCCGCCAAGCGTCATATCAAAATATATTCCGCCTTCTTTTACCTCAATGCTTTCCACTGTTTCCGAAAGAAGTACTGTCACGTGCTTAAAGTCCAAGGTTTTTCCTCCTTCATTTATCAGAAGCTTATTCCCTCAAGGCTTTCCGCCGCCTCTTCAACACTCATTTCTTCTTCGTTTCCGGCATAGTCCATCCAACGCTGAGCATCCCAGATTTCAACACGCGTGCCAACGCCGATGATTACAACCTCTTTTTCAAGTCCTGCATATTCTCTGTGCGGGGGGCAGATAAGAACCTTACCCTGCTTGTCCGGCTCTGCCTCGGAAGCGCCGGATATAAATATTCTCTGAAGATAACGTGCGCTTTTCTGATTTGACGGAAGCTTGCCTAAATTTCCGGCAAGTGCCTCCCAAACCTCCATAGGATAAACGAACAAGCACCCCTCAAAGCCCTTGGTAACCATAAAATGTTGCCCGAGCTGTTCACGAAATTTTGCGGGAATGATTATTCTGCCCTTTGCGTCAATATTATGTGAATATTCACCTACGAACAACATTTTCACCTCCACTTTGTTGCACTTTGGTACACTTTTTTGCACCACACGTACATTTTACTATAGTTTTTATGAAATTTCAATAGTTTTTGAAAAAAAATTTAACAAATTTTATAGTTTTTTTATTTTCTCTGTTTTTTTAGCATATATATGATATATTGGGCGTTAACACCCCACATATTGTGTTTGATTTTTTATGTTTTTTAAATAACTGTTTCAAATTTATTACATTTTTTTGGGGTTTGACTTATTAAGCAAAAGATTGTATAATAGATAGGAAAGAAGGTGACGGAATTGTTTAACTCACACGTTCATACGGATTTTTCGGCAGATTGCACAGAAACGGGCGAGGCAATGTGCGAAAGTGCAATAGAAAACTCTCTTTTGGGAATCACAATCACTGACCACTCAAACCTTGCTTCCTGCATAACACATAACGCATTCCGCACTTCTTTAAATTCGGTTTTAAAGGCACGTGAGCTTGGGGAAAAATACCGTGGCAGTCTCTCCGTTTTTGCCGGAATTGAAATGGGTGATGCACTATGTATGCCTGATTATGCAGACAGAATTATCCGCGCTACAAAGCCCGATTTTGTGCTTGCAAGTGTTCATTCCGTGCCATTTCCCACTAAGCATCAGTATATTAATAAAATTGATTATCAGAATATGACTGATCAGGAGATTGATTCTTTAATCCGCCTTTATTTTAAGCTGTGCCTTCAGACAGTTAAGGAAAGTGATTTTGACTCATTTGCACATCTTACAATTCCTTTTCGTTATATAAACGGCGTTTCAAAGAAAAATATAGATATTTTTCCGTATTACGATATTATAGAGGAAATTTTAAAAAATCTTGTCAAACGAAAAAAAGCCCTGGAGCTTAACACTTCAGAGCTTTCACGGCAGCTATTTGACTTTATGCCGAACGAAAAAATTATCAATATGTATAAAGAATGTGGAGGAAAGCTTGTTACTATCGGCAGCGATGCGCACGAGCGCGTAAATATCGCCTTCGGGCTTTCTGATGCGATTTCTCTTTTAAAGAGAGCAGGTTTTACCTCTTACGTATATTATAAAAATCGTAAGGCTGTAGAGGTTCCTATCCTTTAAATTTTAAGTTTTAAAAAATTTCTCTTGCAATTAGGTAAAGTTTATATTATAATTACGTATGTCCTTCGGGGTGTAGCGCAGCTGGTAGCGCACCGCATTTGGGATGCGGGGGCCGCGAGTTCGAGTCCCGCCACTCCGACCATGAAAAAGAGTATCAACTTTTGTTGGTGCTCTTTTTTACTTTTGGCGGGACTCGAACTCTGAGAGAGCAACAAGCGTTAAGAAAACGATTGATAATCGTTTTTAGCGAAGTTGGTGCGCAGACGGGTACTGCAAGCTTTTGCTTGCGGTCGTCAAGCAGGCAAGACGGCTTTGCCGGCTGGGTTACGCCACTCCGACCATGAAAAAGAGTATCAACTTTTGTTGGTGCTCTTTTTTACTTTCGGCGGGACTCGAACTCTGAGAGTATAGTGAGTGCAAAAAACCACTTACTGCCTTTAGGCAGTAAGTGGTTTTTTTATGGTTTTTATTTGTCCTTAAATATTTTTATTAACAAAAGTTTTCCGCATTTAACTTTTACTGTTGCAGTTTTGCCCTTTATCACTTCATTACTTACACCATACTGATATTCGCTTGTTATTTCAGCATTATCAAGCGGATACTTTGCATTTTCTATTGTAATGCCTTTGGCAGAGCCTGTGATATTTAGAAGTGAAAAGAAGCTATAGCTATCACTTATAAAAGCGGAGTTTTCTGAAACGATTTCCATTTCAGAGTAATCGTCTATAATATATCCTTTCTTTCCCAAAGAATCAAGATAAAGAAGAATTGACACATTCCCAAGAGTATGATCAAGCCTTGCTCCAACGACACCGATTAAAAGGAAGTCATCAAAGCCCCTTTTTATTGTCTCTTTAACTGCAAACATAGTGTCGGTGTCATCCTTTTCGCAAGGAAGAACTATGGTTTCCACGTTGAGACAGGGATTTTCGTGAGAATCAAAATCCCCGACAATTAAGTTTGGCTTTACATTTAATTCAGCCATATGTCTCAACCCACTGTCGCAGAAAACAACAAAGTCATCAGCGCTTATCTTTTTGCGAATAAAACCATAATTGTTAATATCGCTGCCGCCGACAATTATGCAACGCTTTGTCATTTTGTTTCCCCCATATTTTCAAGCACCATCTTATATCCTCCCTCACCATACTGAAGGCAACGGTTCACCCTTGAAATAGTCGTGGTAGATGCGCCTGTTTTCTGCACAATTTCATTAAATGTCTTTTTCTCCGAAAGCATTTTTGCAACCTCAAGGCGCTGACTTATTGCCTCAAGTTCCTTTATTGTGCAGATATCTTCAAAAAAGCTCTTGCACTCTTTTTCATTTTTAAGTGACAAAACTGCTTTATATAAATCTGAAAAATCTCTTTTTTTAACCATGCCCGTTTTCCCCTTAATTCTCGCTTAATTTTTTTAGGAATGCGCGCGTTTTTTCATTTTTGGGATTGTCAATAACCTCTTCGGGTGTGCCATCTTCCAAAACTGCACCGTCCGCCATAAATATAATGCGGTCAGCCACATTTCGCGCGAACTCAATTTCGTGAGTTACTATTACCATGGTAACATTTTTTGACGCCAAGTCTTTTATTACACGCAGAATTTCGCCCGTAAGCTCTGGGTCAAGCGCACTTGTCGGCTCATCAAAGAAAAGAACTTTGGGGTTAAGTGCCAAGGCGCGCGCTATACTTACACGCTGTTGCTGTCCGCCCGAGAGCTGGCAGGGGTAATTATTCATCCTGTCCGAAAGCCCCACGCGAGAGAGAAGTGCCCTTGCATTTTCCTCAATTTCTTCATATATTTGTTTTTTATTTTTCTTAAAGTCAGGCCTTTCCTTTGCAAGAAGCTTTGGCGCAAGGGTAATATTTTCAATCGCGCTGTACTGCGGGAAAAGGTTAAACGACTGAAACACAAGCCCGAAATTTAGCTGATTCTTACGAATTTGTGCCGGCGTTAGTTTCTTTTCCCACTGACTGTCAAAAATGGTTTCGCCGTCAGCTATAATCTGCCCGCCGTCAGCCTCTTCAAGAAAGTTTATACATCTTAAGAGAGTGGTTTTTCCGCTTCCTGATGCGCCTATGATTGCAACAACCTCACCTTTATCAACGGAAAAGTCTACACCCTTTAACACTTCTGTTTTATTAAAGCTTTTACTTAGGTTTTTTACATCCAAGATTTTCATTTCATTACCCCCTATAGTAATCGAGCTTCTTTTCTATATAGCCAAATATTATGGTGAGTATTCCGCAAAACGCAAGATAGAACACGCCTGAATAAAATAACGGCCATAAAATATGCTCACTGTTCATAAATCTCTTTGCGTTCCAAGTGATTTCATAAATCATTATGGTATTTGCAAGAGATGTATCCTTTACGAGAGTAAGAAATTCGTTACTCATTGGCGGGATAATGCGCTTTATAACCTGCATTAAAATTACTTTAAAGAAAATCTGCGACTTTGTAAGTCCAAGCACTGCCCCTGCCTCGTACTGTCCCTTTGGGATGCCCTCTATTCCACCTCTGAAGATTTCGGAAAAATAGCAGGCGTAATTAAGCACAAATGCTATCATTACCGCCACAAAGGTATCCATTCCGTTTATTCCCAGAAGACCGGGGCCAAAGCCAAACACGATAAGCTGAAGCATCAGCGGTGTTCCGCGAATAATCCATATAAGTGTTTTTATGGGCCACTTTATAACCTTGATTTTACTCATAGACCCAAATGAAATAATAAGGCCAAGCGGAAGTGCCATAACAAGCGTTAGCGCAAATATTTTAAATGTGGTAAGAAGCCCCTCAAGCAGGCTTAATGTAACCGTAATAAAAATTGACATTTCAAGCTCCTATGTATAAATATATAAGCCTCAAAAAAGAGTTGTTTAAAAACTAACAGTGCTTTTAAACAACTCTTTTACAATTTAAAGCAGTTTAATTAGAATGCAAGATTAAGTTCGTATTTTTGGGCAAGCGCAGGAAGTGTTCCATCTGCGTTAAGTTCATCGATGATTGCATCAACCTTTGCTGTAAGGTCAGAACCCTTTCTGAAACCAATGCCATATTCTTCTGCAGTGAGTTCAATAGAGTATCCAAGAGCATCGTAGCTTGTACCCTCTGCAGTCATTGATTTAGCCATTGTGATATCGATAACACAAGCATCAGCCTGACCGCCTACAACTGCGAGAAGTGCATCTGTCTGTGCTGCTACAGGAGTATACGCGCCGTCAAGACCATTGTCCT
Source organism: Clostridia bacterium (assembly GCA_045591265.1). GTDB lineage: Bacteria > Bacillota > Clostridia > UMGS1883 > UMGS1883 > UMGS1883. Next base: position 2,532 of record JAZNSQ010000028.1, on the reverse strand, counting down.
TAATTGCAGCTTCACCGGCTGAACCTGCTTCAGCCGCAAATTTAAGGCCCTTGAGGCTTTCAACGTCAGCGTAATTTTCGATAACGTCCTTATTCATAACAACTACCTGTGCATTCTTTACATATGCCTTTGAAACATCACAGTTCTTCTTAACTTCGTCAGAGATTGTCATACCATTCCAGATACAGTCAATCTTTTCAGCGTCAAGTGTAACAAATTTTGTATCCCAGTTGATTTCAACAAATTCAGGCTCTACACCAAGCTTTGCACAAACTGCTTCTGCAAATTCTGTGTCAAAACCTGTGAGCTTACCGTCTTCCATATAGTTCATGGGTTCATAAATTGTGTAACCGATAACGAGCTTTTCAGCTTCATTTGCCTTTTTCTCACCGCAAGCTGTAAAAAGTGCAAATACAAGCACTACAGAGAGAATAACTGATAATATTTTTTTCATAATAATATCTCCTTTTCGTTTGTTATGTTTTTATATTACCACTCTACCGCGCTAAAGTCAAGACTTTTTCGAAAATTTTTTTGGGGCTGATTTTAACAGGAAAATTCAATGTGAATTATAAATGAAATCGTGCAAGGCACGATGAAATCCAAGCAGGCTTTGATGAAATCCTCATTCCATTCGGATGAAATTAAATCCGTCCTTTATCCGCTTGATAGGAGATTTCATCACGAAGTGATTTCATCTGCAAAGCAGATTTATTCCGTCGTAAGACGGATTTAACTGAAAAAAGCACTTCATAAGAAGTGCTTTTTTCTGGTGGGAGAGGGTGGATTCGGACCACCGAAGTCATAGACAACAGATTTACAGTCTGCCCCCTTTGGCCACTCGGGAACTCTCCCTGGAGCTGGTAATAGGACTTGAACCTACAACCTGCTGATTACAAATCAGCTGCTCTGCCAATTGAGCTATACCAGCATATTAAATTTGACGGCTTACCCGTGACACGCATATTATATTAACATACATAAATACCTTTGTCAACACTTTTTTTGAAATTTTTACGATATGTTTGTTCCCCTAACTTGCCGAAGGAAAATACTTCTATAAAAGGGGAAGCAAATAGAGTTATTCCACCTCTCCTACGAGATTTACCGTCATATAGCTATGATTCAGTGCATCCGTGATTTTATCAAACATATCTGCCGTTTTAATTTTAAGTGTACTTGTATTTATGCAAGGATGCACGCCGATATATTCCGACTTCTTTATATCTTCATCAATAATGAGTCTAACGGCATTCTCTGTATCATTCATAAGACCGAGGACACTCACGCTACCGGGGGTAATATCGAGATACTTTTCCATCTGATCTGCATTTGCAAAAGAAAGGCGCGCACTTCCAATCTGTCCCGAAAGCTCCTTCGTCTTAAAAACCTTGTTCCCCGGCATCATAAGAAGATAAAACTGTGTCTGCTGACGATTGCAAAGGAAAAGATTCTTGCATATAGGTGCTCCGAGCACCTTTTCAATTTCAAGGCAGGTTTCCATATCGTCTGCCTCTACGTGGTCAACTCTGCCATATTCTATGTTTAATTTATCAAGAAAATCATAAGAGCGAATCTCTTTTTCTATTCTTTCATTTTGCGGTCTGCCATTTTCAAGCGTCATATGTATCACCTGTTTTTGAATAATTAAGAGTAGCATATCATATTTTTATAAAAGAATCAATTACTTTAGCGGAATTTATTTTGGGTTTTTTGCCTCCTCTAGGTTCGAGCCCTTCCCAATTTATGCAAACAAAAAAACACCCTATTGGGTGTTCTTTTGTTTGGCTTTCGAGTACATAATAGATGCAAGTATATTTTTAATGAAATCGCTCTCTTCGTTCACGATGAAATCCAAACAAGTTTGGATGAAATCAAAGTCTTCAACTTTGATGAAATTAAATCCGTCTTTTATCCCGACGAAGTCGGATTTCATCACAAAGTGATTTCATCTGCAAAGCAGATTTATTCCGTCGCAAGACGGATTTAGTTGAAAAAAAGACATTATTCTAATCGAATAATGTCTTTTTTTCTGGTGGGAACAATAGGGCATGTCTGCTTCGCATCCATATTGCTTGTCGACCGCTCTCTTCTCTCGCGGTGCCCGACTTCGCACCAAAAAGCGAAAAACTTGCCTCAGGCAACTTTTTTTGTCGCTTTTTGCCTCCTCGAGGTTCGAGCCCTTTTCAATTTATGCAAACAAAAAACACCCCACAGGGTGTTCTTTTGTTTGGTGGGAACAATAGGGCTCGAACCTATGACCCTCTGCTTGTAAGGCAGATGCTCTCCCAGCTGAGCTATGCTCCCATATAATGGTGACCCGTACGAGATTTGAACTCGTGTTACCGCCGTGAAAGGGCGGTGTCTTAACCGCTTGACCAACGGGCCGATTTGGTAGCGGCGAGTGGGCTCGAACCACCGACCTAACGGGTATGAACCGTTTGCTCTAGCCAACTGAGCTACACCGCCATATGTCAATCCTTTCGCGTGACAAATCGTATTATAATATAGCCAAGGGAAAATGTCAAGCTT
>JAZNSQ010000027.1:0-14804 GCA_045591265.1 Clostridia bacterium | reverse complement strand
ACAAGACCGATTGCAAGTAGCTGATAAAACAATTTTTCTTTATTCTTCATAAGGCTACACCTCCGTTATATATTAGACGCATTTCATAAGGTAAAAGTTTCCTCATATATAATACTTTTGAGAGTGTCAAAATGTTGCATTAGCTTCACTTTTTATCTCAAAATACAACAAAAACCCGTCCGACATTTCAGGCATAACATGTGGAATGTCGAAAACGAGCTTTCAAGTTAAAACAGCTTTGTAAAGACAAGGCATTATTAAGTTGTCTATGGTATTGGTATAAGCAGGGCGAAGCAACGCAAGCGATGTTGTAATGTGAATTTTCAAAATCGCCTATAATGTTGTTATTTGAAATTAAAGGTAAGTCGTACAACGATATTATTATATCGTCAATATGTATTCTCTTTTTCATAATCGCACCTATTTTCTTATCTATAAAACCATTTACCACCTTTTAAGTACAGATATACACTTATATTATAGCATACATAAAGGAAAATTACAATATTTATAACAAAAAAACTGATGTTTGATATATTTTCTCGCTTATGCACAAAGTAGGAAATTTTTGTTTGTTGACTACCTACAAGAAAAATGGTATAATAAACTCATTATGTAGGTATGGAGTGTTGAGTATGAAAATTGAGAACGGTGTTTTTACAGGAACATTTGATGAACTGCTTGAATATGTTTTTTCAAAGTATGGTGATGAAATTATAAAAGCTATGAATGAAGAAACTGACCGGCATATAGCAGATGTTGAGCTCCCTCCCGATTGGGAAGAACGCTCAAAGGTTGTTTGGGAAAGAATATGTGAAACAATTAAAAAAATGGAACAGGAAAACGCCTGATACCGTTTTCCTGTTCCATTTGGATATTAGAAATGCAAGTATTATTCTGCCGAAGATTTTATCATTTGGAGTATGATAGCCTTTTTATCTTCCGGCAATTTCACCCAGCTTTCAAAAAGCTCTTTTAATTCGGGTGTGAGTTCTATAAAATCGTTATCTGCAAAGAACTGTGATAAGGTTAAACCAAAAGCCTTGCACACGGCTTCTAATGTAATAATGTTAGGGATTGTATTTCGTTTATATAAATTTGATACTGTTCCTTGTGCTAACCCAGCTTCTTTTGCAATACGATAGTCAGACCAGCCATATTTGCTTTGCAAATCTCTTAATCGTTTCAAAACATCCATACTGTAACACCGCCTTGCAACTTGATTTTCCTATTACCTACATTCTGTAAATATTATACCTCTTAAATGAGGTGTTGCGAAAGATACGAGATGTGAAGAACTCGGCTACAAAGTAGGAGGTAAAACAATGTTAAGGAAACGACTATGCAGCATTGTCCTTTTGTTGTCAATGGTGTTTATGCTCACAGCTTGCGGGACAGATACCATTAACACAGAAGATTTAACCGAGCCACAGGATAGTGTGGTAACAGATTTAGTTTCTGCAGAAAAGGACACGGATATTCAGGAGGAATCGAAAACCCCTGTTGAGCTTGACGAAAATTCAAGTTTTGAGGTGCATTATCTTGATGTAGGACAGGCAGATGCAGCCCTTGTTTTATGTGATGATAAAACAATGCTTATTGACGGCGGCAATCCGGGCGATAGCAGTTTGATAGCAGCATATTTGAAGAAACATAGTATTTCTCATTTAGATTATGTTATCTGCTCGCATGCACACGACGACCACGTGGGAGGTTTACCCGGTGCATTGTCAGTTGCAACAGCAGGTGCAGTATATGCACCAAAAACGGAAAATGATATAAAGTCATATCAGAGTTTTAAGAGTAAGGCACAGGCACAAGGCCTAATAATTCAAAATCCTGTTCCGGGAAGCAGTATTAAATTCGGCAGTAGTACAGTTGATTTTTTAGGGCCGATAACAGAAAATTCAAGCGACCTTAATAATACCTCGATTGTTCTTAAAATAACTTATGGTGAAACCTCGTTCCTGTTCACAGGAGACGCAGAACGCGAAGAAGAACAAGACATATTGGCTAAAAATTATGACTTGTCTGCTACTGTATTAAAAGTCGGACATCACGGCAGCGAAAATTCAACCTCGTATGTTTTCCTCCGTGAGATAATGCCTGAATATGCAATTATTTCCGTTGGCGATAATAACTACGGACACCCCACAGAAGAAGCATTAAGCCGTCTGCGTGACGCAGATGTAAAAGTGTACCGAACAGACCTTCAAGGCGATATTATAGTTAAGAGCAACGGAAAGAAAGTAACTGTTTCGCCCTCAAAAAATGCAAATATAGAAACCAATACCACAGTTAAGCAAAAAGAGGAAACGCCTCCGGCAGTTGTTGCCGTTCCTGTTCCGCAGCAGCAAAAACAGGAGCCGGTACAACCACAAGAAGCGACACACTCATATATTGCAAACAGAAACACAGGTAAATTACACTATGCAGGCTGTTACAGCGTTGACAGAATGAAAGAAAGTAACAAAGTATATATGACATGCACACGGAGCGAAGCGCTGGCGCGTGGTTATAGTCCTTGTAAAAACTGCAATCCTTAATTGAATACTCAAAACAAATAAATGTTCAAATCCCTTGCCAGATAGTCGGCAAGGGATTTTGATTAGTTGACTTTGATTATTTGGTCGCCTATTGTAATGCTTTCTATGGTCTTAATATCGGTTATTTCATCAAAGACATATCCGAGTGATGAAACGCCTTTGCTGTTATCTCCCGTTTGATAGTTAGAAAACATAGACAATGTATTCTCCAAGTTATCTCTGCCGGTATATTGAAATTCTGTTCCGTCGGTAAATTTTACGATTGGTGCAAGTGTTCCGAGAACATAATCACCCTCAACTGTTATCCATATTGATATAGGCGATATATCAACGGTTTTGAGTACATTATTATTTACACCGTTCAGATTTAGCTTATTATCTAAATCGAAACTCTTTCCAATATTGTTATACTTAAAATTCCAAGATACAACAATATCAAAATCGCCTTTTACGGCTTTTCTTACGCTTCTTACAGAATCGTTAAATTGTAATGTAGGTTTGTTTCCCTCAATAAAGGTATTATCTGTATCATCAACATATTTATTATGTGTAACTGTTAGCGTAATTGTTTGGTTAGGTGTAATTTCTCCTGTAACACCATTATAGTACATAAGTGTAATGACATTATCTTTAACACTTATTATTTTCTGTGATGATATTCCGGCTCCGTAAACATCTTCTGTTTTTTGTTCGTCAGAGATTGTAAGACCTCTTAATACATCACGCAAATATGTTTCTGCATTGAGTGAGTTTATTTCTTTGTTTGGAGGACATACAAGCTCATAAAGAACATATATTCCGTGTTTATCTGCTAATGTATTAAGAACGTTAACAGTATATCCGTTATCCGTTCCCGAAACCATAGGAGCGTCAAAAGCTCCGTTCATCAGTTCCATTTGTTCATCAGTCGGATTGTTAAAGTATTCAATCAGTTTATGATGCCAACCGAGCGTTGCAGCAATAACGGTTAAACTTGCGATTGATAGAATGAGTGCGGCAACAAGTGCCGAGCTTATAAATTTTCTTCTCATAAATAATCTCCTTTCTACAGGATCAGCGTTTATGCTATTATTTACTTTTTCAATAATGCTTTGAGAGTTCGGAGCCTCCGCATAGTCATTTAAGCCCAATTCATCATTAAGCATACGAAGCCTTTTATTATTCATTGTAAAACCTCCCATTCTGCATAATAGCATTTTTTAGTTTTTCTTTTCCGCGTGATAGCTTTGATTTTACAGTAGAAACATTGATATTCATTACATCTGAAATTATCCTGATTTTTTCATTGTAATAGTAATATCTTAAAAATATTTCGCTGTCCGGCTCTCCGAGAGCTGCAATCATATCAAGAAGAAATTTTCTGTCCTCATTCTTTAATAATATATCCTGCGGATTGTCAGAATCGCAAACTATGTTTTCGTCAAGCTCCTCGTTTACTCTAATTGTCCGCAATTTATTTTTAGCTGTATTTCTCGCAACAGCTCCGATATAAGAACGAATACAACCTTTTTCCTCGTCTATACTGTCGGCGTTTTTCCATAGCTGGAGGAATGTATCAGAAATTGCTTCCTCAATATCCTCTTTGGGTGCTATGCTGCCGATAGTGTTATAGATTACAACACTCACATAGGGGGTATATAGTTTGATTACATCTTCCAAACAGTTCCTTTTCTTGTTTTTCAGATTATGTAATAGTTTTATTTCATTTATCACCCTGCGGAGCCTCCTTTCATAAAAGATAGCGCTATTTTTATTACTCGCTATTATATACACGGGAATAATAAAAAAGGTTGCATAATTCAAATAAATTATATCGAAAAAATTTCTAATTTACAATAAAACCCTTATAAAGTCTTTTGTTATCTGTAATTTTGTTTAAGTAAGGAATTTTCAAAAAATTATATAAATATTTAATACTATTCTAATTTCGATAGTCCAAGTAGTCTATAAATTTCTTTACTGCAAGCGAAGCTCTTTTTTTATCCCTTAAAGCAATACCGATTTTTCTGTATGCAGGAACATCAAGCTCCTTTGCAATAATTTTATAAGGTATTCTGCGTAAGATTAGCTGTGGCAGTATTGCGATACCAAGACCACTCTCAACCATTGACATAACAGCATAATCGTCCCAAGTTGTAAAATGCACATTGGGAATTATGTTGTTTCTTTCAAATATTTCTGAAATTTCCGCTTTTGCTCCTTTTTCCAAAAGCATAAAAGGATAGTCGCACAATGCTTTTACGGGAAATTTATCACATTCAGCAAGCGGATGATTTTCCGGCAAAACAACAAGCAATTTATCCTCTTCCAAAAATGCTGTTTCAAATTCTTCTGTTGTAGGAAGCCTTAAAAATCCTAAATCAACTCTGCCTGTTTTTATCCATTCTTCAATTTCGGTGTAATCACCGAGAAGAAGCTCATAATCAATGTTTGGATAGTCTTTTTGAAATTCTTTTATAATGTTAGGCAGCCAATGCGTTGCAACAGATGAAAATGTACCTATGCGTATAAGCCCTGATTCAAGTCCGTTTATTTCATCAACCTGTTCCTGTAAACGATTAAATTCATTGCATACGCTCTGTGCAATAGGAAGTATTTTCATCCCGTCTGATGTCAGCTTTACTCCTGTTCGATTTCTTTCAAGCAATGACACATTCCATTCTTTTTCTAAATCATTTATCATACGGCTTATGCCTGATTGAGAATAATTTAATATTTCTGCTGCCTTTGTAAAGCTCCCGTATTCCACCGTTTTAATAAATGCTAAATATTTCTGTATATTCATATCCATTTCCGATACCTCTTATATCTGTTTTTGTAATGCTAACTATGAAATATATTCGCTTGTGTAATGTATGAATATATGATATACTATTTACAGAAAAAAGTCAATAACAGGTGGTTTACAAAATGAAAACAGCATATTTTAAGTACATATTTGCATTATTACTCTTTGGCTCAAACGGAATTGTGGCAAGTTTCATTGATTTAAGCAGTCATGAAATTGTACTGCTCCGAACACTTATAGGCAGTTTATTACTGATAGCAATTTTCTTTTTAACAAGAGAAAAACTGACATTTTACAGGCACAAAAAGCAATTTGCCTGTTTAGCCTTATCGGGTGTTGCTATGGGTGCAAGTTGGGTGTTTTTATATGAAGCATATAGTCAAATCGGCGTCAGCCTTGCTTCGCTCACATATTATTGCGGTCCGGTTATCGTGATGATGCTGTCCCCGATATTATTCAAAGAGAAATTAACTAAAACTAAAATAATCAGCTTTGTTGCGGTGCTTATCGGTATATTTCTTGTAAATGGTACAGCCTTCAATAACGACAAAAATATGTGGGGAGTTTTTTGCGGATTGATGTCTGCTCTCTGTTACTCTTTTATGGTTATATTCAATAAAAAAGCAAAGAGCATAACGGGGCTTGAAAACTCTATGCTACAGCTTTTCATAAGCTTTATTACCGTTGCAATTTTTGTTTTAATTAAGCAAGGATATAACATTCAGATACCTCAATCAAGTATAATTCCAATACTTATTTTAGGTCATATAAATACAGGAATAGGTTGCTATTTTTATTTTTCATCTATTGGAAGATTACCCGTTCAAACGGTTGCAATTTGCGGATATTTAGAGCCGTTATCAGCAGTTATATTTTCTGTGATATTCTTAAAAGAAATAATGCTGCCTATACAGATTATTGGAGCAATTCTGATTATAGGCGGAGCAATAGCAGGAGAAATAAAAAACAATATTTGATTTACATTAAAAAATCCCTCACAGAAAAGCCATTCTGCAAGGGATATTTTTTATGCTCTTTTATCTTGCTGCAACGAAGCGCACAGCGGTTAAAGGAATATAGTACAAGGCTACAAGCAGCCTCCATATTAGAATTATTCCTCCGATAGCTCCACCAATAAAGAAGCTGAATATAAGTGTTGCAAGCATACCATTTAAGCCGAAAAGTGGGAACACTATCAGTCTTGTTATGCCGAAAGGTATTCCGCAGAGTATGAATAGCTTTACATAGTCAACCGTTCCGGCGGAGTCGGTGCAGATGTTGATAAACATTGAGTAAAGGAATATTGCGAATAATATTGGTATTATTGTTTTGATTATAAAGTCTTTTGTTATCTGTAATTTAGTCATTCAGTTTGCCTCCTTGCTTGTGCTTCAAGTAATAACTTTCTTGCTCTGTTAAAGTATGCGTTGTCTATTGGCGGAATATCCCAATAGCAAAAGTCGCCTTGCATATCCTCTAATGTGAATGTTGGCTCTACCCATTGTAAGATTTTGATGTAGGATTGCTTTCTTGCTTCTTCATAGGTCAGAGTTCCGTCCTCGACACCCTTAATTAAATTTGCTATGACAATCTGCATTTGTGTCTCTGCTTCTTGGTAAAAGTCGGGACGCAGGTACATATCCCTTTGCTGATGAATTGCGTTTCGTGCGATTGCCATTAAATCACCATATCCATATCCTTGTGCTTGCCCTGAAACTATTGCCTCCCAAACAAGCCTTTTTGCTTTTCCGTTTGCCTCTCCATATCCTAAACCATTTTCAACCTCGCAGAGTATAGGGCTGATTAACTTTTCCGTGATTGCTACCTGATTTACTGTAACATGCGGCGGTACGCTCTCGCCGGGTATCTCGGCTGCAAGTGCCGTTAAATTCATTGTGCTTATAATTGCGGCAGTGATGATTACTTTTGCTATTTTTTTCATATAGACAACCTCCTTAAATTATAATCTGCCTATATAAATTATATCATACAGTTTAGCAGTCGCCCAGCCCCTTGCTACTCTAAAAACGCCGAAATATCGCGGCTCTGCCTGTGAGAAACGCCCAAAAGTGAATCGACATTTAATTTTATGATGTCAATTTCAGCGGCCTCCGATTTTGTTTTTTTGTATTCTTCGTATAAGATTTCTTTCTCTTTTGTAAGGTCAGAATACGATTGTTTCAATTCTTTTATCGGAGGATATTTTGATTTCTTTAATTCTCTTAATGCGGCTTCATATAAAACAATCTCGCTTCGGTGCTTTTCTGCAAACTGTGTCTTGTTCTTTGACTTTTTGTATCTCTCAATTATGGGTTTAAGCCTTTTGTATGTTTCAATATTTTTGATAAGTAGTGCAGCTTGATTTATGCGACTTTCAATATCCTTTATCCTTTCGCTTATGCCGTCAAAATCCTTGTGTTTTTTCTCAACCGATTTTTGTAATTCTTCATAAGTTGTAATGTTATTCTCGGTCAAGAAATTAAGAGTTTTAGCAGCTTGTTTCAGATTATTGATTTTAGCCCAATGTTCAAAGCCTTTGCTTTGTTGTGCTTTGATGTTGTTTTGAATATCTATTATAAGGTTTATTCGTTTTTCAATTTTAGGTGTTGATATTTTCTTTGACCTTCCGGCAATGCGTTCCTTTAATGCCTCTATTGTATATTCTTCGCCGAGAGATTTTGAACGGATATATTTTTCTTTTCCGTCTGCACAAAACGATACATTTTTATTTTGCCTTTTTACTCTGTACCCTTGCTGTTCTATAAGCAGCAGCAAATCATCAAAATCCTTTGCCTGAGGAATGAGAACATCAATAGTGCTTTTTAGTTGAGCTTTCCAACTTTTGCCCTGCTTATATGCTGTATATTCAATATAACTTTTGCCTTGTCCCTTTGGATTCCGTATAACCGACAATCCGTATTCTTCGCATATTCTATCACTTGTTCGTCTGATGAAGCTATACGATTTTTTATTGGATTGATATTTTTTGTAATCTACGAATGAAACAGCGTTAAATATAATGTGGTTGTGTATATGTCCTTTATCTATATGCGTTGTTAGTACAAATTCATATTTTCCGCCCAAAACTTCCTCTGCAAGTTTCATACCGATTTCGTGAGCTTCCTCCGGCGTGGTTTCTCCGGGCTCAAAGGCTTGTATCAGATGTCTTGCTAATTGATTTCCCCAAAAGGAATTTGATTTATCTCTTGTCCAGCCAAATTCAATATCCGCAGTTTCAGGCGTGCAGCCATAAGAGGACACAAGTAATTTTTCGTCTGTCTTTTCGGGATTGAGTATATAATCAAGTGCAAGATTTAACGTAGAGCGAATAGGATGCGTCTTTGTAATTGCCATATCTCGTCAAGCCTTTCCTTAATATCAGAAATATCTTCGCGGTAGATTGAACTTGTTGAGTTGATACGCTTTGCAATTTGATTGATATTTCTTCCGATAGCAGATAGTTCATTGTTCATTTGTTTTATGTTCTCTGTATCAAGATAAATCACAAAACCGTCAATCGCCATTTTGCGAATATAAGCACCCATTTTGTTAGTTTGGAGTTGCGCCATTTTCAGTTCAATCAATTCTTTTTCTTCTTCATTTACCCATACTTTCAGTTGAATGTTTCTTTGCCTGTTAGCCATATTTTCACCTCTTTTTTAGTCAATAAGGGTTTGGGATTATCCCAAGATGTTTTGCTCATTTCGGCAGGGCGGAAATGAACGCAAAAATTGTAAGTGGGTACTCACTTACTGTGCTTGCTATTACCCCATAGAGTTACTTTTTACCCCTTTATGTAAGTAACAATCAAAACCGTATTTTTACACGGTTTTATTGATAAAACCTTTTCCGAATTTTGTTTGTGCAACTTGATGTTTTTTGTTTATATATTAGCAAATAGAGTTGATTAAACGCTATACGCTACTTCCGTAAATAGCAGATTTTGTATAAAATTAAACAAAGAATCAATGCTATTTGCATAGGAGGTGTCTTATATGGAAAAAACTGCACTTGGCAGCATGATAAAAAAAGCAAGACAAAAGAAAGGTTATACCCAAGAAGTTTTGGCTGAAAAAGCAGATATTGGGTTAATGTATTACGGTGAAATAGAGCGTGGCGTTAAAATGCCGAGTATGAATATATTTATAAAGATTATAGAAGCGCTGGACGTTTCTGCTGATTATATTTTGCAGAACGAGCTTTCTTCCGGCAAAGAATATGTATTTGACGAACTTACAAAAAAACTTGAAAAACTAACACCACAACAAAGGAAAACAGCATCAGATATTTTAGATGCGTATATAAACAATTTATAATCTTATGTTCAATGGTAAATGAGTCGCAATGCGGCTCTTTTTTTGTTTTCATAATTCATTCTACATATTTCATCATAATTCTACAAAACTTCCTAAAATTAGAACTTATTTACTTACAGAGTTCGACAGACTTTTCATTTTATTTATGATAATATTAGCGTATAGCATAGATTATTTAATACATATTGTCAAAGGGGGTAGAATTATGCGAGTAGGGTTTCATAGAAAGGTTGACAATCTTGGCCGTATTACAATTCCGAAAGAGTACAGAGAGTTTTTTCACCTTAACGAACAAGACACCGTATGCCTTATTGATACAACAGAGGGATTGTTAATTACAAATCCAAAATTTACGGTTGTTGAGGTTTCGGAAACAAAAACAAATGATAAATGCTATAAAAAATAATTTACGATTTGGAGGAAAAAAGAAATGTTAAAAATCGAGGGTAATCATTTATCAGTGGCAGGAATTAAATTCAAATTGCCGCAACAGTTTTACATTGATATTGAGGGTATGGAGAGCGTACACGCAGACGGGTTAAGATTGATTTCGCCCGAACAGGATTGTAGAATAGCCTTTATGACAACAGAGGTTGAATTTGATACACCTGTAAAATCCCTTATGGATATTTTCATTGATGATGTATTGGGAACTGAAATTGCAAAAGATATGTTCCAGCCAAACGAAACCGGATATATTTGGATTGAGGAGCCACAGACAAGCGAAATAAACGGTTTGAAATGTGCTTATGTGAAATACCATACAAAATATAGCTATTATTATGAAATTCATTTCGAGAGAGTTATCGGCGCCGATAGACAGCTTGAAGTTTTACTTGAAATACCGAAAAAGCTCTCTGTATCTCTTGATGATGTTTTAAGCAGACAGAATGTAAAAGATTTCTACGATAGTTTTGAGTTGGTATAACAGTATAAAGCCGTTAGTTTATGTTGCTAACGGCTTTGTTTGTAAATAATTGTCGAAAGATTTTTATGTTTTAATAACAAGTTTCGACAGACATTGATAGCGAAAAATGTTATAATTATTGTAAATTAAAGGAAAATAATCACTTTATATTGAAGAATAGTATTTGCTGTTAAAGGAGGAAAAAACAATGCTATTATTGTATGAGCAAGTCAAAAAACGAATAACTATAAAAAAATCCCGTCTGATTCATTAAGGAGTCAGGCGGGTTCTTTTTTGCGAATTATGTAGATAAATCATTTATTCAGTCATTTAATGTCATATTATAGGCATATTGAAAGGGGTTGAAACCATTGTCAATAATAGAAGAATGTACCGAACAACAAAGATTACAACAAAATAATAAAAATATTTGGCGTGGCAATTCCGCTATGCGCATATAGGTTTTTTCGCTTTTAACAAAGGCGGATTGCCTTGCGTTAGGAGCGTGATTAAATGCTATTGTATTACGAATGCCCAACACCAATTTTTCCTTTTGCGAAACGAAGAAACCGCACACATCATAACCGGGTAAATCACAAATCCGGCGGAAAGTCTGATGATGCAGGCGGAGGTCATAATCGCTCTTACCGCACAGCCGAGTATCAACCTATTATAAGGTTGTATTTTGGCTGTGCATTTTTTTATCATTGCCGAAGCCCTCCGAGCCTACCGAACTATCAAAAATTTCAATTTGAAAATTCGGAGGTAAAAGCAATGTTAAAAAATAATTTTAATAAATTTTCGTTTAACCTGTGTAACTTTTGCTTTTTAGTTGTTACCTACACGAAAGGCGAAAAGGAAAACACCAACTTTCTTCACGGAAAGGAGGTGGCACAATGAAAGAAAATAACGAAAAGCGCATCTCTAATCAGTTCGGAGCTTTTTGCACTCGTGTTCTCAAAAACGAAGCAAAAAATATTCACAAGGAATATGCAAATCGGAGAAAACACGAGGTATCGTTAGACAGCTTAACGCAAGACCAAGTTTTGCAGTTATCGGCAAACGATAGATATTTCAACAATCAACATATCTTCAATGTATTGGATAAAGAAATTGTTGTTGTAGGAAATTTTCTTGCAGACGCAATAAGGCAGCTTCCGCAGGAAAAACGCGACATCATTCTGCTTTCATATTTTGCGGATATGAGCGATAACGAAATCGGCAAATTGTTTAACACATATCAACAGGCGATAAATCGCCGCCGTTTGAAATCTCTGAAACTGCTTAAAGATTACTTTGCAAAGGAGGGTATCAAATGGGACGACATGTGAATGCGACAGATATTCCTGTTACTGTAATTGCTGCGGCAACGCAGGGCAAGCCGGAAGCTATTTCCTATGTGCTTAACCATTACAGAAACTACATACGGAAATTGGCTACCCGGACGCTAAAAGACGAATACGGAAACGAATACCTCTTTGTTGATGAAGATATGGCAAGTAGGCTTCAATCAAAATTGGTGTTCAGCATAATTTCCGATTTTAGCATTTTGCCCGCTTAAAGTCATTTTCGGGGGGCGCGTTGCCTTTCCGCGCCCCTTTTATATATTATTATTCTTTTCAAAACGCATTTATGATAATGCGTTTTGAAAAGGCTGATAATAAAGTCTTAAATAAAAATTGTTCTTTGAAAAACACTCCCAGCGAATGGGCGTCATAGACGAAACGGACACGAAAGGTATGAGCCGAGCTCTACGGCAAATACGCCACGACTTCCACCGGGAACGAGCGATAAATATTTGTACCGTAATTGCAGAGGTGGCTTTCTGCAAGCAAAGACGTTCATACTGAATAATGATACTCCCGCGTTGAACGCCCTCAAAGCATTGCGCGGCGCACCTATAAGCATAGGCCGAGTGGTGAAATTCCCTGTGGAGCTGCAAGCCGGCAGCCGTCCGTTTTTGTCATATAGATTTTTGGATAAATATTTTGATGAAAGAGGTGTGGCCTATGGCTGAAAATACTAAATCCAAAACCAGCGAGAATTGTCATAGAGCCGACAACTCTTTGACGGATAAAACCACTTACGAATTTGATAAAAATTCTTTTATTGTCGAGCCCGTTTTCAAAACGGAAAATTCTGAAACTTTAGGGGCTGTCTTACTCCGCCTTATGACACAAAAAGAATAAAAAGTTGCACAACTTTATTCAAACAGGCTGACAAGTCAAAAAAAGCGCGTTATAATATTTATAGGTTAAGTGCTTATTTGACTGTCGGAAAGGAGGACTAATGAGACAGTCGAAAAGTAATAAAAAGAGAGAAACCACAGCTTCGTTGTATTTGCGTTTGAGCAGAGACGATAATCTGGAGGGCGAAAGCTACAGCATAGGAAATCAAAAAAAGCTGCTTACAAAAGTAGCAAAGGAAAAGGGATATACAAACTTATTGATTTATATTGACGACGGTATTTCCGGCGTAACAATGAATAGACCTGACTATATCAGAATGATTGAAGATTTTGAAAATAATAAATCTTCTGCACTGTTTGTAAAAGACCTTTCCCGTATAGGCCGAAACTATATTGAGGTTGGAAAACTGACAGAGGAATTTCTACCTGAACACGATATACGCCTTGTTGCTGTATCAGATAATATAGATACAACAGAGGGTGAAAACGAACTTGCACCTATTAAAAATCTTTTCAATGAATGGTATGCACGTGATATAAGCAAAAAGCGTCGTATCAGCAATAAGATTAAGGGTAATTCAGGTGAGCCGCTTTCAACACCACCTTATGGGTATATGAAAAATCCCGACGATAAAAAGACTTGGCTTATTGATGAAGAAGCTGCAAGCGTTGTCCGCAGGATATTTAGTATGTACTTACAGGATTTTGGAACAGAACAAATCGCTGTAACTTTTGAGCAGGAACAGATATTAACCCCTGTTCATTATTGGGCAAGTAAAGGAATAAGGAAACCGCATAAGAAAATAAGCGAAAATCCTTATGCTTGGAACTCGTCAACAGTAGTAAAGATACTTAATACACAAGAGTATTGCGGCGATATAATCAATTTCAAAACTTATTCAAAGTCATACAAGAATAAAAAGCGTATAGCGAACGATCCCGAAAACATTGTAACTTTCAAAGATGTTAACCCTGCAATTATTGAAAGGGCTGTATATGAGAAGATACAAGAAAAACGGGGCAAAGTTAGAAAACGCAAAAAAGCAGACGGCGAAAAGAATATGTTTTCCGGCTTGCTTATATGTGCGGACTGTGGAAGCAATCTCAATTTTCATTTCAATCAAGGCAACAAAGAAATTACATACTTTAATTGCACAGGGTATAACAGAGGTAAAAGAAAAATTTGTGAATCCTCTCATTATATCCGTACAGATTTTCTTGAACAGGTTGTACTTGGAGAAATCCGAAGATTGACAAGGTTTGCAACAAAGTATGAAAATGCTTTTGCAAAACTTGTTATGGGTAGCTCCTTAAAATCTGCTGAACAGGAAATGCAATTCAAGGAAAGCGAACTCAAAAAGCTGCAAGCAAGAGATAAAGAACTTGACATCTTGTTTGAAAAGATATACGAGGACAACGCAATGGGTAAAATTTCTGATGATAGATTTGCGAAACTTTCCGTAAAGTATGAGGACGAGCAAAAAGCCGTCAATGAAAAGATGCAAAACCTTAAAGACGAAATCTCAAACAGCAAGAGCAAAAATGTTTCAACGGATATGTTTATTGCTACGGTGCAAAAGTACACAAGAGCAAAAAAACTCACTCCGCAAATGCTGAATGAGCTTATTGACAAGATTGAGGTTTACCAATCTGAAAAGATTGACGGTAAGACAGTACAAAGACTTAAAATACATTACACTTGCATAGGAACTCTTGAAATTCCTGATATGGATTTGATACCTGAAAACAATGTTAAAGTCCATACAAGACAAGGTGTAGATGTTCACTTTGACACAAGAGCCTGTGTAGCAGTATGAAACATATACGGCATAAAAAAACGAGTGTTCTCATAGAACTTCTTAAATCCTATAAGAACACTCGTAATGGTGCGGATAACAGGACTTGAACCTGCACCGAGTTGCCCCGACTAGAACCTGAATCTAGCGCGTCTGCCAATTCCGCCATATCCGCATTTTATTTAATTTTACGGGAAATCCCTAAGGGATTTCCCGTGGTCGGAGTGACAGGACTTGAACCTGCGGCCCCTTGACCCCCAGTC
>JAZNSQ010000026.1:0-5766 GCA_045591265.1 Clostridia bacterium | reverse complement strand
AACATAGAGGTAAAATCCAATGAAAAGATTAAGAAGAGTTACTGCTTCAAACGAAATAAAAAATGTCTTCACCCCGAGCGAGGTTGTTGATTTACTTATGGCTATCGATGAATTGAGTACTTTGAAAGTATCTTATAAGGAATTCGCAGACGGTAGAGTTGCATTTACCATAGGGGATAACGTTTACGAAAGAGAAGTTGAAACGGTATATACTGCATAATGAGGAAAAGCCATTGAAACTAAAATGCTTCAATGGCTTTTGTGTTTGATAATAGTGATTATAGTTTAACAATATATAGTTATCACCATAACCACCATAATCGTCAAAAATCTATATTTTCATCTTCATCCTCTTCTGTTGCACTTTGTTTTTTATCTAAGATATCACCGCTACTTATTTGATATGGTGGTAATGGTGATAAATTTTCGTTAGTAAGCGTTATAACACTACCTTGTGTTTTCTGTACGGTTTTGAATGTAATACCTGCGGATTGAAGATTACTTCTTATTCCGTTTAATTTCCTTGATAGAACATTAGGTTGCGATGGAAAGGCAGACGACTTTGTATTGATACCGCAAGAGGGCGCAATTTGTATCAATTCTTGCAATAGCTCGGATATTCTTCCGTTCCACTCGGATTTATCATTCATATACGCAACCATCAATGTGGCAACAATATCTGCGTTAAGAATCTCGACATTTTGAGTTTTCTGATTCTCGGCATATTCATCAAGAAATTTTTGACCCTTACCGCCCAATGCTTCACCGACAGCAAAAGCCCATCTTGCAAAATCTGCCATTCGAGGATGTTTTTCGAGTTTTACTGTAGGATATATTTTCATTGCTTTTGATAGCACATCGAATATACCGCCTAAAATATACGGCAAATCTTGTTCGAACTCGTATTTGATTTCAGAGAGTTCTTTTCGCTCGTCTTCAGAAATACGAAATAGCTCAATCAATATCGCTCTATCCATTAAGTCCGGGCGACGGGCAACATTGTTAATTCCGTTGATTGCTAAACACTTTTGAAATGAGAATATATAATCTTCGGCATTAGTGTATAACTTTCTTTGCTGAATTCCATCGCCTGTTATTGCACGGCACAGCATATCACTTGTATCTTCATCGATTTTCGAAACATTATCAAACGGAAGAAACCAATGGTTTTGCAGACTTACCGCCAATGAACGAGGGTCTTTCTGAATGGTTAATGTTTCGAGCGATGATGGATCTATAATCCTTTTCAAAAGTTTGCAAGCTGTGGTTTTCGCTGCGCCCTTTTCGCCGAAGAATATCGGCATAGGGTGAGGTATGTTGGGAATAAAACAGCACACTAACCAACATAGAAACAGAGTGTGATATTCCTTTATATTTATGTATTTCAATATAAGATCGATGTTTCCGTCTTGTTCTGGCAGGCATTGCGCTTTTTGATGCAGATATCGATTGAACAGTATAGGTGTTTCGTTTTCAATACTCCAACCGTCAGCCGTTATTTTCACAGCCTGCCAATCGGGATTTGATAAATCATACCAAAAGGCATTATTTTGTTCGTTTATTCTTACCCCAAGGGGAATTGCTTCTTTGCTGTCATATTGAGCTTTTGCTTTCAGAATTGTTACAGCTTGCGAAACATTCTCCTTTTTTATTGCCTTTTTTGTATGTATATAGAAAAGACGGTTGACCCAATTGAAAAAGCCATCGCTATCTATTCGCCAAATTTCTTTGTGCTCTTCTACATCTAAGGCAACATAAGGGTCATTCAAAGTGTCGTGAAACAAAACGGCATTATGTTTTTCTACGAGCTTAATTATAGTTTCTGCCTGTGTTGTCTTTGTTTCAATTTCGTGCGCTTCGTCTTCCTCGGTACTCTCGGGCAGAAGTTCAGATAAATCTGTAATCGGCAAACTATCTATTTCATCAATAGTGTGTCCTGCTATAAGCCAATTGTAAATATCACCTTTCGGCGATAAGTCGGGAAGTTCGATAATCTTCGCATTTGGCAAATGAGTTGCGATTGTTCGGGCATACTGCATTCCTGCCTCGTCATTATCGGGAAGAATAATTATTTCTTTGTCTTGTAGGTATCTATTATATTGTTCACGCCAAGGCGATTTTGCACCGCCGTCAAGTGTTGTAGCGACAAAACCTGCTTTTATAACTGCGTCAGCGCATTTTTCGCCCTCTACGATATATACTTTATCTGCGTTTATCACTTGGGGTAGGTTATAAAGAACACGCTTGACACCTTGCATATTCTTTTCGCCGTTGGCTTTTTCGAAATGGATTTTCTTCGATTTATCGATGTAATCTCTTCTTACTTTTTTATAAAGCAAATCGCCGTTTTCATCATAATAATTGTAAATGGTTGTTGATATGATGGTTGCTTTTGTATCATTATCATTATATAGGTCTTTCATTTTTAATCCTACTTTCTCTAATATTTCTTTGGTTGAACATCCTGCGTGGCAGTTAATCAATATACAATCCTTGTGTTCATCGTATTTTATAGATAAACTGTTTTTCCTATCGTCGTGAGAGGGGCATTGCGCCATATACTGATTACCGCTTGTGCGTTTGACTCTGTGAAAATGTGAAAGAAAGTTTTGAATATCCATTTTTATATGATTCTCCTTGTACTTTGTAATTTTGATTTGATGGGTATTTGGAAAATCAATTGCGGTTAGGAAGTGTCAAACATAGTTTCACAACCTCCCACTATGCAATTTCGCGGTTCATTTCTTCGCCATTATTCTCTTCATCCTGCATTGCTTGGATATCGCGGATGATTAAATCAAAACATTCGTATGCGAATTCTTTTGCCTGTTCTTTCGAGATAATAAGTTCCATCATTTGAGTGCCTCTTTCTAAAAAAATTTTTATTTTTTTCCGATAACACTCAAAATAACTATCCCCTCAAAAATAATGCACTTGACGGAACCAAAAGGGTATGATAGAATAAAAGCACAGGAGAGGGTGTTATGAACTATATTGATTTTCAAAACTCATTCAGCACAGAGGCGCAATGCCGAGATTATATTTTCAAAGTCCGTTGGGAAGATGGATATAGATGTCCTCAATGTCAATGCGATAAGGCTTGGAAAACAAACGAGCATAAATACAAATGTCAAAATTGCGGACACAAGGCTTCGGTAACATCGGGAACTATTTTTCAAGATTCGCATATACCTTTGCCAACTTGGTTTAAGGCGATGTGGTATATAAGCGAACAACGGCGAAAGGTCACCGCCGCCGAGCTTCAAAGAGAATTAAATCTCGGAAGTAACCGAACGGCGTTATCAATGTTGAAAAAACTTGAAAGGGCGATGTACAGAAGACGATTGACGAAATTAAAAGGTACAGTAGAAGTTTCTACGCACAATATGAAAATAGGGGCGACAACACATCTGCTTATATTTGCAATGGAAATGAACGGCAAAAATGTTCAGCGTATTCGAATAAGGCAATTTGAAAAAGAAGACCCAATGGATGTGCCAAATTTTGTTGACGATTGCATAGTACCGAACAGCACGATACAGCATAGAAATTGGGCACTTCAAAAGTTAGTATTGTATAATGAATACGAAATGGTGTTAAAACCTCAAACATACGAATTTACACGTGCGAAGAAAGTATTTAATAAATTGAAGGCTTGGCTAAACAACTATCCGTTAAAAATGGAATTGTCGAAACGCTTAGATTTCTTTTGCACTATCGTTAATAGTTCCAAAACACCTATTGAATTTGAAGAATTTGCAAGAAACGCTATTAAAATGTCGCCATCTGACTACATACATAAGATTTACAAAGTTAAACTGTAAAACAAAAAAGCCCCACGGATAAATTCGCAGGGCAAAAAAAATAACGGTATCGCCAAATGGTGATACCGTTTCTACATATTGTATTCTATTGTTGTGATAAATACCTTAAAATAGCAAAGCCCCCAAGATAGAAGACTTCTCGGGGACTTTGTTTTATTTTGCTGTGGTGACCCGTAGGGGAGTCGAACCCCTGCCTTCGCCGTGAGAGGGCGACGTCTTGGCCACTTGACTAACGGGCCGTGCAATATAATATAGCACAACTTTTTCGGTTTGTCAATACAAAGTGAGCCAAGAAAGAGACATATTTTTTAAAATTCTTTGTTTTTTGCCCTCTTGCGGCGATGGGAGAGGAGCTGAACTCCAACGGAGGTTCGCAAACGCTATGTCTCCTGCCTGCCGTCTCTCGATTCGAGCAGACGCTTTACGAATATAGACGCTAACGGAAGGACGAATATCCCGACGATGCCCATGAGCTTAAGACCGATATACATCGACGCAAGCGACGCGAGCGGCGAAAGCCCGATGAATTTGCCGACTATGCGCGGCTCGATTATCTGACGGACGACGGTTATTACCGCATAGGTAACGAGTATGCCGATACCACGACCGTAATTGCCCGCAAAGAGCGCGACGGCGCCCCAGGGAATGAGCACAGTCCCCGTTCCGAGCACCGGCAGGATATCGACAAGTGCAATGACGAGCGCGAGTACGAAAGCGTAGTCTACTCCGAGGATGAAGAATGCGGCAAGCAGCTCGGCAAAGGTTATCAAAAACAGCATTCCGTAGGCGCGTAGGTATAGACCGACCGAGCTTGCGATAAGCTCCTTGGCTTGCGTCAGCTTCGGGCGCAGGTCTTTCGGGAACAGCGAAAGGAAAAAGCAGTTCACCTTGACGCGGTCGATCGCGATATAATAGGTCGACAGTATCACCACTATGAACGCGAACAGCGCTTTGGGCAAAAATGCCGCCGCCGAGCCCAAAAACGTCACGAGCCTGCCCGACATCTTGTCGCCGATCCCCATAAGCAACCCCCACAGCTCCTCGTCGAGGTTGCTTCGCATCTCCCAAAGCCTGTCCTTTACGTCGACAAACGGGACGAACGAGTTGATCCTGTCGATAACGTGCTCTGCGTATCCGTCATCGGTTCGTATCATCGCCACGGCGTCGCCTATCCGCATCGCAAGCTCGCTTATTTCGCGTATCACCTGCCGTGTCAAGCCGTACAAAAGAGCCGAGATTGCACCCGCCGCAAGCAGTATCACGAAAAGCACGAAGCTTTTCTTGGGGAATTTTCGGTTCTTTTCCGAGTATTTCACGATCGGCTTGAAGCATTCCGCGAACAGATAGGCGATGATAAACGGCAGTATGGCGCCCCAAAGATAGCGGAATATCAGAAATAACGCCGCGATCGCGACGAAAACGTACATTGTGATAACTGCAAAGCGCTTGTAGGGCTCCTGCGGAAGCATAAAACTCCTCCGATTTATAATCATTCGGGTTTATTATATGCGGTTTATTGGGAAATAATCCAAAAAATCCCAAAGGAAAATGCAATTCCTTTGAAATTTGTTGTTGACAAGCGCGTTTTGCTGTGATATAATAACCAAGCGCGTTGAAGAAGCGGCGCAAAATGTAGACCTGTGGAGAAGTCGCGTAGCTGGTCGAGCGCGCGCGATTGGAAATCGCGTAACGGGTAACACCGTTCGAGAGTTCGAATCTCTCCTTCTCCGCCAGAAAAAGACCTATGCTTTGATACAAAGCATAGGGCTTTTTCAACGAAATAAATCCCTTGCGGGATTTGTGAAATACGCTTCGCGTGTGAAATATTGCTTCGCAATGTGAAATGCCTGCGGGCGTGAGTGGATTTATTTCATTTCACTTGATGCGTAGCATCAAATTTCACAATTCACGAAGTGAATTATTTCACATTTGCCGCAAGGCA
>JAZNSQ010000025.1:0-37507 GCA_045591265.1 Clostridia bacterium | reverse complement strand
CTTTAAGAGTGAGCGGTTTAATTGGCTCGTCCTTGCCGAGTTGTAAAGCTTCAACTTCAGCAGGTTCTGATTCAGTGTTAGATACTTCGGTCTTATCTGCGAATTTTTTGAGCACTTCAACTAAAAGGTTTTTCTCGTATTCTATTTGAGTGCAAAGAGTTTCCACTTTCATTAGAGCGTTTTCAGCAAGTTCTAACACTTCGTTGGCTTTCTGCAAAACGTCTTTTTCTTTTGAATATCTTTTGAATAACATTGTTTACCTCCTGATTTTCTGCCTGCCCTTTGTGGAGTACTCAGGTAGTGCTTTCAGAAGTATTTTTGAAAGGAGGTTAAAAACTAATGAA
This sequence comes from Clostridia bacterium, assembly GCA_045591265.1. Taxonomy (GTDB): domain Bacteria; phylum Bacillota; class Clostridia; order UMGS1883; family UMGS1883; genus UMGS1883. Next base: position 37,163 of record JAZNSQ010000025.1, on the reverse strand, counting down.
AGGAGCTTAGTGTAAAGGCAAGTTTGTTAAAAGCATTGAGTACCCTACAAAAGACAGGCTGTTGTTATTAAGTTTTATTTTTCTTTAAGTAAATCGTCTACGGTGCAGCCAAAATAATCTGCAACTTTTTTAAGGTTCTCTACTCTTGGGGAGCTGTTTTCCCATTTGGCTATTACACCGTTTCCGATTCCAACCGCTTTTTCAAGAGCAGAAAAAGAAATGTTATTGTCTAAACAGACTTTTTTTAATTTTTTTAAATCCATTTTTCACCGTCCTATTATTTTTTATTTGACATCGTGTAGCAAATGTGCTAATATATTGTTGACGACAAAATTGACACATCTGCTACCGATATTTTCGTGTAGTAGCATTTTTGCTACCTTATATTTTGTATTATAGTAGCTTATTTGCTATTTGTCAATAGTTTTGTTCGCATTTTTTCTATTTTTTTTAAGGAGAATTTTTATGGTTGAACAAATTAAAAGTCTCTGTAAAAACAACAAAACAAGCATAAAGGCTTTAGAAAAAGCTCTTGGTTTTGGAAACGGAACTATAAGAAGATGGGATACACATTCTCCGGGGCACGATAAAATTGTTAAAGTAGCCGAATACTTCAATATTTCTATTGAAACTCTCATAGGCGAAACCGATGAAAAAGAAAAAAGCCCCGTTGTTTCCAACGAGGCAAGTGATATCGATATTAAAATTTTAGATGCTCTTAAACAGCTTTCTGAGGAGCAAAAGGCACAAGCTCTTGATTTTGCTTTGTTTCTTGCAAATAATTCCAAAAAGTGAGTTTATCTTCATCTGATAAAGTATCGACTATTCGCATAATTTCATCTTCTATTTTTTCCAACTCTTTTTCGCTCCTTTGCTGTTATGGTAGCTTTATGTTATCACAATAGCTGTCCTATAAAACGGACTTATTGAACAAATGTTCGAATCTCCCGACTTGTCGAGAGTTAGTCGCCAAACCAATCCTCCCGACAAGCCGTGCGTGCTTGGGGCTATTAATAGCCTACCACAATACACAACTGTCTACAACACACAGAATTGAAGTTTTACTATTTTAGATTTTTGTTTACGCTTTGAAAATAGTATTCAAATCTGAATAGTAAGACCTCAAAAATGAAGTAAGGAGGCTATTATGGCATTTTCTTTAGAAGAATATAAACAATGGAAAGACTATGTTCCCGGCTCTTTCGATAAGTGCCTTGTATGCAATTACTTTATAAATTGGAGCTGTTCGGGTCCGAACTTAGCAAATATGGAATCAAAGCGCCGTACTGTCTTTTGCAAAGCGGTAAGAGCAGTAAGAGGTTTTACCAACCAATATATTGCCGACCAATCAGGCGTATCATTTGCTACTGTTGAAAGATTCTTTTCAGGAATAGACCTTAATATGAACTCTTTCACAAGTATTTCGCGTGTTTTGTTTGGTTTAAGTAATGAGCACCCTTGTGGTTTAACTATCGAAGATGATAGTAAAGCTATGCTTGATGCACTCCAAAAAGCAGAGAATGAAAACGAAATGCTCAGAAACACTCTTGAAAATATCCACACTTCTTATAAAGATGAAATCCGCGATATAAGAAAATCCTACGAAAAAGTTCTCGCTGATATCCAAGATAATATTTCTTCTACATTGGAACATTACAAAGAAGAAATTATAAGACAGCAAAAGATTATTGATAAGTTGTTGTAAATAAAATATGAAAAATAATTTATAAAATTTTCTAATTGGTGTTGATTTTTTCAAAAAAACTACATATAATATTGTTGCAAGGCGTTGCCTTGTCAACAAAAAAGATAATATCGCTTTTGTTGCCACGTAAAGAGGAGATTCCCTTCCTATGTTTAAACGGGAAATTAAAAAAGCGGTGAGCTCTTACCGTAAGTAGAGAATTAAAAAAGAGGCAAACCTCGGCCTTGACAAGAGGAATGAAAAAAGCGAGTTGGTAAATCCTTCTCGCTTTTTATTTGTTTGAGAGGGAAAATGAAAAGGCTAAGATTTTATCATATTTCAGATAAGTACATAAAATTTCTTCATAGCATTGATAATCGAGTTCTATATAACAAAGGCGAAGCACGCCCTTATGTTGGAATCGTATTGACGATTAACGCCCTTGATTATTACGTTCCGCTTGAATCTCCAAGGCCAGACCATAAAAACATAAAATCAGGTGGCCCTGTTTTAAAAATTGATAATGGTAATTTGGGAATTATGGGTTTTAATAATATGATTCCTGTTAAAGATGTTTGTTTGGTCAATTTTGATATCAATTCATTAGAAGACCAAAGTTATAAACTGTTATTACAGAATCAGTTGAGATTTTGCAACAAAAACAAAAAGCTTATTGGAGATAGAGCAAATTCAGTTTATAAAAAAACTGTTATAGATAAAGTTCCATTTTATAAATCATCTTGTTGTGATTTTAAACGTTTAGAAAAAGCTTGTAAAAAATACAATCCAAACTATAAGCCCGCTTCCAAACGTTATTTTAAGGTTAAAGATACAAAATAAAAAAACCGCCTGCTGCAAACAGACGGTTCTTTATAAATGAGAGTATATGTTAACAATACCCCCAAGCACGTAAGATAATTATAGCATATACTCCCGAAAATATCAAGAAGGGAGTATTAAAATGACAAGAAGAAAAGACGGACGTTGGCAAGAAGCTATTGCCGTTAACGGAAAAAAATATTATTTCTACGGAAAAACAAAAGCCGAAGTACTCAGGAAAATCCAAGACTTCAAAGAAAAAGAAGAAAATGGAAAAACCTTTGTAGAGGTTGCAAACGAGTGGTGGGAAGAACACGAGTCAAAAATAGCATTTTACACAGCTCGTTCTTATAAACCTGCTGTTCTCAGAGCCAAACAGGCGTTTCCAACACAATACATAAAGGATATTCTTCCAAACCAAATAAGTAAAGAAATTAAACTTTTTGCTAAGACCTACGCCGACAAGACTGTTAGAACTCAGCTTATGATGTATAACCTCATATTCAAATATGCTGTTGAAATGGGTTATGTGCTTATGAATCCCGTGAGAGACTTGTCTGTTCCAAGCGGTTTGCCAAAAAGAAAAGTAACTGTTCCGTCTGCCGAAGACATTGAAAAGGTGAAAAGTTCTACAGACTGCACCTTTGGTATGTTTGCATATTGGGCTATGTATACCGGAATGCGACGAGGGGAATTGTTGGCTTTGCGTTGGGAAGACGTGGATTTTAAAAACAGAACAATAACGGTAAACAAAGCGGTAGAACACATAAACAATAAACCGCACCTAAAGAAGCCAAAGACAGATAGCGGCTATAGAACCATTCCTATTCTCAACAAACTTTACGAAAAAATAAAAAAAGGCAAAGGATATGTTTTTCCAAATCAAAACGGAGAAATGCTAACCGAAACGCAATGGCAAAGACAGTGGGAGCTTTACACAAAAGAAAGCGGGGTAGAGGCGACACCGCATCAATTCCGCCACGCTTTTGCAACTATGCTTTTTGAAAATAATGTCTCTGAAAAAGATGCACAAGAGATTTTAGGACACGCTCAGCTCTCGACAACAATGGATATTTACACCGATATTCGTGAAGCCAGAAAGAAAAAAATATACGATAAGTTGTTGGCTGTTGACATCGAGTAACGTGTAAAATAGATGTCAAAAGTAAGAAAAGGTCAGTATTTAAGCGGATTTTATGAGGGTTCAAATCCCTTCTTCTCCGCCAAAAAGAAAAGTCTTGAAAATGCTGAAAAACCCAGTGTTTTCAAGGCTTTTTTGCTTCTTAGAGTGATGCACAAAACGACATAAAATGACATAAAAATACATACAAAAAGATGTCAAAAAGATGTCAAAAGTGTGTCAAAAAAACACAAGTAAAAACCGCCCAATCCAAATAGGAGAGGGCGGTATATTTTTTATAAGATAATTAAATCGTTTTTATTTACTGCGGCTACAACAATGCCGTCATAAGAGATAACAACTCTGTCGCCTCTTACTTCCATAGCCATATATTTGCGGTCATACACGAAGTCTGCAAGGCTACCACCGTTATATGTTTTGGCACCTTTTCTAAGCTTTACGATATCTCCCTCTTTAATATCAACTTTTACTGTTGTGTCCGGAATTTTAATTTTCTGTCCTACAAAAATTAAGTTAGGATTTTCAATGTTGTTATATTCCGCAAGGGCCATATAGGTTGTGTTGTATTTAGAAGCAATTTCAGCAAGAGTGTCGCCCCACATTACAGTATAGACTGTTTCTTTTGACGTTCCCTCTTCCTTTACTTCTTTTTTTGGTGGTTCTGTTTTAACCTGATAATCTTTGTAAAGATAATCCTGGTCTACGTCTCCTACAAAGCCGGGAACATTTGTGCTACGGATAAGGTTTGTGCTACCACCGAACTGCCAAATAACGTTCTCGTATTCTGTTGGTCTTTCAACTCCCCAGGAAGCAATCCAAAGGTCGTATTTAGGGATAAGCTCGTCAGCGTACATATTGTCACGAAGCCAATAATAGCCCGTGTAGATGCCTGACATATAACCTGCGGTTTCAATTCCTTCACACCAAGTTTTAACCATTTCGGTAAGCTCTCTGCGAGAAGCTTTTCTCTGTGCGGCATCTTCTATGTCAATAAAGCAAGGGAGGTCAAACGCTTTTCCTTTAATGCATTCAAGGAAGTAAGCAACTTCTTTTTTCATTTCGCCAACAGTGCTTGCATAACTATAATGATATGCACCTACAGGAATGTCTAAAGACTTAAATCCTTTATAATGATTTTCAAATTCTTTGTCTTTCTGTCCTGAGTGCCAACCAAAAGAAGCACGAATCACGGCAAATTCTACACCGCCGTCTTTTACAGCTTTTTCGTAATTTACATTTGTCTGAAATTCTGATACGTCAACTCCAAATTTTTTCATTAGTATCACCCTTTCTTAAAATAGTGTTATTTTCCTTTCTCGTGCTGTGTGCCGAAGTAAAACGATACAACCATTATAACTATAGCCATAACGTCATTGGCTTCCACAACGCCTGTGAGAGCCAATACAACAAACACGAGCATAACAGCGATTGTTACTATTGTTTTTACATTGATAAGTTCTGATAGCTTTTCTCGCATGTTTTCATCTCCTTTACTTTGGTTTGTGGTACAACTTTAAATCGTCAACCTCTTTTTCAACGGTGTCTAATCGACCTTCAATAGCATAAGTCCTTTCGACAACATTGTTGTGTTCTTTTACTTTTTCTTCTAAGCGTTCTATACGATAAACAGTAAGTTTGTTCGAGGTTAATATACCGCCAAACGTTCCTATTATCGTACCAACCAACGCTAACATTCCAACAACTACAGTTTCGCTCACTTATTCCTCACCGCCTTACTCTGTATATGGTGTATTCATAGCTGTGCGAATTTCAGTTATCCGTTTTGCGTTTGCTACTGCCTGTTTGTCAAGCTCTTCGATGTTTCGATTAAAAGTTGTCCCTAATCTCTGCGCTCTTTGATACTGAATACATTGTTCGTCATACCAAGAAAACCACTCTTGCAATGCAACAAGCTCTTTTTCATAAACTTGTGTTTTTAAAATATACGCTTTTCGGTTTTCATCTAAGACATACTCGCCGTTATCATATTTATAGCAGCCTAAAAAAGCATCTACCTCGTTTGGAACAGCTTCAACCATAACGCTTTTTTCTTCGTATTCGCTTCCGTATCCGTAGACATAATCATTTTCATCAAGATATATATACATATTTCCTCCTTTATTTACTCCACCAAGCACTTACAGTCCAGTTTGTTGAAGCATTTCCTGTGAATCCGTCGTGTGCAAATTTTATCGTTCCGTCTGAAATACATTCGGCCGCAGATAATCCGGGAGCAACGCCCGACGAAGATACTGTTTCGCTTCCGCTTCTTGTTGCAACGATAACCGAAGTTGTTTTAACTCCTGATGCGCTCATACTTCCGATATGATTCGAAAAAGCAACGCTAGCTTTTTTCCATGCAAATGCAGAAAAAGTATCAGCATTTGAACACACTTCTGAATCGCTTGCGTAAATAAGCCATTTTCCGAGTGTATTAGTATAAACGCCGTGGTTTGTTCCTGCGCTTCCAACGCCTAAGCTTACTTTCGCTTTTGTTGCGGTATTATTTACCGTCATAAACATACTGCCTTGAGTACCTTCATGTAATAGAGATGTACCGTTTGAATTTATGGTATATGTTCCGCTTAGAGTATCTCCTGTTTTTGAAACTGCTCCCAAATTCGTTCTCGCCTGCTCAGCTGTTGTAGCTTCTGTTCCGCCCGCTTCTATAGGTACAACATCGTACTCAAAAATCGATTTGACTCCCCAACTGTTACTGCTACTTTTTACTCTTAAAAACAAAGCTCCTCTTCGGGTTGATGTATACATTAACGCTATACCGTTTGCGGAAGCTATTTTTGACATAATGCCAAAATAACGTGCATTAGAAAGACTATAAGTGAAAAGTTTAGTTTCAAGCGATGCTAATCCGGTAAAAAGCTCATCAAGTTTTGTAACAACATCAGCTTCCGTTTCAAAAGTTCCAAGAGATACAGCTTTTTCACCAAAACCGTAACCTGAAGCAACTGCTTCAAGAGCAGTTCTTGCTTGTGCAGGGTCGCTAAAAGCAACATTAAGACCGATTTCAAGAGTGTTTGCTACTTCGGAAAATTTGCCGATTGCCACACCGTTGTTTTGAGCGTCAATGTCGATAATAGCGGATGATGTAGCAACAATAGTGTAATATTGGCTATAATCTCTTGTGTCTGTTACAACGATTCTAACGTCATAAGTTTTGGTTATATCAACAAGTCCGCCGCCAACAGTAGTGTTGATTGTTCCCGACTTTCCCGAAGGAGTAAGGGTAGTTCCAGTAGTCCAAGAAGAGGCTGTTGTAAGCTTGTATTGCAATTTAACGTTCTGTAAGCTCGCCGAGGGAAAAATAGACCAATTAAATTTATATGTTATATATGTACCTTCGTCGCTTGCTGTTCCTGAGCTATTAGCACGATAAACATTTACATTTGTTATAGAAGGCTTTGTATACGCCAACTGCCAAACCGCATAAAGCGTGGTGTTTGCGTTGGTTGTAAACGAGCCACCCGCTGAATACTGCGCTGTTGTGGCAGAACTGCTTGTAGACCAACCCAAGAAGTTGTAATACGCTCTTGTTGGTCTTGTAGAGCTTAAAGTTAAGGTCACGCCATAGGTTTTTGTTTGGTTTCCTGGCGCACCCGAACCGCCATTGGCGTTGTAGCTTACAGTGTATGTGTTTGCGCTCCATATTGCGTAAAGGGTAATCGAAGCGTTGGAAGTATAGTTTCCGCCAGGGTTATAATTTACAGAAGTGTCTCCCGAAGATGTTCCCCAGCCAACAAAAGAATAACCTGTTCGTGAAGGTCTCGTGGAAGATAGAGTGAGGGTTTCGCCGTACCACTTCGTTTGCGCTCCTGGCGCACCGCTACCGCCGTTTGCGTTGTAAGAAACTGTATAGGACGCTTTGGCTGGTATTGTTATAGTTACTGATGTACTACCTGATTTCGAACCCGCCAAATAACCGCTTACGTTTTTGCCAGTATAGGAAGAACTAACAGTAACAGTATATGGAGAATAGTTTTTTGTGTAAGTTTCTGAAACAGTGCCTGTGCTGAACGCAGTGGTAAAGCTTCCATAAAGGTATTTTATATAATCCTCTGCGCTTGTACTTTTACTACCAACAGACGTTGTAATTTGATAACCTGACTGATAGTAGCTTTTAGCTTGCAAATCGCTTGATGCTGATATAGTAACCTGAGAAGCATTTTCGGAAACCGTGTAATTTAAAACACCTTGCGTTCTGTCGGTTGTACCGTATATTAATTGTGCCATTAGTTCACCTTCTTTAAGGAGAGATGCCCGTTTTCACCTAAAACCCAAGCACACGAAGTTCCAAAATACTGTTTTTTTGTCTGTATTTGGTCTACATTAAATTTAGAGGATTTCAACGTCGCTTTTGTATTATCAGCTCCGTTTAAAGTGAGAACATCATCTTCGACTTTAATGTTTGCGCCGTTTTCGGAAGTTCCTATTGTTATGCTTGGTTCGGACGGGTCTATTTTTATATATTGGCTTTGTTCATCAAGTCTGTCGGTTGCATCGTCAATTTGCTTTTGAATGTTAAGTGTTGTTCCGTCGTAAACTAACGAACCATTTCCGAGATTAAACGTTCCGTTATCTAAATCAATCCAAGAAGCGTTATTTGTCGAAGCCAAAGTACCCGTTTTAATAACTGATGCGTTCATTATGCCAGCCGTAATGAAATTTGCTACAATTTGCCCGTCTTGTGTTATAGCCGTTTCAAATGTGCCATTAACACCGCTGTCACTAAAACCTAAACCGTTTAAGTTCCAACGCCAAACGTTTATAGCTTCGTCAGGTGTGGCAGCATCCATAATCAATATTTGCCCGGTTGATAAGCCGTAAGGGTCGTCAGCTTCGGGAATATATATGTGTCCTGAAATTGCACCCGTTATTTTTTCGGAAGCGTCAATAATTGCCTGAGAAATCTGAGGAATTAAATCTGTTTCAATTAGCGAAACTTCTCTAAGAATTTCAGCAACCCTGCCAGATAATATACCTTGTGTTACATACTTGTTTTGCTCTTTGGTTGCGCCTGAACCAACAATCCTCATTTGTGACGTTCCTGTTGCGTTTATTTGGGAAATGATTGTTAAATACTCGTTCCCGTTTTTGTCGGTAAGGCTAACTATATCTCCGCTTTCAAATGCAGCGTTTAGGTTTATGTTTGCTTTTGAAGGGTAATAGCTTAACGTGCTGTATTTACTGAGAATAGTGTTTAATATTTGAGTGATTGTTTCTGAGCCAAGTGAATCTAAAATTGGATTGCTGTTTAAGGAAATAGCATAAGCTGTAGTGCCAACAACATAATCTTGACCATAAGTTACGCCCGTAATATTTACGGGGTTTTCTGCTACTTCTATTTTGAAAGTAGCCGTGTTTGGAATTGTTTTACCTGTAACTTCTAATTCCGCAAACGTTACATCTTTTCCTTGAGTTCTTTTTATTTTTGCGTTTGAACCCGTTATTTGAGCTATATATTGAAGCATCTGTCTACAACTCACGTTTTCGGGAAGAACGGATATTTCTATACTGCCGTTTGGAATTGTCGCATCAATAAGAGTAAGACCGCATTTATCGGCTACTTCTTGAGCAACGAGATATAAAGAGGCAGGGAGAGAAAGCGTTGAAATGTAAGGAATATCAGCAAACGCCATAGCGTCTACACATTCACACTGCACTTGTATTCCTTTGGTATATGTTTCATTTATGTAAAATCTTGAATAAAAGACTTCTGTTCCGTTTAAGCCAAAATATAAATCAAGGGTAGCACCGCCAAGCCCTACCGCCGCAATACTACCCGTTTCATCAAAGAAAGATATACTAAGCGTGCGCATTACGGCGTTTCCGATTTCGAACTTGGATTCATTCATAAGCTTTTCAGATACCGAACAAGACTTTATATTGTGCATATCCAACACCTGAGATTCGCTACCCACAACCGTTCCGTCAATTTCAGCTCTTATCGAAAGCTGTCTTGCCGGAAGCCAAACGTCGTTCCAATATGTTTGTGAAACTGCGTACATTTTATACCTCTTATTGTTCTATAAATGATATTTTTACCGTCCACACGAGCCTTCCTAAAGCCTGTTGTGCCGAAGCAGTGATGTCGCCCGTGTAAACAGTTATTTCTTTCGTGTTTCCGTCGTATAAATCAAAATATTTAAACGAAACGAAAACATTGCTTTTTGCTATGTTCATTACGGTTTTTGCAACCGAAGCTTCAACATTATTCCAAGTGCATTCGTTTTTTCTTTTAACCGATACTATATCTTTGTGCATAGTACCGCTTAAATCTCTTCCCGAGTCGTCGCTTGATAAATCTTGATAGCTCCAATTCCATATTGACGGGGTCGGAATAGTTACCCACGCCGACCCATTATATATTTGCCAAGTATAAGCCATTAAATGCCCTCCAAAGCCAAGTAGCCAAGTTCTCTTGTCTGCTTGTTAATAGCCTTTGTAGCTATAGTAGCAAACGTATCTTCGCCAACTTGGAATACAAATGTACTTTCGCCACTGTTTTCGGAATTATTAGCCATAGCCGCCATAAATCCTTCGTATGTAGCCTGTCTTATACCCTCAATAATCTGTTCCTGATTTGCTACAGTGTTTCTGCCGTTCATCTGACCAACCAACTCCGGACCCGCTTCGTTTGCAATAAAGAGCTGTCCGTTTGGAATACCATAGCCACCGTTTGCGTACCAAGAAACGCTCATACTTGGTAAAGCTGCAACGCCATACACCTGACTTGCCACTCTCTGAGTAGAAGGAAGAAGATTATAGTCCCAATAAACGTTAAAGTGTGGAACTTGAATGTGGAAAGGTTTAAGCGTTAAGCTCTTCCACCAAACTTCAATTTTTTCCCAACCTTCTTTAAGACCAATTTCAAGACCAGACATCATATTGAAGCCGTAATCTTTGTATACTACAGACGGGCTGTGCATATCGTTAGAGATTTCCATAGCTCTCTGCATATTGGCACTTATTGTGTCAACAGCTATCTTTGCTTTTTCTCCACCAGTCAACAAACCTTCTTCTAAGCCGAGCATCATATTCTCGCCATTTTTTACAAACTTTTCTGTTTCTGTGCCCGTGGAACTTGCAAGGTTCTTTAACGAGGCCTCTAAATTTCCTATTTTGGTTGCGGCATCATCATATATGCCTTTGGCTTCACTTAAAGCACCTGAAGCTTTTTCAACTTCGTTTGCCATTTTTTTTGTTGCTTCTGCCGCAAGACGAGAATCTTCCTGTGTTTCTTTATACTTGCCGTTTAGCTCATTATACTTTTCAGCCAATTCGCCAGTTAGCCTGTGAGCATCTTCGTGAGTGATGTTATTTTTCTCAAGAAATTTATTGAGGTTTGTTAAAGCGTCATTCCGCTTTTTGTTCGCTTCAGTAGCTTTGTCAGACGCGGTCTTGTATTTACTGAGTGCATTTTCCAAGTTTTTGTTAGCCGTAACAACGTTTGATGTAGCGTCGTACTGCGCCTTGTATGTCTCAATGTATGATTCTCTTAAAGCTTCAATTTTATATTGACGAAGAAGAGCGTCCATTGTTTGCAACACGGCATCTTTAGTCTGGTTTATATGACCTGTAGCCTCGTCAAAACTTAAGGTTACGCCCTCAAGACCAAGAGAATTAAGAGTAACTATTTTTTCGTTAATCAACTGAATTTCCGCTGACGTTTTATTTTTTTCTGCGTCTAAAGTGAAAATTTCGTCAATTAATTGTTTTGCTATACTAAAGTTAGCTATTGTGTTTTCGTCGACTTCGCCTGTAATTTTATCAAGTCTTACTCGAAGTTCAGTGTTTCTTGCGATTCCTTCGGCAAGTTGAGCGTCAAGTTCTGCTATTTCTTTACCAAATTCGCTTTCTGCAAACTTATCTTTTAAGCTTTGCTCTTCGCCTTTAATTTGACCTGCAACTTTAAAAACAACCCCTAAAGTTAAACCGATTGCGAATCCAGCACCACCTAAACCAAACGGAGACATTATAAGTGCACCGCCTATGCCTGCAACTACAGGAGCGAGAACGCCTTTTAAAACATCTAAAAGTTCAGTAGAACCACTTCCTAACGCAACACCTGCGTCATAAGAAAAATTGATACCAGTAATCGCTATAGTAAGACCAGCTAAGATTCTTGAAGCACTTTGCCAACCGTCAAGCTTTTTATGTCCGAGGCTGAGATAAGATACAAAATCCTTCATATTAGAAAGAGCCGATTTTGCAATTTTAAACGACAATATAGCAGCACCAATATCTAACGATGTTGTCAAAATTGTTTTGAAATTTCGCACAAACCAATCTACAACGGGTTCGGCTTTTGACTTGATTTCTTCAAATATTTTTGTCGCTTTAGAACTTACTGCATCTCCAAGAAAATCATATTCTTTTAATGGAAACTCAAATTCGCTACCGCTAATGCCGCCAGCTCCACCGCCGCCAGACTTCTGTTCTGTCAAGATATTGAGTTCATCAAATCCCATAACCTGACGTTTAAGTTCTTTTGCAGCACCTGACGCGCCACCGAGGGAATCTTCGATGTTAGTTATATTGTCTGCAAGTCCACCGAGGCTTGTGTCGTCTATATCCGCCGATTTAAAGCCAAATATAGCCGCAATACTATCTGCTACCCATTCAACCGTTTTCACGATTGCTATAGCCGTAGGTAGCATTCTGTTAACCAATGGAATAAAAATATTACCGATTGCTCGGCTTGTTTGGTTAATAGCAGCTTCAAACAACCTTAACTGGTTAGCCGGCTGTTCAAGCGTTCTTGCCATATCGCCTTGCGCTGTTGTTACCTGTGTTAAAATCGCGTGGTATCTAAGTTCAGCCTTTTCAGCTTGTGTCATACTGGAAACACTCTTGTCAATTCCAAGAGAAAGGGCGATAGCTTCAAGTTTTGCTTGCGACAAGTCATAACCAAGTCTACGAAGTGGTTCAAGTTCACCAGAAATACCAGACTGTAACTTTTCCATAGTGTCTTTAACGCTGATATTAAAGAATGAAGAAAGGTCGTAACCGAGCTGAGCTAAATTTTTGCTCATAGTAGCGGCTCTATCACTTGCAACACCAAAACCTGATGTTAAGGTCATAATTACCGCTTGGCTTTTCATCCAAGTAGCGGGGTCAATACCCATAATTTCTGAAACTTCATCAGCATAATTTTTTGCCTCTTTTGCGTAGTTTCCCATAGCAACGTTGAAGAGGTTAAGTGTTTCTGTATATTCTGCACTTTTATCTATAAAACCAGATAATAAGTTTTTAGCTTTCGAAAGTCCAGTTGCAAGTGCGCCAAAATTAAATGCACTTTTCAACGTATCAAGTTTTGCGCCGCCTAATTTTAAGTTTGAAATAGTGTTTTTAATTTTATTTGTTTCTTTGTTTAAAGATTCAAGACCTGCTCCGTCTTCCGATGCAGCTTTAAGGGCAATTAACGATGCTGTGAGCTTGTCAATACCTTTTGCTGTTGTTTTCGCATTGTCTTTAATTTTTATTTCAAGGGTATCAAGTTCTGCATTCAAATTAATCACCTTTTTTCTGTTTCTCTGTTTTCCCATTTTTTAGCCAATTTATTGAAGTAATCAATAACTTTAGCTTTTTCGTTTTCTGCCTTTTGAGTCTTTTCGGCTTTTGTCATAGGCAACAAACGTATGGGTTCTTTTATATATTCATTTAGCTTTTTCTTCTTTTTGCCAAAATTTAAATTACTCAGTGCTGTTGAAAACGCGTTAAAATTGTAATAGCCTTGTAGCCACATCTCTTCGCTTTTCTTTTGGTTGCAAAGGCGTTCAGCTTTTTTATAAATTTTTACAAGCCAAACGTCTTCTTCCCAAAACTGAGTAAAGGACATTCCTATTGATAAACAATACGGCAACCATTCATCAAAGATAGCCGTATAATATCCGACAGTGTATTGAGGCTCGTCGATTACAATTCCACTGTCACTTTGGCGTTTTTTCTTGTTTCCTCCATATCGGCATCGTCGATAATAAGAGAATCAATAGTTTCGTTATATAAACGAACCAAACGCTCAATTTCTTCTGTTTTAAGTCCACCGAGGTCTGCGAGAAGTTCATCCGTTTTGTTTCTTGCAACATTTCTGTGGTTTTTTCTGAAAGCATAGAACCAAAGAGCGGGTATATTTGTTGTAGGATATTTAAAAAGCTCTGAAATATCGAACTTCCTGTCTTCCGCAAACTTTACGCTTTCTCTGGAAAATTCCAATATATATACTTCGTTTGTTTTTGGGTCTGTAACTTTGATAGGTTTTACTTTTTCCATATTCATTCTCCTTAATTTATATAATGAAAGTGGTAATCTACACAGGAGGTAAGATGTAGAAACGGTTACGTTCCGCTGTCCCACTTACATCTTTAATTGTTTTTTTATGCGCCTGTCGGAGCTGTGTCCCAACCTGCGATGCTTGACGGTGTAACGTATGCGTCGATTTCTAACACAGAATCAACTTCGATAGCGGAAAGACCGAGCGGGGAAGGTGAACCTGCGAAATAGAAAGATTTTGTAAGACCGGGAATTACAACTGCAAACCAAGTTGCGTTGCCTTCTGCTTCGCCAGCTTCGGAAGCGGCAACAAGTGTTTCCCATTCTGTCTGAAAAGCTTCTGTGTTGTTAGCTGTGAAAGAAAGTGCGCCACCGGGGTCTTTTAAACCGGGGATGTATGTGCGCCACTCTGTTTCATCAAGCGTTGTTGTCTCAAGGCTACCGGGTTCGGGGTTTAAGTCCGGAATAGCCTTGATGCCTGTAATCTTTGTATATCCTGATGTAGGCATAGCGTCAGATGTTGCAACAGCGTACTGGAGAGTTACACCCGCTGTGCTTAAATCAATTCTTGGCATATTAATTCTCCTATTCTCTATAAATTCTATAGTCTTCCGAAACAACCGCTCTGTATCGTGCGGTCATTCGGTAAATTCTTGAATCGAAATTTTTTGTTGGGTTACAATACATTCTTGTAAATCCCATAGCTATCATTTCTTCGTCGGCAAGAGCCATAATCGCTTTACATTCTTGCTTTGCGCCACTAACCTTGTTGGAATAAACGTTAATGTCATACATAACCCACGCATCGTGTTCTTTCATTTCTGCGTCTAAAGAACCAGTATAGGTGGAGTTGTCTTGTTCCACTAAGGTAATGCAAGGAAATTTAGCCGGACTTTCTGTCGCTTCTCCGTAGCTCGACCCGTTAGGGTAACTATTCGAAAAAGCCGTTGCAACGCGGTTATAAACCACGTTTTCAATGTCAATCAACCAAATACCTCCTTTGCAATTCTATAAATTTCATTGCGCATCTCTTGCGAAGCGTGATACATCGGCATAGCTGCTGGTGTGCCTCGTGTAAATCCGATTTTAGGAGCAAACCAATAATCGTTTTTGCCTTTGCCTTCTCCATATTCTCCAATGCCAACAATTCCTTTTGGTCTTGGTTCGGGATAAGGTTCACTGCCGTTGTAGTACACACCTGCGCCAAATTCGATAAAAAATACTGCTGACCCTTTAGCTGTTATCTTATATCCGTTAGGAATAGGGTCTACCGTAACGGATATATCTTTATCACCGCTATAATAAGCTGAACCGAATCGGACTGTAGCCTCTTTAGCACCTATATAAGCCAACTGTTCCATAAGCTCTTTTTTTTTGGCTTCAACCCACTTGGAGTAGGTTTTGACGGAGCTAATGGCTCTTTCTATTGACTTTGGGTTAAGAGACATATTTATTTTTTTACTCACTGACTTTCACCTTTTTTATGGCAAAAGAAATACTGTTTTTCCACGGAGCTCTCTTTTTAACGATGTAATTGTGAGGTTCAGATGTGTCTGCACCGTCAAGCCAAAGAATGCTTTCTTCGTCGATAGAGCAATTAACGTTAGCTGTAGTCATTGTTCTGTCGTAATCGTCGAGAGTGCCAAACATAGAGTTTTCAGAAGTGCCTTTGTTAGGGGAGAGAGACAAATATTCCGTTTGCAATTCTCCGTATATTAGTTCGTAGCTTCCTGTTCTGTTTCCGTATTCGTCAATAATTTCTTCTTTACCAACATAATTTTTGAAATAGACAGGGAAGGTGTTTCTCTGTAAATCGAACACTTAAAGCACCCCCACAAAAGGAACTACCCTTGATAATAAATCTTCGTCGTCAGCGTTAGCCCAAGTTCTACTAATTCCGTTTTCGCTATGGCTTATTTCGCCTTCACCGCCGCGTCGTGCAATCATTCTGACAGCCAACTCGCATTGAAGCATATCATAGTTAGAGCTAATTTCTGTTGGCTGAGAGCCAAACGGATATAAGCGGTCTAATATTTTTTGTAAAGCAAGGTTAAGGTATGCCGTAATCACATCATCCGTTACACTTGCATCTGGTATTAAGTTTTTGCAAAGAGCAATTTTTTCGTTTTCTGACATACCATTTCCTCAATGTTTTTTTATTCTTTTTTTTCAGCTTTAGGGGTCTGTTCTTTGTTAGAATCCTGAGTATCGTTCTGTTTTTTGGATTCTTTTTTGTTTATAATTCCAACGGTAATGCTACCGTCTTTATTTTTAATTACTGCCATAAGTCCTCCTATCAATCCTGTACGCCAGCACTCAAGTAAATGCCTTTAACCTTCTGAGCTTTAACAAACGCATCGTGGTAAATTCTGTAGTCGAATTTCCAAGCGTCTGCTTCCTGATTAACCTGCGGTGAGAAAATTCGCGGAACAAGGTGTTTTACAACCTGAATTACTGCGGACGGATGAATAATCATAAAGTTAATGGGCGCACCACTTGCTGTGAAACCGCCAACGTCGGAGGCGTTTGCCGGAGCATTGAGTGTTACCTGTGTGTTGAAACGAGCCTGAGGAACAGTAATAACACGAAGGTCATTGTATGTTTCAATGTTTGTGTTAATGTTACCGTCTCTGTTCATTGTGTAACGTGTAATATCGTTTTTAAGCTGACCATAAGCTTTGGGGGAGATAAACAAAATTCTGCCCTCGTAAGGAACTTCTGCGTCGTCCATTTCTGCCTGTGCTGCATCAATCATAGCCGCAACATTTGTGTTTGCGCCGATTGTTGTAGGTGTAGCAGAGAGAATACCTGCTGTTCCTGCGTATTTTGCAAAACGATAAGCGTCAACCTCAGGTGTTACTTCCTGACGCATTACAACGCCTGCAAGGCTACCAAAAGCCATACCAAGAGATTCGTCGTTGTCCATAACGTCAACCATATATGAACGACCACGGTCAATTTCAAGAGTGTAGGGTTCCCAAGCACCGTTGATATCGCCGGAAACGAATCCGTTGTTTCTTGAGTAGTTACCAAGACCAACTGCGTCAAGATTGAAAAGGTTTACTGTTTTTGCACCAACCCAACGAACTCTCTCTTCTTCTGTATCGAGAATTGCTGAACGAGAAGCATATTTATATGTTTCGTCTAAAATAGGTAAAAAACGTGATGCAAGGTCAATATCGTTTGTTACTGGAGCTGTTACTGTGTAAGCCATAAATTTAATTTTCCCTTCTTAATTTATTTAGGCAATCCAGCGAATTTTCTCAACTGAGCTGTAAACGGGTCAACGTTACTTGTCTTTCCAACGGGACTTCCATTTGTTAAGCCGGGCTGAGAACTAAGCATTTCTGAGAGTGCCATTTTTTTCTGTTCTTCGATAAATTTTTTGTGGTTTGCAAACACAACATCCATATTTCCTGAATGAAGTGCTTCTGCGTTTTCTTTGGCTGTGTTTTCGTCATAGCCAAGATGTAAATAAGAAGCTTCGTACTGCTTTAAGGTTTTTTCCTTTGTAAGCTCTTCTACTTGTTTGAGGAGATTTTCTTTTTCCTCTGCGTCCTGTGCGGCTTTTACTTCTTCCGCCGACTGTCGTTCTCTTAACTGCTTTTTATAACTTGCAGCCTCTGAGTTTGCTTTTGTTAATGCGTTTTTATAACGTTCAATTTCACTATCTTTCGAAGCTGTTGAATCGTCGCTTTCAAACTCGAAATCCAATACCGCATTTAACTTTTCGTCTGTGCTCATTTCCTCAAATCCGGAAATCTTTGTTGTGTCTACTTTCATTTGGATTCTCCTTTTTCTGCGTTTTTAAGTGTTCCCTCACTGTCTTTGCGTTTTTATAACTTCCCTGTTAATTTATTTACATTTCGGGGACTGAAATATCTGTCCTCTCAACGTCTACAACCTCTGTGTTGTTGTTTTTCCACATAAGGTTGATGTATTCTCTTGAGTTTTCAACATCGGCTACGGGGTCATTTGAAACTCCCGATTTTGAGAATGCCAACTCAGGACTAAATCCGAGCTGTTTCAAGTTCAACGCTGCCTGTGTTTTTACAAGAATGTTTGCTGTTTCGTTTCTTACAAACTGTAATTCGAAATCTGACAAGCCAATGTCTAATTTGTTTTTGAGTTTAAGAATTTTTGTAAAGACTTTGTCAAAACGTTTGTTCGAGTCTTTGAATAAATCCTCTGTGCATCTTGCGAATGTGTCCGCCTGATACCAACCGTCTCTATATAAAACTGCCGCGCCCGTGTCACTTGTAGAGCTTCCGCCCTTTGTAGTGGAAGGCATACCGCAGATTGTTAATGCTCTTTCGTAGAAATCTCTGATTAATACCTGTGTCTGAGTCTGGTCGAGCTGTTCAGAGAGAATCTTTACATCTGCTTTGTCCTGACCAACAGATTTAAGGAAGATTGCGCCTGCTTCTCTGATGGCTTTTGGTGTAATCTGATTTCCTTCTTCGTCGTCTCCGAGCTGACAGTTATAGAAAATCATCAAGCTCTGGATAAATTGCTCAACGCCGTCTATTCTGTTTGACTGAACCGCATTGATAGAGTCAAGGAGGGGGACAACGCCTTCAAAAGCTCCCATTCTATTGTTTTCGTACTGATACTCAATAATTGGAATTTCTCTTAAAACGTTTTCTTCGACTTTTTCAACTGCGATAGCCGTACCTGCGATAGGAGTGTCTGTAATTATTTCTCCTGTGATTCCGCCAGTAACTCTAAACACATTTTCTTTTGTGAAAACATCGAAAATAACCTTTGCCGTTTCAGTTCCTTTTTCAACCAAAACGATATTTACGCCCATTACGGGTTTGTTACCCGGTTTTCTGCTATAAACCACAAACGAATCTCTTGGGTCGAGTGCATAAGCTCTGACGGGGCATTCTTCGTCTTCAACGGGTTCTATGTAAACATTGCCAATACCAACCGTATGAAACCAATCTGTAACCGCGTTATCTACCTGCTGTTTGCCCGATAAATAAAGATATTCGTTGAGTTTCTTTACGCTTTCGTTCACCTTAGCGTCTTCTTTTCTGCTCACATAGAAAGCGGGCTGTGTTAAGAAGTAGCCGTTTTTAAAGGCAACGATTTCTGCGGCGTGGTTTTCGACGACTTTGTTGTTGATTTCAGGTCTTACCGTCTTTTTTCTGTTGAGAATTGGCTGTAGACCTCTTCTGTACCAAAAAAGAAAGTTCATTTCAGCCATATTTAAAACGTGCATCGGTAAAATTGAGTTCAATACCTCAACCACGTTATCCGCTGTTATGTATTCAGTTGTTGTATATAGCTTTCTTCTTCCAAAAAGTTCCACAAAATCCTCCGAAAAACAAAAAATGGGCTGCAATTAGAACTAATCTAACTACAGCCCACTGGCTCTTTATCCTTACGCCACCGCGCAAGTGTATATTTTAAAATTTTAATATTATTTTTTACTTATAAGCTTTGTATCTATGGTGAAAATAGCAAGTTTACCGTTTTCAACGCGAATAACAACAGCCTTATTTCCTCTGTCGTTTATTGCTTTTTCAATTTTAGCAATTTCTTCTGCGTCTAATATAAATTTGATAAATACCACCCCGAAAAACTCTATTTTTACACTTACATTATAGCAACTCCCGTTAATTTTTTCTACCCAGATTCGCTTTTTTATAAAATATTTTTGAATTTTTATGCAGATAATTTCTTAAAACGGTCTTTTTATAACTGAGATTTTATTTCCGTCAAGATTTTGTGAAAATTCAGCCAACATAGCCATAGCATCGCAAGTGTCGTCGTGCTTATTTTTACCTGCCATTGTGTAGGAACAAAGCTGAGCCAAAAAGAGTTTGTATTCTTTGTTTCCTTTAAGAACCGAGCTATCTTTAAACAAACAATGTTCCTTTACCCACGGTGAATTAACGATGATTTTGGTCTCTTTCTGCGCCGTTGTGTATTTAGTGGTGATTCTTGTTCTTCCGCCTTTTTCTTTTACCTCTTTTTGAATCTTTTCGGCGATTTTTCCACCTGCGCTGTTGCTTTCAAAACAACTCAAGTGAACTCTGTGTTTGACCAACAAGGCAGTTAATTTCGCTTCTACTATTTCGGGGTTTGAGTTGTCGCAAACAACGTCTTCTATATAGTAATTGTTCCCGTATTTATAAGCTATTGGCATTACGCAGAAGTCCGTTCCTCTATCTTTGGTGTCGCAAACAGAAATAATAGCGTCGGGTTCTTGTTCGGGGAGTTCAAAATATCTTCTAAGCTCGTCGTCCGAATATAGCTGACCTTCTCTTTCTATTGGTTCGTTCATATACAAAGCTCTCCAACTTGCGTCGTCCATAATTTCACGCTGTTGGTGATAAAAAGACGTTGAAAAGCCCGCGTGATTTCCATAATCGAAATTGCTTTCATCGTTTTCGTCAAGAGCTGGCATAACAATAAACTTCGCTCTCTCGTCGCCACTATAAGCGGATTCCAAACGACCAATAACATCGTGTAAGCTCCACCTTGTTGCAATGTGCAATTCTTTACAGTTGCCGATTTTTCTTTGGCGTAAGTCTGCTGTGTATAACTGCCACAACTTGTCCATACGCTCTTTTGACATAGCCGCTTCGATACCGTCAACCAAATCGTCACAATAGAGAAGGTTTTCAGCTCTAACCTTACCCGCGTTGCCTGAGCCAATAGAACTAAACTCCAATGTAGCGAATCTTTTTCCGTCGCGTTTGTCTTTGCCTATATCTATCATCATATCTTGAGCGTTTGTCTTAATTACACTAAAGTTAGGGAAGACGTCTTTCCACAAATATTCTCCGTCAGGCTGCATTATTCGTAAGCACTCGTCATAAACACCACGCAAAAATGCGTTACTGTGAGAACCGCCTAATATTGGTTTTTCGGGGTTTCTTCCCGCAAGCCAAGTCAAGTAAAAGATAGCTGTTGTTGATTTTCCTGTACCCGGTGGCATCGAAATAGCCAACAAATCAAGTTTATTGTCGGCTAAATTTTGAAGCTCGGTTACTACTTTTTTAAGCTGCTTTCTTCTCGGTAGATAAAATCTTTTGTTCGGTTCTCGTTCCCATTCAATATACATACAAAAAGCGTCTAAATCGCTTGGAGCGTCAAACAATAACGCCTTTTTGTAAATTTCGAAATTTTTCGGGTCGCCTTGCGCCTTTGCATTCTGAGCTGATATTTTTCGGATATCTTTGCTATACCTATGAGCCAACTCAAAATCTTCTTTTTCTAAAAGACGTACCGCTTCAAACGCGTCTGAAAGGGCAGAGGCATCAGCTAAATTTCGCTGCATCGCTTTTCTTGTTAATTCTTTTATGTTCATTTTTCCTCCAAAATAAAAAAGTGAGCTACAACCAAATCTAATTGGTCATAGCCCACTGGCTTTTTCCGCTTCCACTGAAGTAGAATATTCGGTTTTGCGTTATGTTTATGCAAAATCAGTCATACAAATCATCGTACAATTCGTCTCTTTGTTTTTGAACAACTCTTGCTAATTCAGCTTTGGTTTTGCTTTCAAGCTTTATTCCTAAAAGAACGTTCCCTATTGAAACAGCCGACGACGATACGCTCAAAGTGGCTAAATCGGCATAAAAATCATCCGGGTCAACTTTTCTTTCGCTTATAATTTCCAAATCGTTTACACATTCTTCTTCTGTTATTTTTCCCTCGATACACATATCAAGGGTTTCTATAGCGTCTTTTAAAATAGATATCGCTTCTTCGCTTGAACCGTAACCCGAGCTATACTTCGGAGCTTTATTACATCCAACAAAAGAAAACAACAAAACAAGAACAAACAACCAAACTAACGCCTTTTTCATATTTTCCCCTCCTAATTAAACCGCTTCGAGTTCTTTTGCAATTCTGTACCATTTGGCACGACTTACGTTTAATAACTCTGCGGCTTTGCTAACACTCATTTTACCATTTGCTACTTCGTTTTTCAACTCCAGATATTTTTCGGAATCATATTTAACAGCTTTACGACCCTCTTTGTAGTTAGGGTCGTTTTCTCTTTTTATAGCCTTGCCCGACTGTGTTCTTTCAACAATTAAATCGCGTTCAAACTCTGCAAGTCCAAAAAGCACTGTTCTTAAAAGTTTTCCTGTTGGCGTGTTGTCAAACTTACCCATATTGAGGATGTGAACTGTTACACCTTTTTCGAGTAGTTCTTCCATTATTGTTAAACCGTCTAACGCACTTCGAGCTATTCGGTCTAATTTTGACACAACCAAAGCGTCACCCTCTTTTAATATTGGGATAAGCTTATCTAACTCAGGTCTGTTCTTTTTAGTTCCTGTAAAACTTTCAAAAAAGATTATCTCAGCTCCGTTGGCTTTTAATTCTTTTTCCTGAACATCCAAACCGTTGCCATACTTTTCTTGCCCTTTTGTGCTTACTCTCGCATATCCGTATGTCATTCTTCGTCGCCTCCTGTAATGACAATTTGTCCCTGTGGTCTTGCGCCAGGTTTTTTGGGCTGAACAACAACCTCATAACCTAAAACGGTTAACATTTCTATAGCCTTGTCAAATGTAAGATTCTTGCTGCTAAGTCTTGCAGAAACGTCTGTGGCTTTTTTCTTTCCTATACTAACAGCCATAGCTTGCTGTGTCACTTTCTTTTCTTTCATTATCATCGAAATTACTTTACTTATATTCATTCTTATCCCTCCTGTGATTTTTATATTACTAAATCTTTTTATGTTTGTCAAGCTTCTTTTTTAAACTTTTTTATTTTTTCGGAATTTGAGGGGGTTATTGCGCCCCGTGACTTTGCCCGGTTTCCCCCGTGGGTGGCTCTCTGTTTATCCGCTTATATCTGAAAACGATAAAAAACTGTCCGAAACTCAAAAGAAACGGACAGCAAAAAACAAGCGCAAATTTTCATAAATATTTTTAGTTTTTGTATTGACTTTCATAAATATATTTAGTATAATCTAATTAACTTAATAAAGGCGGTGAATTTATGTTGAAAGAAGCGGTTAATTTGATAATCGAATTTAAAGCAGTATTACTCTTTATTCTTGATTTACTCGAAAACGGAAACACAGACAGAGCTATTAAAACCATAAAAGAAATATTAAAAGAATAGAAATAAAAAAACTCGGTGTCGCGTCCAAACATCACCGAGTTAAGCCGAAAGAGGAACGGCGGTTATATATACCGCCTTTCGCCGTTCCCTTGAATTATAACAAAGGCGGAAACAAAAATCAAGGGAGAATCTAAAAAATGTATCAATACGAATTAAGCGCGCGATTTGATAGCCGTAAAAGCTTTTACGGAAAAGCGAAGGTTTTAGATCATGGCAACGGAATTTTAGAATTAATGAGTTATAACACAATCGTTTCACGTTGCGAAAACGGCAAAATCGAGCATCTTGGCAAATGGAGCCAAACGACGACAAGACATCAGAAAGAATTTGAAAGACAGTTTTCTAAATAAAGGAGAGATAAAAATGAAAAGAACGTTCAATTTTGGGAAAATAGATTTTGAAGGCAGTGGCTCAAACAAAAACCTTGTTACCGTTGAAATAGAATACAAAACAGACGGAGACAAAAAAGTTTTTTCCGCTTCTGCTAAGGTTTGGAACAGCAGACACACCGACATTATAATGGGCGGGCAATGTCTCGACACTATCGCTCCGTATATGAACAACAACCCCGATTTTTTTGAAATTCTCCGTTTGTGGAATTTGTACCATTTAAACAATATGCATCCAGAATGCGAACATCAAAACGCTATGGGCTGGCATCTTAGAGCCTCTATAAAAGTATTTTTGTACCATTGGAGAATGACAGAGGAAGCCCTCGAAGAGAAAAGAAAAGCGGAAAAAACCGCCATTATTGCGTTAAAATGTGGCGAAACTTTCAAACCAACAATTAAACAACGTTTTTTTTCAAGTCTTGATTACTCGTTAACTACCTACGAAGAAAAACTTCCAAAAAATATAGCGAAATATTACGAGCCGAAAAAACCACTTTTCGCTGGAGACAAAGGGCACAAAGAGGAAAAACTTTTAGGCTGGTTAAGAGAAAGTGAGCACCCGGACGGAATCCTTTCTAAGGCTTGCCCAAAATGTGGTTATAAATACGGCTCCGCGTGGAATTATTTTCCTATACCAGAAGACGACGAAAAAATTATTATTAATTTGTTATGTGGGAAGAAGCAAAATTGAAAGCTTTGTTTGACGAATTAGAAGAAGCAGAAAGCGAGGAATAAAAATGAAACATTATAAAATAGACCACTACCGCAGCAAAGATAATAATTTTAACATCTATGTAAAATGGTATTCTACCCGCGGAGGAATGTTGAAATTTCATATTGAAATATACGCCGAACACCTTCACAACAACTTGGGTTTTTGTTCAAGAATTGCCAACTATAAAACGGACGAAAATTCTATGCTTCAATTTCTCAGAAGATGCGACTATTTTGATTTGGTGCTTGAGGGGGAATGATATGAACGCTTTAATTATTCTTTGCTTATCAACTTTGACTTTCGTTTTGAGCGTATTCTTGCTCGGGACTTTGTTTTGGTACAAGCTTGAACGCAAAAAGACAACGTTTGTAAACTTTTGGCGTAACTTCTAATTGACAGCCAAACAGAAAAAAGATATATTTAGCTTAAGGAGTGATGAAAAATGTTTAGGCTTTTAAGCGTTTTGTGCGTGTTATGGTTTCCGTTCAGCGTTTTACTTGCAGCAGCTAAGAAGATGAAATAAATTAAATTTTGCCGCCTGGCTTTGTTTGGGCGGCTTTTTCTTTTACTTATAGATAATTACTCGATGGAGACGCGAAAACGCAGCACGGACGATTTTAAGCGCGGTTTTGAACGTGTTTTATAAGCGTATCAAACACCACGAAAAACGGATATAGCGTTTATTTGCCCTGTAGCGCTCTATGTGGCGTTTTTATTTTAGTAGTGTAATTTTACTGCTTTAACACAAAAAACGATTTTAGGGCTATTACAGGCAAAAGTTGACGCATTTTAAAACCAAAGCGAAACTGCATCGTTGCCAAGTCGCCCGAAGCGGTTTGCCGTCAAGCTTCTCAAAGTTGCCAAAGTTGCCAAAGTCGCCAAAGTTGCCGAGAAAGTCGAAAGCCCGACAGCTCCTGAGAGTTGCCGGGTCTTTTTTATAGTCGATAGTCGCCATAGTCGTAAGCTATAGTCGTTTTCAAAATCGAAAGTTATTAAAGTCGCCAACGACAGTCGCAGCCAAAGTCGAAAGTCGTTAGTCGTCAACAACAGTCGCTTCGATTCTGTCTGAAAGTTGCTTTTGGTCGGCATAGTCGCCAAGAGGATTGTTCGGCGTAACCACAACGTCCTGTGTGTCTTTGTAGCCAAACATATTCTTTCCGAGGAAGATTCCCGAAGCGGGATTTACCTTGCCGTTCTGCATATAGTCAACCCAAAGTTCCTCAAGAATATCTACAGCTTTTTTAATCACGGCTGAGTGTGTTTCGCCTCTATACTGCCCATTTTTCCACGTTTTTACCGTACTTCTATCCACTCCAAGCCAATTTGCCATACCTATCATATTCGGCTTCCGGTCATTATCAACACAGAAGGTAAAATACTCAGCAATGCGCTTCTCAACTTGTTTTGGGTCGGAGATGTCGATAGGGGGCAAGTCCCACGATGCCAAAGCATAGCGTAAATATCTTGAGTTGTCGCCAGGTTCTGCGTTCTCGTAACCAAACTTAGCCAAATCGGGTCTGTTTCGTTTTTTCTTCTCTTCCACAATTTCTGTGACCTCGGCTTCACTTAAAGCCAAAGTATCTTTTTTCTTTTCTCCCAAAAGTATCACTCCTTAAATTAAGTCGTCGAATATTAGCAATTCGTTTTCTTGTTTCTCGTTCTCCCAACCATAACATTTCGGTCTGCTTGTTTCGCTGAAAATGCGTTTGGTCTTCGGGCTATACAAAAGGGGAATGGCGTTTTCTCCTGTAGCCAACACACCTTTCAATCTGTTTTTCGTAATCACTAAGCTACCACCGCTCTCATCTTGGCGTTCAACTCTCTTGTAGCTCATAACAATATCGGCTCGGTTTGTAATATCAGAACTTCCCGAAACATCATCGTTTACAAAGTCTGCGTTGCTCTTTCTCGGATGTGCAACCAAAATAATCACTATGTTATATTTAATCGCAATCTTTTTAAGCTCGGTTACGAAGTTGCCTTGAGCCAAGTTTAAGTTGTCGTTCTGCGTTACAGTGTCCATAGCCGTCATTAAATTGTCGATGCAGACTAAAGAGACTCCGAACTTTGTCACTACTTTTTCTACCGTTTGCGGAAGCGTTTCAATTTCGCTCTTATTCTGCGGTATGTAGCTGTTGTCGTAAATGAAAGCTCTGCCTTTGTACCAATTGCCGATTCTTTCAGAAACATCATCGGGGAGTAGGTAATCCGTGTCTCCAAAATTATTCACGGTCTCTGTTATGTGTTTCGCCCCCGCTAACTGATAATCAAGCCAACGTCTGAAATGAAAGTCTGCAAGTTCTCCCGAATACACAAACACATTTTGGTTTTGGTCTAAAGCTTCGGCTATGAGCTGTGACATAAAGGTTGATTTTCCTTCGCCTCGTTTTCCTGTAAGAACAACAAGCTGTCCGTAAGCCAAACCGCCGATAACTCTGTCAACCTCTCTGATGTTAGTGAATATCTTCGGAAGGTTGTTTATATCAACCGCCTTTACCTGTGACAAATCCTTGATGTTGGAGGGGATAAGAACCTCGGCATTTTCGATAGCAGTTCGGATAGCTTCTTTTCCGTACTTTGTCAAGATATCATTGGCATCTTTTTCTCCGAGATAATCCACAACTCTTACAGTTTTAACTGTCTGAGGGAGGCGGGCTTGTAAAGTGTCAGCCAAAGTGACAACGCCTTTTTCACAGTCTCCGAAAATTATCACTTCTTTAAACCGAATTATCCAGTCCCAACAGTATGTAAGCCAAGTGAAGCCTTTTGCTCCCGTCGGCACAGAACAAGCGTTGCTGTAACCTGCTTCTGCAACCGACAAGGAATCTATCTGACCTTCGGTAATTATAAGCCTATCAAATCCGTGGCATTGCGCCATTCCAAAAAGAATAGGCTTGGTGTCTTTCTCGAACCACTCTTTCGGACTATCTTTTTTCGGCTGAGTGTGTCTGTATTTAACCGAAACCAAAACATTATTCTCGTCATAGAACGGAAACACTAAAATGCTTGTATTATCTTTTCTTACAGTAACTCTATATCGGTTTGTTACTTCACTTCCGATTCCTCGTTTTTCAAGATAAGCCACAGCGTCAGGTTTTGATGTGATTTTTCTCTGAGGTAGTTTTCGAAAGACTTTAGCTTCTCCAAAATCCAACGGGAAGTTAAAATCTCTTGCCAACTCCACAAAGTGTCCTGAATATCCGCAAGTAGAACGAAAGCACTTAAAGAGACCGTTGCTAAGATTTATTGAAAACGTGTTTTTATCGTGGGAAGCCACACCACCGTTACATTTCGGACAAATTTTAAAAAACAGCTCGTTTCCTTTTTTGAAGCATTCAGCCTTGTTTGCATCTGCAAATTCAAACGCATCTTGGCTGTTAAACATATAAGCCACTATTGATTCCTCCAAGCGTCGTATTCAGGAGTTCCTTTGGGCGGCGGCGACCAATCATCAGAATTGGGCGACGTTGCACTATTATATTCTTTTAATTTCTTATAATTTCTTTTAATTTCTTTAATGTTGTTAGTTGATTGTTGATTGATTGTTAGTTGATTGTTAGATTGCTTGTTATTTCGCTGATAGCTATCGTAATTTAATATAGTAATTACAAGGAATTTTGGGTATCTTTTGATTGTTACTTCGCCTGTTGATTTTAGGTGATTTATTGCAGTTCTTACGTTTTGGATTGTTAGCTTCAATTCTTCCGCCAAACCTCCGTAAGAAACGACAGCCTGTCCTCTTTTGATTTTCAAGCTTTCAAATCCTTCGTCAACGCTTGTCGCAGTTAGCAATAAGTGAACAAATACCCTCATTGTATTGGCATCGTGATACCAACGCCAACCCAAAAGCTTTCTATCGAGTTTTATAAATCCTTTTCTTGACAACTGATAGCCTCCTTTCTCCAATTTTTAGGTAGTCCGTAAACCGCGGCATAAAAAGCCTCAGCATTTTCTATTGTTGGCTCTTTAGCGTAAGCCGTCCCGGCTTCGTCAATCTTCGTCCACATAGAGCGAGTATAAGCCAATAAATTTTCGTGTGTTTGGTTTCGTTCAAGAGTGTTGTTTATAATCTGTTTTTCAACTTTAGCATCTGCGGAAGAAATGCGTTTTTGCTTAAACCTTTCGTATAGATTCCTCATAGAAAGATAAGCTAACTGTTCAGAAACGTTAAGACCTTTTGGCATTGGTTCACCGCGCATAGCGGATTTTTCAAGTTCTACGTTCATACTCTCCGCCTTTCGTCAAAAGCTCGATTATCATTTTTCCTGTGCTACGTTTGCTGCAAAATATAAACTCCACGCCATAGCTTATGTGAACTCGATAAATTTCATCCATAAGTTTCCGCCCGGTAACGCCAGAATACTTGTTGTTCCATATAGCAACATCTTTTATGCCTTTGATTTTGCCACCGTGTTCGCACAAAATAATAAGCTTTGTTTGGCTTTCTTTTGCTCTACGAACTTCCTTCCAAAAACGGCTGTGGTCTGCTCTGTTTAGAAGGTTGCGGGACAACTCTGATAAATTTTGTTTGCGGTCAACAGATATTGTCGAAAGACCCTCTATCTGATAATCTCCAACGTCAAGTTTGCAAACCTTGTATTCGATGCCGCGAGCTTCAAAATAAGCTTTAATGTGGTCGCATTTCTGTTCTCGGCTGTCTATTATAATTTTTAAATTTTGCATTTATAATTTCAACCTTCTTGCCAAAGCTTTGACCCGTCGTTCGTATTCTTGACGGGTCAAAGCTGTTTTTGCAATTTCTGTTTTTATGAGTTCGTATAATGTATATTTATTCATATTCTTATACATTAAACTTATGGAAGCATAAAAGGTAAATCGTCGTCTGAATTGGGAACGTCAGGGACATAGTTTTCGGAAGGTTTTGTATCTGTAGAATTGCTCTGTTCTGCGTTGTTGGTTGTGTTTTTATTTCCACAGAAATCAACACCGCTTGCAATTATTTCCCAGCTCGTTCTGTTGTTTCCGTCTTTGTCAGTCCACTTACGGCTCTGCATTTCACCGTAGACAACAATTTCTTTTCCTTTAGCAAAATACTTTGAAATAAGGTCTGCGAGACCGCGCCAAGCGATAACGTCGAAGAAGTCGGACTGTCTGTCTTCACCCGTAGTGTATGAGCGTTCAACAGCAACAGTGAAATTGCAAACAGATACGCCACTCTGAGTGGTTCTTAACTCCGGGTCTCTTACTAATCTTCCGTGAATCGTGATGTGGTTTAACATATTAATCCTCCAAAATATCTTTAGTTAATTCTTTGGTTGTATTTTTCTGTTCAGCGTCAATAACTTCTTCGTAGGTCTGCAATCCCATTAAAGCTTCAGGGCAGAACACACGAGCAAAAAACGAAGCGGCTCTGTAAGCCAACATCTGTTCAGGCATATTGCGCCATTTACTGTTGGAAGTCCAACCTTCTGATTTAGCCAAAGCCATTGTTACTTCTGTTCCGTTAACTGTTTCTCCGTCGGAAATTCTCGTCGCCGTAACATAGCATCCTCGGTTTTCTTTGCCTTTTTCTCCTGTGTAAACGTGCTTAACGTCTTTATATTTTCCGCAAGCATTTATCATAGCCATACAAGCCTGACCCGCCCAAGACGGCTTTCCTTTAACTACATAAAGATTCTGCATAACAAAGATAGGGCTGATGTTCATTCTTGTAGCCATTTCTACCGCTATAAAACAGTCCTGCGGTTTTTCCTGATAATTCTGAGGAACAAGCGCAGACTTTGAAAGCATTGTCGATACTCTCATAAGCTGATTGAACTGTTCTTTATCTTGCCACACGTTGTTTGGTGCAAGAGTATTTGTTACGCTTTCTGTACTAATTACTTGAAGTTCCTGTGTTGTGTTTTCGCTCATAAAGCGCCTCCTATTCTACTTCTTTTGCTAACCAAGCGGGTAAGCTTAAACTATTTATTATTTGGCTTTCACCTAAGTACCCGTACCAGTTGTTTGTTGTTTTGCACTCGTGATATATTCCGAGAAGTTCTCTGTATAAATCATAGCCTCTACGAAGAACGTATTTGTCGGCTTGTAAAACGTTTATAGCAAACGGTTCTTTCTTTTCAATTACGACAAAAACAAACAAAGGGTCTACGCCATAGTGTTTCTTTACGCCTTCGCTGTACATCGCAGCCTGAAAGTCATAGCCATAATTAACCATAGACTTTACAAAAGCTTCTGTAGAAGCGTCTTCTGCGGTTTTAAGGTCAACTACAATTAATCTTTCTTTGGCTTTTCTAATTACATCTAAACGGCACTTGCATTCTTCACCCGTTTGTTCGTCAGTCCAAAAAAGAGGAAGTTCCGTTTCGCCCTTAATAAGCTTACTTGCTATCGGATGATTTTCTATAGCGTTCGCCATATTCAAACCCAAAGCGTACATCTCGGTAGATATTGGTGTTCTGTCTCCAACAGAGCTTATAAATGCTTCATATTCTTCTTTGCCTTGTTTGGTTCTTCTGTCGAAGTTCGGCATCATAACAAAATCTTTTTCTACCGATTCTGGAGTTAAAACCAATGCGTGAAGAAATTGTCCGAAAATTAAAGCTGGGGTAGGGGGCTGCGGATTTTCTTTGTACCATTTGAACTTTTCGGGAGATTCTCTTATCTTCCACAACTCAGAACGGCTTATAGCCGGGTGAGTGCGATATTCTTTTTCGGTCATTCGTCAACCTCCTGGCGATAATCGTTGAGTTCGGGGAGATTTCTACAAGTCCAAATCGCAGAGATTAAATTCCAACAAAAAGCGGAATCGTGTGGCTCGTCGTCGTTTCCACGAAGCCACTTGAAATAGTGCCTAACTGCGCTGTCGATATAGCTCTTAACGGGAATCCCTTTTTGCCAGTTGTTTTCACCGTATTTTTTAGCTCCGTTTTCGTAGTGCGTAGAAAGCCCTAAAAGTATATCAAAGGCGTTGAATTGGTTAATAAAAGTTTTTAACGCCCAAATCAAAAACTCGGTAAGCCCCGTTTTTTGAAAACAAGAAATATAATTTAAAATCACAGGAATGTTTGGGTCGTCTCCTCGAAACAAATCCGAAACTACGTCCAAAGGAATTAAATCGCATCTGCCTTTTCCTTCTTGGATATCTCTCACTGCGCCCGTTGGAAACTCTCTGCGAGTTCCGCTGTCTTTTATGTTTAAAACGTTATTATCCAAATTTACCTCCAAAAGAATGATGTTTTATGTCAGTTAAAAAAGAAATCTCCTTATTGTTAAAATGTTCAAAGAGCAAGCTTCTGTGTTTGGCTATTGTCTTTTCAGCACAGCATTTGCAAAAGCCTTCAAATTCTTCGTCTGTCGGCATATATTTACCGCAAAGCTCACAAACGTAAGCTAACTCTAATTCATCACATGCGCAGTTAGGGCAGAGCTTGTATTTAGAGGAAAGATAGTTTTCTAATGAAATTACTTGTCCACAAGTTCTACACATAACTAATTTATTTGTAGGAATCATAATGTTGTTTTCCACATCCTTTCAGCGTACTTTTTGGCTTGAACTTTGCCATAGTGTAACTGTTCTTCTGCGGTCATATTTTCAAGCGTTTTTTCTTCTTTTGATTTACAGTTATTGCAAATTCTTATTTTGGAATATTTCGGAATCAACCCTTTTTCTCCGCATTTGGCGCAGTGAACAACACCATACCTTTTAAAAAGAAAATTGTTTGTCCTACAAGATTTTTTACAATAAGACTGTTCAACGTTTTCTGTGGTAAAGGTTCTGCCACAGTATCTGCAAATTTTCGTTACCGTTCCCGTCAAAGCCAACACTCCTTACTCATACTTTTTGTTAAGTAACTTATTGTAGGGGCATTTGCTGCCTAATTTTACACAGCACATTTCTTTTTCTTGTTTTAGCTTTGCCTGAGAATTTTCGAAACGATGAACAACTACCGTGTTTTCAAAAAGCCCTTCACAGCGAATTTCTCTTTCTCTTTCGGCTATGTAAAAAGGGCATTGAATATAACTTTCTATCGTTTTCATTTCTAATTCCTTTCAAAAAACGTTTCGGTTAAAGCAATAATAACCTCAAGATATAAGAACGAAAAAAGTGTTAATATGGTTTCCGGAACATATAAAAGCAAAAACCACCAACTGCGGCTAATTGCTAAAAAGAATGGGTAAACCAAACCAACAATACAAGTTCCGTTTAAGAGGGCAGAGGCAATCCATCCCACAGTCAACAATAAAATCTTCATAAATTTTTTCACGTTATCACCACACCGTTTCTATATCTTTTTTTCTTGGTTCTGCGCTGAGTGTTAAACAAATTGGTCTTGCCGTCTCAGAGGGCAAAAGCATCTTCTGTAAAGGATATCCGCTATACGCTTGCCAACTCGTGCAACTGACAACAAGATAGCTTTTAATCACAGCTCTATTTATAAACGTATCAAGAACAATCTTTGAAGGTCTTGTAACCGTTCCTTTGTGAGTATGACCAACAATAAGACAATCAAGCCCGTCAATCACGTTGCCCCAACGCTCGTTTCTGTTGACCGTTGCGCCTGTATAGATTCCACCGCCAGCTCCGTGAGTAACAGCAAAAGTGTAACAATTATAAAACCTATCTTCTCGGTTCTTTTCTTCGCCAACCTGTAACTTTAAGAACGCTGCGTTTGGTCTGTAGGCATCTTCAAGGTCAAGTTTCGCCATAATGTCATACGTCGGGTCGTCGTCAGCGTCTTTTAAGCTTCTTCTTTCGTGGTTTCCACTTGTGCAACACAATAGCCTTTCTCTTATTGGTTTTAAATACTCAACCATTCGAGCTTTTTGTTCTCTTGGTCTTACAGTATCATCCCACGGAGAGCCAACAGAAGAACGAGTGTTGTTGTTAATTAAGTCACCAGCCAAAATAATGTAAGTGTCGGGAGTTTCATTTATGTATTTAACAAAAGCCTCCCATTCCTTGTTTTGATGTTCTAACGCTCCAAAGTGAACGTCGGCAATAGGGAAGACCTTTATCGGTTTTATATCCGAAAATTTCCTCACTATCATTTCAAAATCAGTTTTCAGGTTTATCTCTCCTTCCGTCACTGCAAAAATCAGTGTCGTTTCTTGGTATAGCGTGTTTGTCGCAAATAACTCGTCCCGGCGTTATCGCCTTGCTGTGGTGTATGCACTCACCGCAACGGACAACCTCGACGGCATCAACAAATGGCTGTTCGTCAATAATTCTTTCCACTTCGAAAAAAATATCGTCAATATCGGTAAAATCTCTTGTGTCGATGCATTCAACATCATTCATCACTTTATTTTTTTCTATGTATTCTTTAGGCATTAAATTCACCATCCCAAATATCTTCAAAATTCCTTTTTGAGTAATCTATAACAATATTTTTTTCTCGGCACATTTCGTTTAACGCTCTTATGCAAGGTCTGCCGAAAGTATTATCTTCGCAATAATCGCACATTGAGCCATAACCGCAAGCACCATAACCGCTACCACCCTCTTGAAATTCTTTGTTGCTCCACCGTTGAAAAGCATTTTCCCAATTACGCTTTTCTTTATTTGTAGGCTTCGGCTTGTTTTTTACCTCGTTTCCGAATAAATCATACTGAGTTGGCATCGTTAAAACTCCTTAATTACAGATTCTTTGTAAACTTCTTTTCCGTTTTCAATACCGACAACATCAAAAATATAGTTACAAAATTTACTTAAATATCTTGTTGCCGAGTTACGAGCAACTTTAAGACTTTTGTATTGTTTAGCTTTTTCAAGTTCTCTTTCACAAACCGCATAACATTCGCCTTGAAAAATATAACTTGCCCCTGTATAATATCCGTCACCAAAATTATCAAAACTTAAATAAGGCCTTGATTTTAAAACATAGGTCATTACATCACCCTCTCTTCCGTCTCTTTTCAATATTCTTGATTTTCTGTTTCACAACATAATCATCAAGGTCACGGATAGCGTTTTTGGCTTTCTTTATTTGTTCTTTCTTGGCTTTTTCTTCCGCTTGCCAATCAAAGAATCTTTTGCAAGTAGTATGGCAAGTAGCGTTTCTGTCTGTTGTGCAATATCTACACGGTGGAGTTTTGTTAACCGTCAGAATCACCCACCATCCTTTTAAGTTCCTCAAAGGTTTCTTTCACTTGCAAAGCTACATTTTCAAGACAAACTGCCCTGAATTTTTCTTCCTTAATGATAGCGAGAATGCTTCTTGTTGGGACAAGATGCTTTTTGCCACCTATTGACGTTACCTCTATAAACTGCATTTACTCACCCACCATTTCTTTTACAAGGTTGTCGAGTTTCATCGCACTAATTGAATATGTTTTTGTTTCATAAAGCTCTCTTCCGTCTTGTGTTGCAACTACACTTCCTGAAACAGATTTCAACCTCTCCGCAAACTCTTTGATTGCTTCGGCTTTTTCTTTGGCAATAAAATCTAAAACATCTTCAAAATCATTTATGAATTTACCTTTAAATTTTCTACCGTATGATAAAGTACGGGCAAATTTATCAATATCGTTTTGATTTTTCTGCAACTGATTGATTAGGGAAACGGCATCTTTTGCAACTTGCTGTTGGCAAAGTGGAAACCTATATCTTGGCGAATACGGACATTCTCTACATTTCAACGGTGTGCCTGTCAAACACTCCAAAGCCTTTATAACATCATTGTCGGTCATTCGGTATCACTCCTTTTAATCATACGGATTCATAAGCTTATTGAGCGTGTTAAGCTCTCTTCTCAATCTCACAATATCGTTGCTGATTTGGGAATGATTGCGAATACCCCACCAAGAAGATTTCTCGTCAATGTTTTCTTCAAGGAGTTTACAAAGCCTATTCATAAGCTCTTTGCAAAACTTAATTTGCTCCTTAGCTTGTTTTCTTTTGTCGGTCATTTGCTCAACCTCTCTTTCAAAGCTTTTTCGGCTTCTTCTCTTGTGAAATAAAATATATCAATAGAATTTTCAAAATCTGCCGTATCGCTTGAAACGAACAAATCACTAACGCCGTTACAATTTACAATTATTTCGTTTACTATGGCTGATTTAATGAGATTTCGATGTATTCCTGTTATGTAATAAACTTTATCCCCAATCTTACAAGGCGGTACGATAACACCGTTTTCGAGAAGATAATCGGCTTCTTTTTCCGCTAATGGTCTTGAAATAAGCGGTGCTCTTGCTTTCATAATCAACTCGATAAGCTTTTCTCTCATTCACTCACGCTCCTTTACGCCTTATACCAACCAACATATTTTCCCTCACGGAATATGTAACGCTTGCCAAATAAGCAAACATATATTGTGTTTCTATCTTCGCAGCTTCGTTTAATCATCGTTATCGTTTCTTTCAATGTTAAAGTTTGCGAATTTATATATTACCTTTACTGCACTTTGAATAGTGCGATTAAGTGTTTTAAGCCCTTCTATAAAACCGCTCATTATGTCTTTTCCCACTTGGTTTTTAATATAATAATCGGTGTGCGCTTCTTCATAGCTAAGTCCTTTAGCGTGATAATAATTTGCAATTTGCGCCGCTTCGTTTCTCTGTTTGCCGTAAGAAACAAGCAGCTTTATAAATCGTTTTCGTGTCAAACGCTCACACTCCTTTTATTCAACACGTTTGTATTTATGTTGATTCAACCAATAATAAGGGCATTTTTGCCCTAACAAAGAGTATCGGATTGCCATTTCGTTTTTCACATTTGCGTTACCGCATAATCTACCTAAAGTGTTTGATAGATATAGACAAGTTGAGCAATTTTCGGGTATTTTCTTAGTTTCGTATACTTCTATCATTTTTTACGCTCCTTTCAATCATCCGGCATAAACAGCGGGCATTCTGTTATATGATATGTTTTGAAACTTTCGCTTTTATAACTCCAAAACGTCCCAAGCTTTCTTTTTGGTTATGCACATTTCACAGCCAACGATTTCGCCTTCACTATTTATGTATATATCTTCGATTTCTTTGCCACAAATAGGGCAGATGTATTCTTCGGGTTCTTGGCATTCGCCACAACCCTCGCAAATTCTGCCACCGTGTTTACAAACAAGTCCCATAATTAGCCTCCGATTAATATCAACAAGAAAGATAAGCCAACGCCAGAAGCCATAGCACACATAAAACCAATAAAATCTTTTAAAAACGCTTTCAATTCTTGCATTTCGTCAGTTTGCGTGGTATAATATCTATATAAACCTTTTATCGCGCTCTTGTTTCGGTTGCCGCCGAACAGGAGCATTTTTCTTTTTATACGCATCTTTTTTTCTCCTTTACGACAAGCATCTTGCTAATGTGGCTTTGGATATTCCAACGCCCTTTTTTATTGGGAAATACTTGTATACTGTTCTTATGTTTAGTCCAAGCCAACTGGCAAGTTCGGAAGCGGTTATAATTTCCTTGTCTGGAAACGCCTCAATAATGCGTTCAAGGTTATCTCTGTAAGCTTCTTTTTCTCGTGACATTAATATTCTCCTTTGTAAGATTTCTTGGCAGCCATTTCAACTTCTTTGTAAGGCACGCCATATAAGGTAGCAAGAACCGATATTGAACGAGAAGTTATACGATTAACTCCTGTTTCCCACGCACTCACGGTGTTCGCTGATATATGAAGCTGTTTGGCTATATCTGACTGATAGTAACCGTACTTTTGACGCAAACCTCTTAAGTCAAGTGCGTTTGGCAAAATTGTAACGTTTACAAGATTTTTGTTTAGGAATTTTTCGTCTGCTGTTTTCTGAATAGCATCTTCAATTTCAGAAATAGTGCGACCAAAAAGACTGGCAATGCTAACAATCTTTGCGAACGGGGGTTTTACGTCACCTTGTTCCCAACAAGAAATAGAGCTTTTTGAACAACCAATCATATTAGCCATTCTCCTCAAGGAAAGCCCCTTTTCTTCGCGAAGAGCTTTAAGAGTGAGCGGTTTAATTGGCTCGTCCTTGCCGAGTTGTAAAGCTTCAACTTCAGCAGGTTCTGATTCAGTGTTAGATACTTCGGTCTTATCTGCGAATTTTTTGAGCACTTCAACTAAAAGGTTTTTCTCGTATT
>JAZNSQ010000024.1:0-4002 GCA_045591265.1 Clostridia bacterium | reverse complement strand
TTATCGACAGAGTTCCAACCTTTTATGAGTACCGCCGAAAAATTGTCAACGCAGTAATCGAATCCGCACTTGACTTTAAGGCTTACAACCAAAAATTTGCGAACAAAAAAAAGAAGGGGCAACCGTAATGGTCGCCCCTTTGTCGTGGAGTTAGTCTTTGTTAAGGTATTTCTTTTTGTACTTTTTCAGGACAGAGTTTTGAGCGTCGCCAATTGCATCGGCAATAAGGGCGGCTTTTTCATCATCGTCCATTCGAGAGTACATGGGGTCATTGATGGCATCAAGAGCAGCAGCGTACATAGCTTTGCCGTTTTCCTCCTTAAAGGCGGTGAACTCCTTGTTGGAGAGAACATAGCTATCTTTAGTCTTGGTGTCTTTCAGTGTCCTGTAAGGATAGTTGGAGGGAATGACATCGGGATTCTGAGTTTCGCTATACAGGCGGGTAATCTCGACATCAACAGGAGTCATGTCGGTTTCGTCAAGATAGCCGGGGAGAATGGAGTTTTCCAGCAGACGCACAGGCCAGCTATGTTCGTTGATTTCCTTTTCGCCCCATACGTTAGTGTAAGGCTCAAGGTTACTTGCAACGCCGGGTATCTTAGCCTGTATCTTGTTCATTACCTTGTCAAGCTCGCCACTCATTTCGGATGTGGGGTCGCCTGTTGTGTCACGCCTTACAGGGTCGATAGTCCTTGCTATCTGACCGCCAATAGTGGGAACAAAGGAGCTTGCGTAGTTATATGCGGCGTTCTTAGTGAGCCCCCATATTACGCTTTCATCGTTCTTTGTAGACTCAGCGGCGGCTTCAAGCGTATCCTGCAAGCCCTGAAGCATTGACATTTCTACAAGTGGGTCGGTGATGCCTGAAAGTGTGTTGATAAGTGCATCCAGTTTATTGTCGCCGTCTGCACCTTCACCCTCTACAACGCTATTCAACGCTGCACCCATAAACAGGGGAATAGTGGCGGGAGCTGCCCAGTCGATAGTAACAGACTTACCGTCGCCAAGATTAAGGGCAAATTCCTGATGTCCAAGGTCAGACATGTAATACTTGTCCTCGTCTTCGTTGCCGCCAGTGATAATGCCGGACTTTGCAAGGAAGAAGCCAAGAGCCATAAGCGCAGAACCAGTTAAGCCGGAGGAAATCTTATCGACAGCCTGTGCCGCAGACATTTCGCCGGACTTAACCTTAGTGATATACTGGGCAGTACCCTGTATCAAGCCGATGGGGGAGAAGTCCACGCCACGAGCAAGAACATTGATAGGGGTTTTCTTAAAGGGCAGCACACCGCCGACCAGCACCTTAGTAATGCCGTTGCGGTTTTCAAGCTTACTGATGGCATCAGCAACAACGCTTGCGTCATGGAAGGTGGAACGCTGTGCTTCAGCAATGGCGTAGTCCATGCACTCCTTTTTCTGTGCCGCTGTGATGGTGTCGGGAGTGTAACCTCTTGCGGTCATTATCTGAGCAAAGGAGCGGTTGTACTGCCTTTCAAGAAATACGGTATCGCCCTTAGACAACGCCCAGTTGGTAACTTTCCGTGCACCCTCGACATTCTTCAGTCTGAACATAGGAGTGTTGTCGGCAATAGATTTTTCAATGCCACGCTTAGTGTCATATCTTGAAGAACCCTCAAGCTTGTTCTTAGCTTCTTTGAGGGTGGATGCAGCATAGTTACGGTTGGCCTTATATTCCTCACCAAACATCAAGGACTTGGTACGCTGCGACTGGTCGAGGCCGCTTTCAAGCAGAGTGCCGACAGCATCTTTGCCTACCCACAGAACATCAGACATTATCTCGTTACCTACAAGGTTGCGAATCATGGTGCGAGGGTTGCCAAGCATGGAAAGGTAACGCCAAGCATTTATCTTATCTGCAAGACCAACAGGCATCTTAGCACCGATATCGGCGGCAATCTTGTTTACAGCTTCCTCGCGCTGTTCGTCGGTTTCAGCGGCTTGCAGTTCTGCCATAAGTTCAGGGTTAACCTCAACGGCGGTTGCTTTGCCGGCATCAATCTTTTTCTTGTTTTTCTTGTTGATGTTGTCCACGGCCTTGTCAAGGGCGGCTTCAGCAGCAATGGAGCTGTTGCGTGTCCACTTTGCAAGAGCCTGAATAGCCTGACCGCTTTGCGTCATGTTCTGACGAATGACATTCTTCCACTCGTTCAGCTTGGAATAGTCGCCTGTGTCGGCGGCTTCTGCACGAAGGGTTTCAGCAACGAGCATGGCGGTATCAACGTCTGTTGCGTCCCAAGCGTTCTTATCCTGAAGCTGAGACATTACGCTATCTAAGTTACCGTTGCGCCTTATGCTGCCTGACACAACAGCCTTGGCATTAGCAAGGGTGTCAACTTCCTTAGACCTTGCATACCAAGCGTTGCCAGTATCGTCGGCAAGCTTCTCTGCATCGGTCAGCCACTTGTCGTAAGTGTTGGAGTATACCTTGGACTCTGCCATTTCCACAGGGGTAGGAGTGTTTGCACCAAGGTCTTTGAGGGCGGGTTCGGAGACAGCAACTTTGGGAGTGGGTGGAGTCGTGTCATACCGCTTTGCCTTTTCAAGACTCTGAGGGTACAGATTACCAGTGCGAGTTTTAAAAAGGGATTTAAGTCCGTTCACACCGTCAACCGCATATGCTTCACTAAGAAGCCGTGCTGCCTGTATAGGCGTAATTTGTTCTTGCCGAACATAATCACTTACCGCAATTACGGCGTCTGTTATAGGAAACGACATATTAACGCCATCGGGTGCGCTATCGACTTCGGACTTGAATGCCTCCAAAAGTTTTGCGTCTATAATACGGAGTGCATCATTAACAGCAAAATTTGCCACATCGTAAACTTCGCCCCAGCCGCCTTCGCCATCCCTATGTTTGTAAAGGACAGAATTGTATGACACAACTTCTTCCGCTTTGCCCTCCGCAACAGGAGAAACTTCTGCGGTTTTCTCAACAACAGGTTCAGCGGTTTCCACAGCATCCGTTTTGACCGTATCGATAAGGCTCTGAGGGGCGTTTGCAGTTTCAGTAGTATTCGTGGTAGGCTCGACGGTCTGAGGGGCAGAAACGGCGTTTATTGCGGTAGGTGCAGTCTTGCCGTAGAAGTCATCAAAATACTTTGCAGCCTGATATTTGGCGATGGTTTCCTCAAGGTCTGCGGCCTTGCTGGTCTTTTTATCGACCACAGCAGTATATTCAGACTGAGCAGTTTTAAGCTTCTTTTCGGTTTCGCTATACAATTCACTTCGTGCCTTGTTTGCAGCCTCAAGACGACCACTCAGGTCTTTAATGGCCTTTGCCTTTTTGATATGGTCGGTTTCCTGCAAGGTAGCAATGCGCTGCTTGATATTTTCTACCTTATTATTTGCCTGTTCTCGTTTATTTCGAGCGTCCTTTTCAGTAGCAGAAATAACTTCCTTTTTAGCGGCTACCTCTCTGTTTATGGCATCAAGTTCGCGCTCTGCCTTAGTAGCTTCTTTGCGGGTAGCCTTGTCAGCAATGATTTCGCCGTTGTTGTACTGCTCGGTCAAAACCCTTTGCTGTTCGGCGGGGAGAGTTTCAAAGTAGGATGCAGCATAAAGACTATCGAGATCGGTGGTGTAAGTACCTGTCTGCTCAAGCATCTTTGCAGCATATTTATAACGCTGAGAGTCAGCAGGAGCAGCAAGACCACTCATTATACCACCGATAAGCAAACCACCCATGAAGTTTTCTCCGGCTTCATCCCAAGACATTTTGTAATTGTTATCCCAAGAACCACGGCGTGCAAGCCCTGATGCTACATAGGACAAAGACTCCTCAATACCTTCACCGACAGAACTGACAAGAATATCTGCAAGAGGGAGTCCATATTTGGTAAAAATCTCTTTAGATATGCCAGTGCCATTTACCAGTTTCTTACTGAACATCTTGCT
This sequence comes from Clostridia bacterium, assembly GCA_045591265.1. Classification (GTDB taxonomy): domain Bacteria; phylum Bacillota; class Clostridia; order UMGS1883; family UMGS1883; genus UMGS1883. The sequence goes on along the minus strand of JAZNSQ010000024.1, from coordinate 87 downwards.
ACCAAGGTGTGTCTGCATGACATCACCGATAGCAAGCTTTTCAAGAATACCCTCGACAGTGCCAGCAATAAGAGCGTACTTAGTTGC
>JAZNSQ010000023.1:0-41314 GCA_045591265.1 Clostridia bacterium | reverse complement strand
TTGCAAGTATAGCATCAATCACTTCAGTGAGGTTGTGGGGAGGGATGTTCGTAGCCATACCAACCGCAATACCCGCACTTCCGTTTACAAGAAGCTGTGGAAAACGTGAGGGAAGAACATCGGGCTCTTTTAATTTATCATCAAAGTTGGGAACAAAATCAACTGTTTCCTTTTCGATGTCGGTAAGCATAAGCGCCGAAATCTTCGACATTTTCGCCTCGGTGTAACGGTATGCAGCAGGGGGGTCGCCATCAATTGAACCGAAGTTACCTTTACCCTGAACAAGCGGATACCGTAGCGAGAAATCCTGTCCCATACGCACCATTGCGTCATAAACCGAAGCGTCGCCGTGCGGATGATATTTACCCAGCACACTACCTACGGTTGTCGCGGATTTTCTAAAATCACTTTCATACAAAAGTCCGCCCTCATACATATCATACAAAATACGGCGGTGAACGGGTTTCATACCGTCGCGCACATCGGGAAGGGCACGGCTGACTATAACGCTCATTGCATAGTCAATATACGCCTTCTTCATTTCTCTGTCAAGATCAACACCGACAACCTTCTGGTTTTCGATGATTGACATATCCAGTTCTTTTTCTTTGGATTTTTTAGCCATAATAATCTCCATTCTGCTACTGCAGCTATATATTTACTTGGGAAAATGCAAGATTTTATGCATTTTCAATTATGTTACATTATATAAAATATTTTATCATATTTTATGGAAAATTGCAAGTTTTTTTGACCTTTTTTAGCGGCACACAAAAACAATTCTTTCATCATTCTTCTTCGGTTTTTCAAACGTCATAGGGCTGTAGGTGTCTATCTTTTTAAACCCTGCTTTTTTGAGCAAAAATTTCAGCTCCGATACTGAATATGCGTGCTGCAAATGCCGTTCCTCAAAACGTTCATATCCGCTTTTGCCCTTTATAAAGAACGTAAGAAACATATCCGAAATATTTCTATGCTCTATGTATCTGTTCTGCCATGTGTAGAACACATTCTTTTTCGGGTATACAAAGGTATTGTTACCGATTGTATTTTTGAGCTTGTAGCGCGTGCTTACGTCAAATATAAAAAGCGCGTCAGGCTCCATAAAGCACTTCTTCATACGCGTAAACATATTAAGCAGTGCCTTTGGTGAGAGCACATAATTTATACCGTCTATCATACACAAAAATGCGTCCATTGTGCCGTATAAATCGAGTGTGGTCATATTCTGGTTGAGGTAAAGAATATCAAGACCTTCGGACTTGTCGCGGGCGTTGTTTAGCATATCCTCGGAATTATCTATTGCGGTCATATCGTAACCTCGTTTTGCAAGGGGGATTGTAACATTTCCCGTACCGCAGGCAAGCTCACACACAAGATTGGGGCTTACACCGTACTCGGAAAATATATTTTCGATATAATCGGCAAGCTGGTTGTAATTTATGTCCCCATGCATAAGTGTATCATATATTTTCGCAAATTCGCCGTAGCTGCTCATCGCTCCTCCTCCCGCAAACGTTTAATCACTAAATTATAGCCATCCTTGCCGTAATTTATACATTTGTTAACTCTGCTTATCGTTGCGGTTGAAGCACCTGTCTGTGCGGCAATATCCGAATAAACTTTTTTGTCCGTAAGCATCTGCGCAACCTCAAGGCGTTGGCTTAAGGATTTAATTTCGGCTATTGTGCATAAGTCCTCAAAAAAGTTATAACATTCGTCGATTGTCTTAAGCTTCAGAAAAGCCTTCATAAGATTGTCAGTGTACTCGTTTTTTAATTCCTTCACGGTATAATCCATCCTTTCATAACCTGTGAAAACTATTTATATACATTATATCACTTTAACGCGTGAAAGTAAATATTTTTTTATAAAAAAAGTGCTGTTTCTTATACGAAAAGAAACAGCACCTGACTTGATATATTATAATCCGAGCAATCTTTTTGCATTTAGCGAAAAGATTTTTTCTTTTTCAGCGTCTAAAAGTAACTCATCAAATAAAATTGCACCCACAAACATTCCCGGATTACAGGTAGGGAAGTCCGAGCCAAACAAAATGCGGTCGCAACCCACACTGTCAATCAAACGTCTTACGGCTCCGTGTCTGAAAATACCTGTCCCCGACAAATCAAGGAAACAGTTTTCGTTTTTTTTCATTCGGTCAATATGTCGCATCAATTGATCATATTCTCCGGGATGTGCCATAACAAATGTAACATCCTTGTGCTTCTTTACAAGCTCATCCATTTCATCGTCGTTTGACGAAGAATGGAGATTTACAATCATTTTGTGTTTTTGTGCTTCGTATAAAATTTGTGAAAAGCCATCGCTTACATAGCCACTCCAGCCGTGCATATACGGCACAAGCTCACCGATTAATTTAATGCCCCGAGCACTCATTGTGCGGATTTCATTTATTGATTCTTCCACATAATCGGGGTGAACGTGAAAACCCGGAATATAAAAGCTTCCGTATTTTTCCTTGAGTGTTAAAGCTGTTTTATTGCAATCACAAAGGCACTCCCAGACGGTTTCGTCTTTATCCGCATTTACTCTTCTGATTACCGAGCCGCAGATTTTTGAAGCACCAAGCTTTGTAAATGTGTTTACCGTTTTATCGGGATTCATCTCAAAAAGCTCTTTATGTCTGCATATATTTTCTTTTGCTTCTAAAAAAGGATGTGTGTGAAAATCTATAATCTCAAAATTCATAAAACACCTCTTTAAAAATATACCATAGTAACCCCTATATATAGTGAAATATTTTGCCTGCGCAAAATGTGAAATAATTTACAGTGTAAATTGTGAAATTGAAAACTGCGTTTTCAGTGAAATGAAATACGCATTTTAACATTTGCGAAGCAAATATTTCACAGCGAAGCTATTTCACATTGCGTAGCGATATTTCACACGCCGTAGGCGTATTTCGTTAAAAAAGCACTTCCGAAGAAGTGCTTTTTTATGGCAGGGGTAGAAGGACTCGAACCCTCAAGAACGGTTTTGGAGACCGGCATGTTACCATTACATCATACCCCTACAAACAGTAATATTATATGCAAAGAGGCTTGGGATGTCAAGCTTTTTTTAAAGAATGTTGAAAAATGTTTTCTAAAGAAGAAAGACAAACAGTAATAATTAAAAAATCACAACATACAATGTATAAAAACACACTTGTATGGAGGAGATTTTATGCCGGAATATACCATATATAATGACATAGCACAGCGTACACAAGGTGATATTTACATAGGTGTTGTTGGCCCTGTAAGAACGGGCAAATCAACATTTATAAAAAGATTTATGGATTTGGTTGTCATTCCAAACATTGAAAACGAGCATATCCGTGAGCGCACTCAAGACGAACTTCCTCAAAGTGCGGCAGGCAAAACCATTATGACAACCGAGCCTAAATTTGTGCCTAACGAGGCGGTAAATATCACGCTTGACGAAAAAGCGTCATTTAATGTAAGACTTATTGACTGCGTGGGATACTGCGTAAACGGTGCGCAAGGTCACACCGAGGAGGGTGAACCGCGTATGGTGTCAACCCCGTGGTTTGAGGAGGATATTGCCTTTGATATGGCAGCGCAGATAGGCACAGAAAAAGTTATCCGCGAGCATAGCACAATAGGGCTTGTTATAACAACAGACGGAACTATATGTGATATTCCGAGATATGAATATGTAAGTGCAGAGGAACGCGTCATCTCTGAACTTAAGGAGATTAATAAGCCATTTATAATATTGCTGAATTCTGCGATGCCCGAGAGTGCATCTGCAAAAAAACTCAAAGAAGAAATGGAAGAAAAATATAAAGTCCCAGTATTTTTGTTTTCTTGCGCGGATATGACCATTCACGAAATAAACGATATAATAAAGTCGGTGCTTTTTGAATTCCCTGTTAAAGAAATAAGTATAAATCTTCCCGGGTGGATAGATGCACTGGAAAGCACGCATTACCTAAAAACATCTATCTATGATTCAGTAAGAAATGCAGTTAAGGATATAAAGAAAATCAGTGACAGTGTCCATCTTTCATCATCTCTTGAAGAAAATGAATATCTAAACAGAGTTGATGTGAGAGATATCTCGCTTGGAACGGGGATTATTCAGATCGACTGCGAGGCGCAGGAAGGACTTTTCTATACGGTGCTTGGCGAAACGACGGGGCTTACTATAACAAATGACGAAGAGCTTGTTTCCACTCTTTGCGCGCTTTCAAAGGCCAAAAAAGAGTACGATAAAATATCAAATGCACTCGCCGAGGTAAGGCAAACGGGCTATGGAATTGTATCTCCTGAAATAGAAGAATTAAGCTTAAAAGACCCCGAAATAGTACGTCAGGGCGGAAGATACGGCGTGCGTCTTCGTGCAAGCGCGCCGTCAATACATATGATACGTGCCGACATTGAAACAGAGGTAAGCCCGATAGTCGGAAGTGAAAAGCAGTCGGAAGAGCTGGTGCATTTCCTTTTAAGTGAATTTGAATCAAACCCCATAAAAATATGGGAGTCAAATATTTTTGGAAAATCACTTCACTCTCTTGTAAATGAAGGGCTTCAGGGAAAGCTTTCCAAAATGCCACAGGAGGCAAGAGGAAAGCTTCAGGAAACGCTTTCACGCATTATTAACGAGGGCAGCGGGGGACTTATTTGTATTATACTATAAAAAAAAGAAGCGACAGCTTCTTTTTTTATTACAAACTAACCTATCTTTCAACAAAGGTTATCAATTTTTGCAACGAAAGATATGATAAAATGAAAAAAGCATTATAGAGAGGAGTAAAAAAATGGGATGCAAAATAAAAAAACAAAGCGGAGTGCTTTATATTTATCTGTCGGGCGAGCTTGACCAATATGCCGCCGCTATGATTAAAAGCAAAATAGATGTAGAAATAGAAGAAAGCACCGAAAAGAAAGTAATTTTTGACCTGTCAGGTGTAAGCATGATGGATTCATCAGGAATAGGTCTTATAATCGGAAGATACAAGCTTGCAACAACGCTTGGAATAAAAATTGCAGTTTGCGGGGGAAATGAATCGGTAAAAAAGGTTATAACATTAAGCGGGATAGAAAAAATAATTCCATACTATAACAAAGTGGAAGAAGTAAAGGAAGTGTGAAGATGAATAACTATATGAAAGCAGAATTTGATGCAAGAAGTATAAATGAGGGACTTTCAAGAGTGATTGTTGCGGGCTTTATTATGCCACTTGACCCCACAATAGAGGAAATGGCGGATATTAAAACCGCTGTATCGGAAGCCGTCACAAATTCAATAATACACGGCTACGAAGGAAAAAACGGAACAGTTTTACTTGAACTTATGATAGAGGGGAGAAGGCTTACTGTAAGAGTAAAAGATAGCGGCGTGGGGATTGAAAATATAGAGCGTGCGCGAATGCCCCTTTACACCTCAAAGCCTGAATGTGACCGAAGCGGTATGGGATTTACAGTTATGGAAAGCTTTATGGATACCTTACATATCACAAGCCGCGCGGGAGAGGGAACGTGCGTGGAAATGACAAAACAGCTATGAGGTGGGCAAATGAAAAACGAGAATTACCGCCTGATTGAGCTTGCGCAATCTGGGGATAAAAACGCTTTGGAAATGCTTACAATTAAAAATAAAGGCCTTATCTGGTGTATGGTCAAAAAATTCAGCGGACGCGGAGTAGAAAATGATGACCTTTTCCAGATTGGTGCAATTGGGCTCATTAAGGCAATCTGTAAGTTTGACGTGTCTTTCAATGTGGAGTTTTCCACCTATGCAGTGCCGATGATACTCGGCGAAATGAGACGGTTTCTCCGTGATGACGGGATAATTAAAGTAAGCCGTTCACTTAAAGAAACGGCAATGAAAGCAAAGATGGCGGCAGAAAAGATTTCGCTTCAAAAAGGAGAAGAGGCATCCCTTACGGAAATTGCAAATGAGCTTAACTGTGAAATAGGCGAAATAACTATTGCGCTTGAAGCAACTGCAGAGCCTGAGTCAATCTTTAAATCAATCCACGAGGGAGATTCTTCACCCGTGCTTTTAATTGACAAAATAAGCACAGGCGAAAACAAAGAAGGGGAGATAATAGATTTAATCTGCCTTCGGGAAGAAATAAAAAAACTGCCCCCACGTGAGAGGCAGATTTTAATGCTTCGTTTTTACAAAGAAAAAACACAAAGCGAGGTTGCAAAAATAATGGGACTCAGTCAGGTGCAGATTTCAAGAATTGAAAAAAAGGTTCTTTCTAATTTAAAAAAGAACATCAGCTGACGTAGTCACTTGGCGTTTTACCAGTTATGCGCTTAAAGGCATGATAAAAATTTGATGTGTTGTTAAAACCGCATCTTACCGCGATTTCAAGCTTTGTAAGATTTGTAGACTCAATAAGTGAGATTGCTTTTTCTATTCTTTTTATAGTTATGTAGTCCCAAGGAGAAATGCCGTTAAGCTTTTTAAACTGCGCGCAAAAGTAGGTCTTACTCATATGTGCAGATTCGGAAATTTCCTCAAGGGTAAGGTCGGTTTCAAGGTTGTTGTCAATAAAATCAATCGCATTTTCAATAGAGCGAAGCGTCTGCGAATTATAGGAAATATAAGGCTCAGTCAAATTTTTTGAGTATGCGCGTATCATATTTACTAAAATATTTACAATATAAAGCTTTACCATTGTCTTATATTCGGGCTTTTCAAGAGAGATTTCCTCTTCAATCTTAAAAATAATATTTTTTATATCCTTTGTTGATGGGCTTTTTGAGTCAAGCTTATTTACAATGCTTCCCTTACTGCTGAAGAAAACCTTGATAAGACCTGCATTTGATATTGCAAAGTTTTCGGACCATATGTAGCGTGGTTCAAAGTGAATATTTAAGAAATCAGCATCCTTTGAAAGCTCTTTAATCCAGTGAAATTCGTTGGTGCTGAAGAAAAACACATCCCCGCTTTTAAACTCAAATTCGCGTGATTTGGTGGCGTAAATTCCGCTTCCTGAAAGCACCATCGTAATTTCGCATGCTGTGTGATGATGCTCTGTGTAAACACCGCTTATTTTTGAAACCGATGAATGAAAAACATTTATAAGATTATTCTCGCGATAATCTCCTTCGCTTTTTTTATTATCCGTAATCAATATAATAACACCCTAAAACATAATATATTTGATATAATTCACAATATAGTTGACGAAATATGAATTATTATGGTGCTATTATATATTTAAAAGGAATAAATGTCAAATATATTATTAAGTTAGGAGAGATTTTAATGGCAAAAGTTGTTACTATGGGTGAAATTATGCTTCGTCTTTCAACTCCGAATAATGAAAGATTTATTCAGGCAGATGAGTTTGATGTTTGCTATGGCGGTGGTGAGGCAAACGTTGCAGTATCACTTGCAAACTATGGCCACGATGCAGAGTTCGTTACAAAGGTTCCTGCAAATCCTATCGGTGAATGTGCAGTGGCTGCACTTCGCAAGATGAATGTTAAAACCGATAACATTGCACGCGGTGGCGAAAGACTTGGTATCTATTTCCTTGAAACAGGTGCTTCTATGAGAGCGTCAAACGTTGTTTACGACAGAGCGCACTCATCAATTTCCACAGCTACAGAAGCTGACTTTGATTTTGATAAGATTTTTGACGGTTGTGACTGGTTCCACTTTACAGGAATTACTCCCGCTGTATCAGATATGGCTGCAGAGCTTACAGAAAAAGCACTTATCGCAGCTAAAAAGAAAGGCGTTAAGGTTTCTTGCGACCTTAACTTCAGAAAGAAGCTCTGGTCAAGCGAAAAGGCACAGCGCATTATGACAAATCTTATGAAGTACGTTGACGTATGTATCGGTAATGAGGAAGACGCTGAAAAGGTTCTTGGCTTCAAGCCCGGTGAAACAGACGTTACAAGCGGTGAGCTTGAGCTTGCCGGATACAAGAGCATTTTTGAACAGATGGTTGAAAAGTTCAACTTTGAATATGTTATTTCATCACTTCGTGTATCTCATTCAGCATCAGACAACGGCTGGTCTGCTTGCATCTACTCAAGAGATACAAAGGAATTCTATCATTCAAAGGAATACAGAGTACATCCTATCGTTGACCGCGTAGGCGGTGGTGACAGCTTTGCAGGCGGAGTAATCTGCGGTATGCTTGACGGAAAGAACTTTAAGGATGCTCTTGAATATGGCGTTGCAGCATCAGCTCTTAAGCACACTATCCCCGGAGATATGAACCTTGTAACTCGCAGTGAGGTTGAAAATCTTGTTGGCGGAGACGGCAGCGGTAGAGTTCAAAGATAAATTCTGAAAGGATGATAAAAATGAACATAATGCAGGAAATTTCAAATATCGGTATTATTCCCGTTATAAAGATAAACGATGCCTCTAAGGCAGTTTCACTTGCAAAAGCACTTATTGACGGCGGTCTTCCCGCAGCTGAAGTAACCTTCAGAACAGATGCTGCAGAAGAATCAATCCGTGCGATTTCAAAAGCTTTCCCCGAAATGATTGTAGGTGCAGGCACTGTTCTTACAATTGATCAGGCACAGCGTGCACTTAATGCCGGCGCAAAGTTTATTGTAAGCCCCGGCTTTAACCCCAAGGTTGTAAGCTGGTGCACCCAAAATAACGTGCCCGTTCTTCCAGGATGCACAACACCTTCTGAAATTGAGCAGGCGCTTGAGCTTGGACTTAAAATAGTTAAGTTCTTCCCCGCTGAACAAAGTGGCGGACTCGACAAAATCAAGGCAATGAGCGCTCCTTACGGCGGTGTTAAGTTTATGCCTACAGGTGGCGTAAATCTTGACAACGTAAATGACTACTTAAAGTGCAACAAAATCGTTGCTTGCGGCGGCAGCTTTATGGTTAAGGAAAGCTTTATTGACAACGAAGACTGGGACGAAATTGTAAAGCTTACAAAAAAATCAGTTGAAGTAATGCTTGACTTTAAGGTTGGCCATATCGGAATAAACAACGAAAACGCTGATGAAGCAAAGAAGACAGCAAAGATGCTTTCACTCTTTATCGGTAAAGATATTGAGCGTGAAAGTGAAAAAGGAATGTTTGTAGGACCTGAGTTTGAGGTTATGAAGAGCAAAGGCCCCGGAAAATGTGGACATATTGCTATTTTTACAAACAGTGTAGACAGAGCAGTTTATCATCTTTCAAGAAAGGGTATTGAATTTAAAGAGGAAACTGCAACCTTTAATGCTGACGGAACAAGAAAGTTTATCTACTTAAAGGAAGAGTTTGGCGGTTTTGCAATTCACCTTCTTCAGAGAAAATAAATTTTATTCTTACAAATGGGGTTGATAGTTTTGGATATTATCAGAGACCGAATTGAAGAACAAAAAACTTCCCGCAACAGAAAAGTGTTGATTGGATTAATCGCGGTTTTATTTATCGCGTTGTGTGCTTTTTTGCTTGAAGGCGCAATCGGAAGAAAAATTGAAGAAATCACGATAGATAAAGCCACAATTACGGAGGAAAAAGCAATTTTTATTCCCGTAAAACATCTTGACACACAAATTATTGCAGTAAAGGCAACTGACGGAGGCTATAGACTCGCATTTAACGATTGTATAGGGTGCTATTATACAAGCGGTAAGCACGGCAGATACAAAAATAATTCAGATTACACAGGTCTTATCTGTGACACTTGTAAAACTGAAATAATGTATGACGAAATGGGTTTTTTGCCTGAGGAGGCAATGCCTTACCCGATTGTTGAAAGCGAAATAATTTCCGAATTAGAAAAATTTGTTATTCCCGAAGAATATCTTGAGGAGAAACAAATAGTTCTTGAAAATTTCCGAAATGGAAAAATGGAAAATAATTATAGCGTAAATCCTGACAATAAGTAAAATTTCACAGACATAAATACCTTCTTTTGATGAAAAATAATCAAAAGAAGGTGTTTTTTTATGAAGAAAATTATTTTAATTTTACTTATTTTTATATGCGGATGCGCGAAAGAGCCCCAACGAATAACAAACGAAAAAATCAGGGTAAAAAGGGAAGAGCAGGCTTATTTTGTTGTGGGGGAGTCTTATACCGAGATTAAGGATAAAGAAGAAAACAGATTAGAAAACATTTCTCTTGCCTGTGCAAGCACAACGGAAACTGCCTTGATGCCCGGCGAAGTATTTAGCTTTAACGAAAAAACGGGCAAAAGATCGATTGCACGTGGGTATAAGGAGGCAAGCGTGATAATCAGCGGTGAAAAGAGCCGTGGTATCGGCGGGGGAGTTTGTCAGGTAAGCACAACAATCTATATGGCAGCAATAAATTGTGGTCTTGAAGTAACGGAGGTTCATCACCATTCACTTCCCGTTTCTTACGCGCCCCAAAACACAGATGCAGCTGTTGTATATGGGTACAAAGACTTAAAAATTAAGAATAACACAAATGACGCGGTAATTCTCTACACATGGACGGACAATGAAAAGATTTTTGCCAAATTTGCAAGAAAGGTATTGGCAAACTCTAAAACAGATGATATATTATAATTAGTACTTTTTACAAGAGAGGGTAATTATGAGTAAGGTGCTTTTTGTTGCTTCTGTAGGGAGGCATATTACCGCATTTCATCTGCCATATTTAAAAATGTTTAAGGAAAAAGGGTATGAGACTCATGTTGCTGCCCACGAAAACACAGGGATTCAGCCCTGCGACAAATTCTATGACATACCAATAGAGAGAAATCCATTAAAAAAAGGAAACATCACAGCGTATAAACAGTTAAGGAAAATTATCAGAGAGGGTGGGTTTGACATAATCCACTGCCACACACCTGTTGCCAGTATCTTGACGAGAATTGCATCGATAAAAGAAAGAAAAAAAGGCACAAAGGTTATCTACACTGCACATGGCTTTCATTTTTGCAAGGGTGCACCGTTTCTTAACTGGCTTATATATTTCCCGATAGAATGGATATGCTCATTTTTTACGGATGTTCTTATAAATATAAATGAGGAAGACTACAATTTCTCGAAAAAATATATGCACGCAAAGCGCGTTGAATATGTTCCAGGAGTAGGAATTGACACTAAAAAGTACTCGGCTAATAAAAAGAAAAACAAAGCCGAAATGTTTGGAGTCGGTGAAGACGATATCGTTATTCTGTCAGTTGGGGAGCTTAATAAGAATAAAAACCATGAGGTAGTTTTAAGAGCTATCAAAGAAACTAATAACCCTAAAATTCACTACTTTATTGCAGGAGTCGGAAATCTTGAGGCGTATCTTAAAAATCTTGCAAAAGAACTTTCAATTGAGGATAGATTTCATCTTTTAGGTTACAGAAACGATATAAATGAGCTTCTTTTGGGTGCAGATTTATTTTGTTTCCCGTCATATAGGGAGGGACTTCCTGTTTCAGTAATGGAGGCGATGGCGTCAGGCCTTCCGATTGTTGCATCAAAAATCAGGGGGAATTCAGACCTTGTTAAAGACGGACGAAACGGATTTCTAATTAAACCTTCTGATGTAGAAGGTTTTAATATGGCTATAAAAACCCTTATCGGTGACGACAAACTAAAAAAAGAAATTGGAGAAAACAATATTTCAGACATTAAAAAGTTTGACATAGAAAATGTAATGACGATAATGGAAAAAATATATTCCCAAATATAGGAGTAATATTATGAAAAACAAGCTGATAGTTTTCGTAAAGTATTTTAAATTTTTATACCTTCTTTATTATCATCTTTTCAATTTTGCTATTTCAGTACTTAAGTTATTCGTTAAGCCCGATGATAAGCTTATTCTTATAAACAGCTTTGGAGGGAAAAAATATGATGATAGTCCCAAGGCTTTGTATGAAGCTATGATAGAGGATGAACGTTTTAAGGAATATAAGTTTGTCTGGGCGTTTCATAAGCCATCAGAGTACAATATCCCTAATGCACAGGTAATTAAAACTGATACGCTTACATATTTTATAACTGCACTTAAGGCAAGATGCTGGATTAGCAATTCTACCATTGAACGTGGATTGAATTTTAAAGGGAAGAATACGTTTTATTTTAATACCTGGCATGGAACACCGATTAAGAAGATGGGAACAGATATTTCGAAGGAAAATAAGTCGTTTTCTTCGCAGCGAAAATCTGCCTATGATATTATGACCGCACAAAGTGATTTTGAAGCCGATATTTTTTCAAGAGTATTTAATCTTCCACGCGACAACTTTTTAATGTGCGGATTGCCCAGAAATGATTTTCTTGCAAATTACACACAGGAAGAAAAAGATAGAATTAAGGAAAAACTTGGGTTACCAAATGATAAAAAAATAATACTATATGCGCCTACCTTTAGAGAATTTGAAAGAGATTCAATGAAAAACTGTGTGCTTATCCCGCCAATGAACCTAAAAAAATGGCAAGATAAACTCCAGGATGAATTCTGTATTCTATTTAGGGCACATTACGAGGTTGGAAAGGTGATGCAGATAAAGGATAATGATTTTGTGAAAAATATGACATCTTATCCAAGTCTTAATGAGTTGATGGTTGTAACAGATATACTGATATCGGATTACTCAAGCATCTTCTTTGACTTTTCAGTGATGGACAAGGTGATGCTTCATTTTACATACGATTACGATGCATATTCCTCTAACAGAGGTATGTATTTTGATATCAGGGAAAAGCTTAGTGGTGCAGATAATGAAGATGACCTTATAAATCTTTTAAAAATGATGGATTATGAACTCGAAAAGCAGAATAACAAAGCATTTAAGAGTGAGTATCTAAACTACTATGGAAGCGCAGTACAAGAATCGCTTGACTGTATAATAAATAATATTGGAGAATGTGAAAATGAATAAAAAAAGAGCATTGGTTGTTGGAGGAAGTAATGGTATAGGACTTGCAATAGTAAAAAAAATAATAGGAGAATACGATGAGATTGTTATTGCTGACAAAATTACACCAAACATCAGTGATGAAAAAATCTCTTATCTGCCAATTAATCTTGCAGAGTGTAATTTTGATGTTTTTGACAAATATAAAGATATAGATGCATTATTTATTACTGCAGGATTCGGAAGGGCGACATTATTTGAAAATATTACACAAAAGGAAATAGAAAATAGTTTTAAAGTAAACTCTTCTGCCGTTATAAGCATAATAAAAGTGTATTATGATAAGCTTTGTGACAGTAAAAATTTCGAATGTCTGGTGATGGGGAGTATTGCAGGATGGATTTCATCGCCGGTGTTTTCAGTATATGCAGCAACGAAGGCAGCATTGTGCAGATTTATAGAGAGCATAAATACAGAGCTTAAAATGAAAGGCACAAACAACAGGATACTAAATGTGTCTCCAGGGTCATTAAAAGGTACAAATTTTAATGGAGAAAAAAATGAGCCGGAAAAATTAAAAGAATTGGTTGACAAAATATTTGACAAGATGAAAAACAAGGAAACATTGTTTATCCCCGATTACGATGAAATCTACAAAGATGTTATAAAAAGATATCAGCAAAATCCTCAAAAATATGGTGAGGACAGCTACTCTTACAAAATGTCAAGCGGTAGAATATTTGATAAACCTCAAATAAAGATAGGTTACTTAAGCGGAACGTTTGACCTTTTTCATATCGGACACCTTAACCTTTTAAAAAGAGCAAAAGAGAATTGTGACTATCTCATAGTAGGTGTGCATTTTAGCGGAGCTTGGAAAGGGAAAAAAACATACATTCCTTTCGAAGAAAGAGTAGAAATTCTGAAAAGTATAAGATATGTGGATAAGGTTGTTATGTCGGAGAAGGAAGATTGCGACGCCTGGGATAAATATAAATATGACTATTTGTTTGTTGGGTCAGATTATAAGGGGACAGAACGTTTCGAAAAATACGAAAAATATTTTGCTGATAAAAATGTAGAAATTGTTTATTTTCCTTATACTCAAGGTACAAGCAGTACACAACTTCGAGAGGCGTTGAGCGGCAATAAGGATGGTTGAGTTTTTACTGTAAACTTTTTATGTAGGGAGATTATATTGTGATAAGAATTCTTCATGTTTTTCATGGTATGGACTGCGGTGGAGCAGAAAATATGATAATGAATCTGTATAGAAAAATTGACAAGAGTAAAATTCAGTTTGATTTTTTAGTTCATACAAAAAAAGAATGCTTTTTTGATGATGAAATAAAAAGTCTTGGTGGAAGAATATACAGAATCCCTTATTTTAATGGAATAAATTATCTTACATACATTAAAGCTTTAAAGGATTTTTTTCAAAATAATAATGAACACGCAATTATCCATGGTCACCTGGGGAGCTGTGCATCTATATATTTAAACATAGCCAAAAAACACGGAAGATTTACGGTTGCTCACAGTCATAGCACAAAACCAGAAGTAATGAATGCTAAGGATTTTTTGTATAGAATTTTTTCTTACCCCACACGATTTATCGCTGACTGCTTTTTGGCGTGCTCCGTAGATGGCGGAATATCAAGATATGGGGAAAAAACTGTCCAAAGAGGAAATTTTTGTGTACTTAAAAATGCTTTTGACGTCAAAAAGTATGAATTTAGCGAGGATATTCGGAATTCAAAAAGAAAAGAGCTTGGTCTTGAAAATGAGTTTGTTGTGGGGCATGTAGGCAGATTTAATGAGGTTAAAAACCATACCTTTTTACTAAAGGTATTTAAATCATACACAGATACAAACGAAAATGCTGTTTTACTTCTTGCGGGTGACGGCGAGTTAAGAAACAAAATAGAAGAAGAGGCGAAAGCCTTAAATATTTATGATAAGATTCGTTTTTTAGGTGTGCGTAAGGATGTAAACGAGCTTCTTATGGCGATGGATGTGTTTGTTTTTCCGTCATTATATGAGGGACTTGGCATAGTTATTATGGAGGCGCAGGCAACGGGATTAAAATGCGTAATTTCAGATAATATCCCAAGTGAGGTGAACTGCACTGATTTAATTATCAGAAAGGGATTAAAAGAAACTTCAGATAAATGGGCGCAGGCAATCAGTAAAGATAATTATGACAGGAAAAAGTATAATAAGGAGCTTATAGATTGCGGATATAATATAGATGATACTGCAAAATGGCTTGAAGACTTTTACTTGAAAATTTGTATTGACAATCATAAAAAAGGTGATACAATAGAAATGTAAAAAAGAAGAAGACGACAGGGGAGCTGTGTAAACGGCTGAGAGGAAATCTGCAGATTTCGACCCGTAACCTGATTTGGATAATGCCAACGTAGGTAGCGCGCGAGTAATATTACTTCTCCGGAAGACCTATTGGCGTCTTTCGGATTTTTTATAATAAAAAATAAAGGGGTAATATTATGTCAAAAACAAAACAAATTGTGGTTTCATCGCTGCTTATTGCGCTTGGAACAATACTTTCGATGCTAAAGCTTTTTGAGCTTCCGTTTGGCGGAACGGTGACGGTGGCATCAATGGCGCCGATTGTACTCATTGGCTTTTTATTCGGCACACGCTTTGGTCTTGTTTGTGCGTTTGCAAGTAGCCTTCTTCAGCTTGTGCTGGGTATTGGAACGGGAATAGTTTCAACGATGTTTCTTCCAGGAGAGGGGCAGATGGCACTTTGGAAGGCAATATCAATTTGCCTTCTGGATTATATTTTAGCCTACACCGTTTTAGGCTTTGGCGGAATTTTTAAAGGTAAATTAAAAAATAACGGAAGCGAAATTGTTTTAGGAGCAGTTTTTGCAACATTTCTTCGCTTTGTTATGCATGTTATATCAGGCTATATTTTCTATGGCGCATGGGCAGGCTGGTTTTTTGGAGAGGCAGACGGCCTTATGGCAATTCCCTTTTTGGAGGGCTTTTGCGCATGGGTTATGGATACTTTAAGCGGAAATGCTTTAGCCCTTTTTTATTCGGTAATTTATAACGCTTCGTACATGCTTCCGGAATTGATAATAACATCTGTCGTAGCACCAATTATCTATATTGCAATAAAAAAATCAAAAGCTATATAAAAAGGTGCCGAAACACCATTTTGTGTTTCGGCACCTTTTTATCTTTTAATTTTAAGTGTTGTGGTTTTTGCAAATTCCACGTCTGTTATTTCAAAATCTGAAATTCGTTTATAGTGAACTAAGCGGCTGTTTATTTCTTCTATGTGCTTTGAAATCTTTTCTTCTGCATCTTTTTTGTCAAGGTCACGTTTATATACTATTTTTGCAGAAAGCGTATCAGGGCTTTCAGGCGAACTAAAGACAATACACTCATTTACTGCTTCGCACTCATTTATTAAAGATTCAAGCTCTTCAGGGAAAACGTTTTTCCCGTTTGAAAGAACGATTACATTTTTCTTTCTGCCGGTAATAAAGAGGTAGTTATCTTTGTCGAGATATCCCATATCACCGGTGTAGAAGTATCCGTCATGGAAAACGGCTTTGTTTGCTTCTTCGTTATTGTAGTACCCGTTCATTATATTTTCGCCCTTTGCGGCAATTTCGCCAATTCCATTTTCGTCAGGATTTACAATTTTAATGCTCACGCCCGGGATAGGACATCCAACGGAATTTCTTCTCTGATGATTATGGTTTTCGGCAGATAATACGGGAGCCGTTTCTGTAAGCCCGTACCCTTGAATTGTAAGGACACCGATTCCGTTAAAGAATTCAAGTGTTTCAAAGGACGCAGGAGCAGCACCTACTATCATCATACGAAGAGAACCGCCAAGTGCCTCGTGAATTTCACGAAATACCCTTCTTCTTACATCAATTCCTATCTTTTTAAGAAAACCCGTAATTTTTATTGCTTTTTTTACTGTATCAAGCTTATTTTTGCTTTTGAGCTTTGCAAAAATAGTGTTTTTAATTTCATCGGCAACTCTGGGCACACATACAAGCATTGAAACGCTGTATTCATTTAAGCATTTGGCAATTCGTAGTCCCTCGCAAAAAACATTTGTCATTCCAAGAGAGAAGAAAAGCGCCATCTGTGTCATTCCGAAAGTATGATGGAAGGGAAGGAACGCCATATTAACGTCTTCGTTCCCGAATTTCACCCATTTTCTCATACCGCATACATTGGATGCAATATTGTTTTGATTGAGCATAACCGCTTTTGACTGCGATGTAGTGCCTGATGTAAAAAGAAGAATATTTGTTATTTTGTTATCAATGGAAAGCATTTTATATTCTTCGCATACATCGCTTTTTAAAAGGGCTTTAAATTCATCTGTTTCAGTGTTTATATGATTAAACTGCGGATGCGCTTCAAAAAAGCCTTCAAATGTATTGTCGTGGAATACAAGTGATGTTTCCGCGCGGATAAGCTGGTCATAAAACTCGTTTTCAGGAAGCATTCTGTCAATAGGAACGATTGTTGCATTAATTGAAAGGGTTGCTAAGAATACAACCATCCATTCGTAACTGTTTTTGCCTGTCACAACAATTTTTTTGTCACGATAATCGTTTTGAAGAAGATAGGTAGCTAAAGACTCAACCTCTTTTTTCATGCGTATATATGTAACATCATCATAGTAAAATTCTTTTCCGTTTTTATGTTTGATTTTAAAAGCAATTCTGTCGGGATATAAAAGGGCAGCATGCTCCATAATATCTCTTAAGTTTTCGAAATTACAGTTCATAATTTAACCTCCAAGCACATCTAGTTTCTAAAACTATGTTACCACAATATATAAACTATGTCAAGAAGAAAAGAATGATTATGTGAAAATTCTGCTATTTTAAATAAAAGATAAATGTCGAAAAATAAATTTTTTTGCTTTTAAATAATGAAAATAAGCACAAACAAATATCTTTCTTTAATTTGCAAAGAATAAAGAAAAATTTTGGGGAATTAGTTAAAATGCTTTACTTTTTTTGGAAAAATATATATAATTTGATAAAAGGAGGTGCGAGGAATGGATGCAATAGACTATCAGATTTTGTCTTGCCTTAAAGAAAATGCAAGAGAAAACGCAACCAATATCGGAAATAAAATAAACTTGTCAACATCTGCGGTAATAGAGCGTATAAAAAAGATGGAGGCAAGCGGTCTTATCGAGCAATATACTGCAATCATTAACCAAAAAATAATGGGCAGGGAGCTTATGGCGTTTATTAACGTTAAGCTTGATGCACCTAAATTTTACGAAAGCTTTATAAAGCATATTAACGAAAATCAATCCATAAGCGAATGCTACTATATAGCAGGAGATTTTGACTTTTTGCTTAAGGTCGTTACATCTTCTACAAGTAAGCTTGAGGAAATCCTTAATTACATTAAGTCAATAAGCGGTGTTTCGCTTACAAGAACTACCGTTGTATTATCTACAAATAAAAATGAAGTATGTTTACTTCCAGAGTAAAAAATTTATTATATAAAAAGGAAAGAAAATGTTATGGTAATCGGAATTCCAAAGGAAATTATGCATGGTGAGGGGCGCGCTCTTTTCAGATGCAGATTATGAGGGCGCAGGAGCAACAATGGTAGCAGACTGCGAAGAGCTCTATCAGAAGGCGGATGTAATATTAAAGGTTAAAGAGCCTCAGTTTAACAAAGCTAAAGGTAAGCACGAAGTTGATATGATGCATGAAGGTCAGTACCTTATCACATTTATTCACCCGGCATCACCCGTTAATCACGAAATGGTTAAGAATATGGCGGCAAAAGGCGTAATCAGCCTTACACTTGACGGTGTTCCCCGTATTTCAAGAGCGCAGAATATGGATGCACTTTCATCTATGAGTACATGCGCAGGCTACAAGGGAATACTTATGGCAGCAAATGACCTTAAAAAGTTCATTCCTCCGATTTTCTGTGCAGTAGGTCAGGTAAAGCCCTGTAATGCACTTGTAATCGGTACAGGTGTTGCAGGCTTAAGAGCACTTGCAACAGCAAAGAGCCTTGGCGCTATTACATATGCAGCAGACATTCGTCCCGCAGCAGCAGAACAGGCGCAGAGCCTTGGCGCAAGAATCGTTGACACAGGCGTTCCTGCAGAAATCGCAGTGGGTGAAGGCGGATATGCAAACGCACTTCCTGAAGAATGGCTTGTTAAGGAAAGAGCAGCACTTGCAGATACAATTAAGGAAATGGATATAATCTTCTGCTCGGCACTTGTTCCTTCAAAGCTTGCTCCTGTAATTTTAACTGAAGAGCTTGTAAAAACAATGAAGCCCGGTTCAGTAATCGTAGACATTTCAATTGACCAGGGCGGTAACTGCGAAATCACAACACCAGGTGAAACAGAAGTTAAGCATCAGGTTACTATCGAAGGTATCAAAAACATCCCCGGTATGCTTCCTACAAGCTCAACATGGATGTTCTCACACAATATCTACAATCTTGTTAAATATCTTTCAAAAGACGGAAAAATAGAACTTGATACAAATGACGATATCGTTAAAGGAATTCTTACAACAGTTGACGGTAAAATTGTTCATAAAGGCGCACTTGAAGCTATGAATGCATAAGCGGAGGATATAAAAGTGGGAATTATTTTAATTTTAATATTTATAGTCGCAGCAATTGTGGGCTATTTTATCATTAACAAAGTACCTACCCTTTTGCACACCCCCTTAATGTCAGGGATGAATGCACTTTCCGGAATTACAGTGCTTGGTGCACTTTCCGTTATTGCGGTCGCAGTAAAAGAAAGCGCCCCCATTTTAAGTGTTATTATCGGAGTGCTTGCCATTATCTTTTCTATGGTAAATGTAGTGGGTGGTTTTCTGGTAACTGGCAGAATGCTTAAAATGTTTAAGAAAGGGGATGAATAAATGGAGCTTGTACTTAGTAATTCTCTTTATTACATAATAAGCGCAGTTTTGGTTTTGGGCGTTTTAATAGGCATCAGCATGATGAGTAAGGTCAAAACCGCGTATAAAGGAAACAACCTTTCCGTAGTTTGTACGGCCATAGCTATTTTGGTTGTTCTTTACAACAACTCTATTTTAACTGCGTGGCAGGCGTGGATTGGTCTTTTAATTGGTGCAATTATTGGTGTTATTGGTGCAATAAAAGTTAAAATGATACAAATGCCTCAGGCAGTTGCACTTTTAAACGGTCTTGGTGGTCTTGCAAGCGCGCTTGTTGCAATACTTACAATTAATCAAGCAACAGACAAATTTGCCGTGTATGTAGGTTCGGTTGCACTTTTGGTTGGTTGGGTTACCTTTACGGGAAGCCTTGTTGCAGCAGGAAAGCTCCATAAGGTACTTTCGCAAAAGCCTGTTGTGTGGAAGGCGCACTCTCTAATCGTTTCAGTTACTTTGATTCTTACAGTAATTGCGATTATAGTAAAACCCGATGCGATGCTTCTTATTTCAATTCTTTCAGCGTTTTTTGGCGTAGCATTTGCAATTCGCGTTGGCGGTGCAGATATGCCGATAACAATTTCACTACTTAACTCGTTAAGCGGTGTTGCAGGCGGTATTGCGGGTATTGCGGTAGGAGATATACTTCTTACTTCTATCGGCGGCATTGTAGGTGCATCAGGTCTTTTACTTACACAGATTATGTGTAAGGCTATGAACAGAAGCCTTGTAAGTATTCTTCTTGGGGGGACCTCTAAAAAGACACCTGCACCTAAAGCAGAAGTAAAGACAGAAGAAAAGAAAGAGGAAAAATCAGATTTAGATGTAAGTGACATTCTTTTAAATGCTAAAAAGGTTATGATAGTACCTGGCTACGGAATGGCACTTGCGCAGGCGCAAAGCACTGTTAAGGCACTTTCAGATAAGCTTGAAGCAAGGGGAGTGGACGTTAAATTTGCAATTCACCCCGTAGCAGGAAGAATGCCTGGGCATATGAACGTGCTTCTTTGCGAGGTTGACGTTCCATATGATAAGCTTTACGAAATGGAAGCAATAAACGGTGAATTTAAGGATTGCGATGCAGCAATTGTAATTGGTGCAAATGACGTAATAAACCCTGCGGCAAATACCGCAGAGGGTACACCTATTTACGGAATGCCGGTACTTAATGCGGCAGATGCTAAAAACGTAATCGTATGTAACTTTGACACAAAGCCTGGTTATGCAGGCGTTGAAAATCCGCTTTATGAAAGCAAAAACACAATTCTTATGCTTGGTGACGCAAAAGACACAGTCGCACAGCTCATTCAGAGTTTCTAAAAACAAAGGTGATGTAATTAAAAAATTACATCACCTTTTTGCTTGTTTTATTTAATATTCTCTGCCTAAAAACGATTTTCCCTATTTACTTTTATTTAAGATGTGCTAAAATATTAATAAAACTAATTTTAAGGAGAGATTTATATGATAAAAGTAACGCTTTTGGGCGATTCAATCAGACAGAACTACGGCACAAAGGTGCCTGAAATTCTAGGAAGTGAGTTTGAGGTTTATCAGCCTGAGGACAATTGCCGTTTTTCAAAATACACTCTTCGCGGACTTTTTGAGTGGAGAAACGCCATGGCAGGAAGCAGAATAGTTCACTGGAATAATGGACTGTGGGATATATGTAATCTCTATGGTGACGGTACTTTTACTTCAGAAGAAGAGTATATAAATAATATGAAAAGAATTGCAGATTTGCTTCTTGAAAGATATGATAAAGTAATCTTTGCTACAACGACTCCCGTAACGAATGAAAATCCGTACGACAGTAATGAAAAAATACAAAGATTTAACGAGATTATTGTCCCCGTTCTTAAGGAAAAAGGCGTTATAATAAACGATTTGCATTCGCTTATTTCAAAGGATGTTTATAAATATATAAAAACTGAAGATAACATCCATCTTAACGAGGCAGGAATTGACGTTTGTGCAAATCAGGTGGCGCAAATAATCCGTAAAACTGCAAAAGAGCTTGATGATAGCTTTGTAAAAGAACAAAAAAATGATGAAGTGATGCCGGGCGCACCGGTACTGTTGTAAAGGAGCGGTAAAATGGTAAAGCATATTATTCTTTGGGAATTAAAAGAGGAATTTAATAACGAAAAAGTAAAAAAGGGCATAAAGGAAGGGCTTGAGGCACTTTCAGGCGTAATACCAGGTCTTATGGAAATTAAGGTCCAGATTGAAAGATTAGACTCATCAAACTCCGATGTAATGCTTTACAGCGTGTTTGAGAGTGAAGAGGCACTTAAGTGTTATGCCGTTCATCCCGCACACGTAAAAGTAGCAGATACACTCGTAAGACCATTTACAAAAAGCAGAGCTTGTATGGATTTTTGTGAAGAATAAAGGGTGAGAATATGTCAAAGAAAAATGACAAAAACACAAAAGGTAAGATAATAAATGCGGCGTGGGACCTTTTTTATGAGCAGGGATATGAAAGCACAACAGTTGACGAAATAATTAAAAAGTCAGGAACATCAAAGGGTTCTTTTTATCATTATTTCGAGGGGAAGGACGCGCTTTTAGGTTCGCTTTCATACATTTTTGATGAAGAGTATGAAAAGCTTTCCGAGTCTATGCCTTCTTCAATGACAAGCTTTGAAAAGCTTTTATATCTTAATAACGAACTTTTTAAAATAATAGAGGAAAGAATTGATATTGACCTTTTAACGCGTCTTTACTCAACACAGCTTATAACTAAAGGCGAAAAACAGCTTCTTGATAATAAGCGCCTTTACTATAAGCTTTTAAAAAAGATTGTTGCTGAGGGACAGAAAAATGGCGAGATATCTGATAAGAAGACATTAAATGAAGTGGTAAAGCTTTACGCACTTTGTGAGAGGGCGCTTATTTATGACTGGTGTCTGTCAGGCGGAGATTATTCCTTGTCATCTTATGCTCAAATGGTTATGCCTATGTTTTTGTCAGGAATTCGTCTTTAATCAGGTCTATATGATATTTCTTTAAATATAGGCAAATAATTAAAATTTCTAGAGAACGGCGTACAGACTATAGTCTATACTTCGTTCTCTATTGATTTTTATTTTTTTTGTGTTATAATAGATATAAATTTTACTGAAAAGGAGAAAAAGATATGGATATATTTGCTTTTACGCTATATTTTGTAGCGATGATTGCTATTGGCATTTTCTTTTTTGTTAAATCAAAGGTAGTTACTGAAAAAGATTACTTTTTAGGTGGACGTGCGATGGGCCCGTGGGTAACCGCAATGAGTGCACAGGCGTCTGATATGAGTGCGTGGCTCCTTATGGGGCTCCCGGGAAGTATCCTTGCCTTTGGATTTGGTCAGGCGTGGATTGGTATTGGTCTTGCCATTGGTACAGCTGCTAACTGGATTTTAGTTGCGAAGAGACTTCGTAAGTTTTCCAAAGCATCTGGAGATGCAATCACACTTCCGCAGTACCTGTCAAACCGTTTTGTAACTAAAAGCCACACGGTAAGTATAATCTGCGCAGTAGTATTTCTTGTATGCTTTACAATTTATGTTGCATCTGCGTTTGTTGCAGGGGCTGACGTATTCACAACACTCGTTCCCGAGCTTTCAAGAACAACGGCTATGCTTATATTTGCGGCTATTGTATTGATTTACACATTTTTGGGCGGATTTAATGCAGTTTGCTGGACAGACTTTTTCCAGGGGCTTCTTATGATTGCGGCTCTTTTAATTGTTCCGATTGTTGTAGGCTTTACAAGAGAACTTGAACCCCTTGCGCTCACAACTGTTTATACAGGCCCTAACGGTGAAGAATTCAAATTCGTTGCAAACTTCTTAAATGCAAGCTGGCAGGATATTTTATCGGGTCTCGGATGGGGACTTGGATACTTTGGAATGCCCCATATCATCGTAAGATTTATGGCTATTGAAAAGCCGTCTATGGTAAAGAAATCAGCTACAGTTGCAATTATATGGGTTGTGCTTTCACTTGGTGCTGCAATTGTTATTGCATACCTTGGCAGAATGTTTGTTTATTCAAATGGGGTAGACCTTTCAGAGGTTCTTTTATCCCAGGGAAAACAGTCACTTATATTTGTTGAACTTGCGCGCGATGTATTCCCCGCATTTATTGCAGGCTTGCTTTTGGCAGCTATCATTGCGGCATCAATGTCAACGGCGGATTCACAGCTTTTGGTTGCTGCATCATCTTTCTCAAGCGACCTTTATAAGCCGATTATCAGAAAAAATGCCTCCAACAAGGAAATGTTATGGGTAAGCCGTATTGTTGTTTTAGTTATCGCTGTTATTGCATATTTTATTGCAAGCAGTAAAGGTCAGGCAGCACAGGCGATTATGGACCTTGTTTCAAATGCATGGGGAATTTTCGGTGCAGCATTTGGCCCCGCAGTAATTTTGTCATTATTCTGGAAGAGATTTACATATAAAGGCGCGGTTGCAGGTATCGTGGTTGGTGCACTTGTCGATATGCTATGGCTTTGGCTTCCTGTTTCAGGCGGACTTACACTTACAGCAATTACAGGCGTGTATGAAATCATCCCGGGATTTATTATCGGCTTAATCGCAGCAGTTGTGACAACACTTATAGACAAGGCTCCGTCACCTGAAATTTACGCATTATTTGAAAGGGCAACAGACAACTCAATAGACGACTAAAACAATAATAAAAAATGGCAATTTATATTGCCATTTTTTTATTTTTGTGGTATAATATAATCGGATTTTATGAGTAGGAATGGTTACAGGAACGGGTGCAGTAATATGCTTGATTTCTTAATTAAAAATGGTAAAATAATTGATGGAACGGGGAAGCCCAGCTATGAAGGATCAATAGGAATTAAAGACGGGAAAATCGTCATGGCAAATGGATGCGAGGAAGCGAAAGAAACAATAGATGCAAAAGGCTTTGTTGTTGCTCCGGGCTTTATTGACCCTCATTCTCATGGCGATTTTACTTTAGGTCAGACAGAACTAAACATTTTAAAAACAAATCAGGGCATCACAACGGAGCTTGCGGGAAACTGCGGGTCTTCCTCTGCACCGGTCAATCCTGAAAATATAGAGCATCTTAAAAATCTTCTTACTATTGGTACATCTAAGTACTCAGAAGATATGATAAATTGGTCAAGCTTTGAAAAATATCTTACATATGCAGATTCCTGTGAAAAAACTGTGAATATGCGCTTTATGGTGGGGCATAATACACTCCGAATTGCAGTTATGGGTATGGAAAACCGCCCCTCTACCAAAAAGGAGCTCGACAAAATGAAAGGACTTTTGCGTGAGGCGATGGAATCAGGCGCAGCAGGTCTTTCGACAGGTCTTATTTACACACCCGGTTGCTATGCAGAGCCGAGCGAGGTTCTGGAGCTTGCAAAGGTTATTGAGCCTTTTGATGGTATCTATGCATCACATATCCGTAACGAAGCAGAAGGCGTGGTTGACTCCGTTAAAGAGGTTATTGATATTGGCAGGCGCGCTGGCGTGAGAGTAAATGTTTCGCACCATAAGGTGTTAGGAAAAGCAAACTGGGGCAAGCAGAAGGAAACGCTTGAACTTATAAATCGCGCAAATAGTGAAGGGATGAAGGTTCTTTGTGACCAGTATCCGTACACGAAATGTATGACAAGTACTAATGCCTGTATGCCACCGTGGCATCTGGCAGGTGGTTATGATGTGCTTTCAGAAAAACTAAAAGATAAGGATTTCCGCGCACAAATAAAAGCGGAAATGGAAAATCCCGAAACTCCGTATGATAATTTCTTTTTAAACGCAGGCGGATGGGACGGAGTATATATTACTTCTGCCGCCAAAACGCCCGAAGCACAAGGAAAGTATATTTCAGAATATGCCACTCTTGTAGGGAAAAATCCGTGGGATGCATATTTTGATTTGTGCATAGAGAATAATTGCACATCCTGCGCAGTTTACTCAAGTATGTGTGATGAAGATGTTTGTGAGATTTTTAAAAATCCTTACTGCACTGTAGGCACAGACAGTCTTGCGAAAGGTCTTGAACAAAATGGTCATCCGCGTGCCTGTGCATCATTTCCACACGCGCTTACATATTTTGTTAAGGAAAAGAAGATTGTAACACTTGAAGAGGCAATACGTAAAATGACGGGTCTTACGGCAGATTACCTTAATGTTAAAAACAAAGGATATATTAAGGAGGGGTATGACGCTGACCTTGTTATCCTTGATTTTGATAATTTGCGCGATACTGCAACCTATGACAAGCCCGTCTCTTATGCCGAGGGGATAAGTCGCGTAATAGTAGGCGGAGAAACGGTTTATAAGGATATGTGTCTTACAGGAAAATGCTCGGGCAAGGTTATCCGTTACAGAGCATAGTAATTAGTAAGGGGGCTTAAGGATGCTTAATCAACATAAAAGATATTGGGCAGAAATTAACTTAGATGCTGCCGAAAAGAATTTTAACATAATAAAGTCCCGCATAAATAACGAAACAAAGCTTTGCTGCGTTATTAAGGCAGATGCTTATGGACATGGGGCAGTAATCCTTGCAAGGCTTTACGAAACTTTGGGTGCAGATTACTTTGCTGTTTCAAATATTGAAGAGGCGCTTCAGCTACGAAAAAATAATGTAAAGCTTCCTTTAATGGTCCTTGGCTACACACCTTTTGAGTGCGTAAAGCTTTTGGCAGATAATGATATAGAGCAAAGCGTATTTTCCTATGAATACGCCGAAAAATTAAACGATTTTGCAAAAAAAGAAGGAGTCAGAATTAAAATACACTTAAAGCTTGATTCGGGCATGGGCAGAATTGGTTTTAGCTGTAAGCACGCAAAAGAAGATTTTGAAGAATTAGAGCTGGCAGCAAAGGTGTGCAGTTTTAGTAATCTTATTCCTTATGGAGTTTTCACCCATTTTGCAGTTGCAGATGAAGGAAATGAAGGAAAAGAATATACTCAAAATCAATATAATCAGTTTATTTCTGCGATAGAATATTTAAAAGAAAAGCACAATATCACATTTAAAATTCGACACTGCGCAAACAGTGCCACGATTTTTGACTATCCCGAGTTTCAGCTTGATATGGTGCGTGCGGGAATTGTGCTTTATGGTTGTGCGCCCTCCGAAAAGGTCAGGTGCAGTGAATTAAAGGGTGTAATGACTCTTAAGGCGGTTGTTTCGATGGTTAAAACGCTTATGCCCGGTGACTGTGTAAGCTATGGCTGTACCTATACGGCGGACAGAAAAGTTACGCTTGCTACCATTCCCGTAGGCTATGCAGACGGATTCTGGCGTTCAAATTTAAATAAAGCAACTTTTATTATAAAAGGGGAAAAAGCATCGCTTGCCGGCAGAGTATGTATGGACCAGCTTATGATTGATGTAAGTCAGGTTCCTGATGTAAAGGCGGGGGATGAGGTTATTATTATGGGCGAGGAAGGTGGCGAAGAAATTTCTGCCACGGATATTGCTAAAATCAACAACACCATAAACTACGAAATCTTATGTGCACTTGGAAAAAGAGTGCCAAGGTATTACACACAAAATGGTAAAATAGTTGAAATTAAAAGTGACATAGTTTTTTAGCTTGATTTGACATTAGTTTGCAAAGCAAACTCAATGAATTACCTTCAGCATGAATTGAAATCAAAGATTTCATGAATTGAGCCTTGTGGCTCATGAATTGCACATTTGCGCATTTAAAAGCAATTCAATTCATGGAGCGAAGCGAGAATTCATGGCAGAGCCAATTCATGACAACGTAGTTGTCAATTCATTAAAAAATATTGGCATCCAGAATATACAGTCTTTATATAAAGTATCGAATAATGTCGTAAAAGGAGAGATTTATGCGCAATATAAAATTAAAAAATATTATTATGCTAACGATAGCGGGACTTGTAAACGCTTTTGGCGTAACTGTGTTTCTTTCTCCTGTGAAATTGTAAGATAGCGGGATTTCCGGTACAGCAATGCTTTTATCGCAGGTCACTCCCGATTGGTGTTCGTTATCGATATTTTTGTTGTTGCTTAATATTCCGCTTTTTGCTTTTGGATACAAAAAGCAGGGGAGTTTATTTACTTTATATTCTTTATATACCGTTATGATATACTCTTTGGGCGCCTGGATTATAACAGATGTATTACCGATTGATGTATCTTTAGCATCTCCTTTGGCAGGTACAGACTTGTTACTTTGTGCCCTGTTCGGAGGCTTGATTTCAGGTGTTGGAAGCGGTATTACAATAAGATACGGAGGAGCAATTGATGGAATAGAAGTTATGTCCGTTATATTCGCAAAAAAAATAGGCATAACGGTCGGTACATTTGTAATGATTTATAATGTATGCCTTTATATTTTATGTGGAATCATCATGAACAGTTGGATATTGCCGTTGTATTCTATAGTAACATACGCTGCAGGGCTTAAGACAATTGACTTTATTGTAGAAGGTATTGACCGTTCAAAAGCGGCAATGATTATAACCACAAAGCCGGATGAGATATGTAATTTTTTGATGAATGAATTTGAGTGTGGAGCAACAAGAATATCTGTAAAGGGCGGTTATTCAGATTCGGATATGACGATGGTATATTTTGTATTAGATCGATTTCAGATTTCAAAAATGCGTGAAATTGTGCATACTGTCGATGAAAAGGCATATATCACGATATCCGAGGTTGCGGATGTTTTTAAAATGAATATGTAATTGGAAAATGGGAATTTTTTGTCCTTGACTTGACACGAATCTATTAAGAACACATAATTACGCAAAAAAAGGTGATATAATGGATTTTACAAAACTAAAAAATTGTATGGACGAAATCGTATATAAATATAACACGCCCGGAGTAGATTGTATGGTTTATAAAGACCATGAGATGCTTTTCAGATACTTTACGGGTGTGAGTGATGTTGAAAACAATAAAAAGATGGAGGGAAATGAACTTTACCTCATATTTTCAATGACAAAAATGCTTACATGCACTGCAGCATTGCAGCTTTTTGAAAAGGGTAAGTATTTGATGAGCGATCCTTTATCAAAATATTTGCCGGAATTTGAAAAAATGAAGATTTCAGCCGATGAACTTAATGCCGAGGAATCTGCAAAAATTACAACCGGTGGCACTTTGGGAGAAAGTGTTAAAACTAATCGGGCGGGATATGCTAAAAACCAAATTACAATTAAAGATTTATTTACAATGGGTGCAGGTCTTGACTATGCACTAAATGATGATTCTATCACCAATGCACTCAGCAAAGGGAAAACAAGCACGAGGGAGCTTGTGGGGGCAATGTCTGAAAAAAGTTTGGGCTTTGAGCCGGGGACAAGATTCAGATATAGCCTTTGCCATGATGTTTTGGGTGCATTGATAGAAGTGTGGTCAGGTGAAGAACTTGGGGAATATATGAGAAAAAATATTTTTGAGCCACTTGATATGAAAAACACTTTTTTTGGAGTTCCCAAGGATGAAGTCAGGCTTTCTAAAATGGCCGCAAGATATATTTTTGACGAAAACAGAAAGCCAAATAGATTACCGCTTGAGTGCGTGTTCAATTTATCTGAAGAATATCAAAGCGGTGGCGCAGGTCTTACATCCTGCACAGAGGATTATTCGGCATTTCTTGATGCAATTGCTTGCGGTGGAGTAGGAAAGAACGGTAATAGGATTTTATCCTCAAAAACAGTAAAGCTTATGGGAACAAACCATCTGAAAGGGAAACAATGTTATGATTTTGATCAGTTAAGGCCCGGATACGGTTATGGATTAGGCGTTCGTACTCATATAGATAAAGCGGCAAGTGGATTCCTTAGTCCTGTTGGCGAATTTGGATGGGATGGTGCTGCCGGTGCATTTTCTATGGTTGACACAAAAAATAAAATTTCACTTACATATTTTCAGCACGTTCATAATTGGGATATCAAAATTCAAAAGGAAATGTGTAATGCTTTATATGCGTGTATTGATTAATAATAGGTAAAAATTATATGTTAAGAATAAAGAGAGGATTTTTATGAAGGAGATTAATACGGCAGTAGAAAAGCACACACAAAGAATTTTAGATGCTGAAAGGTACATATGGAAGCATCCTGAAACAGGCTACAAGGAATTTGAGACAAATTCCTATATGGAAAAAACCCTTAGAGAGCTTGGATATGAGGATATTGTAAAAGCGGAGGATATTACAGGCTTTTACACCGTTTTAGATACACAAAAGCCCGGCCCCACAGTTATGATACTTGCAGAGCTTGACTCTATAATTTGCCCAGGTCATAAGGATTCAAATCCTGAGACGGGCGCAGTTCATTCCTGCGGTCACCACGCGCAGTGCGCAACGCTTATCGGTATTGCAGCAGCACTTAAAGAACCCGGAATACTTGATAAATTCTGCGGTAAAATCAAGCTTTGCGCAGTTCCTGCGGAAGAGCTATTGGAAATAGAATTCAGAACAAGGCTTAGGGAAGAAGGAAAAATCAAATACTTTGGAGGTAAAAGTGAATTTTTATCAAGAGGGTATTTTGATGATGTTGATATTGCCTTTATGGTGCATGCCTCGCAAGATGGCTTTGGCGTAAGAAGCGGTATGGTAGGATGCATGGCAAAAAGGGTTATTTATAAGGGCATTTCGGCGCATGCGGGGGGAGCTCCGTGGCAAGGAAAAATGCACTTTATGCCGCAAGTTGCGGGTTAAATGCAATTAACGCCATTCGTGAAACCTTTATGGAAAAGGACATTTCAAGGGTGCATCCAATTATTACAAGCGGTGGCTCAATGGTAAATGCTATTCCTGAAAAGGCTGTGCTTGAAAGCTATGTTCGTGGCTCAAGCTTTGATGCAATCGTAAAAGTAAATAAAAAGGTAAATAGGGCGCTTATAGGTGCAGCACTTTCAATCGGAACAAATATTGAAATAATCGATTCCCCGGGCTACGCCCCACTTATAAATGACAAAAACCTTATAGAGCTTGCAAAGAAAGCTGCAAACCTTTCAATTCCCGAGCGTGAGTTTACAATATGGGATGAAATGAGTTCAGGCTCTACCGATATGGGAGATTTGTGCTGTGTAATGCCAGTAGTACATCCGCTTGCAGGCGGGGCAAAGGGTACAAGCCACGGTGATGACTATGAGATAGAAGACCCAATTGCTTCTTGCGTAGACAGTGCAAAGATGCAGCTTGCTCTCCTTTATCTACTTTTGGAAGATGACGCTAAAGAAGCAAAAAGAGTAATTAAAGAATATAAGCCTTTGTTTAAAACCAAAGAGGAATTTTTATCTTACGTAGATAACCTAAAATCATCAGGAGACAGAATAGATTACAGTGACGAAAGTTCAGTAAAAGTTAGACTTTGATAGAAAGGAAAAAACTATGGATATTAAAAAAGAATCACTTAAAAAGCACGAAGAATGGGGAGGGAAAATTGAGGTAAAAGCAAAAGTGCCCGTAAGAAATGCGCTTGACCTCTCTCTTGCATACACCCCCGGTGTTGCAGAGCCTTGCCTTGAAATACAAAAGGACATTTCAAAGTCCTTTACTCTTACAAGAAGACACAACCTTGTAGCGGTTATTACAGACGGTAGTGCAGTGCTTGGCCTTGGAGATATTGGGCCTGAAGCAGGTATGCCCGTAATGGAGGGTAAATGCGCACTCTTTAAGGAATTTGCAGATGTTGATGCATTCCCGCTTTGTATTAAAACAAAAGACGTTGATGAGCTTGTCAGAACTATTTATCTTCTTTCAGGGTCATTTGGCGGAATTAATCTTGAGGATATTGCTGCCCCCCGTTGCTTCGAGATTGAAAAGCGCCTTAAAGAGCTTTGCGATATCCCTGTTTTCCACGATGATCAGCATGGAACGGCAATAGTTGTTGCAGCGGCACTACTTAATGCACTGAGGCTCGTTAAAAAGGAAATTGGAAATGTACGCGTAGTAATAAACGGGGCAGGAAGTGCGGGTACTGCAATCGGAATGCACCTTATGAAAATGGGTGTAAAGAACTTAATTATGGTTGACCGATTCGGTATTATCTGCGAGGGCATGGAGGGACTTTCAGCTTCTCACGCCGAGCTTTCAAAAATTACAAACCGCGAAAAAATAACAGGTGACCTTTCAGATGCCTTAAAGGGCGCTGATGTGTTCATCGGTGTATCTGCACCAAATATCGTAACTGAGAAAATGGTAGGCACAATGAATAAGGATGGGGTAGTATTTGCTATGGCAAACCCTGTGCCTGAAATTATGCCTGAAGATGCAAAATCGGGTGGGGCAAGAGTAGTCGGCACAGGCAGAAGTGACTACCCCAATCAGATAAATAATGTTTTGGCATTCCCGGGAATTTTCAGGGGTGCGCTCGATGTACGTGCAAAGGATATTAATGACGAAATGAAAATGGCGGCATCATACGCAATAGCGTCCTTGGTAGACGAAAGTGAGCTTACAGAGGACTACATACTTCCTATGGCATTTGATGAAAGGATAGGAAAAACAGTAGCCTCTAAAGTTGCAGAGGCTGCAAGAAAAAGCGGTGTAGCAAGAATATAAAACTTTTGAGGGGTGATTATATGAAGATGCCAAATGATATAAAATACTACAAGGTACTCAGTGAAAAATGGCCAACAAAAAAGGATGTTGTTTCAGAAATCATTAATCTTCAGGCAATACTCTCTCTTCCCAAAGGAACGGAGCATTTTATAAGTGATATCCACGGGGAGTATGAGCATTTTAATCATATTATGAGGACGGCATCAGGCGTTATCAGGGCAAAAATATATGATGTGTTTAAAAACAAATTGTCAGATATAGAGCAGATAAAACTCGCAAACCTTATATATTATCCTGAAAATGTTTTAAAGGAATCACCTAAAAGTAAAAAATGGATAGAAGAAAATCTTTTAAGAATGATAGAAATATGCAAAATTACCTGCGAAAAGTACACCCGTTCAAAGGTAAGAAAAGCTCTTCCCGAAAAATATGCTTACATAATTGATGAGCTTTTAAACTGCAACTACGAAAATATCAACAAAGAAAGCTACTACAATAAAATTATTGAATCTATTATTGAACTCGGCAGTGGAGAGGATTTTCTTATAGAAATTGCAAATCTTATCCGCAAAATGTCAATAGATCATCTGCACATTGTGGGTGATGTATTTGACCGTGGGTCAAGGCCTGATCTCGTTTTGGATTCACTTATGGATATACGTTCAATCGATATTCAGTGGGGAAACCATGACGTTGTGTGGATGGGCGCAATGATGGGATCAATGGTTTGTATCTCGGTTGTTGTTGCAAATAGTCTTAAATACGAAAATGCAAAGTTTCTGGAGGAGGGGTATGGAATAAGTCTTCGCCAGCTTGAGCATTTTGCGAATAAATATTATACAGGTAAAAATCACCTTGAAAAAATGTATAAAGCTATATCTGTCATAAGATTCAAGCTCGAGGATGAGGCAATGCTTAAAAATCCTGACTTTGGTATGGAAAAAAGCACAAGGCTTGACAAAATTGATTTTTCAGATTTTTCGTGGCAGGGCGCGAAACTTAATACAACCGAATTTCCAACCGTAGATAAAGAAAATCCCACAGAGCTTTCCCAGGAAGAAAAAAAGGTTATGGAAGGGCTTAAAAACAACTTCAAAAATAGCGAAAAAATGCAAAAACACCTTAACTTTATGTTCGCAAAGGGAAGTATATATATTCTCTTTAACAACAACCTTATCTATCACGGGTGCATTCCGATAGAGGAAAATGGCGAATTTTCCACCATCACTTATGGAGGAAAAGAGTACAAGGGAAAGGACTATATGGATTTTTGCCAAAGCATTTTAAGGCAGGCATACAAAGAAAAAACGAAGGAGCTGTTGGATTTTGCGTGGTTTTTGTGGTGCGCGCCAAGCTCCCCGCTTTTCGGCAAAAAGAATATGGCAACCTTTGAGAGAATGTATATAGATGATAAGGCTTACCACAAAGAGGAAAAGCAACCCTACTTCTATCTTTGGGACAATGAAAAAATCTGTAACAAGATTATGGGGGAATTTGATATTAATTCTTCTGACGGGCATATCATAAACGGGCATATCCCTGTGCGATTTAAAGATGGTGAAAGTCCCGTTAAAGCAAATGGCAAGCTTATTCTTATTGATGGCGGAATGAGCAAAGCGTATCGCAAACAGACAGGAATAGCAGGCTATACTTTGATTTTTAATTCTTACGGCTTAGCCATTACTTCACATTCACCTTTTGAAAGCCTATACGATATAGTAGAAAAAAATCACGAGATGATGTCACAAAGATATATCGTGGAAAAAGTGGGCAAAAGAATTTTGATAGAAAATACCGATAAGGGAAAAGAGCTTTCCTCTATGGTGGACGATTTAAAGACTCTTATTTACTTATTTGATTGCGGTGCAATTTCTCAAAAGCACTCTCAATAAAAACATAAAAACAGAGAAACGAAAGAGAAAGTTTTATTCTGACGAGGTTATTTATGACAGCAATTGACATAGAAAAGGATATAAATATTCATCTTGAAAACAAAAAAGTAAGTAAAGTGTTTTTTTGGTTTCTATGGATTGTGTATGCTATAGTTTGTATGACAAAGAATGCCTACAGTGGTTCACTTGCAGGCATTGTATCTGAAGGGGTGCTTACAAAATCCCAAACTGGCCTTATTACTGCAATGTTTTACTTAGTTTATACTCCGCTTCAGATTGTCGGCGGTATTTTTGCCGATCGTTACAGTCCCGAAAGAATGCTTAAAATCGGGCTTATTGGGGCGTGCATTGCTAACACAATAATATTTTTTAATCAAAACTATTATGTTATGATGATAACGTGGGTATTTAATGGAATTATTCAGTTTGGTATTTGGCCATCCATTTTTAAGATAGTTTCGTCACAACTTGTTCGAAGTGAGCGCCGTGAGATGTCATATTACATAAGTTTTTCAGTAACTGCAGGGGTGCTTTTATCATATCTTTTGGCGGCAGTTGTGCAAAAATGGCAATATAACTTCCTGATATCAGCAGTTTGCCTTATTATTCTTGCACTTGTGCTTCACATTTTTGAGCGTAAGCTTAATCCTTATATGCGCTTTGACAAAAAGGAGAAAATGGTGGATGAGTGCGAAAATCAAAAAGAAAAGCAAGATAAAATGAAAATTTTTATAGCAAGCGGATTTTTTATTATGCTTTTTTCTATGATTTTAGTCGTTACTGTAAGTCAATCAAGGACATCTCTTACGTCTGTAATGCTTATGGAAAATTACAGCAGCGTGTCACCGTCTTTAAGTAACTCTCTTACGGCAGTTATGATAGGGGCAGGATTAATTGGAAACTTAATTGCAGGCAGATTTATCAAAAAAATAAAAAACGAAATTTCGTTTATTATTACTCTTTCTCTTATTAAGATTCCGATTTTGGTTTTCTGCACTCTGGTAGGCCTTATTCCGATTTCATTAATGGTTGTGTTGCTTTCTGTTATGGCTTCGCTTGACGCTGTGACAGAGATTGTCAAAATCTACTATACGATGCATTTTACAAAGTATGGCTTAAATGGTACTGCTGCAGGAATTTTAAATGCAGGAAGTGCCCTTTCCTATATGATTGCAGCATACTTTATGCCGCTGTTTGTTGAAAACTTCGGGTGGAACACCCTTTTGGTGTCGCTCCCCATAATGATAGCGTTTTCAATTCTCGCTCTTTTAATTATTAACAAACGCTTTAGCAAATTTAAAAGCGAGGGAATTTTAAAATAAAATGTTGAATTATTTTTTCAGATATGATAAAATGAAGCAAGAATTTGGAAAGGAAATTTAGTTATGCCTAAAATAGCAGAGATAGATAAAAACTTTGAAGTAAAAACAAGCATCCCAAAGGATGATATTAAGTTTTATGATATAGAAAAAGCGCCGTTTAAAATTTATGGTGTTTACAGAAAAGACGGGAAATTCCGCCGTATGCCCGAGGAAGTTGCAAAAAACGTAAGTGAGATTGTATATCTTCTTCATACTAATACTTCAGGTGGCAGGGTAAGGTTTGTAACAGATAGTAGTTATGTTGCAATTTCGGCAAAGCTTGATGAGGTTTGCCGTGCACCACATATGCCCCTCACTGCATCAGCGGGCTTTGATTTGTATGTTTCTAAAATGCACGAAAAAACCCTTGTCCCCCCAATAACAATGAATGACAGTTACGAAAGTCTGTATGAATTTGAAACAAAGGAGTTTCGGGAAATTACAATAAATTTCCCCTTATACAGTAACGTAATGTCTCTGTATGTAGGGCTTGAAGAGGACGCCGTTATAAAAGAGGCTTCGCCTTATGTAAATGAAAAACCCGTAGTTTTTTATGGTTCAAGCATTACGCAGGGCGGATGCGCTTCAAGACCTGGAATGTGTTATCCCAACATTATT
This sequence comes from Clostridia bacterium, assembly GCA_045591265.1. Lineage (GTDB taxonomy): Bacteria > Bacillota > Clostridia > UMGS1883 > UMGS1883 > UMGS1883. The sequence continues at coordinate 5,145 of JAZNSQ010000023.1, read as the reverse complement.
TCAAGAAGGTTTAACTGTGACTACATAAATCTTGGTTTTTCAGGCGGTGCCAAAGGGGAAGAGGAAATGATTGACTACATTAAAGGGCTTGATATGTCTCTTTTTGTCTATGATTATGACCATAATGCCCCAACAGTGAAGCATCTTGAGGCCACTCACGAAAAAATGTTTAAGGAAATAAGAAAAGAAAATCCATCCCTTCCAATAGTAATGATGTCAAGGCCTAAATACACTCTTAATGAGGATGAGGAAAAGCGCCTTGAAATAATAAAAACAACATATAACAATGCCATTAGCGCAGGGGATAAGAACGTATACTTTATCCCAGGTAAAAAGCTTATGGAGCTTTGCAAGGATGAAGGCACTGTTGACACCGTTCACGCGACTGACTTTGGCTTTAACTCTATGGCACAGGCGCTTGGCGATGTAATGGAAAATATTAATTGGATGTAATTTAATTTATATATTTTAGGAGGTAAACTATGAACAAGTACGCAGGAACACAAACAGAAAAAAATCTTGAGGCAGCTTTTGCAGGTGAATCACAGGCAAGAAACAAGTATACATACTTTGCATCAGTTGCTAAAAAGGAAGGATATGAGCAGATAAGTGCTCTTTTCCAGAAAACTGCAGACAACGAAAAGGAACACGCAAAAATGTGGTTTAAAGAGCTTGAGGGTATCGGCGATACTGCCCAGAATCTTTTAGCTGCTGCAGAAGGCGAAAACTACGAATGGACAGATATGTACGAAGGCTTTGCTAAAACAGCAGAGGAAGAAGGTTTCCCCGTTTTAGCTGCTAAATTCAGACTCGTTGCAGCTGTTGAAAAGCATCACGAGGAAAGATACAGAGCTCTTCTTAAGAATGTAGAAACAAAACAGGTATTTGAAAAGAGCGAGGTTAAGGTTTGGGAATGCCGTAACTGCGGTCACATCATTGTTGGAACAAAGGCACCCGAAATCTGCCCCACATGCGCTCATCCGAAGAGCTATTTTGAAGTTCACGCAGAAAACTATTAATATTAACAGGCTTGCATATGCAAGCCTGTTTTTTTTATCTTAATATCGACAAACATATTTTGGCGTGATATAATAAATCATACTAAAACATAAGTGTATTTTGCGTTGCGGAGATGAACCTACTATGAACGAAAATAATGATGCAGTTCCATTTCAGATAAGGTCCTTTATAAAAAAGAATATGGTTATGTGCATTGCTTTTGTGGCTGCATTAATAACAAGCTTTATCATTCCAATAGATAAGGCATACATAAAATACTTTGATTTTAAGACTTTGACGTGCCTTTTTTGTGTGCTTGCGGTTGTTTGTGCACTGAAAAATATCAATTTCTTTTATATGCTTGCAAGAAGGGTAGTTCAGCTTTTTAAAACTGCAAGGATGAGTGTACTGGCGTTAGTGTATATAACCTTTATAGGTTCTATGTTTATCGCAAACGATATGGCACTTCTCACATTTCTTCCGCTTGGATATTTTGTTCTGACTACAACGAAAAAAGAAAAATATATGGCGTTTACCTTTATTATGCAAAATATTGCGGCAAATCTTGGCGGGATGCTTACACCGTTTGGAAATCCGCAAAACCTGTATCTCTATACAAAATTCTCAATCCCCGATACAGAGTTTTTTTCGATAATGTTTTTTCCTTTTGTAATCTCTGTTATATTAATAACAGTGTGTTGCATTATTTTTGTAAAACCCGAAAAACTTTGGTTGCCTGAAGAAAAAATAGAATTAAAGCCACTTGAAACGGCTGTGTATATGCTATTGTTTTTTCTTTCTATTGCAATAGTTTTTAGAAGCATTCCTTATTGGATAGGGCTTATTATTATCCCGATTACGCTTTTATTTATGGATAAAAATGCGTTAAAGATGGTAGATTATCCACTTTTACTTACGTTTGTGTTTTTCTTTATTTTTTCAGGGAATATGGCAAGAATTGGTTTTATCAGAGATTTCTTTTCAGTACTCCTTGAAAAGAGCACACTACTTTTTAGTATTTTGTCATGCCAAATTATAAGTAACGTTCCGTCAGCAATTTTGCTGTCTCAGTTTACATTAAACTACCAAGATTTACTTGTCGGCGTAAATATAGGGGGAGTAGGGACACTGATTTCTTCACTCGCAAGCCTCATAACCTTTAGGGAGTATGTTAAGCATAACCCGACCAAAACTATACATTACATAGGCTTGTTTTCTGCTTTTAATTTCGGATTTTTAGTGCTTTTAACATCAGTAATGATGCTATACAGATAACCTAAAAAGACGAAATATTGTATTTTGGTTTATGATATGATATATTTAAATTCCTAAAATGAAAAACTAAACGCAAGTCAAGATAAGGATGGTTTAAGAAAGTTCTTAAATAATAGTGATTTTTTACTCAAAATAGTGTATAATGACATTAAAACTGTTGGATATACACTTTTTTGAAGCATAGCAAACAAGCAACGGTCAAAATTTTTGTAAAATTAAATGAGACCCCTGCCTGGTTGTGAATATGGCGTAGCTGTCTGACCTTTTAAATGGTTACTTTTTACGTTTTAATAGCTTTGGCTTCAAACACACTTCATCGAGCTGTTAGAGAGTCTTTTTAGATAGAGAAAATTAGCGGAAGTTAAAGAAACTTAAAAAGCGATAAAAACCGCATAAAATCAAGGCTTTGAGGGGTTAAATTCCTTCAAAGCCTTTGCTGTTCTCGCGATTTTCGTATTGCCGCTTTTTGATGTGTTTTTTGGGTTTTCGCTAGAAAAGTGCTAGAAAAATGTTAGAAAAAATTATGGGTTGTTTTGGCATTCTTGAAATACCAAAGACTATATGTTATAATTAAAAAATAGACACTATTCAAAAGGGTGATTGAATGTATGTTAAAGAACTAAAAGTATTCATTGATAGTATTGATGATAAAGAAGATACATCCTATTTTTACTTGAAATATAGGCAGTTAGTTGAATTGAGGGAAAATGTTTTGACAGAATTAAGAGCATACGAAAAAGATTATTCAATAAATGTTTCTGACACTGATTTAGAACTTGCTTTTGAGCATGCTCATCCTGATCCATCGACTAAATATGGTATCAATATAGAAAAATTGTTATTGTTGTCTAAATTTATATATTATAAACATTTTAGTATAGATAGATATAAGAATCTTTTAATTTTTAATAAATTAGAGGAGTATAAGTTTTCAACAAAATTTTCGACAATTATAGAACTAATTAAAAAGAATCCTAAAATATCATACATTGAAATTATTGAAAAGGACATTGATTTCATAATGCCTTTAGATATTTTAATTGAAAATGATAAAATTTATCGTGTGGGCAAAGCGATGAATTCATATTGGAAAATAAGGTGTTATATTAAATGACTAACAAAAAAGAATTTTTAGCGACAGAGCCTATCGGTAAGCTTTTGTTCAGACTGTCTATTCCAACGGTTGTGGCACAGCTTATCAATATGCTTTACAATATAGTTGACCGCATATACATAGGTCATATGCCGGGTGATGGCAGTTTGGCGCTTACGGGTGTTGGTGTATGTATGCCCCTGATTATGCTTGTTGCAGCTTTTGCAGCATTGGTAAGTTCGGGCGGTGCACCGAGAGCGTCTATCTTTATGGGCGAAAAGGATATTGAATCTGCTGAAAAGACGCTTGGCAACTGCTTTAGTCTGCAGATTGTTGTGTCGGTTATCCTGACCGCAGTTTTGCTTATCTGGAACAAGGACTTGCTCCTTGCATTTGGTGCAAGCGAAAACACAATCGGCTATGCAACCGATTATATGAGCATTTACGCCCTTGGCACTCTGTTTGTGCAGATGACTTTGGGTATGAACACATTTATTACAGCACAGGGATTTACCACTGTTTCTATGGTTTCTGTTATTATTGGTGCGGTATGTAATATTGTGCTTGACCCCATATTCATATTTGGCTTTGGTATGGGTGTAAAAGGAGCGGCACTTGCAACCATTATTTCGCAGATGCTTTCCTGTGTATGGATTATCTCTTTCCTCTGCGGCAAAAAGACACAGCTTAAACTAAAGAAAGAAAACCTAAAACTTCGGGCAGACATCATTCTGCCTTGCATCGCACTTGGAACAGCGGCGTTTGTTATGCAGTCGAGCGAAAGTGTGATTTCTGTTTGCTTTAATTCTTCACTTCTTAAATACGGTGGAGATATTGCAGTCGGTGCTATGACCATTATGACAAGCGTTATGCAGTTTGCAATGTTACCTCTGCAGGGAATTGCACAAGGTGCTCAGCCTATTACTAGCTACAATTTTGGTGCTAAAAATGTAGGCAGAGTTAAGAAAACCTTCCGCCTGCTTTTAATCACTTGTTTAACATATTCCATAGCGCTCTGGGCGGCGGTTATGATAGCACCCGGGGTTTTTGTTAAGATATTTACATCAGATACATCCCTTGCACAGTTTGCAGCCCCGATGCTGAGAATTTATCTTGGCGGACTTGGTCTCTTTGGTATTCAGATTGCCTGCCAGATGACATTTACATCGCTTGGCAAAGCGGCAAACTCCATCGTGGTTGCAGTTGTGCGTAAATTCGTATTGCTACTTCCGCTGATTTATATTATGCCAAGCATTTTGGCAGACAAGACACAAGCGGTTTATATGGCTGAGCCTGTCGCAGATATTATTGCAGTTACATTTACGGCAACACTGTTTACATTCCAGTTTAAAAAAGCATTAAAAGAAATAACGGAGGTGTAAAAATGAAGGTTGTTATTGTTGGAGGAGTTGCGGGCGGTGCTACGGCTGCAGCAAGAATTAGAAGACTTGATGAAAATGCCGAAATAATCATTTTTGAACGAAGCGGATATGTTTCTTACGCAAATTGCGGACTCCCTTACTATATTGGCGGAGAAATCGCTGACAAAGAGGATTTGTTTTTGCAGACTCCCGAAGGATTTTGGTCGAGATTTAAAATTGATGTAAAAACTCTGCATGAGGTAACTAAAATAAACCGTGAAAGAAAAACTGTTACGGTTTTGGATAAAATAAGCGGAAATGTGTTTGAAGAAAGCTATGACAAACTCATTTTATCTCCCGGTGCAAAGCCTGTTATGCCTGATTTTTGCATTGGTGATTGCAGTAACATTTTCACAC
>JAZNSQ010000022.1:0-1587 GCA_045591265.1 Clostridia bacterium | reverse complement strand
GGGCGATAGAATAACTTTTTCGTAAGCGATATTGCTTAATTTAAGCTGAGTTTCAGTCATTCCTGTTGATGCTACTGTCATATCAAATAGTTTAATAACCGATGCACCTTGCGTACCTTTATAGGTGCTGTTAATGCCGCAAATATTATCTGCCGCAATTCGCCCCTGCTTATTGGCAGGGCCTGCTAATGTTATAACTGCCTTATCCTTTGAAATAAAGTTTTCCACCTCTACCGCATCACCAACTGCATAAATGTCCTCGTCCGAGGTTTGCATATTGTCAGAAACTGCAATTGCCCCCTTTACGCCCAATGCGAGTCCCGCATCCTTTGCAAGCGTGTTTTCAGGTGAAACACCAACAGATACAATGACCATATCAGCAGGTATCTCTTTACAATCGGTAATGACAATGTTCTTCTCAATACTTTTTACATTGGCATTTAAAAGAATATTGATGCCCTTTGTCCTTAAATTTGTGTGAACAAATGATGCAATGTCACTATCTACTGTATTTAAAAGGTGGTCGCCTTTTTGGATGACAGTAATATCTATCCCTCGGTTTTTAAGATTTTCCGCCATTTCAAGTCCTATAAAACCACCGCCGATGATAACTGCCGTCTTAATTGGATAGTTGTCTGTAAACTCACGAATTTTAAGCGTATCTTCTACTGTGCGCAGTGTGAAAATGTTACTGCAATCACCAATGCAAAAATCAGGCATAACAGGCTTTGCACCGGGAGACAAAATGAGTTTGTCATAGCTTTCTTCAAACACGTTTCCGCTCATTTTATCCAAAACCGTAACAGTTTTTCTTTCGCGGTTTATTTTAGTTACCTCATGGAGCGTTCTTACATCAATTTTAAATCTCGACCAAAATCCTTCGGGAGTCTGTAAAAACAAATCTTCTTTGTCAGAGATTTCTCCACCGATATAGTAAGGGAGTCCGCAGTTTGCGTAAGAAACATATCCGCTTCGCTCAAAAATGATTATCTCCGCATTTTCATCAAGTCTTCTGATTCTTGCCGCAGCCGTAGCACCGCCTGCAACTCCTCCAATAATAACTATTTTCATTTTTACACCTCCGTTATTCAAAACTTTCTTATTTTATTCTATAATAACAAGTTGACTTGCCCGAACCTTCACGCTTTAGCTCTCCTTCGCTTACCATTTTACGAAGTGCCCCTTCAACGGAGCTTATGCTGAGTGACGGACAGAGTTCTCTGATATCCTGTTTGGTAAAACGCCCCACCTTATTCAGCGATGCCTTTCTCACCATTTCGATTGCAGGAAGTTTTTCTTCTACGATGGAAAATCTGTCTTCAAAGTCTTTATATGCAGCAAGGATAGTACCAAGGATGTATTTTATAAACGGTGTTGCATCCTCTAAGCCTTCATGCCATCCATCCTGAGATTTATTAAGGGAATCGTAATATAAATCTTTGTTGCTTGCAATTTTAGCTTCAAGCGAGATGTATTTACCAACATAAAATCCGCTTCTGTAGAGTAACAAGGTGGTAAGCAGTCTTGACATTCTTCCATTACCATCATTAAAAGGATGAATGCAAAGAAAATCGTGAATGAATGTCG
>JAZNSQ010000021.1:0-35300 GCA_045591265.1 Clostridia bacterium | reverse complement strand
GCGCTCTCTGCCTCTTTAGTTTAATTTGCTTCCTTTGTGCAGCCGACACCTTGTAGCTGCACAGTTTGCGCGTGGCGAGTAAATCGCCATCTTCAAACTGTGGCTACTGCGTTTCTGTAAGCCCTTCTTCATCTGCCACCGGCAGCGAAGGGCTTACAGACTACCAACTTCGCTCGCTCAGTCGGTAAAGCACTCATTTTTTAATTCACCATAGATTAAGTCTTCGATGGGCACCAAACAAAAAAGACACCATACAGGTGTGTTTTTTATTTGGTGATCCATCGGAGATTCGAACTCCGGACAACTTGATTAAAAGTCAAGTGCTCTACCGACTGAGCTAATGGACCATATTAATTTTTGGCTGGGCTGGCAGGACTCGAACCTGCGTATGCCAGAGTCAAAGTCTGGTGCCTTAACCACCTTGGCTACAGCCCACCATTGAAGCCGAGGGTAACTCAGAAAAAATTGTGGGGTGGATACAGGGATTCGAACCCTGGGCCTCTAGAGCCACAATCTAGCGCTCTAACCAACTGAGCTATACCCACCATGTGGCGTGCCTGCGGGGATTCGAACCCAGGACCTACTGCTTAGAAGGCAGTTGCTCTATCCAACTGAGCTACAGGCACATAAAAATTTATGTGCTTTGAAAAAGTGGAGCGGGTGATGGGAATCGAACCCACCTATCCAGCTTGGAAGGCTGGTGTTCTACCAATGAACTACACCCGCAGTTGCGACTTTGATAGTATAGCAAATTAAATTGGGTTTGTCAATAGCTTTTTTACTTTTTTTGCTTAAATATTTTTTTAGTCGATTTCTTTCATTACGTATTCATTATAGAGCATTGTAATCTCACTGCTTCCGCCTGAAATATCGTTAATTGTTTTAATAAATCTCTCTTCCTCGCCCATTTTTACTGCCACAGTTATATGCACACTTTCTTCAAAGGAAGAGTCTTTTATTATGTAGCCTTCGTTATTTATTGCAAACTCTATTTTGCCATAGTCGTTGTAATTGCATTTTACCATAAAAGAGGTGCATTTTATCATTTCTACGGGGCAGGCTGCCTCAATTCCAAGCTTTGCACTTTTGGCGTATGCCCTGACGAGTCCCCCTGCGCCAAGAAGTATTCCTCCGAAATACCTTGTGACAACCACACACACATCTGTAAGGCCCTCTTTTTTGATAATCTCAAGCACGGGCATTCCTGCGGTGCCTGCAGGCTCCCCATCATCACTGTAGCGCATAATGTTATCCTCACGCAAAATATAGGCATACACATTGTGCGTTGCCTGACGGTGCATTTCCCTTATTTCGTTTATAAAGCCTATTGCCTCCTCCTGAGTTTTTACGGGGCGGCAATAACCTATAAACTTACTTTTTCTTTCAATCATTTCAGCGCTGGCATCGTTTTTGACGGTTTTGTAATCCATTAGTTTTTCTCCGAAACTATATATTTTTCCATTTTTTTATAAAGAGCATTATCTGCAAGAAGGGTTATTTTTGTGCCTTCTGCCTCATAGGTTTCCTCTAAAATAACTTCGTCATTATGAAGAAGTGCTGCAGTTTTTGAATCACTGTAAGGAATAAGAAGCGTTATCTCACGCTTTTTACCGGGGAGAGCATCTTCAATAAGCTCAAGGAGCTTATCCATCCCCTCGCCCGTTTTGGCGCTTACGGTTACAAAATCTGTATAGTACCCTTCGGGACGCGGTGAAAGTGCGGGTGCACAATCACACTTATTAAAAACTGCAATAATGCGCGTCGCCTTACAACCAAGTTCTTTTATAAGATTATCTACAACCTTCATTTGCGCCTCTATTTCGGGGTTTGATGAATCTATAACGTGCACTAAAACATCGGCTAAAACCGCTTCGTCAAGAGTTGACTTAAATGCCTCTATAAGATGGTGAGGAAGCTTTCTTATAAAGCCTACGGTGTCTACTAAAACGGCGTTTCTGCCGTCAGAAAGTTCAAGCTTGCGGACAGTTGGATCAAGCGTTGCAAAAAGCATATTTTTAGCTAAAACCTCTGCACTTGTAAAATAATTCAGAATTGTGCTTTTGCCCGCATTTGTATAGCCGACAAGTGCTGCGCAGTACGCCTCGTCCTTCTCTCTTCTTGTGCGGAGGAGATTTCTGTGTGCCTCGATTTCTTTAAGAGATTCCTCAAGCGCATTTATCCTTCTGTAAATGTGCCTGCGGTCACTTTCAAGCTTTGTTTCGCCGGGGCCTCTCGTTCCTATTCCGCCTCCAAGTCGAGAAAGCTGGCGCCCCATACCGATAAGCCTTGGAAGATTATAGCGGAGTTGGGCTAGCTCTACCTGAATTTTACCTTCCTTGGAAATGGCACGTTTTGCAAATATATCAAGAATAAGACTGCTTCTGTCAATCGTTCGTACGCCTGTGTAGTTTTCTATGTTTCTTATCTGGCTTCCCGTAAGCTCGTCATCAAAGACTAGGAGATTTGCATCAAGCGACTGTGCCGAAACGCGAAGCTCCTCAAGCTTTCCTTCACCAAAGTAAGTCCCCACCTCGGGCCTTTCTTTATTCTGGACAATTTCTCCCACAACAACTGCGCCTGCAGTGATTGAAAGTTCTCGAAGCTCTTCCATTGATTCATCCGTGGTATCTTCAAGCGTATTTAAAAGACCTCTGTGAACACCGCAGAGTATTACTTTTTCTATTTCTTTTTCTGTTTCGTGCACTGCTCTTCCTCCACTTTAAGAATAAATTTTTTGTTTTATACAACAATAAGAATATATCAATTTTTGAGGTGCGCTATGAAAAAAATTCTTTCACTTTTAATTTCTTTTATAATCTGTTTTATATTAAAGGCTACGGATATCTGGCTTCTGTTTACGCCCGTTTTCCTTATTTTATCTTTCCCCAATATTTCAGAATCTTTTTGGGAAATTCCGTTTGGTGTTCTTATTACTTCCATTTTGTTTATTTTTCTTCGTGATTATATGGATGCGCTTTCTTCTATTTTCCTTGTGGGCGCATCTGTTATCTATGCGGCATCAAAGCCAAAAAAACTGATTGTTTTTTATCCGATAGTAATTATTGCACTTTTTTCTCTTTCGGCACCTAAAAGCACTGCCATTGTTATGGTTGCATCTATCTGGTGCGCGCTTCGCGATGCCTTCTTTTTGCGCGGGGCATTTTCTGAAACATCTTAATACTATGATACCATAATTTTCCCCACTTTACAAGCAGAGTTAAAAAATTGTTGAAATCATTTAATTAGTAAGGTATAATAAATATAATATACAACGCGCTTTTACAAAAGAAGAAACTCTTTGAAAGGATGTAATACCGTGGAGGAAAAAAAGATAACCACCGTTGTTAATATAAATAATGCAGAGTACAGAATTACAAGCTCGGCAGATGAGGAATACGTACGTCACGTTGCATATCACGTTGACAAAAATATGCGTGAGCTGCTTTCACGCGACAGAAGACTTTCTACCTCTATGGCGGCAGTGCTTACGGCAGTTAATGTTGCAGACGAGTATATGCAGGCGAAAGAGGATAACGAAAAGCTTCGCACCCAGCTTTTAAAATATGCAGAAGAAGCTGGCGCGTCAAAGCTTGCACTCGATAAGCTAAATGCAGAGATAGGACGACTTCGCGCAGAAAATCAGTCGCTTAAGGTCAATATGGTTAAGCTTGAAACAGAACTTAAAAATAAAAGATACTAAAATAAGTGTGGTTTTTTAAATAATGAGGAAAAACTATGAAAACAGAGCTTTTAGCCCCTGCGGGAAGCGATGCCGCGCTTCGTGCGGCAGTTTTAAACGGCGCAGATGCAATATATCTTGGAGAAAAGAGCTTTAGCGCGAGGAAAAACGCGTCAAACTTTACTTGGGATGAAATCCGCGAAGCTGCAAAATATTGTCACGCGCGCGGTGTTAAGATTTATCTTGCTTTAAACACTTTAATTAAAGAAAACGAGCTTACTGATTTTGAAAAAGCCGTAAAAGAAAGCACTATTTCGGGCGTTGACGCGATAATTGTGCAGGATATCGGTGCGGCAGATATTATAAAAAAGGTTTGCCCCGATATGCCCATTCACGCAAGCACACAGCTTACGTGTTCAAACGAATATGACGTAAACATTCTAAAAAAGCACGGCTTTTCTCGCGTTGTGCTTTCAAGGGAGCTTTCAGAAAAAGAAGTTACAAGAATACATAAAAATACAGATATTGAGCTTGAGGCGTTTGTTCACGGGGCACTCTGCATAAGCCTTTCGGGAAGGTGCCTTATGTCTTCTTTTATAGGCAAAAGAAGTGGTAACCGCGGAGAGTGCGCCCAGCCCTGCCGAAAGCTTTACACATATAAAGACAAAAAGGGTTATTTTTTAAGTCCGCGTGATTTGTGCCTTGCCGATGAAGTTTCCTCGATGAAAAAAGCAGGTATTCACAGCTTTAAAATTGAGGGCAGAATGAAAAGCCCCGAATATGTTGCAACGGTCACGAGGATTTATAGAAAATATCTTGATAACCCCTCCCCTCTTACGCACGAGGATGAGGACATTCTAAAAAAAATATTTGTGCGCGGGGACGGTTTTACAAAGGCGTATTTTAAAAATATAAACACGCCCGAGATGATGAATTATACAATAAGTAACGATAAAATTACCCAGCGCGCAGATGAGGATGTTTTAAAAGAAGCGCGGTTTTCATATCGCGAGGGTGTTGATATTAAAAAAATCCCCATTAAAGCGTACCTTAAGATAAATGCGGGTGAGCCGTCCTATTTAAAATTTACGGATGCTATCGGAAATATTAGCGAGGTTTTTGGAGAAAAAGGTGAAAGGGCGCAAAAGATTGCGCTTGACGCTTTCTCCGCTAAAGAAAGAATAGCAAAGCTTGGGCAAACTCCGTTTTACCTCTCGGACTTCGAGTGCGAAATTGAGGCGGATACTACGCTTTCGGCGTCTTCCTTAAATAAGCTTAGGCGTGACTGTGCCGAAAAGCTTTTAGGATTGCGCGAAAAAATAAATACACTTAAGACCTATTCCTACATTTATCCCGAAAAGGTAAAAAAGGAAAAAAGAGCGAAAATGCTCACCTTTGCACAGATTACTTTTCCTTACCAGTTTGAATCTGTAAAGGATGCTGACAGGGTGCTTGTACCGTTAAACATCTGGGATAAGGTAAACACAGACGAAAGATGCGCACTTTTACTCCCTCAGGTTATAATGGATATGCCGGAATTTGAAGAGACTATTGAGAATTTAAAGCTCCCGAAATTGATTTACGCATCCTCTTTAGGTATGCTTTCCTACTTTCGTGAAAAAGGTTTTGAGGTTTGCGCTGACTGGGGTGTAAATATCTATAACAGCGCGTCACTTCGATTTGTTTCCGATTTTTGCGATTCCGCGACTCTTTCTCCCGAGCTTTCGCTTTCAGAAATTAAGGAAATTTGCGAAAAAACCAATGCTTTTTGTGAAGTTTTAGCCTACGGAAAGCAGACAGTTATGACCTCCCGCGCGTGCCTTGTGCGCGGAATTACAGATAAATGCGACTGCACACGCCCGATTAAAATTACTGACGAAAAGGGCGCAGCATTTACAATTCTGGGCGGTTACTCTCACTTTAACATTCTTTTAAATTCCCGCCCTACTTTTATGGCAGATAAAATGGGCGAAATCCTTAAAACGGGCGTAAATGCACAAAGGCTTGTTTTTACCGATGAAACTGCGCAAGAAGTAAAAAATATAATGGATATGTATATAAATAAAGCACAAATTGTAAAGCCCCCGCTTTACACAAGGGGATATTTTCTTAATTCTTAATAAAATATTTAAAAAACCCTTGCTATTTAAACTAAAATGTAGTAAAATTTACTTATTAAGTAAATAATATTTATTAGATGACGAAAGGATAAAATAATATGATTTCAGCAGGCGATTTCAGAAACGGCGTAACATTTGAATATGACGGTGGTGTTTACCAGATAATTGAGTTCCAGCACGTTAAACCCGGTAAAGGTGCAGCGTTTGTAAGAACAAAGATTAAAAACGTTATTTCAGGCGGCGTTGTAGAAAAAACATTCAGCCCCACAGATAAGATGCCCAAGGCACACATTGACAGAAGAGATATGGAATATCTCTACAATGACGGTGACCTTTACTACTTTATGGACCCTGAAAGCTATGAACAGCTTCCCGTAAGTCCTGACCAGATTGGTGATGCTCTTAAGTTTGTAAAAGAGAATATGCAGGTTAAGATTCTTTCCTTCAAGGGAAATATCTTCGGTATTGAACCTCCGAACTTTGTTGAGCTTGCAATCACAGAGACAGAGCCCGGTTTTGCAGGCAACACTGCAACAGGTGCAACAAAGCCTGCTACACTCGAAACAGGCGCAGTAGTAATGGTTCCGCTTTTCATCGATAACGGCGAAGTTATCAAGGTTGATACCCGCACAGGCGAATATATGGGTAGAGCATAATTTAAAAGGAGAATTATTATGAGTTATTTAACAGAAAAATTAGCTTATATCAGAGGTCTTGCAGAAGGTCTTGAAATTGATGAAACAACAAAGGAAGGAAAGCTTCTTTTGGCACTTGTTGAGGCAGTTTCAGATGCAGCAGATGAAATTGCAAGCATTGAGGAAGTTCAGGAGGATATCTCAAACCAGTTAGATGAGGTTGATGAAGACCTTGACGCGCTTGAAAGCTTCGTATACGGCGATGATGAGTATGATGATGAAGAGGAGTTTTCAGTTGAATGCCCTCATTGCGGAGATATAATTTACTTTGACGAAGATTTCCTTGATGATGATGAAGACAAAATCACCTGCCCCGCTTGCGGTGAGGAGATTGAGCTTGAATTTGATGAATGCGATTGCGATTGCGACTGCTGTGATTGCAACGAATAATTAATCCCTTGGGAAATCCCAATCTGTCACGCCGTAAGTGCGTGACAGATTTTGTTATAATCGAGGAGGAATATTTATGAAAAGAACCACGATAAAACAGCTCTTCCGCACACCTTCGCTTCAGGACGGACAAAAGGTACGCGTTGCAGGCTGGATTCGTTCAATTCGTGCAAATAACAATATCGGTTTTGTTTCCATTAATGACGGAAGCTTTTTTGAATGTCTTCAGGTTGTTATTGAAAAAGACAAGCTTGATGTGTATGACAAAATTGCATCTCTTAATGTTGGAAGCGCCGTTTATTTTGAGGGCGTAACTGTAGCTACCCCCGACTCAAAACAACCCTTTGAGCTTCACGCAGAAAAAGCCGAGATTGAGGGTGAATCAACGCCTGATTACCCGCTTCAGAAAAAGCGCCATTCTTACGAATATTTGCGCACAATTGCGCATCTTCGTCCGAGGACAAATACTTTTTCTGCAGTTTTCCGCGTAAGAAGTATTTTGGCATATGCTATCCACTCTTTCTTTAATGAGAGGGGCTTTGTATACGTTCACACACCGCTTATTACATCAAGCGACTGTGAAGGTGCGGGCGAAATGTTCCGCGTTACAACGCTTGATATGGATAATCCCCCGAGAAATGAAGACGGAAGCATTGACTTTTCCCAGGACTTCTTCGGAAAATCCACAAATCTTACTGTAAGCGGGCAGCTAAACGTTGAAACACACGCTATGGCACTTGGCGGGGTATATACCTTTGGTCCTACCTTCCGTGCAGAAAAGAGCTTTACCCCAAGACACGGGGCGGAATTCTGGATGGTGGAGCCTGAAGTTGCATTTGCAGACCTTAATGATATTGCCGAGCTTTCGGAGGATATGCTTAAGTACATAATACGCTATGTACTCGAAAATGCGCCTGAAGAAATGGAATTTTTCAATAAGTTTATTGATAACACACTTCTTGAAAGACTTAATAGCGTGCTTAATTCAGACTTTGGCAGAGTTACTTATACAGAGGCGATTGAGCTTCTTAAAAACAGTGGCGAAAAGTTTGACTATCCCGTAGAATGGGGCATTGACCTTCAGACAGAGCATGAGCGTTATCTTACAGAAAAGATATTTAAGCGCCCTGTTTTCGTTATGGATTATCCAAAGGACATTAAGGCCTTTTATATGCGCTTAAATGATGACGGAAAGACTGTTGCCGCTATGGACTGTTTGGTTCCGGGCGTTGGTGAAATTATCGGCGGAAGCCAGAGAGAAGAAAGGCTTGAGCTTTTGGAATCAAGAATGAAAGAGCTTAATCTTGACCCCAAGGATTACTGGTGGTATCTTGACCTTCGCCGTTACGGTAGTGCAAAGCATGCAGGCTACGGACTTGGTTTTGAAAGAGCGCTTATGTATATTACCGGTATGCAAAATATACGTGACGTTATGAGTTTCCCGAGAACAACGGGTTCTGCGGAGTTTTAATTATGAGTAGGTTACTTTATTTGATAATTGCGGGCCTCCTTTTCTTTATGGCTTATAAGGAATTTGGATTTTTAGCAACGCTTCTTCTTTTAGTTCTTTTTGTAGCCCTCATCATGTTTAAAAGACGTGCTAAAATTTTGACAAGGCTTGCAAGTCAGCTGTATTTTATAAACGGTGATATAGAAAAGGCAGGTAAGCTTTTTGAAACGGCTTATAAAACAGGTGATATGGATGCAAGATGCAAAATAAACTATTCAGCCTTTTGTCTTCGTGAAAACCGATTTGAAAAGGGCAAGCGCCTTTTAAATGAGGTTATTAATTCAAAGCGCACACAGACAAATGACAAGCTTGATGCAAAGCACAATTTGGCAGTACTCCTCTTTAAAGAGGGGGACACTGAAGAAGCTATAAATATGATGGAAATGGTCCATAAGCAGCAGCCAAAAACGGATACCTTTGCCTCCCTTGGCGTTTTCTATCTTCAAAAAGCTAAAGAGGAAAATCCCCTAAATTACCTCCCCTTTATGATGGAGGCTTATGATTATAACAGTGATGATAAGACAATCTGCGATAATTTAGGTGAGCTTTACTTTGTTTTAGGTGAGTTTGAAAAGGCAAAGGAAATTTACGAAAAGGCTATGACTCTTAAGTTTTACACGCCTGTTCCCTACTATAATTACGGGCGCGTTTTAAAAGCGCTTGGCGAAAAGGAAAAAGCTAAAGAGTATTTTGAAAAGGCACTTGAGTGCAAATTTACGAGTGTTATAACAATCACTCGCGAAATGGTAGAAAAAGAATTAGAGGAATTGTAAAAAAAGTCTAGAACGCAAAAAAGCAAAGAGTATATTTAATATACCAAATAAGTAATATCTTAAATTGATAAAGTTTTCTTATATGGATGAAAAATCTCATTTTATTATGAGATTTTTCTTTTTTTGAGCTTTTTTGCTACGAACAAACTTCGCCTCTCGCTGTATACATATACAGCTTCGGGTAACCAAAAAAACACACGGGAGGTACCTCCCGTGTGTTTTTTTGCTCAGTTTGTCCGTTCTAAAGCTCTTTTTACAATTCCTTTATTTTACGCTTTCATTGTTACGCCGATTGCGTTTAGATTTTCTATTATCTTATTGATTTCGCTTTGTACTTCTTCCATTGAAAGTGTTTTTTCCTGTGAGGAGAATGAGAAACGAACTGTAATTGATTTTTCGCCGTCTGCTTCATAAGTGTCAATAATTTTAACTGCGTCAAGAGTCGAAATATCAAGCTTTATCCACGCACTTTCAATTTCGGAGTACTTTTTGCCACTTGTTATAAGTGATAAGTCGTAATCCATACCGGGGAATTTTGAAGGCTCTTTAAAGTTAAGTGCTTTTAACTCGGCATCCTTAAAGTCTTCAATATCAAGCTCAATGCATACTGCCACGCCAACCTTGTCAAGCTTTGAAAGGTTAGAGGGGTGAAGCGTGCACAAAGTACCCACTTTTTTGCCGCCAAGAATAATTTCTGATGTATTCTTGGGGTGCTGCCAGTTGTGTATTGGCGCTATTCTCTTAAACTGCGCATCACTGTGCCTTAACTGACTGCAGATATATTTTACGATTTCAACTGCTTTAAAGTAAACATCCTTTTCTGATTTCACTTTTGAGAAAAGCACAATTCCGAGTCTCTTTCTTTCATTACAAAGGTTTTCCTCTGTAACTCCGTCAATTACTCTTCCAAGCTCAAAAATGCCAAACTCGGGGGCATACTGCTTGTTATCATAAACATAACCCATAAGAGTCGGAAGCATACTGTTACGGAGCGTTCCGTTTTCAGGGGTTGCACTGTTTAGGATAGTTACGTTTTCTTCAATATCCATTCCAAGCTTTTTCATCTTTGCGCTGTCGCACCAGATGTATGAATGCACCTCGTGAAGTTTATAGCGCTGAACTAAAATGTCCTTCATAAGCTCACTGTCGGCTTTTTCTACTTCTTCTCTTACGGGCACAAGAGCACTCTTTGTTGTTGTGATATTAAAGTTATCATATCCGTAAATTCTTGTAATTTCTTCGATGATATCAGCCTTAATTGTAACGTCCTTTGTCGCACGCCATGACGGAACCTTAACTGTAAATTCCCCGCCTTCAAGCTCTACACCAAAGCCAAGGTTTTTAAGTGTTGAAACAACCTGACTGTCAGGAATATCAATTCCTGTGTAGCGGTCAACATAGCTTTTGTTAAATGAAAGGCTGATTTCCGGATACTTCTGCACATATTCATCAGTAAGGAGTGACGTTACTCTTGCGCCGCCGTCAATCTCACGAAGGAGCTTTACAAAGCGGTAAATTGCCTTAACTGTAATTTCGGGGTCAAGTATTTTTTCATAGCGCATACTTGCATCTGTACGAAGACCGAGTCTTGAAGATGACTTTCTTGTGCTTACACCGTCAAAGTTTGCAGATTCAAGCACAACGCTTGTGGTTGTATCTACAATTTCGGAGTCTAAGCCACCCATAATTCCTGCAATTGCAACGGGGGTATTTCCATTATAGATAAGGAGTGTATCTGTATCAATGTCACGCTCTATGCCGTCAAGAGTTGTAAATTTAATGTCTTTTTCAGGTGTGCCAACACCAATCGACTGGATTTTTTGGGCGTCAAACGCATGCATGGGCTGACCAAGCTCAAGCATAATGTAGTTTGTAAGGTCAGCAAGAAGGTTAATAGCCCTCATTCCGCAATAGTAAAGGCGAATTCTCATATTCACGGGACTTACGTTTTCCTGTATATCGGAAATCTGAAGGCAGGAATATCTGTAAACAAGGTCCTTGCGGGTAATATTAACATTTATCTTATTATCGCCGTTATAGACAGGCTCTTCAAGCGAAAGGGGCTTAAGAGGCTTATTCGTAAGTGCTGCAAATTCGCGTGCAATTCCGTAATGCCCCCAAAGGTCAGGGCGATTTGTAAGTGATTTATTGTCAACCTCAAAGATAACGTCATCTATATCATAGATACTCTTAAGGTCTGTACCATTTTTAAGCGAGGAGTCAAGAATCATAATTCCCGAGTGGTCGTCACTAATTCCAAGCTCTGCTTCAGAGCAACACATACCCTCTGAATCGTATCCTGCAACCTTGCATTTGGTGATTTCACCCGCGGGCACTCTTCCGCCTGCTTTTACAAACGCAACCTTAATGCCAAGAGAGGCATTCGGCGCACCGCAAACACAGTCATAAATTCTGTCCCCGCCGTCAACCTTAAGGATGTGAAGCTTTTTAGACTCGGGATGCTTTTCAAACGAAATAATTTCGCCGACAACGACATCCTTTATGTCTCTTCCCTTATGGTAGATATCTTCAACCTCTGCAGTAGATAAGGTAAACTTGTGAATAAGCTTTTCCATATCTTCGTTTTGAATATCAACACATTCTTTTATCCAATTCATTGAAACAAGCATTTTACTTACCTCCCCTTACTCATTTTCAAACTGACCGAGTGCCTTAAGGCTGCCGCTGTTAAACATACGGATATCCTTAATGCCGTACTTCATCATTGCAAGTCTTGTAAGGCCAAGACCGAATGCAAAGCCTGTGTATTCCTCGGGGTCAATTCCGCCGTGCTTAAGCACGTTGGGGTGAATCATTCCGCAGGGGCAAAGCTCAAGCCAGCCTGAATTTTTACAAGACGGGCAACCCTCACCTCCGCAGATAAGGCATTTTATATCAAGCTCAAACCCAGGCTCGACAAATGGGAAAAATCCGGGACGGAGTCTTACTGTTACGTCCTTTTTAAATACCTCTGAAAGCATAGTTTTCATAAAGTAAATAAGGTTTGAAATTGAAATATCCTTATCAATCATAATCCCTTCCATCTGGAAGAACGTGTTTTCATGGCACGCGTCAGTCGACTCATTACGAAAACACCTACCCGGGAAAATCGCGCGAAGCGGTGCACCGTATTTGTGCATAATTGCATTTTGTGCAGCAGATGTATGTGTTTTAAGAAGCTGGTTAGGTGTGCTTAAATAGTAAGTATCCTGCATATCACGTGCGGGGTGGTGCTTGGGAATATTAAGCGCCTCAAAGCAGTGATAGTCGTCAACAATTTCACTATAGTCCTCTATCGCAAAGCCCATTGTTCTAAAAATTCTCTCAAGATCGCGCTGAACAAGGGTGATTGGGTGATATGACCCTTTTTCAATATCCATGGGAAGTGACTCATCATACTCTTCCGCAGAATTTATAAGCGCCTCTTCCTCTTTTTTTACTATCTCT
Organism: Clostridia bacterium; assembly: GCA_045591265.1. Taxonomy (GTDB): domain Bacteria; phylum Bacillota; class Clostridia; order UMGS1883; family UMGS1883; genus UMGS1883. The sequence continues at coordinate 22,686 of JAZNSQ010000021.1, read as the reverse complement.
CCCCTTTTTTGAGAAAGCTGTGATTCGATATATTCCTTAAGAACATTTACACTTTGACCAAATTCTTTTTTCTGTTCATTGGGAATATTTTTAAGCTCACTCATAAGTGATGCAACAAGGCCCTTTTTGCCGAGGAATTCAATTCGCATTTCCTCCACCTTTGAAGATGCATCAAGTGTTTTTATTTTTTCTTCAAATAATGCTTTTATTTCTTCTACCTTACTCATATTTTTACCCCCTCATTTTCTAAATAAAAAAAGCCCGTCCCAACATGGGACGAGCTATAGCTCGCGGTACCACCCAATTTCAGAGCATTTGCCCTGCACTTTTATTGCCTTTACGCGACAAACACGTTCTGCTTAACGCCAAAGCTTTTCGCAGACAGCTCCCACGCTGAAATTCACTGCAGGACTTTTTAAAAATGCTTACAGCCGATGGCATTTTCTCTCTAAAAAAAGCACCCTGTAGCTACTTACACGTTTTCATAGCTTTGTTATATGATATCAAAATTTACTTATATTGTCAATGATTTTGTTAAAAATTAAGTTTTATATCGACTATTGAGCCTGCTTCTATTTTTAAGCCGTTTTGAAGAAGAAGGAGTCCATCTTCTTCTATTTTCTTTCTTATGGAGGTGGTGAGTGTTACAAACTCCCCGCCGTCCTTCTTTTCATCTTTTTTAAAGTAGGTAATTTGGGCTTCTTCTCCGCTTTTTAAAAGCTCGTTTATTTTATGGTTAAGAATTTCTATACTGCTTTCGGTAAGCATTACCTCTCGCTCTGTAAATCTGCCTGTTTCTTCTATGACCTCTTCATAACCGTTAAGCGCCCTGAAAGCGCCAAACTGCGCAGCGCGCGTCTCACGCGAGGCAGGGATGTGGCACTTAAGTTGCGGGCGCGGGAGACTCAATATATCATCATAATTATTCATGGTGTCCTCCTATTTGCTTATTTCTGTCTATTGAGGTTGCGCCTTCCTTTAAATTCATTCCTTTTATAACGGCGTTTTTGCCGAATTTGTCCTTGATTTTAAGTATTGCCTTCTGAATGCTTTGTTCCTTTTTAAGCATTTTTTCTTTTTCTTCGTAATTTTCAAACATATCTATCTGGTAGTGGTGCGCTTTTTCCTTAAACTCTTTTTCACTAAGAACATTATTTGCCACTACATTTATGCGCCTTATTAAAAGAGTTCTGTCGACAATTTCATCAAAAAGCTCTGTCATAGCCTTTAGCATAAGCTTTGAAGACGACGTATGCTCCTTTAAATTTTTCGTGCCGTGAGAATGTTTGGGGATGCTTCTTCCGTAGGGATCAGTTGTGATTTCACCCGTGTAATTATGCTCTCCCTTAAGGTTATCTATATCGTAGCCAACCGTAAGGACCAGCTGGTTTGTAAGTACGCCTTTTCTGACTAAGTCGAGTGATAAAAGCTCCGTCATTTCCTTTGTTATAAGTCTTGCTTTATTAAATTCATACGGCGAGTGCAAAACCTGCCCTGTGCCAATGCTTTTGTTTTCCGGCTTGTAGCCCCTTATGTCTTCTATTGTGCAAGGCTCCCACCCCCACGCGTGGTCAATTAAAAACTCAGCATTTACACCAAACATTTTAAAAAGCTTGTTTTCTCCAAATTCGGTGGTTGAAAGGCGCGCAATATCGCCCATTGTGTTAAGCCCTTCTTTTTTAAGCCTTTTTTCGTACCCTTTCCCCACACGCCAAAAATCCGTGATGGGAGTGTGATTCCAAAGCTCTTTACGATAAGACATTTCATCAAGCTCGGCTATTCTTACGCCGTCTTTATCGGGCTTTATTTTTTTAGCGACAATATCCATCGCAACCTTTGCAAGATACATATTTGTACCAATACCCGCGGTTGCAGTTATCCCTGTTTCTTTTAAGACGTTTCTTATCATTGTTATCGCAAGTTCGCGCGGTGTTTTTTTATAGGTTTTAAGGTAATTTGTAAGGTCAATAAAAACCTCGTCAATTGAGTAAACGTGGATATCCTCGGGCGCAACATATTTAAGATAAATATTATAAATCTGCGAGCTGTATTTCATATAATATGCCATTCGGGGTGGTGCAACAACGTAGCCTACCTTAAGGGTTTTATCCTTCATAAGCTCTTTAAAATCATAAGACTCCCCCGTAAACTCGCGAATTCCTGCTTCCTTTTTTCTTTGTTCGTTTACCATTTTTACCTTCGAAACTACCTCAAAAAGCCTTGCTCTACCCCCAATCCCGAAGGATTTAAGTGACGGGGATACCGCAAGGCAAATTGTTTTTTCTGTTCGGCTTTTGTCTGCAACTACCAGATTTGTGGTCAGTGCATCAAGCTTTCTTTCTACACATTCAACTGATGCAAAAAAAGATTTAAGGTCTATGCAAAGATATGTCCTTTTTTCCATAATCGCACCTTATTTTTTAAGGAGTTTCCTTATTTTTTCGTTATTTCCTTTAATATCTTCTAAATAGTAAGATACCAAAAATCCTAAAACAACAAGCACCACTGCCATCACGCCTGATGCGAAAGTGTTAATATAGCAACCCTTTGTAAGCACCCTTGGAATAATGGACAAAAACAGTCCGAAAATTATTGAAAATGTTGCCGTATAAAAGTGCTTTATTAAGGAATTCATAATCATTGAAATTAAAAATGCACCTATAACAAGGCCAAAGCCTGCCGGAATTAAAATAGGAAGATTAAGAGTTGCTATTGAATTGACATAAAGCTCATAAAGCCCGAGTGCTGAAAGAATTACCGCGCTGTCTACCCCGGGGACTATCGATGAGCCTGCAACTGCCACGCCCAAAATTACTGACTGAATAAGATTTGGGTTATCAATCACCGGGAAAAGGCTTTTGTTATAAGTAAAAATGAAAAGTCCAAAAATAACTGCAAAGAAAATCATTACATAATTCTTTTTTGCAAAGCCATTTTTCTTAACCTCTCTGTAAAATAGGGGAACGGTTCCCACGACAAGCCCTAAAAATAGATATCTTGTAGCAAATTCATAGTTTAAAAGTAAGAAATCCACAACCTTACTAAAAAGTAAGACGCCCACGCCAAAGCCCATTACAAGAGGGACTAAAAAGATTAAATTCTTTTTAAAGTTTTTAAAAAGTGTACTTATTGCACCGACTGTCTTTTCATAAAGCCCAAGAATTATAAGCATCACGCTTCCGCTTAATCCGGGTGCGATACCGCCGATACCTATTATTATTCCTTTGAAAAAGTTAATTAATGTATTCAATTTATTTTCCCTTTCATTCCTCGATATTCTCTTCTATTATTTTCTTTTCTACAATTGCAGTTTTTACCTGAAGGTCGTCAATCTCGGTAACTTTAATTTTAAGAATATCCGTTTCAAGCTCAATTCCTTCATCGGGAAGAGTTTCAAGGGTGTGGAAAATAAGACCGTTTAAGGTGTCATACTCCTCGCTTTCAATGGTTATGCCAAGCGCCTCACAAACATCCTCAAGGGAAGCGCTTCCGCCTATTTTCCATATATTTTCGCCGATTGGCTCGATAAAATCGTCCTCTTCCTCGGAAACTATGTCGTCCTCAAGGTCACCTACAAGCTCTTCAACAAGGTCCTTTATGGTGATAATACCACTCATTCCACCATATTCATCAAGCACTACCGCAAGACCAACTTTTTCTTTTTTCATATTTCTGAAAAGCGCGTCCGCCATAAGAGTTTCGGGTACAAAATATGCAGGGAAAACTGCGTTTTCCATAATTGACTCTCTTGATTTATCCTCAAGTCTGAAATATTTTTTGGTGTTTAATATTCCTACGACCTGGTCTGCACTGCCTTCGCAAACGGGGTAATATGTATACCCAGTTCCTTTAATTGTTTCTTCCCAGACGGAGTCTTCATCCTCTGTATCGATAAAAGTAACGTCCTTACGGTGAGTTATGATATCCTCAATCGAAAGGTTGTCAAAATCAAATACATTCTGGATAAATTCTCTTTCCTCACTGTCTATCGTGCCTTTTTCACTGCCGACATCCACCATCATACGGATTTCCTCTTCGCTGACCTCTTCTTCAACGGCGTTGGGGTCAATGCCAAAGAGTCTTAAAATTCCGTTAGTAGAAAGCGTAAGGAGCGCAACTATCGGCGCAAAAGCCTTTGAAACAAAGCTGATAAGACCTGATATCCCAAGCGCAAGCTTTTCAGAATTTCGCATCGCAACCTGCTTTGGCACAAGCTCGCCAAATACAAGCGTAATGTAAGAAAGCACAATGGTAATAAGTATAACCGCAAGTGTATTCATTACGTCAGGCGAAATACCCACGCCAAGACTTACAAGCCAGTCTACAATTACATCAGAAAAGTTTTCAGCGGCAAACGCACTTCCCAAAAATCCTGAAAGGGTGATTGCAACCTGTATTGTAGCTAAAAACCTTGCCGGCTGGTCCGTAAGCTTTTCAAGACGGCGGGCGCGCTTGTCCCCCGATTGTGAAAGCTTTGAAAGCTTTACGTCATTCATAGAAATTACTGCTATTTCCGCGCACGCAAATATTGCATTAAGCGCAATAAGAGCTATCTGCAAAAACAGCATTAAAAATATGTCATTCATCTTTAATCCTCCAATATTTGTAAAAGCACAAAAAGACAAAGCAAAGCCTAAAAATCTGACTTCACCTTGCCTTATTTAATCTAAAACTCAAATGGATAGTTAGTATCGCCTGTACTATCGCCATCGTCCATTTTGGGTTTACACCTCTTTCGCTGTTATGGTTTGATTGTACCACAGCATTGTCTCTTTGTCAATTGTTTTTATCAGTCAAAAAGAGGTGTGGAAAAATACCTTTCTGCAGTATCAGGAAGGATTGTAACCACTGTCTTTCCTTTTCCAAGCTTTTTGGCAAGCTTTATTGCTGCCGCAACGTTGGTACCGCTTGAAATTCCGCACATAATACCTTCTTTTGACGCAAGCTCTTTTGATATCTTTATTGCCTCTTCATCTTCTATTATACAGATGTCATCGTAAATATCGCAGTTTAAAATTTCGGGAATTAATCCGTCCCCTATTCCCATTTGAACGTGCGTTCCGATAGATCCGCCTGAAAGGATTGCCGCATTTTTAGGCTCAACCGCCCAGATTGAGATGTCGGGGTTTTGCTCCTTTAACGCTTCGCCAATGCCTGTAATCGTACCGCCGGTTCCTATTCCAGAACAAAAGCCGTCAATTTTTTTGCCGACCGTTTCAATTATTTCCTTTGCGGTTTGGGTGCGCTGAATAGATGGGTTTGCAGGATTTTCAAACTGTTGAGGAACAAAGACGCGTGGGTTTTCCTCTTTCATTTTAAGTGCTGTGTTTAGACATTCTTCGATGCAAGCCCCGATGTTTCCCGCATCGTGAATTAAAATAACCTCTGCACCGTAGTGCTCCACGAGTTTTCTTCTTTCCTCGCTTACGGAGTCCGGCATAATTATTACTGCTTTATATCCCTTAACCGCGCACACAAGCGCAAGACCAATGCCCTGATTTCCGCTTGTTGGCTCAACTATTATTGAATCTTTATTTAAAATGCCTCTTTTTTCAGCATCACATATCATATTATACGCAGTACGCGTTTTTATCGAACCGCCGATATTAAGCCCTTCAAATTTAACAAGTATCTCTGCACCATCAGCCGGAGCAAGATGTTTTAGCTTAATTATCGGGGTATTTCCCATAGCCTCTAAAATATTTTCATATACCATTTTCTTACCTCTTTAAAATTTTATCTTACATATTATTGTATTCGCAAACGCCGTAAAAGGCAAGCATTTTAAGGGGGAAATTTAAAAGCCATCCTCGGGAAGCTTTTTTAAATACAAAACTGCAATCGGAAGTGCGATAAAAAAAGCCAGTACGTCTGATACTGCCTGCGAAATCTGCACGCCCAAAATACCAAAGGAAAATGTGAGTAATATAATTATAGGGACAAACAATATCCCGTTCCGAAGCATTGATAAAAAGGTTGCTTTTTTATTTTCGCCGATACTTTGAAAGAGCATATTTGCGCATATCGTAAGCGGATGAAAATAAAGTGCCAAAAGCTGATAGCGAAGTGCCACTGTGCCTATTTTTATTACCTCCGTGTCATCACGGAAAAATCCTATTAAGTGCCCCGAAAGAATTATCCCGACAAATGCAAAAATGCCAAGCAGTATTTCGCCTGCGATAAGCGTAAAGTAAAATGCTTTTTTTACCCTTTTATAAAGCTTCGCTCCATAGTTAAAGGATGCAACGGGCTGAAAGCCCTGTCCTATGCCAAGCCCTACGGCAAAAATAAAGAAGGCAATCTTATTTACGATAGACATCGCGGCAACGGCGGCGTCCCCATAGAGCCCTGCAAGGTTATTTAAAAGCATTGTTGATATGCTGCCAAGCCCTTGCCTTACAAGACTGGGAAACCCTGTGCGCACGATTAGCGATATACTCTTTGGGTTTTTCTTAACAAAAGAAAAGGAGAGCTTACTTTGAGTTTTGCCCATTAAAAATACTGAAAGCAAAATTAAAAAACCTATGCACTGTGAAATCGCAGTAGAAAGGCCTGCACCCTCAATTCCCATATCAAAGCCGAAAATCAGTATCGGGTCACAGATTATATTCAATATTCCGCCGATTGAAAGCCCTATCATTGAGAAAAAAGCTCTTCCCTCATATCTTAAGATGTTATTTAAGGCAAAGCTCATCATTGTAACGGGCGCAGAAAGAAGAATATATTTTCCGTAGTCTATTGCATACGGAAGGATAGTAGCTGTGCTTCCGAAAAACTTCATCATCGGCTCTAAAAATATAAAGCCTAAAACGCTTATAACAAGCCCGGTAATAAGGCAGGCAAATACGCTCATAGATGCATACTCACTTGCACTGTCACTGTCACCTATCCCAAGCTTTCTTGCAATTATGCTCCCTGCACCATGCCCGAACATAAAGCCAAATGCCTGAATAACAGCCATAAGACCGAGCATAACTCCCACTGCAGCACTGGCACTGTTACCAAGCGAGCTTACAAAATAGGTGTCTGCCATATTGTAGATGTTAGTTACAAGCATACTTATCGTAGTGGGAATGCCCAAGGTTATTACGAGCTTTGGCACGGGCCACTTGGTCATTTTATCAAAGTTTGATTCCTTCGTTTTCTGCATTACTTTTCCTTCTTTTTTAGTGATGGTGATGGTGGTGGTGCCCTCCGCATGTATGAGTTTTTTCACATTCAATTTCGTGGCAATGCTCCTGGGTACTTTCAAGTTCCAGCGTAACATGGCCTATATTTAAGCCCTTAAGCTCTTTTCTTATTTCTTCTTTTATCTCATGAGCATCCTTATCGGTAACTATATGCATTGTAGCATAATTATTTAATCCATCCATACTCCATGCGTGAATATGGTGGATGTCTTTTACACCATCAATAGCACTTACTTTTTCTTTTATTTCTTCAAGTTTTACATTTGCGGGTGTTCTTTCAAGAAAAATACTTTCGATTTCTTTTAAATTTTTGAGTGCGTTTACAAGTATAAATACAGATACACCGATTGACAAGATGGGGTCAATTATTTTTATATCGGTAAAACGCATTATAATTGCACCGATTAAAACCAGCACCCAGCCAAGCACATCCTCAAGCATATGAAGATTGACTGCCCTTTGATTAAGTGAATCCCCGTCTTTTGTAATTAGTGTGGCAACAAAATTTACAACTACTCCGACAACTGCAAAAATTATCATACCGTTATAGTTAATTTCTGTCGGATTAAATATTCTGATAACGGAATTATAAATTACTACCACTGACCCGAAAATAAGTATTGCAGTCGTAACAAGTCCGCCCGCAACAGAAAATCTGCCGTAGCCGTAGGTATATACGTCATCTGCTTTCTTTTTACTCTTATGCTCTAAAAAAAGGGAAATGCCGATGCTTACTGCATCCCCTGCATCATGCACAGCGTCAGATACGATTGCCACGCTTCCCGTAATAGCCCCTCCGATAAATTCAAAAATCGAAAAAGCAAGGTTAAGTATAAATGCAATTAAGATGTTTTTTTCTGCTTTCATATAAGGTCTCCTTAAATTGATTTTACTGTATTATATTCCCCTGAAGCCTCTTCCTATAATCTCACTGCTTGTAGTTATAATGATAAAGGAATGCGGGTCAATTTCCCTGACTTTGCTTCTTAGCTTTATCGCCTCTGCCCTTTTGCAGACTGTGTGAATCATTGTTTTTTCATCCTTGGTATATTCGCCTGTAACACTACTTACTGTTACTCCGTGATGAAGCGTCTTTATAATATATTCAGATATCTCTTCTCTTTTGTTTGTAATTACTATAAAATATTTACAGGTGTTAAGACTTTCTATCACGCCGTCAACAATAAAAGCCTTTGCAAACAAGCCCATTAATGAAAACAGACCTACTTTTATGTCAAATACAACAAATGCACTGACTGCAACTATAAAATCAACGGCAAGAAGAGCTTTTCCCACGTCAATACTTGTAAATTTCTTAAGTATAAGGGCGGCAATATCTGTTCCGCCTGAAGATGCATCACTGTTAAAAATCATTGCAGAGCCGATGGAAGTGAGAATCATCGCATATGCAAGCTCCATAAAAGGCTCATTCGTAAGTGGCTTACTGATAGGCAGCACAACCTCTAAAACATATGTAATGGCAGAGTATAGCATACTGCAATATACAGTTTTTATTCCGTTTTGTCTGCCCAAAAATATAAACCCTAAAATTAACAGAGCAATATTTAATCCCCAAATCCACAGTGCAGGGGTTATGGGAGTAATCTTACCTAATATAGTTGCTATACCGGTTACCCCGCCTGTTGCAAAGCCATTAGGTATCTTAAAGAAATATACACCAAATGAAAGAAGCACGCATCCAAGCGTCATAAACAAAAAATTCTTAAAGCCTTTGTTCTTTTTCATCTGCCACAACTCCCGTTAATTTTTCATCCAAATAATTATATCAGCTTTTTTTACATTATACAACAAAAAAACGGCGAAAAACGCCGTTTTTTTTGTTTTTTTAGTCTGACAAATTATCAAAATATCCCTGAACCAAAACGATTGGTGTACCCTTGTCACCTGAACCGCTTGTAAGGTCACAAAGTGAGCCTATAAGGTCAGTAAGTCTTCTCGGGGTTGTACCTTGTGATGCCATATTTCCAACAAGGTCATCACCTTTTTTCTTTATTGCCTCATTGATTGCTTTTGTAAGTTCTTCACCCTTGAGGCTTGCAAAATCGTTATCTGCAAGATATTTAATCTTAATTTCATTGGGCGTACCCTCAAGTCCTGCGGTGTAGGCAGGTGAAACTACAGGATCAGCAAGCTCCCAGATTTTTCCTGCAGGGTCCTTAAATGCACCGTCACCGTATACCATAACCTCTATATTTTTGCCTGTGCGTTCTTTGAGCTGCTTCTGGATATCATAAACTAAATCTACGCAATCCTGCGGGAAAAGCTTTATTGAGTCCTCCGTTGATTTGTTTGAGCCTAAAAGACCGTACTTTTCATTAAATCCGCTGCCGTCTACAGACGAAGAGAGGATGTCATCAAGTCCATATACAATTTTTGCGCCTGCTTCTTTTAAAGTCTTTTTTGTGCGGGCACGTGTGTGGATATCACAGTTTAACACACAATCTGTATAATTTAAAATTACCTTGGGGTCATTTGCAAAGATAATTTCCGCCTCTGCCCCGCATGAATTTATTATTTCTTTATAATATGACACATAGTCAACGCCCGTAAACTCATGAAAGTTTTCGCCAAAAAGCTCACGGTATTTCTTTTCATCCAACACGTCTGAATAGGGGTTTACGCCTGCCTTTTCAATCTGGTCATAAGAAACAAGGGCATTCCCCACCTCGTCTGAAGGATAGTTAAGCATAAGAACAACCTTTTTTGCACCCTTTGCTATACCACGAAGACAGATTGCAAAACGGTTACGGCTGAAAATCGGGAAAATTACGCCAAGTGTTTCTCCGCCGAATTTTGTTTTAACATCCTTTGCGATAGCGTCAACAGATGCATAGTTTCCCTGCGCACGTGCAACGACTGACTCCGTTACAGACACAACGTCACGGTCTCTTAAAGAAAATCCTTCCCACTCTGCTGCTTCTATTACACTGTCAACTACAATTTTAGCAATATCGTCACCCTCACGGATAATGGGGCAACGGATACCTCTTGAAACTGTACCAACTTTTCTTTCCATAACATTTCCTCCAACTCTTGACTTTTATTTCTGCTATTATTATAATACAAATACAAGCATAAGTAAAATATATATATCTTACAACAGTGATAAGGAGAGCTTATATGAAAACAAGACTCGATTACTATAAGGTTTTTTACGAAACTGCGCGACATTCTTCATTCTCAATGGCTGCAAAAAATCTTTTTATCTCGCAGTCTGCCATTTCCCAGTGCATAAGTCAGCTTGAAAAGGATTTAAACACACAGCTTTTCACTCGCTCACGCAGGGGGGTAACACTTACAAAAGAGGGACTTCTTTTATTTCAGAAGGTTGAAAGTGCGCTTAATTCAATTGAGCAGGGTGAAACGCTTCTCGCCCGCCTTCATCATCTCGAAAGCGGCGCTCTCTTTATTGCGGCAGGTGACTCGATAACAAGACATTTCCTGCTTCCCTATCTTGAGAAATTTCACAAAATGTATCCCGATATACGTATTGAAATGGCAAATTCCTATTCATTAAGAATGCTTCAGTTCGTAAAAGAAGGAAAAGCAGAGCTTGCATTTGTAAATCTGCCTGTAACGGACAATGAATTAACTATTCTGCCCTGCTTTGAGATACACGATATATTTGTGTGCGGCCCTGATTATAAAGAGAAAAAAAGCTACAGCTGGAGTGATGTAGCTAAAGAGCCTCTTATTCTGCTTGAAGCCAGTTCTTCATCCAGAAGAAATCTGGACAAAAATTTTCAGTCTAAACATATTACTCTTTCGCCCGAGATAGAAATTGCGGCGCACGACTTACTGTTAGAATTTGCATCAATTCACCTTGGGGTTTCGTGCGTTGTACGTGAATTTTCAAAAAATGCACTTGAAAACGGGCTTGTACGCGAAATGAATATCACTCCCCCGCTTCCTGCGCGAAGCATTGGCTGTGCATATTTAAAGCATAACACGCTGTCTCTTCCCGCGCAGGCGTTTTTAAAGCTTATAGAAGAAGATAAAGCTACCACACTATTTCAGGAAGATGGTTTATCGCACGATTGATTTCATCTAAATTATTTGACTTTTTTATCGCTTTTATTATTTTCTTTTCATCAGGATAGTTTTCTGACATATAAAGCCATATTTCTTTAAGTTTGTGAAGTGTATTCTTCTCGGATTTTAATAATGGGCGGTAAATCTCTTCGAGCTTATTTGAAAACGAAATAAGCTCTTTTGTTTTTAATTTTTCTCCACCGTGCATTTCTCTGAAGATTGCGGGGTTTTTTACTGCCCCGCGCCCTATCATACACCCTTTTATATCGGGATAATTCTTTTGAATTTCGAGTAAATCAGATACGCTGTTAATATCCCCGTTATAAACGAGATTTAACCCTTTGTTTTTATAAGCAAGGTCAAAAGGCTCCATATTTACCGGATTTTTGTAAAAGTCAGAGCGAACGCGCGGATGAATAATCAGTTCCGACATTTCATATTTTTTGTAAATTTCTAAAATGTCTTTAAATTCATCGTGATTTAAAAAGCCTGTCCTTGTTTTAACAGAAACCTTAATTGGTGAATTTTCAAAAATAAAGTCCAAAAACTCTTCAAGTCTTTTAAGGTCACGAAAAGCACCCGCGCCACGGTTCTTTTTAACAACCGTGCCTGACGGGCACCCTAAGTTGAGATTTACTTCATCATAGCCATAGTCTTGCAGAGTTTTTGCAAAGTCAACAAAAGCAGGTGCACTACTGGCTAAGCACTGCACCTTTAAATTTACCTTATTATTTTCGTGAAGGATATCACGCATATTCTTTGCGTTTAGAAAGCTGTTTTCTGTCGGCGTAATAAATGGCGCAAAGTACGCGTCACACCCGCCAAACATCTCCTTATGCAGATTTCTGTATATGTAGGTTGTAATACCCTCCATCGGGGCAAAGTAAAGTTTCATCTTTTTTCCTGCTTTATTACTTTCTTCCGGTTGAACCAAAGCCGCCTTCACCGCGCACTGTTTCCTCTAATTCCTCTGACTCAATAAAGCTTGCCGTAATGTATGGTGCTATCACAAGTTGAGCAATTCTTTCGCCATTTTGAATTTCCTGTGCGCTTTCCGAGTGGTTATGAAGTGCCACCATAAGTTCGCCACGGTAGTCACAATCTATAACTCCTACCTTATTTGCAGGTGCAAGTGAACGCTTGCACGCAACGGAGCTTCTTGCATAGATAAGCCCCACAAAGCCCATCGGAATTTCCATTGAGATTCCCGTGGGGACAAATTTTGTTTCGTGAGGTAAAATGGTAAGAGTTTCTTCCTCTATGCATGCATAAAGGTCTGCCCCTGCTGCAAATTCCGAGCCGTATGAAGGAAGGATTGCGCCATCTCTTAATTTTTTTGTTTTAACTTCGTATTTCATAATTTTACTCCTCGTATATATTTCCGCTTCCCATAGTTCTTTCCCACTTGCCGGAAAGTAAAACGGTTTTATTTTCGGCAAGTGATTTTTTTACATCTATAATCCTTTGGTTTGATGAACCCCGAAAAAGAAGTGCTGCTGATTTTAAATTTTCTACAAAACGCCCGTCAATTAAAACGTCTATATAAGAAAGCATTTCTAAAACTTCGCCCATGTCTCCCGCTTTTCCCTTTATAAGCTCATCATCAAAAATAAAGCCCGTATAACACCAGATTGTTTTTTCGGGGTATATGCTTTTAAATTCCTTACAAAGCGCGATTAAATCTTTTCTGTTTTCAGGTTCAAACGGCTCTCCACCAAGCAGGGAAAGACCTTCTATATGCGCGGGCTTTGAGGCATCAATTATCTCTTTTTCCACATCTTTTGTAAAAGGCGCGCCGTAATTAAAATCCCACGCCTCACTGTTAAAGCAATTTTTACAGTGATGCCTGCAACCGCTTACAAAAAGAGAAACGCGCACCCCCGGGCCGTTTGCTATATCAAATTTTTTTATTGTTGCATAATTCATTTTATCATCCTGACCTAAAGAATCTACGACAGCTATAAAACTGTCGTAGATTGTTTTTTATTATAGATGAAGTACTCTTTCTTTTATCTCCTGCGTTCTTCCCTGATTCCAGAACTGTGTGCCGATATATCCGCAGGTACGTCTTGCCACGTTAAGCTTTGACTGGTCCTCATTTCCGCAATTCGGGCAGTGCCAGATAAGTTTTCCGTCACCATCTTCCTTTACTTCAATTTCTCCGTCAAAACCGCATTCCTGACAGAAATCGCTCTTTGTGTTAAGCTCTGCATACATAATGTTGTCGTAGATAAATCTCATAACAGAAATTACTGCATCGAGGTTATTTTGCATATTCGGAACTTCTACGTAGCTAATTGCACCACCGGGAGAAAGCGCCTGGAATTTTGCTTCAAGCGCAAGCTTGTCAAATGCGTCAATATCCTCTGTTACATGAACGTGGTAGCTGTTTGTTATATAGTTTTTATCGGTAACTCCCTTAATTATACCAAAGCGCTTTTGCAGGCACTTTGCAAATTTGTAGGTTGTGCTTTCAAGGGGGGTTCCGTAAAGTGAGTAGTCAATGTTTTCCTCAGCTTTCCACTTTGCAGTGTACTCGTTGAGCTTTTTCATAATTTCAAGACCAAGCTTTTCACCTTCAGGCTCTGTAAGCTTTTTGCCGCTTAAGCTGTATACACACTCCCAAAGACCTGCATAGCCAAGAGAAATTGTAGAATATCCGCCGTGGAGGTACTTGTCAATCTTTTCACCCTTATTAAGTCTTAAGAGTGCACCGTGCTGCCATAAAATCGGAGCAGCATCAGAATATGTGCCTGTAAGTCTTTCGTGACGGCACTGAAGTGCCTTATGGCAAAGCTCCATACGATTATCAAAGATTTCCCAGAATTTGTCCATATCTCCATTGGCCGAAAGGCCGATATCAACAAGGTTTACGGTTACAACACCCTGATTAAATCTTCCGTAGTATTTGGGATTTCCATTTTCGTCTACAAACGGTGTAAGGAAGCTTCTGCATCCCATACAGGTATAGCAGTGGCCTTCTCCGTTTTTATCTATCTTATTCTGAAGCATTATTTTTTCAGAAATGTAGTCAGGAACCATACGCTTTGCAGTACATTTTGCCGCAAGCTTTGTAAGGTAGAAGTACGGGCTGTCTTCGTGAATATTATCTTCCTCAAGAACATAGATAAGCTTCGGGAATGCAGGTGTTATCCAAACGCCTTTTTCGTTTTTAACACCTCTGTAGCGCTGTTTAAGGGTTTCTTCTATGATAAGCGCAAGGTCCTTTTTCTCCTGCTCGTTTTTCGCTTCGTTAAGATACATAAACACAGTTACAAACGGAGCCTGACCATTGGTTGTCATAAGAGTTACAACCTGATACTGAATCATCTGCACGCCGTTTTTAACCTCTTCACGAAGTCTGATTTCGGTTATTTCGTCAATCTTTTCGTCACTGATCTGTGTGCCGACCTCACGAAGTTCTTCTTCAACCTGACGTCTTATCTTCTTTCTGCTTATATCTACAAAGGGTGCAAGGTGTGTAAGGCTGATGCTCTGCCCGCCGTACTGGCAAGATGCAACCTGCGCAATAATCTGTGTTGATATATTACATGCAGTTGAAAAGCTGTGCGGTTTTTCAATCATTGTTCCACTGATAACGGTGCCGTTCTGGAGCATATCCTCAAGGTTTACAAGGTCACAGTTATGCATATGCTGTGCAAAATAGTCTGCATCGTGGAAATGCAAAATGCCCTGCTCATGTGCGGCAACAACGTCACTTGGAAGAAGAATTCTCTTTGTGATATCCTTACTTACCTCGCCTGCCATATAGTCACGCTGAACGCTGTTTACTGTTGGGTTTTTGTTGGAGTTTTCCTGCTTAACCTCTTCGTTGTTACATTCTATAAGACTTAATATCTGCTCATCAGTTGTGTTTGATTTTCTGACAAGCGCGCGGTTATAACGATATGTAATATAGCGGCGTGCCACGTCAAATGCGCGCTGATTCATAATCTGGTCCTCGACCATATCCTGAATTTCTTCCACGCTAAGAGAACGGTTGATGTTTAAAGCAGCACTTTCAACATCCTCCGCAATTCTTTTTATCTGAACAGCACTCATTCTGCTGCTGGGAACAACACTTTCGTTGGCTTTTGTTACGGCTATAACTATTTTTTCAGGATCAAAAACAACCTCTGCCCCACTTCTTTTAATAATCTTCATTTTCCGCACTCCTCTGTATCGTAAAAATTATAAACATTTCGTTGCAAGTATAATTATAACAACATATTGTGGCGTTGTCAATACCTAAAGCACAAAATATAGTATTAGTTAAATTTCTCGCAAAACGCCGAAATTT
Source organism: Clostridia bacterium (assembly GCA_045591265.1). Taxonomy (GTDB): domain Bacteria; phylum Bacillota; class Clostridia; order UMGS1883; family UMGS1883; genus UMGS1883. The sequence continues at coordinate 7,143 of JAZNSQ010000021.1, read as the reverse complement.
AGGGGTTTATGAGCATTTTTAAGGAAAATTTGTCTGAAAATTTTTTAAAAAACCACAATATATATTGTGGTTGGTAAAAAGAATCCGCACACAGATTGTGTGCGGATGTTTCTAACAATACTTTACTTTTTTATATGCCTTAATACCTTTGATAATTCAATAACTACCAAGGGCACAACTGTTAAACATAATGCAATTAGATAGAGATTTATAGGCAAAAGTGCAAGACCAAATGCTATCCTTAAAGGTGTAAATAGCACTACCATTACAAGAAGTGTTGATATAAGTGCTGCACCGTTTAATTTTTTGTTTGAAAATACACCTACTTTAAAAAGGGAATGCTCGGAACGCATATTGAAGCTTTGAACAACCTGAGAAAGTGCAAGTACGATAAAAGCCATTGTCTGTCCGCCTTCAAGTGTTCCTGTCATATTTTCACCAAGCTTAAAGCCGATAAGCGTTAAAGCTGCAAACATAACACCCTGCAAAACTACACGGACACCAAGAGCATGAGCAAAGATGCCCTCGTTTTTAGGCTTCGGGCGTCTATCCATAATGTCTTCTTCAACAGCCTCCATACCAAGAGCGATTGCTGGAAGAGAGTCAGTAACAAGATTTATCCATAAAAGCTGCATGGATAGAAGCGGTGTTTTGTGCCATAAAAGCATTGCCATAAATACAGCGATAACTTCGCCAATATTTGTGCCGAGCAGGAATCCTACAACCTTTTTGATATTTTCATAAATGCCTCGTCCTTCGCGAACTGCATCAACAATTGTTGCAAAGTTATCATCGGTAAGAGTCATATCTGCCGCGCCCTTTGCAACATCTGTACCTGTAATGCCCATAGCACAACCAATGTCGGCAGCCTTCAAGGCAGGAGCATCATTCACACCGTCACCTGTCATAGATACAACCTGACCACGTCTTTGCCAAGCCTTAACAATTCTTATTTTATTTTCAGGAGAAACTCTTGCATAAACAGAGATGTTTTCAACCTGTTCGTCAAGCTCTCTGTCGGACATGCTATCTAGTTCACTACCTGTAATTGCACGGTCCCCGTCAAGTAAAATGCCAAGCTCTTTTGCAATGGCAGAAGCGGTAACAACATGGTCGCCCGTAATCATAACAGGCTTTATACCTGCTCTTCGGCATACAGAAACTGCCTCTTTTGCTTCAGGTCTTGGGGGATCAATCATACCGACAAGCCCCATAAATGTTAAGCCGTTTTCCATCTCTTGTGAGGTTGGATTTTCAGGAACCTCGTCAATTTCCTTATAACCTATTGCAAGAACTCGAAGAGCATTTTCGCTCATAGATTCGGTAAACTTTTTTGCCGTCTCCAAATCTCCTGCAACGCATCTTGATGCCATCATATCATAGGCACCTTTTACGATTACGATGTTTTTGCCATCTATTTGGTTTACTGTTGTCATCAGCTTTCTGTCTGAATCAAAGGGAATTTCTGCAAGACGCGGATATTTTTTGTTAAGCTCATCCTTTGGCATTCCGTTTTTATGCGCGGCAAGGACAATGGCGGTTTCGGTAGGATCGCCAATATGCTGTTCTTCGCTCCCGCGAAACACAACCGAGCCGTCACAGCAAAGAGTTCCATACATAAGGAGCTTTTTAATTGCTTCGGTATTGTTATTGCTTATGTTTTCGGTATCTGAAAATCCGTCTGCATAGCCCCTCGTAAGTGTCATACGGTTTTGCGTAAGTGTTCCTGTCTTATCCGAGCAAATAACAGAAGCTCCGCCCAGTGTTTCAACTGCAGGTAATTTACGTATAAGAGCATTTTTCTTAACCATTCTCTGCACGCCGATGGAAAGCACAACTGTAACAATAGCAGGCAAGCCTTCAGGAATAGCCGATACTGCTAAAGAAACTGCGGTCATAAATATTTCAAGCACAGGAATGCCATTTACTATGCCGACTATAAATATAACCCCACAAGCAGCAAGTGCCATTATGCCCAAATATTTACCGAGCTGTGCAAGCTTTTGTTGAAGCGGTGTCTGCCCGTCATCCTCATTATCTAAAAGGTTGGCGATTTTACCCATTTGGGTATCCATACCTGTTGCAGTTACAACGGCTGTTGCTGTACCATAAGTAATGCTGCAGCCTGAATAAACCATATTCAAGCGGTCGCCGATTGGAGCACTGTCTTTAACTTCTGCAAGATAATCCTTCTCCGAGGGTACAGATTCACCTGTGAGTGCTGATTCCTCCGATTTTAAACCCGCACTATGCAGAAGTCTTGCATCCGCCGGAACAAAATCGCCTGCTTCAAGACGAATAATATCGCCGGGGACAAGCTCTACTGCATCTATAACTTTTTCTTCACCGTCACGGATAACTCTTGCGTGGGGTGCAGACATATTCTTTAAGGCATCAAGCGCTTTCTCCGCTTTCCCTTCCTGATATACACCCATAACCGCATTTAAAATAACGATTAATACAATGAGCGCAGGTTCAAAGAGTTCGCCCCAGTTTTTCTCAACGCAGATTACAACGAAAGAAACAATGGCAGCGGCAATCAAAATAAGTATCATTGCATCCTTGAATTGATCTACAAAACGCTCAAACGTAGATTTCTTTTTCTTTTCATTTAATTTGTTCTTACCATACTTTAGTTTGAGCTCCTCAACCCTGCTTTCGCTTAAGCCTCTTTTTTCATCTGTGTTAAAAGCTTCTAAAACCTCGTTTTTTGTTTGACTGAAAAATTGCAATTAAAATACCACCTTTCATAAATTATAGTCACCCATATACCCATATATTATAAAATTTAATTCAGTAAAATAAAAAAAGACGAAACTTACCTGTTTATCAGATAAGTCTCGTCATTTAAGATGAAACCAGAAAATCAATCCTTGTCAATAAGAAACTTTCATGATGTTGGCATCACCACATATTTTATGCTGACTACTCCCTTATTTTTAAGCATTTTATCATATTATGGTTAAGATGTCAATACTCGTTTAATCAAACAGTTTTCTTGAAGAACCAAATAGTTTAGATGTTATCACTTAATATAAAATTATGTTTCATTGGACCAGAGCCTTTTCCTAAATCAAGACCTGAAGCAAGTGCATCAGATATGTATTCTTTTGCTTTTTTTACTGATTCTATAAGACTAAGTCCTTTTGAAAGATTTGAGGCTACAGCAGAAGATAGTGTACATCCCGTTCCGTGCGTATTTGGATTGTCAATTCGTTTGCCAGTAAACCATACAAACCTACCATTTTCATACAATAGGTCGTTTGCATCATTGATGCTATGGCCACCTTTTAACAGGACACAACACCCATAGTTTTTTTCAATAAACTCGGCTGCTTTTATCATATCTTCCTTATTGTTGATTTTCATATTGGATAAAATTTCTGCTTCAGGAATATTGGGTGTTACAAGCGTTGCAAGGGGTAGTAGCTTTGAAGCCAAAGCTTTTATTGCATCTGTCTTTATAAGAGCAGAGCCACTTGTTGCAACCATAACAGGATCTACAACAATGTTTTTTGCTTTATAATATTTTAGTCTGTCTGCAATTACTTCTATCAGTCCGCTTGATGACACCATCCCAATCTTTACGCTATCAGGAAATATATCTTCAAATATTGCATCAAGTTGTTCTTTCAGAAAATCTGGTGCTACCTCTAAAATTTCTCTTACACCAAGCGTATTTTGGGCAGTAAGTGCCGTAATTGCACTCATTGCATAAACCCCGTTCATTGTCATAGTTTTAATATCTGCCTGAATACCTGCACCACCACTTGAATCACTTCCTGCAATTGAGAGTGCCGTTTTCATTTTAGTCTTAAAGCAAAAACTTTCAAAATCAGCTATATAATAATCTGAAATTTCCTTTATTTCTTCTTGCCTTGGCTCGTGTGAATCATAAACTGCCGCAACCTTAAATCCATCTTCTTTGGCAGTTTTTATTGCGTGGAGAACGTCTTCAAAAACTACTGTTTCAGCTTTTGTAGTTCCAAGATGTTTTAAAGCTTGTCTGTAAATTTCCGGCGTTTCCTTATTACCTCCAACTTCGGCACAAGTAAATATTTCAGAAAAGAAATCACGAATATTTAACCGTTTCAAAACATTTTCCACAATAGGTCTATCTGTTACAGTTGCTATACACATTTTTACTTTTGCGCTCTGTAGTCTCTTCAAAAAATCACTTACACCAGCTTTAAGAACTACTTTTGTACGATATATTTCAGCCACCATATTGTTTATGTCTTCTACAATTTCTTGTATTGACAGCTTAACATCATAGTTATTACGACAATATTTGGCAGCTTGCTCGAGAGTAAAGGTCTTAAAAGCCTCCGCAAGATTTTCCTTTGGTTCCTTTCCAAGTAAGCGAAGGTAATCTTCACCGATTGTGTCCCATATAAACATTGAGTCAAGCACAGTTCCATCCAGGTCAAATATTGCACCTTTAATCATTACATACCACCTGCTTTGCTAGCTTTTTTAATTCTGTAGCAGCTCTTTGAATATTGTCAGAGGCAAAAATTGCGCTAATAACAGCAACACCACAAATTCCGCTTCCTGTCAGTTCTGAAATATTACCTGCACCGATGCCTCCGATAGCAACAACAGGAATATTCACCGCTTCACATATTGCTTTAAGTGTTTCATGGTTTACGTCATCTGCATCCGCCTTTGAGCCTGTAGCAAACACTGCACCTACACCTAAATAATCAGCACCCATTTTTTCAGCAAGTAAGGCTTGATCTACAGTTTGTGCGGATACACCGAGAATTTTACCTTCTCCGATAATCGATCGTATATAACCTGCTTCCATGTCCTTTTGACCTATATGTACTCCGTCTGCATTTACCTTTAATGCAATCTCCACATTGTCATTGATAACAAAAGGTACCTTGTACCTTTTGCAGAGCTCCTTAATTTCAAATGCTTCCTTAAGAAATGCTTCACCATCTAATTCCTTTTCACGAAGCTGAACAAACGTTGCTCCACCTTTAAGTGCTTCTTCCACCTGCTCATAAAGGGTCATATTTCCAAGCCATGTGCGGTCAGTGACAGCATATAGAATTAAATCCTTTTTATCGCACTTCATATTTTGCTCCTTTGTTCAAAGTCTCTGCATCCATATTATAAATAGCATCTATTATACGATTTCGCAAAGTAGAATTGCCTTCTGTGTACTTTAGATTTGCAAATCCGATTTCACCTGCAAGACCCATCACACAAACTGCTGCAGCAATTGCTTTTGTTTTGTCATCTGGATTAGCTACAGCATAAGCTACTGCAATTCCCGAAAGCTGACAACCTGTACCTGTAATTTTGCTCATTTGTGGTATTCCGTTACGTATTACATAGCATCTTTCACTATCTGCCACAAGATCAATCGCACCTGTAATTACTATAATTGCATTGGTTTTTTTGGAAAAATTCTTTGCGAAAACTATCATATTTTCAAGATTATCTTCTGTTACTGTGTCTGCTGCATCAGCATCTACGCCTTTTGTTGTTCCGCACCCGAGTGCTAATGTCTTGATTTCCGAAACATTTCCACGAATAATGGTAGGCTTAATTGTATTCATAATTCTGATTGCCGTATCCGTGCGAAGTTTGCTTGCACCTGCTCCTACAGGGTCAAGAAGTACTATATGACCAAGTTCATTAGCTTTTGCCCCTGCAATAAACATTCCCTCGACACTTCTTTGATTGAGAGTACCGATGTTGATATTGAGGCCTCCGCAGATTGATGTAATATCTGCTACATCATCCGGCTCATCCGACATAATCGGACTCCCCCCGCATGCAAGTAATGCATTTGCCACATCATTAACCGTAACATAATTGGTAATGTTGTGCACAAGCGGTGTTCTTTTTCTCACATTCTCCAAACAATTTCCTAACATTTTTACCTCTTTCTGCCGCAAATTATCGGCTGTTTATTAACTTAATAACAAACCTTGCCAAACAAAAAAGGAAGCTACCGATTTGGTAACTTCCTAAAAGTTCTTTGTTCCTCCTAACACTATGTATCAGGCATCCCTACGTTGGCATTATCCAAATCAGGTTCTCGGTCGAAGGTCGCACCTTCCTCTCAGCCTGTACTACAAGCTCCCGTTTATTAAGTTTAAATGCATTTTAACATTTTTCAGAACATATTTCAAGAGTTAAGATAAATTTTTTACACCATATAAAAAACCGAATGGTTTAGATGCCACTTTGTTTCAGTGAAATATCAACTTCATTGATGTGAAATAATTTCTGTAGAAATTGTGAAATAGAAAACTTCGTTTCCTGTGAGATGAAATAAATCCTCACACGCCGCAGGTGTATTTCACATTGCGAAGCAATATTTCACGCCCGAAGGGCATTTCACAAATCCTGAAAGGATTTATTTCGTTGAAAAAAAGACATCCAAAGATGTCTTTTTTTCTGGAAGAGCCGAATGGTTTAGATGCCATTATCTTTTGAAAAATAATTCTACAGCAACCACTTTAAATCAACCAAATTTATCGTCAAAGCATATCTATCTTACATTTACTTAAATTGATGTTTTGAAGAACCCTCATTTAGTTTTTTAAACGCTTTATCAATTAGCTTACTTTTGGCAGAAACATCTTTCCAAAATGGAGCGATTCTTCCACGTTGATATATGCTGTTCGCTGACGAATCAATTCTTTTAACTGTTTCCCTTACATTGCAGTAACCACTTAAAAAGGCCAACATTATAGAAACATCCGTATCAAATTCATTTTGTGGATTGTTATACTTTCTTTCTATACATTCTATCAGATTATCAATATTTATATTATCAAATTTTAAATCTGGTTTTGTTATTGTTCTTAGTGCCCAAGATATTGATCTTTCTAATGCTGGATAGCTGATATTAACTTCCCATAATTCAATCAGTCGCTCAAACAAACAGTTATAAAGCTTTGCTGGAACTATATCACTTTCATTATACCCAGACCAAGCCAGGCACCATGTGGCAGCATATAAGCTCAACTCGTCATCTTGCTTCAACAATTCATATACCTTATTGAAAATCTTATCAATGCAAATTTCATCTAGCTTATTAAGAACTTTTTTCTTTTGTTTTCTCATAGGCACAGCCATTCTAAACGAATAGTGCATCATAAGTAAAGACCCTTTAAT
>JAZNSQ010000020.1:0-25218 GCA_045591265.1 Clostridia bacterium | reverse complement strand
GCGCCCGCTCTTCCGAAAACGGAAGTTACCGAACCCGCATCGATGAGGAGTTTTTCAAGGTCTTCCTGCGTCGCAACCTTTCCGGCGATGTATTCAATAACCTCGTTGATTTTCGGAATGGCGATTTCCCTGACTATCTGTTCAACCGCCGCCTGCATTTCCGCCGCGGTAAGTCCCGGAACGTCCGCCTGCCCGAAAACTCCCTTGCCCTCAAGGTCGCTTTCCTTTATCTGTTCAAGTGCCATAACGTCACCTCACTTTTTATATCTTCCGCTTTCGGTGTATTCTACCGAAAAACCGTAAATGCCAAATGCTTTGTTTTTTTCGTTGCAAGATATTCTGAATTTTACTTTGTCAAATTTTTTTATTTTAACTTTTGCCGTAACCGTTCTGTATGTGGAATTGCTGTTCCAAGTGAAGTTTTTCCAGTTAATTCCGCTCCACGCAAAATAAGAAATTTTATCCGACCATTCTTTGATTTTATCCCAAAATCCATTTAAAGACCGTTCAAGAATGACCTTATTTTGAGGAAAAGGAACAAGTTCAACCGCAATAGTTCTTATGGTTTTGTTTCTCCAAAATACATTCCCGTCAAAATCCGGAATTGTCCAGTATGCTTCAATAGCTTTCCCGCCGTTTTCAGAATAATCTTCGTATGCGTACGCAGAATTTGGGTCAGTATCGAATCTGCACACGTTTCCGTTGTTATCACCAAAGAAAAGCGCCCCGTCTTTTTCCCAAAGAACGTTTGCATTTATTCCAGTCCACATATAACATTCGTATTGATATGTCGAAAGCGGTTCGCCCTTTGCATAGCTTTTTTGGGACGTATCAAGCAAGTATAATTTATCCCCAAGAGAAATTATGTAATAATGAAGAAACTTCGTGCATTCGGCATTTGCAAGTCTCTCATCGCTTGTTATCGCTTTGTTTATATAGTACGAACGGTTCTGTGTATATTTTCTTCCGTCAATATCCGCAGCAGTAAGAGCGTAAACCCCTCTTGCTGTAATAAACAAAGGCTCTGTTTCCATATAAATAAAAGAACGCGGTGCAATGGCTTCTTCACCTTGCAAAACTCCCACAATAGGAAAAGTCGCTCTTGCGTCACTGTCAATTTTATAATTCCTCAAAATAATACTTCTGCCGTCATAAGAAGGAGAAATATGCGTTGCAAGCTGACCGTCTACAATGGAATAACCTATTATTTCGCTTTTGCCTTCGCCGACGGCCATATAGTTTAAATCCGGGAAATATTCTGGAGTATCCGCCTGACACCAAAAATCCATATTGGGATAATCTTTATTGCCGGTAACAAAAACTCTGTTTTGCGTTCCCGCGCTGTTGTAAGCAACGCTTCTGTAGCAATTTGCTATTCTTTCAAAATAACCTTCAAACCATTTGGAAGCGGTTATTCTTACGTTATCTTCCCCGGTTACAGGAGATTTTCCCGGGGCTGTTCCAAAAGTTACTGTGCCGTTTTTTCTGTCAACGGTAAAATCTGTGTTTTCGGTTTTGCTTATCCATAAGCCGTCTTCGTTAAGTATTTCGGCAAAAACATCTGCGGAAGAAAGTTCTGCAAAAGAAAGCTGAAATTCAGTAGCGGCAGCATTTTCTTCCGAAACAAAAAAACTGTCTTTAAATTTTGAAGAAACGAGGTTTATGTCTTCATATGCAACACCGCCGCCGCTTGGGCTTTTGGAAATAAAAACTGTCGGTACGTAAGCATCATCAGCCAAAGGATATATATGCTCTGCATCGCACACAACAGGTTCTTTGCCGTCAAAAATATAAAGTTTTTCTCCGATAACTTGTGCTGTGCTTTTTGCATCATTCATTCCGGACCATATTTGTTTTCCATCAAAAAAAATGTTTTTCCCGGAATGGATGATTTCGTGTCCGAAAAGCTCCCAATGTCCATTGATTTTTCCACCGTAGTTTTTAACAAGATGATAGCCCATTCTTTTAACAGGTTTCCCGAAAAGGTCGCTTATCATATTTGGGGCATCAGCGCTTCTGCGTTTGTCAATTTGAGCAGGAGCGGAAGAAAGGTCAATACCCTTAAAATTATCTATTGTAAAAACACTTTTTCTTACAGAAGGCGCGTCTTCAATATTGGGAAACTGCATTGAAGTACCTCCTTAATCAAAAACATTTCCGTATGCGTTTCTTAATGCGTTAAGATATTCGTTTGCAGTCATATTCATCGTTCCGGTTTTAAGACCGTTAAGACCGATTCCACCGTTAAAATGATTAAAAAGACCGCTTTGTTTAAGCATATCGAGTTCAAATTTTCTGCGTTCTTCATCTTTCGCCTGTTGATATGCAGCCATTGCGGCAAGAAAGTTTTCATTGTTCTGAAGAACGCCTTGTTGATAGTTCTGACCCGCTGCACCGAGATTGTCAAGATAGCTTCCTTGAATAGCACCGCGCTGATTTGCATAATCCGCGTTATTTCTTGCGTAAATTGCCTGCGCTGCTCCCCCGTTTATTCCTGCCGCAGAAAGCTGTTCAGGATATGCTTTGTTTGTCATTTGCTGTTTTATATAAGCTTCGCGAAGTGCGTTGTCTTTTTCTTTTGCAAGCAAACTCTGCTGATATTCGTAAGCCTGTTTCAGCCTTGCATTTGCCGCATCCATAGATGTTTTATAAGCATCTTCCACGTTTGTGCTTGCAGAAGGATTTGCTGTAGCATTATTATTGTCTGCAGTACCGTTTGCTCCCGTTGCAATTCCGCCGGAGTATCTTTTGTTCATAAATTCTGCCCAAGTAGGTTTGGGCTGTGCTTTATCGTAATATTCGTAATTCTTCGGGACAGAAGGCGCTGGAGCAGGACTTGCAGGAGGTTTACTGACAAGGTCTTTATCCGTTATTGCACCACCCCACGTACCTTCAAGGTTGAGTTTTTCTAACATAAGGTTTTTATCCGCAAGAGGAAGATTATTTGCCCTAATTTGTCACACCTTTCTATAAATAAAAAATGGGGGCTTTTATAGCCCCCATAAGATATTATTATTATTCTGCAACGTCGGAAACAAATTTGCCGTCTGCATAAGCAACCGCTTTAACAACGTCCGCATTTGCAAAAGCAGCAGAATATTCAGTTCTGGTTGCGGAATAACGGGGGTCGCTTCCGTCGGTGGTGTAATAGATGTCTGTTGCCCCGGTGGCGGTAATAGTGGTAGTGGATTCGCCCACAGTAATAGTAGGAGTTACAGCTTTAAAGCCTTTGTCAACAACGGTTACAACGCCGTCGCAGCGTCTGCCGATTACAAAAGCGTCAAAGTAGAAATGACCCTGGAGAATATCACCGTCGATGTTTTCAGAATCGGTAATAATTCTGGTGGTCTTAATCTTCATGGGGTCAAGAACCGCTTTGCTCTGGAAAGCAACCATGCGAACATTTGCAGGGAACCAAGTGTCGGGCATGCCGAAAACTTTAAGAGTTCCAAACTCTTCAAATTTGCCTTTGATAAGATATTTGTCGGTCTGTGCTTCAACATTGTCCCATCTGTCGGTGTCGCGAATAAGAGCAAGGTCACCATATCTTACAGCAACATATCTGTCGTTGGTGTCAACAAATTTGTTGTTGTAATGGGTTTCAACACCGATAAGACCGGTAAGAAGGTTTTTGCCGGTTACAGAGGTGCTTGCTGCTGCAAGTTCAACGGTATGGCCTGCTTCGGTAGCCCATTTGTTAAGGGTATATTTATCGCAAAAAGGAACAAACTGTTCTCTGATCTGCTGGCCCATAACGTTGCCGGCTTTTTTCATCATCTGCTGGTCGGTGTTATAAGTTTTATCAATACCGATGTTGAAAGATTTATTCTGGGTCATGGTAAGTTCCTGGAAGGTGTCCTGAAGTTCTTTAAGAGGACCAAAACGGGAATCACCGTCGCCTTTGGAAAGGTCATAGTCGTTCAGTTTCTGAGTGATGATGTTGTAAATTCTGACGGTTTTATGACCGGTAAAATCAAATTCGCCTTTTGCTCTTCCTGCAAGGAAAGATTCGTGGGTATATGCGTCAACAATTTTTGCAAAGTCTTTTTCGTGAAGATTAATTGCCCTTATTTATACTTCCTTTCTTAATTGTCAAAAAGCCCTTTACTGAACCAATCTTCTTCTTCGTCTCCATCGTTTTCCTTTAGGCTTCCGGTTGATTTAGCTTTATTTTTGGCTTTTCTTTCTTCTTTGGCTATCTGTTTATTGATTTCCTGCATTTTTGCATTATATTCTTTTTCCTGTATGTAGCTTTCATAAGCAATAATAGGAGAAATTCCTTTTGCAATCTGTCTTTCAACTTCTGCAGGAAATTCTTTTACATTGGGATATTTTGCAATAAACTCAAGAAAAGGTTTATTAGCCTCATATTCGGCAATTCTTTTTTCCTTTTCTTCTCTTTCTGTTTTTGCGGCATTCATTCGGGTAAGATTAAGTTTCGCCTGAAGCTCAACTTTTTCATCGTCCCAATCCGGATGTTCTTCCGCAACTTTGTTTCTTTGAATGCTTTCAGCAAGCCCCGGAAGAGTGTCTTCAAGAAATTTTACATATTCTTCTCGATTCATTCCGTTAGCTTCTGCATATTTATCAATCAGTCTGTGCAAAGGCGAATTTTCGTAGTTTGCACCCTTCTGCAAAAGTGTAACAATCTCATCGGCACTTTTGCCCATATTTGAACCGATTTTTTCAATGGCAGTTTTGCTCAGCTTGCTGGTCTGACCAAAGTATTTGAAATCAACGGTTTCTTCCTCTTCGGTGGTCTCCTCTGCGGCTTCTTCCGTTTTTTCCTGCTCGGTCTCTTCTTCCGATTCCTCTGCTTCGGCGGTCTCCTCTGCAGCTTCTTCTTCAGATTCTTCTGTAAATTCAAAAAGGTTATCGTAGTCAACGCTGGTTTCGCCGTCAACTTCTGCAGTGGTATCCTGCATAACCTCATCTACCATAATTTATTCTCCTTTCAGAACTTCTATTTTCTGCTTTACTTTCTCTTCAATGCCCCTGTTTTCGCATTTGGGATTTCTGCAGGAATATACAAGTACCTTATAGATTTCGCCGTTTTCTTCGGCATAATAACTTTTAATTATGTTCTGTGCAATTTTGCATTTGGGACATACTTTCAAGAATTATCCCTCCTAAAAATTAAGCAGCGACTGCATTTGCTGTGCATAGCTGTCTTTTTTGTTGTTTGTTTCTGCGGCAGTTGCAACTGCCGGAAGCGGATGCCCCGCTACAAAATAACGTATTGCATCGGGTGCGTGCGTTATATCGTGCGGTTCTTTCGAAACATCGTTGGGGTTTTTTTCATCAAACATTAAAAGCGGAATGCATCTTATGGCTTCCGAACAATTGCGGAAAAACTTAATTCTTGCCGTTTTTTCCCCTTGTTCATCGGTCACAGGATGAAGCCATTCTTTTAAGTCATACCAACCCTGAACTCGGTTGTTTGTTGCCCTTGCAAGGTAAACACCGTGCTCGGCAAAAATATCCGCCGCGCTTCGTCCGGTATCATTTCTTCTGTTCCAAAGGTCCGGAGGCGCATATGCAATATACACCGGGTCATTTATTCTCCGAATAACTTCCGCCGCTTCACTTACAGTAAGCCCGCTTTTGCAGAATTCTCTGTAAACAAAAGCAAATCCGTATTCGTTAACAGCTACCCATTCGGCGGCAAACATATCAAGGCCATAGTCTATAGTCAAATATTTTCGCCAAGAAGGCGGTATTTCAAAAGGTTCACAAACATGAACTTCTCTGCTCCATTCGGAAAAATACTGTCCTTCGTATATATCCCATTCGCCGTACAAGTCTGCGCGTTTTCTGTCTTCGGGAAGGTTTTCAAGAGTATCAATATATCCGGGGTCTTTTTCAAGCAACGCTTTGTTATCTGTTACAAGCGCCTGAATAAAACAATAATCTTCCGGCTTTTCTTTGTTCTGATAAATTCGATCAATGAAGAGTCTTTTTACCCAAGCGTGACCGACGCCGCCCGGGTTGCAGGTAAGATACATTCGCTTGGGAAAACCATTTGTGCCTCGGATTGTTTCTGCAAGCCAATGGAACTGGTATTCGGTCATCTGTGTCGCTTCATCAAGGAATACAACGTCATACTCAACGCCCTGATATTGCAAAACGTCACTTTCAGTATCGCAGTATCCAAGCTCTATACGGCTTCCATTGGGAAATATAAAAGCCTTTTCGCTGTCTTTGTATTTTGCAATTCCGTTGAGTATTTCCATCAAAGGCAATGTATGGTTTTTGCGTAATTCGGCAAAAGTTCTTCGGATAATAAGAATTTTTATTCCGGCATATTTTAAAGCCATCAAAGCCGCTTTGTATCTTACGGCATAAGATTTTCCGCCTGCTCTTGCCCCTCCAAACATCGTGTATTTTGTTTCGCTTTTAAAAAACAAAATTTGCTTCGGGTTAAGAGTGCCAATGTTTAATTCTTTCATTTGGCGAGGTCTTCTTCCGCATTGCCGACAATAATTTTAATTGTGTTCTCGCTTTCCATATCAATAGGCTGCGCCGCTTTGCCCCAAACTCTTTCTATAATAGCCATATTTGCTTCATAGTAATGTTTGTCTTTGGGGTTTCCCGCAGTCTTGATAAGTCTTTCAACAGCCTGATATGCTTCGTCTTTCAGCTTCTTTTTTGCTTCTTCCGGTGTCTTCGGTCTTCCGCTTGGGTTTCCGCTTTGACCCGGCTTGAACTGGTATTCTTTTACTCTGTCTTTAAAAGCTGCTCTTTTGGCCATTTCTTCTTCATATTCTTCAGGAGTAAGAGAATTTAAATCGACTTTATGTCTTCCCCTTATTTATTCCCCTTTCTTCATTGCAACAATAAAACAAATTGCAGCCGCTATTACAGAACCGACCGCAATCATCATCTTGTTTTTGTTTTCAATTATTTTTATTTCGCTTTCAAAGTAAGCGTTTTCGTCTCTCACAACGCGGTATATTTCATCCTGCACTTTGTCAAGACGCTCTTCAAATTCCCTGCGGTCAATTACTTCCATTCCGTCTACCGGAGCGGGTTCAGCCGCTTTTATGCGTTTCGTGTTTCCTTTCATAAAATACCTCCTTTTAAAATTGGTTGCGGGGGATGGAATCGAACCATCGGTCTCCAGCTAAGGAGGCTGGCGGCTTACCACTCGCCTACCCCGCGTTATTTACCATTGCCACGCACCCACCACATCTTGCGTTATCAGGCAATGCCGTTTTCCCACTTGTGCCATAAAACAAAAAAAGCACCATTAGGTGCTTTTCTGCAATATCAATATAACACTTTTTACCCTCCCCATAACGGCACATTTTCACTTTAGCTTGATAAAGTATCGGATTTTTGAAAATTCTCGTACTGGAATATAACTCCCCTATATAGACCCCAGGGTGTCAGGGGGCTACCCCCTTATAATATGTATATACCCTATACATTATTAAATACAATACCTCACAGTGCAGGGGCGGCGAACCGTTCGCCTTATATACCGGCAGTATCTGAAGGACTTTTCTATTTCGCTAAATACTTATTTAGTGCATACAAAAACGCACTATATTGCATTATTTAAATACATTTTGTAATAATTCGGCATTTTTTGCTATTTTTGCAAGATTTGCCGTTCGTAACTTGCAAAACAAGATGTTTTTTCTACTTTTTATTATATATATTAAATATATATATTTATATATATTTATATATATAATAAAAAGCGGCATTTTTCAGATCCTCGCTCTTCCAGCTTTAAACGCTCAAAGTCTAAAAAACCGCATAAATAAGCCATTTTTTGAGTTTTTTTGTTTTTCATTCTCGCGCTTATATATCTATATAATCCAAAGTATAACTGTAAGCTATTGAAAAATAACGCTTTTGTTCCCGGTTTTCCCTGCAAAAATAAAACTCCAAAAAAATATTTAAAAAAATTTTTGCACAACCTATTGACATATGCGTACGGATATGGTATATTATAGTCACACCAAACAAAACTACCGCATCACACAGAACCGGAGGATTTAAAAATGAATACCAAACGAAACGTTGATTTTATCACTGTAAACTTCGGAATTACCGAAGAAAGAAACGCGGATCCCGAAGTTATCGCAAAGGAATTAAAAGACATATTAAAAGATAATAGCGTCGAGCTTCCGACAGGATATAAAAACACTATTTATATCGCGTCAATTTTAATTAATAAAATGTACACCGAATCTGAACTCTCGGACGTTCTCAAAAACGGCTTGTCTGCATATTTGGAAGCGTCCGAGCGATATATGAAAAGACTTTAAAAACGAAACTACCACTTATGACTCCTACGAATTCGTAAACCTTGACGCTTCTAAGAAATCCTGGGACGTTGTTTGATTGATTTATTTATAATCCGATGGGCGGCGGATAAACCGCCCGACTTTTCAGGAGGTGAACAACACGGAAGAAACAAAGCGAAAAACAAAAACAAGCCCTGCAGCGGTCAAGCGCTACAAAGAAAAAAACATCCGCCAGATTAAATTTGACTTTAACCTGAAGACGGACGCGGACATCCTGGAAAAGCTCGACAGCTTGCCAAATAAAACCGGATATATAAAAGAACTTATCCGGCAAGACATCGAAAACAACAAATAAAAAAGGCCCGCCGTTTCCCAACTACCACATCAAGAACGGCAAGGCCACACACAAACCCCGGAGGATTTGCATATATATAATATCACATCCTCCGAAGAATTACAACATAAAACGGAGGATTTTTAAAATGGCAGATTTTGACAAACTTAACAAAGAAACCCGCGAATATAACAGCCGCGTACACGAATATTACAATTATTCCATCGAACAAAAACAAAACCCCATCTCCGCCTACTGGCTTAACTACTATAACAACCAGACCTACAAGCAGAACAACGGCCAGTATTCCAGCCATTATTAATCGGAGGTGCTGAGATGAAAAACTTTTATAAACTTATCCGCAACTTTTCCGCCGCTCTTCTCCTGATCCTTTGGATTTTGGCTTTCGGAAACATCACGATTTTTGATTTGATTTAATGGAGGGACTAAAAATGAAAAATGCTTTTGTTACCGCAGAATTTAAAAAATACATCAAAAACTCTTTCAAGAAAAATACATCCGTTGTCACCGAAATTGACAACAACGTTTACTACCTCGCAACTGACTTTTTTATTCTCCGCACCGATTCCGAAACCTTTAACGCAGAAATTCTCCCGGCCTTAAATATGGAAAAAATTCCTAACGTTCCTTTTAATCATTCCGGCCACCGTTGCCCTTCTCCTAAAAACATTTACGAAGCTACCGCAAAAGGAAAGAAAACCGTTATAAAAACTTCCGCTTCTCTTTCCCTTCCGGCCGGAAATAAAAGTTACTTTGTAAATGTTTTTAAATGTGAAAACAACGGAATTTTAATCAACGAAAGCTTTATTTCCCTTTTCAACTTTGAAAATTCTGCCCTTTTTTCCGCTGGAAAGCCTACCGATCCGGTGCTCGTTCAAACCCCTAAAGGTTCGATAGTTATTTGTCCGGTTCGTTGCCCGGCAAATTCTGTTAATTTAGTTAATGCTATCGTTTCTGCATCTTAATTTTTTGCCCTGCCTAATTTGATTTAATGGAGGAAACAAAAATGGATAGAATTAAACACATCACCCAGGAAGACGCAAATATTATTTTAGATCTTTTTGATATTGGCAAAGCCTATCTTTGCGAAGGTCTTTATATTGTCCGCTCCGGTAACATCTACACCGCCATTGACAACTCCTCCGGTGACGCTTTCTGTGAAGATTTCTTTTCATACAAAGAAGCCGCCGACTGGCTTTTAAATGAGAACGAAGAAGAGGACATTTAAGGAATTGCGTGAGCAGTAAAAAATTTTAAAAACTTGCCCTGCCTAATTGGTGGGGCTTTTCTTTTGTTCTCCGACTTGCAAACGCTCTTTTCTGTCGGTTTCTTTCCGTCCTCGAAAACTTAACCGCCAAAAACAACAAGCCTTTTAAAAGGCTTATAAATGCGTATAACAAAAGCCGCCTCGCAAACCCTAAACGAAGCGGCTTTTGTCTTTAATATCGTCGATAGGAGGTGAGATGAATCTCTGAAGGCTGGCCGCAGGGGAAGGAGTCGCACCCTCCGCGGTTAAGACCATCCCGCGAAAACTGTTTCCCTGCGTTGTTGCCGTCTTTCCGGCTGCCAAAACGTCTTTCCGTTTCGCCATTTTTGTGAATGAGGAATGAAGAAAGAATGGTAATCTATCTCGCAAGAATATTATACCTCTTTTTACCCTCCCCATAACGGCACATTTTCACTTATTTTCCTGTTGATCCAAAACCGTTTTCGCCTCTTTCGGTTTCTTCTATTTCCAAAACCTGAACCGGTTCAGCAAGTACGCAAGGCGAGATTACAAGCTGCGCGATTTTTTCGCCTTTCATAAACATAAACGGCTGATGTCCAAAGTTAATAATTTTAACGTTAATCGTTCCTGTATATCCGGCATCTATTGTTCCGTCTGTAAAAATATTGTGCTTAAATAAAAGCCCTGATTTGGAACGGACATCGCCGAAATATCCCTTCGGAATTTCCATATGCACTCCGGTATCAATTTCCGCCGCGCATCCTCCGTTTATAAGCACATCGTGCGGACAGTAAAG
Organism: Clostridia bacterium; assembly: GCA_045591265.1. Taxonomy (GTDB): domain Bacteria; phylum Bacillota; class Clostridia; order UMGS1883; family UMGS1883; genus UMGS1883. Next base: position 14,581 of record JAZNSQ010000020.1, on the reverse strand, counting down.
GTCAAGTCCAGCATCCGCTTTATGTGCCCTGGTGGGCATTTTCGCTCCTTTTTCAAGAACAACTTTAATTTCCATTTTTATCACCCCATCCTTTTGCAATAAATAAAATATATAATATTTCTTCAGGCATTGTTTATTCCTCCCCATTGTTCTGCCATTGCTTTTGCAACACCGTAAGGCGTTTGGCTTCTTAATCTTGCTGTTTCCGGGTCATTCCAAGCCAATTTTTTATCCCCAAAATGGGCTTTCCAAATTCCTTGCGTTCTTTCTTCCTTCGGCAATGGAACTTTCCTTGTGGCTTTTAAAGGTTCAAGCCCTTTAAGCCAAAGGCAGGTGTTTTTGCATTCCGTTTCTCCTTCAAAGTCATACGGATTATAAACACAGTCTGGTTTTCGGAAAGCTGTTGACATTATTCCGTTTGGATTTTCTATTGCAATTTTCTCCACATCAGCAAGTGCAAGTTGCATGAAGAAAGCAATGCCTTTCTGTTGCTCCGCAATCTTTTTGGATTTGTAGTCATCATCTCCCCAGTAAAGCCATCTTTGACCACTGTTACATAGTCTTGTGCAAGGCGGATGCGCAATCAGTAAATCCCACTTTGTGTGTGTGTGTGTACACCCGTCCATCGTGGTAAAACACTTGCAATCGGGTTTCAGAAGTTCAAGTGCATCTCCCTGGATATGCCATTCCGGATGTCCTCCGGAACAAGGAATAATATCACACGAAAAAGCCCTGTGTCCGAGTTTGCGAAATTCTGTGCAAACTCTCTGCGATTCTTCGCAGGCTATAAGAACATTCACTTTTCCATCTCCTCCATAATTTTCGGAACATCTTCCATGCTAATTAAAGGGATTTTTACACCCTCATCCATTTGAGCATCTCTTTTCTCGCCTTTGCTGCAATAGTCATATTCATTAACGCTTTCAGCACAGTAAATAGTTCCGTCATCGTCAATATCACAACAAGCAAGCACAGGCTCTTCACAATCACCAAAACAATACATTCTGCTGCATTTGCAATCTTTGCAGTAAACAACCGGTTTCGCTTCTACGGTTGGAGCGGACTCTACTTCATTTAATAACCATGTTTTTGCCAAAGTTAAAATGCTTTTTCCATTGCTTCTGGCTCCTACTTTCACATAACTAAGTTCTGCGTCCTCAACCAATTTGTCCGCATCAATAAGTCGCATTGTCAGCCCTCCTGTTCCATGCTTCTATTGCTTTTTCTTCGGTGTCAAAGCTGTCTGTAATAACTTCACATTCAATGCACTCGACAGCCCACTCCCACTCACCATTGTGAACAACGAGTTTGCCACAATCCGCTTCCCCTCCGCAAAAAGGGCAAGGTTTCAATTCAGCCATCTTCTTCTGCCTCTCTTTCAAGGTAAATCTTATAAGTATTGGTAATTCGACAAAGTGTTTGTTTCTTCATAATTGGCAAACTTTTATCATCAAGCATGTGTGGGTTTCATACCGTTTTCGGCAAGTGCAAGAACAATCTCCTTTTGTCTTTCCGTCATTTCATCGTCTCTCCCGCTTTCCGAATATCGTTCCAATGCTTCTTAAACCAACAATACCAGGCAATGCACATCCTTTTCGAGCAATTGCCCATTTCTTCGCATTTTTGACAGGGGTATTTTCCGCTTTTCTCAGAATCAAGCGCAAGCATTAACTTTTCTTCGTTACATCCCCGTTTGTCTCCTTTTGCGTTCTTTATAAAACCATCTATGTTTTGCTTCATAACGCCCTCCTAAATGATTTGTTTTTTAAGCGCAAGCAAATAATAAAACTGTCTGCGTTTTTTTGCAAAAACCTTTTCAGCCGAAGGTAATCCGTATTTTGTAATAAGGCACCAAATCGGAACATCTTCCGTAACGCTTTTGATTATCCACGGCGCGAAAAACTCATCAACTTCTTTTGCTGTGCTTTCAATCAAATCGATGTCTTCCTGCCATTTTGCAATTGCTTCCCCTGCTTTCGCTGTCGGATCTGAAATTCCCGATCCATGCGGCATTCCGGAAAAACTCGGTGATTTAAGACTGATTGCGTCTTCTATCTTTGCTTTTTTCTCTTTGTACTGTAAGCAAAAGCCACGAAGCTCCTCATACGCCGCACGAGATATGCCATATTTTTCAAGTGTGATTTTGTATGTTCTCAATAATGTCACTTCCTGTCGAAAGTATTAAGCACGCGTATCAGCTTCGCCGGGATTTTAACGCACCCTTTATCGGCGATTATCATTGTGCTTTTACTTAAAGTACCTCATCCTTTCCGTCATATTTCTTCATCGGAAGTCCGTATCTTTCCCTTATTTCCGTATCGTGCTTAACATAAAGGTCAGCCACATCATAGGTGTCAATTCCTTCTTCTCCCTCTATGCTGTCTTCAACGAAGGTTTGCAGGGTTTCTGCAAAACCCTGATAAAACTCTTTGAACTTTGGTTTTGAAAGATAAGTTGTTCCGTCGTCCCTTTCGTTTGTGTAAGCCATCGCCAGAAGCATATAGGCATACGCAAGATTTATTCCTCTCCGGATGTCCGCCGCTCTGGCGTATTTCTCGCCCTCAATCCTGCCAAGCTGATAAGCCTGCATCGGATTCATTCTCGCTATGTTTTTCATTCAAAAAGCCCTCTCAAATATTTCGTCTTTTCTTTTATCCAAAAATATTCTTCAAATCCTGCATAATGCCTTCAATCATCGTTTGTGGGTCATAATTCATAAGGAATGCCCCGCACAAAAGTGCAACGGCAAAAAGTCCGGCAATAAACGCCGCCGAACCCAAAAGCGGAATTCCCCATTCTTTCAAAAGCTTTTTCATTGTCTTTCTCCTTTCAAACTGTATCGTGAAAAGGCTCTTCTTCGGAATTACTTTCTTGTTTTTTACTTGCACTTTCCAAAAAAATGTGAACGATAAACGGAGCTGTTAAATAAGTGTATAACACTTCGTAATGTGTAAACTCTAAAGGTTTGCCAATTTTTAAATACAGCAAAAGAACAAAAGTTGCAAAACCTACGCAAGAAAGCATCCACATAAAAATATTGATGATTGTTCTCATTGTCTTTCTCCTTTCGTTTCGGAAACCTCCTCATCCATCTGTGCACCGCAGTTCGGACAATACTTGAAACTTTCGCTTTCTGTGCAATCCCAATCGCAATGACCACAAGCAGAACAACTGTAAACTAAATCGTAACGATTCATTTCTTCAGCCTCTTGTTTGGTGATCCAATGCGCATGAACAACAGGTTTTGCTTCTATGGTAGGAGCACGATTAACCATACAGGCAACATCTAAAACCGCATCTTTTGGAACATATCGCATTGTTTTTACAATTTCGTTTTCAAATGCTTCCGCATCAATAAGTCGCATTGTCATTCTCCTTTCGGTGGTTCTGGTAAAGGCATCCAATGGGAAATTCCTTCTTCTTTGGCGCTTCCAAAGTAACCATAATCATCTTCCCACTTGTCATTTCCCATATATGTGTAAACCTTTATAAGGTCGCCTATAAATTCACCACAGTAACAAAGAACCTCCTGCTCTTTTTCCGGCAACCTGTCTTTAACGCTTATCCATTCAGCCATTGTCCCCACTCACTTTCTGTTCGTAATTCGGAAAGTTCTTTTTCAAGCGTTCTAATAATTCTATCTTTACGCAAAAGCATATCTACCAAATCCTCGATGGCGTGACAAACTCTTATTCCATCTTCCGTTGGTCGCACTTCTTGCGCTATTTTCAAATAATCTTCATACATTGCCAGCCCTCCTGTTCCACAAACTTTCCAAAAAATATTTGTAGTTCCAAACACCTTTGAAAGATAAATAACCTGGCATATTTGCTTTGCACTTTGAACATTCTATACGAAACTTTTTGCCGTTATAAAATGCTTTCCCTCCGCAAAACGGGCAAGGTTTCAATTCAGCCATCTTCTTCTACCTTCTTTCCGCAGTTCGGGCATATCGTTTCGTCTGCTTCAAAACAATATCCGCAGGAGCAAATTTCGGGAAGCATATTTTCATCGGCTTCTTTCAAAAGCCATTCCCGGATTCCGTCTTCACATTTAGCCCCGCATCTGAATCTTTCAGCGTGTTTTCCGTCGGCGCAGAAATTACATCTTCCAGGACCTTCCGCAAGAACCTTCGCCGCAACGTTAATTCCAACATTTGGCAAAAACGGTTTCATTGTTTCAAAGTTCGTCATTTTCCACCTCAAACGCTTTTTCAAAAGTCATTCCGGTAAGCTCAAGTATTCCCTTGATTTGGTTGAATTTAAACTCGCTTTGTCCCGCAAGGCACTTTCTGAAATGGTCCATTCTCCTCCCCTGTAAGTCTTTTCCGGAAACAAGCTGAACAAACTTTGCCATGCTCACTTGATTTTCAAAAAGCCATTTTTTGATGTTTGGATAAACGATCCAGTCGTGAACGCTCACCCTTCTTTGGTGCGTTGCGTTTTTGCCACTGCATATCATGTTGATATACTGTCTGCTGCATCCAAGTTTCAGAGCAATTTTGGAATGTGTCATTCCCGTTCTGCTCAACCGCAATGCTTCTTCCTTATCTACCATTTGCCATTCCTCCGTAAATTCCTGTAACAAGTTTTACCCATTCTCCGTCGTCCGGACACCATATCCTGCCTATTGCTTCAATAGTTCCGCCACGGTAATATTTTCCGTTTTCGTTGAGATAATGTTTTCTCAAGTACCACGAAACGTAATCAATACATTTCGGAACGCTTTCAAATTCCGCCCTTCCGAATCCAAAAATGTTGTTCAGTCTGAATTGGTGCTCACCCCATCCGGATTCTGCGGCGGCGATGCTCGCAAGAAAGCAGGCGTTGATTTCGTAATCTTCCTCCGCGTTCAGAAACTCCTGCGCGTATTGTTTAAGTTCCCCTTTGAGCACGCTCTCAAGTTCTTCGGTGCTCAAACCGCAAGGCTCTGTAATGCTCAAAGTTTCGTATCCGAAAGCCTGTTCTCCGAAGATGCTCGTTCCGAGCACTACGCAAATCCAGACTGCAAGCATTGAAATAACCGATACTAAAATCACAAGCACAATTCCTTTAAGTATTTCCAAAAATCTGCTCATTCATTTCCTCCTCGATTTCTTGCCGCTTTTCCATTTAAGGTTTTCAATTGCTCTCTTTTTTTCAGCAGGCAAAACGTGATAAGTATGTTCCCACCAATATTTCAACGCTTTCCGCCTTTGAAGTTCTCTCTTTATTGCGGCAATCTTTCCTTTTCTGCAAGTTTTATGGCAGTTTTCTGTCCTTTCGGTGCATCCCCAGCAGGGGTTATCGTCATTATTCATAATTAAAAACCTCAACTGCGACAAAGGGTTCGTTTGCATAATGTTTTTCTGCCGTAACTTTAATTACCTGGTTATCGTCGTGATATGCAACACCGTTAAGTCCGTCAAGTATCGCTTTGATAACGTTGTCGATGTCCGGCTTTACCGCGGGTTTCAAAAGTCCCCGCTCTATCATTCCGCGTTTTACTTTTGTTGTCGCTTGCGGGATTTTATAAAAAGCGGAAATGCTCACACAAACATATCCGTCCAAAAGTTCACCGCCTGCCGCTTTAAAACTTTCGGCAATAAGATTTTCATAATCTTTCGTAGCCTGCGGTGTAAAAGCGTGCCCGCTTCTGGTAAATCTCGGTCTGCCTTTTCCCTGCGGCTGTCCTTCAATGGTAAATGTCATTTCAAAAATCACTCCAATCCGTAATATTCAAGCGTTCTCTCCCACCCTATCTCGCAAAGCTTTTGTTCAACTTCGTCGTGGTTAAGATAAATTCCTTTTGAAATTCCTTTCGCCACAACATAGCCTGCTTTCACACAAGAGAGAGAATAGGATAATTCTTTATTTGCATTATTATCATTATTGTTTGTGTCGGTCAGTGGTCGGTCAGTGGTCGGTAACTGGTTGGTTACTGGTTGGTGATTAGATGGTGCGTACCGATATTTCTCGTAATTTATCACGTTTATCGTCGTTTTTCGGTGGTCGGTTTTTGCAAAAATCATATTATCGCTTTGCAAAAGTGCTAAAAACGCATTTACCTTCCATCTCGACCAACCCCAACGCTCTGCAAGTTTGTGTTCCGATGTAACAAAACTGCCACTTTCTATCACAACAATGTTGTTGTCAATAAGAGTTTTCTTATCCTCGTGGTTCGCAAGCATAAGCATATCTATCCAGGCCTGCCCTTTGGAAAAGGGTTTATCGGCCCACAGCCAATGCTCTTGAATTTGCCTGTGAACCGAAATCCACCCTTGTAACACCTAAAATTCACCGCCTGTCAAAACGGAATATCTTCATCTTCAACAAGCTGGAACGAATCAAAATCGTCAACCTTAACGCTGTTTTCGCTTTTCGTCTTCGGAACAAACTCAACGGAATCTGCGATAACTTCAACCGTCTTGCGTTTTTGACCGTTTTTATCGTCCCACATTCTTGTCTGCAAAGAACCGGTAACAACAATCGGAGAACCTTTCTGAAAGTATTTGCAGATAAATTCCGCTGTGTTTCTCCATGCAACAACATCGATCCAGTCGGTGATTTTGTCCTCGCCTTTTGTTGCTTTGCGGTCAACCGCAACGCAAATATTTGTTACGGAAATTCCGCTTCCGGTGGTTTTAAGTTCCGGGTCTGCCGCAAGTCTGCCGATAATGTTTACAATATTCATTTCTTTTCCTCCGCTTTCTTTTTGTTGATTTTCTTTGTTAGGATTTCGATTACCTCGACATATTCTTTCTTGTTGAGTTCTTTAATTGCGGAAATGCTTCTGCCGTTCTTCTTGTTGATATATGCGATAATGTCGCTGCCGGAAGCTCCGCTCTGCTCGATCATTCCGCTTATGGTTCGTATCTGGATTTCGTCAATGGGTTTCTTCGCTTCTTCTTCAAGCCTTGCCTTTTCTTCTTCGTCCTCTTCCGGAAGGTCTTCTCCTGCGTAAATGTAAAGTCCGAGTCCGTGTCTGGCGCAGGCTTTCGTAAGGCTTCGCTGAATCGCTTTGTTAACTTCAAAACTTGTGATGTTTTCAAGCGGAATGGATTTGTTCTTAAAGTCCATAACCGGAAGATATTCAATGTGCTCAATTCCGTTTATGGTAACTCCGGTCTTTACCCAAGCGGTTCTTCCGTCCGTGTGATAAATACATCCGTTTTCGTCTTCATAAACGGTGTAAATCGCTTCGGGGAATTTCTTTTTAACTTCCGCCCAGGCCCACGCCCATGAAAGATAAGTAAGTCCGCCTTTTTTGTCTGTGTGCTCGTTTACATTTATCGTGTTGAGCACGTTAAAATAGTTGTCGCTCATCTGCATTCTTCCTTTCCCATATAATCGGAATTAACGTAACCCTTAACCGGCTGGTCAAACCGGTCCAGCTCATCGCTGATAAATTCAAAAACGTCGGAAAAGCTGTCCCCGCCTTCGGTTTCATCGTCAAGAAAAACCGTGAAACTTGCTTTCATGATATATCCCTCTCGGTCTTCCCAATGAGCAAAATAAAAAACAACCGCTTGCATATCTGTGCTGTATATGAAATTTGCAATTTCGTTTGTCCCGTTTTTCAGATAAATCCCGGAAAGTTCCATCGCCGCTTCCATAGCGTCAAAAGCCGTCAGCTTCTTTCCTTCAACAATCATTTGACTTTTCCTCCGTTTCTGCTATAATGGTGTTGCTGATATTTGCTTTGCCGCCTTGCTCTGCGCCAACAGAGCGGGCGGCTTTTTCTATTTCCCGGTCAACAATATAGTTGTACCAGTCCTGCTCGGTTCGAAATCCTTCCGCCGCAATAATCTGTTTAAGTCTTGCATTCCTCGTTCTGTTAAGCCGGTAGCACTTGCGGATAAGTTCAATATGCCTTTTCTGCGACTTGCAAACGGCGGGCAAAACGATTTTTGGGTGAAAGTCGGCAAATTCCTTGTTTGAAATCAAATCGCCGTTTTCAGCCTTTAAAAGCCTTCCGAAAAACTTAAATTCTTTTTCGGTAAAAAGCTCCTCAACTCTGCAGCCGAAGATTTCCGCGAACCTTTCACAGTCGCTTTCAACCGCAAGGGCTTTTCCGTTTTCAATTTTGGAATAAAGCCCGATGTCCTTCATAAGTTCTTTTTGCTGCAATCCTTTGCGGATTCGCATTTCAGAAAGTTTCATCTTCTCACCCTTTCAGTAATCGTAATCTGCAGCACAGTCGGGGTAATATTCCGGAACATATTCCTCTTCTTCGTTTTCTTCTTCGTCCCAATCGTAATAATCTTCCGGGGTTTTCCCAACCCATGGTGCTTGAATTTGTTCCATTTTTCTATCCTTTCAAAACAATTTGTTCCTTGTTTCTTTTTGTGCCCTTCCGTGTGTAATGCGTGCATTCTTCGGGAGGGCAATTTCTTAATTTCCCGGTTTGAAAAGCATAATCGCATATGCTCATGCTGAATCCGAGATAACTTCTGTAAGCACATCCTTTGCACCTTTTCGGCATTTCCTGTGCCGTTCCTTTAAAACTCATTTGCGAAAGCGCCTTCTTTCTTTGTTGTCCTCGATAATCACAACAACAAAGGCGAATCCCGCCGCGATCAGAAAGAAAACGATGTTGAATATCGGGTTTCCCTCCGCAACAAATCCCAGAACGGCGAACAGCATAACAAGGGCTTCACATATCAGTTGAATCATCAAATCCCTTCTTCCATTCGCACATTGCGTCAAAAATTTCATCAGCGGTTGCCTCATTTGAGTGCCATTCTTCCTCTGTGAGATAAAAGCGGAATCTTCCTTCACAAACACAGTCCGAACTTTTTTCAAGCTCGGGAAAAACCCAAAAAGAAACGGTACACATCGGGTATGGGTTTCCGTCAATCGAAAAACAAACTTCTCTGTTTTTCGGAAGCGTTTGATTAAACTTTAAAATATCATTCAGAAGAATCTTTGCTTCTTCCATTCTTTCTTTTGAATAAGTCATTTTGGTTCCTCAATCTTTCTTTGTTCCCTTCGGGCAAACTTTAGTTATCATCTCTGCTCTGTCAATATGGAGAAAATCGCAAAGCTTGCAAAACTCCCAAAGGTCCAACTTTGCCGGGTCATTTAACTTAATGGAAAAAGTATCTCTACAGATTCCGAGGACTTTTCCGACTTCCGCATTATCCAGATTAAAAATATCCATTTCGCCGGTAACTTTGTTGTAAAATCTCTTTTCCCATTCGGTTTTTTCTCTGCCGTTTCTTGCAGGTGTTCTTGCCAATTTTTAAAACCTCCTTTTGTTTTTTTCTGAATGCCATTTGACAAAGCAAAGCGTTTGTGGTATTCTCAAGTTGCGAACTGATAAAAAACCTTTTTGATACCGTGTTTTTCAATGGTGTCAAGCTTTGCTTTTGTCATTTTTAACTGGCAAGATTATATTATCACACATTTGAGTGATAATCAAGAGTTTTTTCACCCTTTTGTGTGATTCTACTTTTTTAACAAATTTTAGGGTGATTATATGGTAGAAATAGACAAGATTAAAGAATTAGCCAAAGAAAAAGGAATTTCAATGGCTTTTATTTGTTCTAAACTTGGTTTACAACGCGGATATTTAAAAGATGTAAGTTTAGGAAGAACTTCTATTTCTGAAGAACGTCTTACTATAATCGCTGATATTCTCGGCACTACCACCGACTATTTACACGGAAAAACAGACAAAAAAGAAAAGCCCGGCATTTCTGCCGAGCTTTCCGAAAGAGATATTAGAATTTTAAATATTATGCGGAAGCTTTCTGATGAACAGCTTGACGCTCTGGAACTTGATCTTTATCGCAAGGGTCTTTTATAACCTTAAATAAAGAATCCAAAAATTCTTCGGGGTGTTCCTGAAAAACTTTTATAAGTTTATATTCCCGCTCACTCATTTCCACTGTCATATTCATCAGCTCCCATCGCATTAAATAATTGTCTTCGGTATTCTTCCGCAGCCTGCATCTTTCTGGCATACTGCAATGTTTTAATTGTGCGTCTGAATGAAAAACCTTTTTGCTCGCTTTTGTCATTTTTTAAAATGTTTAATATATTAACAAGTTCCTGCTTGTTCACTATAATTCCTTCTTTGATGTGAAATGTCAATTAAGGAACTATCGTTTAAATATACCGAAGTACCAATAGTTAATGCTGTTGCAACGGGTTCTAAATCCGCCGGGGTCTTCGTCCATTCGTATCACCGTTCCTTTTAATTTGAATTTGGAAAAAACTTTTCCGATGATACGAATTTTACACTTTTTCGTCAACTTTTCAATACGCAAATTTGACAGAGCCTGTCATTTTTGCTGATTTGTATTTTTTTCGGTATGTCAAAAATGATAAAATAATCTGTCAAAGGTGGTGGTTCTATGGAAGTGGATTACATAATAGCGCTTAAACAAGCCAAAAAAGCGACCGTCAAGGAATTGTCAAATCTGACAGGCTATCCGGAAAGCACAATTAACAACGTGCTTACCCGCAAGACCGAAAAGCCTTCTTTTGAGTTGATTTCAAAACTCGTTCTTGCCCTCGGTGGTTCCCTTGACGCTCTTGCCGGAGCAAAAGAAAATCAAAAACCAGGAGGCGAAGATGTGACCGCTTTTATCGCAACGGTAACCCAGATTTACGAAAATCAAATTAAAAGTTTACAAAAAGATAAATTTTATTTATTTGCCCTGCTTGCCATTGTTCTTGTAATCGTCTTTGTTGTTCTTGCAATAGACGTTATCGACGGCAACATCGGTTGGATTCGTCATTAATTTATTGGAATGTCGCTTAACTGCGACATTCTGTGTTTAAAAGAACATTTGTTCTTATTGTTCTGTCTGTACTCTAACACATCTTGTGTTATTCTGCAATACCAATTTTTATGTCAAGTGCAAAACCGCACCAACAAGAGGATTTATGATAGATTTCCTTATATTTTTACTCGTTACAATTATACTTGCATCTTTAAATTATTATTTCTTTTCATCTTTTCCAGCCGGTCGCAGATATTTTCATATATCTAATAAAAAGCGCAAATAGGGAGGATACATTATGAAAAACTTTTTAGCTGTAATTTGCGGAATTATTGTTCAGGCAATCGCAAGTGTACTTATTTACATTGTTTTTTCCTTTTTAGGTCAAGTTCCAATAATTGCTTCTCTTTTAAGTTGGCCTGTTGATTATGAAGTTTATGCTTGGATCGGAACATATTCTTTCTCTATTCTTGCGGGCGCATTTATTTGCAGCTTAATTGGTAAAACAAACAGCAAAGGCAAAAAACCTTCTATAATCGCTTACGGCATTATTTCTTTGCTCTATCATGCATTTTGTATGATAAGCAACTGCTTCCTTATGCCCGTTGAAGGAGCATCTCTTTTGGCATATATTTTTGCAATAGGTTGCTGTGTTTTTGTCGCTTCTGCAAGTTTTTCCAGAGAAGATATTTAAAGGAGGTTTTAGATGAAAGCAAAAAAATTGCCTTCCGGGTCATACCGCGTGCGCCTTTCCGTTGGTAAAGACCCTTCCACCGGAAAATACGTTTATAAGTCTTTTACCGCAGATACCGCAAAGGAAGCGGAACGAATGGCTTATGATTGGCTTTATACTGTTGAAAAAATCGAAGAAGCAAAAACCGAAATAAAATTAAAAGATGCAATGGTCGAATTTAACGACAGCAAAAAATACGTTCTTTCTCCTTCAACAATAACAGATTACGAAAGCCTTCGGAAAAACGCTTTTAAGTCTATCGAAAATTTCAAACTATCCGAATTAACTTCTCCTGTTGTTCAAGTGTGGATAAACGAACAAATTCCAAAAGTTTCTCCGAAAACAATTTTTAATCGCTATTCGTATCTGATTTCTTTGTTGAATCAATATTTGCCGGAAGTTAAATTCAACGTAAATCTTCCAAAGAAAAAGAAAACAGAATATCACATTGTTACCGATGAAGAAATGAAAACCCTTCTCAAAGCAACTGAAGGAACGGAGCTTGGCCTTGCAATTCGCCTTGCTGCTTTTATCCCCGCCAGACGCTCTGAAATCTGCGCTATTTGCCCCAAAACAGACGTTAAAGGTAATTTCATCACCATAAACAAAGCAATGGTTCAAAACTCCGATAGGGACTGGGTAATCAAACAACCCAAAACTTTTGCTGGTTACAGAACCGTGGAAATGCCCCCGGAGATAATAAAGCTAATTCCTAAAAACGCAGAAAAAGCCGTAAATTGTCACCCGGATATTTTATACGAACAATTCAGAAATAAAATGAAAAAACTTGGTCTTAATTTTCGTTTTCACGATCTGCGACATTACGGAGCAACTTTTCTTCACGCACAAGGCATTCCTGATAAATACATAATGCAGCGCGGTGGCTGGTCCTCTGTTTCAACTCTTCAAAATATTTACACTCATTGTCTTCCGGAAAAGACCGATGAAGCAACAAAATCTGTAATAGCAAAATTAAACTCCTTAACGGAGTAATTTTTAGCGAATTTCGTGTCATAATCGTGTCATAATTATATTGAAAAAAGCACTTTTTTAACATAGAAAAGCACCGTTTCAAAGGAACAAATCACAGTCGATTTTACGCATAAACAAGCCATTTGTTGCAGTTTTACGCATAAATAAGCCAAAAACAAAAAATCGCTTATTGTGGGTTCAATTCCCGTCGGGCGTACCAGTATTTAAGCCATTTTTTCGACTTCGTGTCATAATTCGTGTCATAATTCTTAAAAATGGCAATAAAAAAGAGAGAGCAATTTGCTCTCTCTTTTTCTTTTTATCAACCTTCTTTAAGCTGATGAATACAACGTTCAACAGCTTTGCGCTGTTCTTCGTTGTCAACATAACGGAGCATTTCTTCCATTTTTCTTACCATCTGTTCTTTGCCGCCTTCGCGGGAATAACCTCTGCGGTAAGAATCTCCGCCGTCATAGCTGTCATAACTTCCGCCCCTGCGGTATGCTGCATCTCTTGAATATCCTCTGCGGTATGAATCATCATCGCCGTAACTATCGTAGCTACCGTCCCTGCTGTAACCGCCACCTTCAAGCATTTCTATTTTATCAATATTTTTTATAGTGTCGGTCAGTTTATGGAGCGCATCAAGGGAACCTGCCGAAAGTTCGCCTTTTCTGGCGTATTCTTCAAGCTCTTTGCAAAGCATTTCTTTTATTTCGTGAAGTCCTCTCATAGCAAAGCCCCCTTTCTTATGCAACTCGTTCTACGATAAGGTTTGCGTTCTGGACCTCAATTGCCTGTCCGCTTGTATTTTCAACAGCAACAGGAACACAGCAACCTCTCGGAGCTTCTACAAGAACGGAAACATAAACGTTGAAAAATTCTTCAACGACCGCCGGAGTAACGATAGCTGTTGCCGAAGCAAGTGGCTCGCCCTCAACCGCCAAAGCGATAGATATTTCGCCAACGGTGCCACCGGTAGGAATCTGAATGTTGCCGCCAAAAGAAACTTTATAAAGTGCTCTGCACTGGTTTGTAAGACCTTTGAGCCTTACAACGCCTGCGCCTTCTCGGTGAATAATACATTCGCCGCCATAAACCGGAGTTTCTGTAAATATTACATTCTGCCCCGCTGCAACGGTCTGCAATATTGCGCTTGTAAATTCTGCCACAAATATCACCTCACTTTATAAGTTATCCGTTGTAACCACCGCAACCGCAACCACAGCCATAATACGCATAAGGATTTGCTACCGTATATGCAGGAATGGGTGCGGGGCGAAGCTGGTTAAGAAGATAAGTGTTCTGTTCAGCCTGCGAAGCATGGAATTTAAGTGTCTGATTTTCTGCGGTAAGCGTTTCGATTTTGTCTTTTACAAGGAAATCAAGAATTGCTCTGGTGTTGCAGTTTGCATTGTCGATAATATCTCTGGCAGAGTTATGAATTGCGTTGTTCGTGTCACAGAAACCACGCTCGATAAGACGCTGTGTTTCGCAGCAGCATTTCTGATTTTCCAGCGCAATATTTGCAAAGCCGGTGTTAATGGTGTTGTTAAGTGCAAAAGTCGCATCGCAGATGCCGTTGTTGATACCGTCCATCTTGCGCTCAATAGTTGCAAAGTCGGTAGCCAGCGCATAGTTTTCGCCTACGCCATTTCCGCCAAAGCCAAAGCCCCTGCCACCAAGAGCAAGAAGAAGTACAATAACCCACCAACCTTCACCGCCAAAACCGCCCATACCGCCATAGCCACCATTGGTTACAGCCGCAACATCAGCAGCAGAAAGTCCATTTTCCATCATTAAAAAATTTCTCCTTTCGGTAATAAATTATTTATGCCATACCGCGCGCGCTTCGGTTAAAGCCTATTTAATATATTTGGAAAGCTCATTCGCTATCTGCGCATATTCATTAAACTGTGCCTGCGAAAGCTTTCCACTCTGCATAAGTTTTTCAACTTCTGCTTTCGGATCTCCTTTAAAATTGTTTTTAAAATTGTTTATTTCGTTGATAATCTGATTTACATTGTTTTTCGGACCAAATGCGTTGTATAAAGAATTAGGCATTTTCTTCTGCTCCTTTCTCTATTTTTGCGGCAAGAGCGTCAACCTTATCGCTTAATGCTTTAAAATCATCCTTGCCGACAAACTTTTCACCAAGTCGGATC
>JAZNSQ010000019.1:0-172617 GCA_045591265.1 Clostridia bacterium | reverse complement strand
TATTTTGTCTTCCTAAGACCGCTTGGCCTCCGACTTGCGCCCGTTGCGGCAAGTGCTTTATAGTCAATTATCGTATCAAATTTATCCTTGGGGATACAACCGCCCGAAGGTCCGCCAAGCTGAACTGCCTTACACTCACGTCCGCCACGGATACCGCCGCCGATATCGTAGATAATATCGTTTATGGTCATACCCATCGGCACCTCAACAAGACCGCCACGCTTGATTTTACCCGTAAGCGCAAACACCTTTGTACCCTTGCTACCCTCAGTACCCATTGCGGCAAACTTTTCACCGCCGTTTCGTATAATCCACGCAACGTTTGCAAAGGTTTCAACGTTATTAATATTTGACGGCTCATCGTTATAACCTCTTTGTGCGGGGAAGGGCGGTTTAAGACGCGGCATACCACGTTTACCCTCAAGACTTTCAATAAGCGCAGTTTCCTCACCGCAGACAAACGCACCTGCACCGAGTCTCAATTCGATATCAAACTTAAAGCCTGTACCTAAAATGTTATCGCCAAGAGTACCGTATTCCTTAGCCTGAGCGATTGCTATCTTAAGTCTTTCAACCGCAACCGGATACTCTGCTCTTACATAGATATAACCCTGGTTAGCACCGATTGTGTAACCTGCAATTGTCATTGCCTCAAGTACAGTATGGGGGTCACCCTCAAGAATTGAACGATCCATAAATGCACCCGGGTCACCCTCGTCGGCGTTACAGCATACATACTTCTGGTCGTTCTCCTGTGCCATTGCAAATGACCACTTTCTGCCTGTCGGGAAACCGCCACCGCCACGGCCACGAAGTCCTGACTTTAAAAGCTCATCGATAACATCCTGCTGTGACATTGATGTCAATACCTTTGCAAGTGCCTGATAACCGCCTGTAGCTATGTACTCCTCAATATCCTCCGGGTCAATAACACCACAGTTTCTCAAAGCTATACGAAGCTGTTTTTTGTAGAATGCAGTTTCGTCAAGAGAAATAACTGTGCCGTCTTCCTTTACTGTATCTTCGTAAAGCATTTCCTTTACGACATTACCCTCTTTTAAGTGCTCCTTAACTATACGCGGAATCTCATCGGGCGTAACACGTGCATAGAATGAACCCTCCGGGTAAACTATCATGATAGGACCGAGTGAGCAAAGACCGAAACATCCTGTTCTTACAATCTTTACCTCGTTCTCAAGTCCGTTCTTCTCTACTTCCTCATAAAGCGCTTCCATAACCTTCTTACTACCTGAAGAGTTACAGCCTGTACCGCCGCAGATAAGCACCTGACGCTTATACTCGCAGTTCTTCGGCACCTCACTGCTATGGTGACGCATTGCTACAAGATCTTTTTTACTGTTATAAATTTTATTAAGTTCTTCAATTGTCAGCATTACTTATCACCTCACGCTTTCTGTTTTGTTTCATATTTCTGCAGAATACCGTCGATATCGTCCGGTGTAATTCTGCCGTATACATCTTCATCAATCATCATAACCGGTGCAAGACCGCAGGCACCTACACAACGACATGCATCAAGTGAGAACAAACCGTCACGTGTACATTCTCCAACCTTGATTTCAAGTCTCTTCTCAAGTGCCTCCAGAATTTTATCAGCACCCTTAACGTAGCATGCTGTACCAAGACAAACTGCAACCTTATACTTACCCTTGGGGTTTAATGAAAACTGTGTGTAGAAAGTAACAACACCATAAACCTCAGCTAAAGTAACATCAAGCCCTTTTGCGATCATCTTCTGAACTTCAAGCGGAAGATAGCCGTAAATTTCCTGAGCTTTATGCAGTACAGGGATAAGTGCACCTTCCTGACCCTTATGCTCTTCAATTACCGCGATAAGCTGCTTTTCCTGTTCTGGCGTTCCCTGAAAGGGAATAACTGCCTGTTTGCTCATCTTAAGTCCTCCTTTATATATTAAACAATTATAATTAATTTACGGTGAGAAATGTCTTTTCACCAATAAATGATTATACCAAATTTTAAAGCCATTGTCTATACTTTATGCCAACATTTTTAGTCAATATTTACGAATTTTTTTATTATTTCGCGAGTATTCTTTTCCTTGAGTTCAATAAAGTTGGTTTTTTCTGAAATATCTGTAAGAAAATGCGCATCACTGTCCTTTATATAGATGCACCCGTCCTCTTTTAGAAAATCATCCTGTGCTTTTTGTGAAATTTCGAGTGTTTTGAAATTAAGCTCTTTTGGGATAGAACCAAGCGTTGAAATTATCCCGTTTTTCTCTCTGTCAATATGCGCAGGGATACAAACACCTCCTAAAGAAAGTGTTTTTTCCTTTATTTCCTCAATTGTGAGATTGGTGGCATTTATTAAAAGGGTTTCTATCCTGCCGGTTTCTTCGTCCCTTTCATTCATAATTATCTGCTCTCCAAAAATATCGGGGCGGTTTTTTATGGGAGGAAGATTTGCTTCTAAAAATGCGCCCATCTCTTCTGCATCGGAAATTGTAGGAAAAAGGCACAACAGATGAATATTTTCTGCCGATTCCGCCTCAATCCCGGGCACAACGGTTATATTAAATTCCTCTGCCGCACGGCTTACCGCACGCACATTACGGGCAGAGTTATGGTCTGCCACTGCAATTATATCAAGTCCGTTAATAAAGCTCATCCCCGCAATGCTGTGAGGCGTCATATCGTTATCAGCACACGGCGAAAGGCATGAATGAATATGTAAATCGTAAAAATACTTCATAGGCATTCTTTTATTTCACACGCTAATTCGTAGGCACTTTTCCCGCTTGTAAAAACGGGTATTTCCTCCTCCTGCGCGCGAATGAGGGCATTTTCGTCAAGAGTCATTGACTCTGCTAAAATTATCATGGCACACTCTGTTAAAAGAGCTACGGCAGGCACATTTACGTTTCCCTGAATTGTTATCCACGCGTCACCCTTTTTAGCGCGTGACATAACGAGGCTTAAAAGGTCACCTATATAGCAGCCTGTAACCTCTTTTTCCAAAGAAGCATCTTTTGTTATCTCCGTAAGATCAAGCTTATTGGCTATTTCTTTAACTGTCATAACCCTTCCTCCTTTGTTTAAGCCTTATGGTGTTTGGCTTAATCTATCATTTTGCTTAATTCGTTTATTTCTTTTCCAAGCATTTCGATTTTTTCGCGGAGTCTGAAAATGCAGTCGCGTTCTTTAGCTTTTCCGCGGACAATGTCTTCTGCAAAATCACGGCAGCTCGGACTTCCGCAACTACCGCAGTCAAGCTGTGGAAGACGCGAATAAATTTCCTCTAACAGCGCCATTTTCCGCATTGCCTCTGCCCTGTTTTCATCAAGAGGCGAAAATGGCTTATACTCGATATTTTTATCCCAGAAGACGTCAATGTTTTCCGGCACATCTACCACTTTATCTTCCTTCTTTTTTGCAAGCATACGAAGTCTTGAATTTGCAACAAAGTCATTTTCAACATTAAGTGGTCCACCCGTGCAACCGCTTACGCAGGCAAGCACCTCAATAAAATCAATGTTTGAAAGCTTTTCATCCTCGATTTCCTCAAGCACCTTTATTACATTGTGTATTCCATCAACACAAACGTAGTTATCAAGGCCCAGTGCCTCTGCCTCTCCACCGCTTCTTGCCCATTCTATTCCGCTTTTTCCCGCTTTACCAACGGGATCCTTCACTTCTATTTTGCCGATTTTCTGGGCAAGCGTCATATATACATCCTTTATGGGAATAACTCCGCTTACTGCGGATTTTTCAATCGCAAGAGGTCTTTTTGTCGCCGTTATTTTTGCAGTACAGGGCGAAATAAAGAAAACGCCGATTTCTTCGTCCTTAAGGCCTGTTTTTTCGCGCGCCTCGCTCCTTGCCATTTGTGCCGCGCACTCCATAGGGGAAGTAAGAGGAATAATGTGTTCAGTAAGAAGCGGAAAGCGCACCGCAATAAGCCTTACCACTGCAGGGCAGGCTGAGGATATAACAGGTTTTTTGAGATTATTCTTTTTTATGTATTCCTTGGTTTTTGCGCTTATCACCTCTGCCCCGCGCGCAACCTCAAACACATCGTCAAATCCAATTTCCTTTAGTGCCGCAAGCGAGGTATCAATATCTCCTGCCTTTGAAAACTGCGCACAAAAGGCAGGTGCGGGAAGTGCAATATTATATTTATAATTTTTAAGGTCCAAAAGCGAATCACAAACCACTTTTTTTGCATGATACGGGCATCTTCTTACACATTCTCCGCAATCAATGCACAGTTCCTTTATAATTTTTGCCTTACCGTTTTGCACGCGTATCGCCTGAGTGGGGCACGAGCGCATACATGTCGTGCAGCCCTTACAAAACTCCTCTTCCAGACGAACGCTATGGTATATTTCTCTTTTATTATCCATTTGAAGCGGCTCAATCCTTTCATACAAGCACGGTCATTGTAACGGTTGTACCTTCACCTATTTTTGTATCAATTTCCATACTGCTTGTATATTTTTTCATATTTGGAAGCCCCATTCCCGCGCCAAAACCAAGCTCGCGCACGTTGTCACTGGCGGTGGAATAGCCCTCCTGCATTGCTTTTTCAATATCTTTTATGCCGGGTCCTTTATCTTTATGAATCATAACTATTTTTTCAGGAAAAATCAAAACATCGATTTCCCCGCCGTTTGCGTGAATTACCATATTGATTTCACACTCGTACATAGCTATTGAAACCTTGCGGATAACATCTTCGGGAAAACCCAGTTTTTTGAGTGTTTTTTTCGTTTGACTGCTTGCCTCACCTGCTATCGAAAAGTCGGTGGCATCAACAGTATAATGAAGCTTTACCGCGTTTTCCATATTATGACTCCTCATCCTTTAAGAAAAGTCCTTTTGAATAGAGCTTTCCGCAGGCAGAGTACATTGGATTTTCGGTTGTCATCACTACCATATCAAATTCTTTTGCAAGCTCTATTATTTCTTCTGACGGCTCTTTCCCTCTTACAAAAACAACTGCTTCCATATCCATCATTTCTGCAGTACGTATTACCTGACTGTTTACAAGCCCTGTAAGAAGAAGTGCCTGATTTTTAACAAATGCCAAAACATCACTCATAAGGTCACTTCCGCATGCGGCAAAAACCTCACGGTTAAGATTTTCTTGTCCTGAAAGCACCTTTGCATCCAAAATCTTTGCTATCTCTGAAAGTTTCATTATTTTCCCCCTACATGTATTATTTTACTATGTTGCTGTTTTTCTCATAAGGTATATCAAGCACAAAGTTTCCGAATTCCACGCCATTTTCGCCGTTTATGAGAATTTGCACACTCTTTACATTTTCAAGCTCGCAAAGTGAATTTACAACAGAATAAAGTGCAAGCGTTGTGTTAAGCGAGCCGGAACCCGTTTTTGAGATAAACTCACTTGAAAAGTTTACAAAGCACACATCATTTTTAGTTTCTATACTAAGAAGCTTTGTCTCTTGGGGAAGTGCGCTTGTGCTCTGGCTTTTTTCAGGTCCCTTTATAAGCTCATTTATTACTGCTTTTTCAAGGGAAAGCGCATTCTGAAGCTCTACCCTTCTTGTTTCGCGGATAAGCTTATCTCCGTTTTTCTGCGGGAAATAAAGCACAATTTTTGTTTTTTCGGCGTTTTGAACATAATTTGTGTCAAAAGCAATGTTTTCAAGGGATAAAACCCCGAATTCTTTTCCACTTGTTTCAGAAACTATCGGCTTGCCTTCTACATTTATAACCACGCCGTCAATCCCCTTTATGGAGCAGACAGTATTTACAATTGATGTACGAAGAAGTAGCGCATCAACGCCCTTTAATTCGTTATAATAAGCAGAGAAATCAAGCGTTGCAACGCCTCCGTTAATGTTGACGCTTAAAAGCTTTGTTTCCTCGGGGAAAATTCTCTTATTCTTTTCATTTTCAGGTCCTTTTATAAGATGGGAAACTGCAAATCTTAATATATCCTCAACCTTTGTTTTTTCATCTGTTTTCATTTTCCTGGTTTCCTCATTAAGCTTATTTAATGAAGCATCCTTAAAATAAAGCTTAACGGTTGTCTTTTTTCCAATGCAACCTGAAAAACACGCTAAAATTATAAGAAAAGCTAATGCTAAAGATAATGCTTTTTTCATATTATCCCTTCCTTTCAAACATTATTTAAACGTTATGGGAATAATTATGCGGAAGGTACTGCCCACACCTTCCTCACTTTCGACCTGAATGTTTCCGCCGTGAAGCTCAACGGATGCAAGTGCGATTGAAAGACCAAGCCCCGTTCCGCCTGTTTCTCTGGCGCGCGCCTTATCCACGCGGTAAAATCTGTCGAATATTTTATATTTTTCTTCGGATGCTATTCCGATACCCGTATCCTTGACGGTTATGATAGCATTATTTTCTTCTTTAAAAAGACTTACCTCTACGCTACCCTCTTCTTTAGTATACTTGATACTGTTGTCGATAATGTTATAGATAGCCTCCCACATTCTGTCACGTTCAATCTTTGAATAAATGGGAGTATCTGCATTATAAATAAGGGAGATTTTCTTCTGTTCTGCAAGCGGGCGAAGCGCCTTTACTATATTTGAGCAAAGGTCTGTAAGGTCAGTTACCGCAAATTCTAACGTAGATACCGTTTTGTCGTTATCCATTCTGGTAAGAGTCAGAAGCTTATCTATTATACGCGTAAGCCTTTCTACCTGAATATTCATATCCGTCAAAAACTCGTTTGTCATCTCGCGCGGTGCATCAGGCACATTTAAAAGAGAGTCACTTATAAGCTTAATTGAACTGAGCGGTGTCTTAAGCTCGTGCGAGGCATTTGAAACAAACTCCTGTCTTTTTTCCTCCTGAGTCTGGATTTGCCTTGTCATCTTATTAAAAGAGTCGATAAGCTTTCCAATCTCACCACCCGTTTTTTCTTCTATGAAAAAGTCAGTGTTTCCGTCTGCCGCTTTGGTTATTTTTTGGGTAAGGCTCGTTATCGGCGCCGTAATTATCCCCGCCATAATAAAGCTGACCACACCTATAATAACGCTTATAAGCACTGCAAGCATAAGCATCGTAACCCAAAGCTGATTCATAAATCCAACTGTATCAGTTGCAGAAACCTGATAATAAATAACTCCCGTTACCTTTTTATCTTTAATCGTGGGAACTGCCGCACCGATAATTAATTCCTCATCAGTTTCTGTTATTTCCTCCGATGCATTCTGCCCCTGTATTGCGTCAAGTATTGTGCTTGTAGGCATATATATTCCCTGCATAATACCATTATTTGAATCATACAAAACCTTGGCATCGGTATCGAGCATAAGCACCCTGCAGTCACTTGCAACCTGTTGCTGCTCAAGTAAAAAGTTTATGCTTTCCTCGCTTAAATCTTGATACTGTGAGATGTATCCTGCAATAACATTTGCCTGCGAAAGCGTTTGCATTTTCTTTTGGCTTAATGTATACTGCCTCATTGAATTTGTAAGATATGTTCCTACAAGTATAATTGTAAGAACAATAATTATAAAATACGTAAGTACAAGCTGTATGCGTATACTTTGCATACTCTCCTTAATTTTCTTTAAAATAGTAACCTACCCCCCATTTTGTAAGTATGTACGTGGGATTGGCAGCATCAGGCTCTATTTTTTCACGAAGACGTCTTACGTGAACGTCAACTGTTCTTATATCGCCGGGATAATCATATCCCCACACTATGTCAAGAAGATTATCTCTTGAATATACTTTTCCGGGATTTGACACAAAGAGGTCACAAAGGTCAAATTCTTTTGATGTAAGTTCAATACTCTTATTATCAATTCTTATTCTTCTTAGATTATAGTCAAGCTCTACCCCGCCTATTGTAGCAGTCGTCTTTGAAGAAGATGTGCCTATATTTGAGCTTCTTCTTAAAATAGCCTTAATTCTCGCTTTAAGCTCTAAGATATTAAACGGCTTTGTAAGATAGTCGTCAGCCCCGTACTCAAGACCGAGTATTTTATCCATATCCTCTGTTTTTGCAGTGAGCATTATTATCGGAACGGTAGAAAATTCTCTTATCTTCTGGCAAACAGTAAGGCCGTCAACATTGGGAAGCATAAGGTCAAGCACGATAAGAGAAATGCTTTTATCACGCGCTAAACGAAGCGCTTCCTCACCGTCATAAGCCACCTCTGTTTCATAGCCGTCCTGCTCAAGATTAAATTTAATTCCTTTAACAAGGAGCTTTTCATCATCCACTATAAGTATCTTCATAATAATCTGTCCTTCCGAAAAAAATTATAGTTACCCTATTTTCTTTATTATACCATTTCGTTTAATCTATTTCAATAATAAAATACAAAAAATGCACCTCTTCCGAGGTGCATTTTGCGTTCTGGACTTTTTTCATTCCCAAATTACATTGGGTGGATATTTTCGTCCTTATTTGCAAGTTCATTATCTATTTTATACTTTTGTCCCTGACGGTACTCAAAGAACTTTGTTGCTACAGGGCCAAAGAGTGCATAGCTAAGCACATCTTCATCCTGCTCAATATATTCAGATATTTCGCTTCTGAACTTATCAAGCTCATTTGGAATGTCGTCAGCAGGTCTGCCGGTAATGATTGGTGCATCCCCGATAATCTTCTTTGCAAATTCGGGGTCAACATCTACCGCAGTTTTACCATATTCACCACGGATAAGTCCGCGGAATTCCTTGGTAACATTTTTGTATCTTTCTCCAAGAACTACGTTAAACACTGCCTGTGTACCTACAATCTGGCTTGTAGGAGTTACAAGTGGCGGGAAACCTGCATCCTCACGAACGCGTGGAACTTCCTTAAGAACCTCCTGGAACTTATCTTCTGCGCCAAGCTGTTTAAGCTGTGAAATAAGGTTTGAGAGCATTCCGCCCGGAACCTGATATTTAAGAGTATTTACATCAACTGCAAGCGCCTTGGGATTAAGTGTTTCGTTTGCTATATACTTTTCACGGATTGGTCTGAAGTAGTCCGCAATATCGCTAAGGAGATTAAGGTCATAGCCTGTGTCAAACTCTGTACCCTCAAGCGTTGCAACCATAGCCTCTGTTGCAGGCTGTGATGTACCAAGCGCAAATGGTGAAAGCGCACAGTCCACAATATCAACCCCTGCCTCAATAGCCTTAAGATATGTCATTGAAGCAACACCGCTTGTGTAGTGAGTATGAAGCTCAATCGGGATTTTAACTGCCTTTTTCATGCCTGTTACAAGGTCGTATGCATTGTAAGGAGTAAGAAGACCTGCCATATCCTTAATACAAATTGAGCTTGCGCCCATATCCTCAAGCTGTTTTGCAAGTGTTATAAAGCTTTCGTTTGTATGCACGGGGCTTATTGTGTATGAAATTGCCGCCTGCACGTGTCCTTTTTCCTTAACTGTCGCATCGATTGCAGTTTTAAGGTTTCTCACGTCATTAAGCGCATCAAAGATTCTTATAATATCTATACCATTTGCAATAGACTTTTGAACAAAGTATTCTACAACGTCATCTCCGTAATGGCGATATCCGAGGATATTTTGTCCACGGAAAAGCATCTGGAGAGGAGTATTTTTAGCCTTGTCCTTAATTTTGCGAAGTCTTTCCCACGGGTCTTCATTAAGGAAACGAAGGCAACTGTCAAACGTTGCACCGCCCCAAGCTTCAAGAGCATTGTAGCCAACCTTATCGAGCAGTTCCACTGCACCAAGCATTTCTTCAGTTGTCATTCTTGTAGCGATAAGAGACTGATGCGCGTCACGAAGAATTGTTTCTGTTATTTTAACGCCTTTATTAGCCATTTTAATTCTATCCTTTCTTTTTCCGCATTACTTAAAGAGTGAGAGGAATACTCCCGCCGCAACGGCACTTCCTATAACGCCTGCAACGTTTGGTCCCATCGCGTGCATAAGAAGAAAGTTTGAGGGGTTTTCCTTCTGCCCTACAGTTTGTGATACTCTTGCCGCCATCGGCACTGCACTTACGCCTGCACTACCGATAAGAGGATTAACCTTTCCACCCGTCATCTTGCACATTATTTTTCCAAAGATAACACCGCCTGCCGTACTTACAGAGAATGCGGTAAGTCCAAGGCAGATAATAAGAAGTGTTTTTGGTGTAATAAATGTGTCTGCAGTAGCGGTTGCACCAACTGTTACGCCAAGGAATATTGTTATAATATTCATAAGCTCATTTTGTGCCGCTTTACTTATTCTGTCCACCACTCCGCTTTCTTTAAAGAGGTTGCCGAGCATAAGCATACCAACAAGGGGTGCTGCATCGGGAACAAGCAAAACTACAACTATCGTTACAATTATCGGGAAAAGTATTTTTTCTTTTTGTGATACGGGGCGAAGCTGCTCCATAACAATCATTCTTTCCTCTTTTGTGGTAAGTGCTTTCATAATCGGCGGCTGAATGATTGGAACGAGCGCCATATATGAATATGCCGCAACGGCAATCGCACTTAAAAGAGATGGTGCAAGTGTTTTTGTTACATATATCGCGGTAGGACCGTCTGCACCGCCTATAATACCGATTGATGCAGCTTCCTTAAAGATTGTTTCCATAGTGCCGTCTGCACCAAAACCGCCAATTTGAAATGCCCCGAGAAGAATTGCACCAAGGAATGTAATAAACACACCAATCTGTGCTGCCGCACCTAAAAGAATGCTTTTCGGATTTGAAATAAGAGGACCGAAGTCCGTCATACATCCTATCCCAAGGAAAATAAGCGGAGGATAAATTCCAAGCTTAACACCAAGATACAAAAGGTCTAAAAGACCGCCTTTTTTAAGTACCATGCCGTAATCTATACTCTCGCCTAAAAAGAGTTCGGGATGCATTACCCCTCCAAGCGGAAGGTTAGCCAAAAGCATACCGAAGGCAATCGGCAAAAGTAAGAGAGGCTCAAACTTTTTAACTATTGCAAGATATAAAAGCACGCACGCAATTACAATCATAACAACAGTTTTCCACCATACAATTCCGTCAGGTGAAACCATGTCGGCAACACCTGTATTTGCAAAGAAATTTGCAAAACCGGAAACAATTTTATCTAATAAGTTACTCAGCAAGATTTACCACTCCATTCTTAATTATTCTCGTCAAATTAAGAAAGAGATACGAGTAAATCACCGCTGTTTACTGTCTGACCCTTTGTAGCTACAACAGTTGCAGTGCCATCGCAGGGAGCCACGATTTCGTTTTCCATTTTCATAGCTTCCAAAATAACTATAACGTCACCTTTTTTAACCTGTGCTCCGTTTGAAACGCGGATATCCACAACTGTTCCCGGCATAGGTGCATTGACCTTTGTACCATTTGCAGGTGCTGCAGGAGCTGGTGCAGGCGCTGGTGCTGCTGCGGGTGCTGAAGGTGCAGGAGTTGCTGCAGGCGCAGAAGCTACCGCAGGTGCCGAGGCTACAGGAGCTACGGCTACACCGCCTACTTCTTCAACCTCAACCTCATATGAATTACCGTTTACATTTACTATAAATTTTCTCATTGCTTTATCCTCCTAAAATCTGTTTTCCAAAATTTCACGGCGACCTTGTTTATTCCACACATCGCCTTGTATTTTCTTATAAGAACGAATTATAAGCGAGCTTGCGCTTTTTCCCATTGATGCCGCGATGCACGCAGTTATTACTGCGATAAGCTCTGTATCGTCTGCCTTTTTAACTTCTTTAACTTCCGGCAAAGAATCCTCCTGCACGGGTTCTGGCTTTACTGTCTTTTCTGCTTTTTCACCGCTAAAGAGCTCCATTGCCTTAATTACAAACATTATGATAATAAGAATTAAAAAGACAACAACCACTCCCATAACGGTGTATGCTAAACCTTCGGCGATTATATTTTTCACATTAAGTTCCATATAAATCACCTCTTAAAGTGGCATATTGTCATGCTTGCGTGAAGGATTGGTTGCGCGCTTACTTGCAAGCATTTCAAAAGCTGCAATAACTCTCTGGCGTGTTTCTTCAGGATTTATAACGTCATCAATATATCCTGCTTTTGCACTTTCGTATACTGATGCTTCATTTTCTTTATACTCTTCTATAAGAGCATCCTTACTTTCGCCATTTTGCATTCTTTCATTATATATAACGCGAATTCCCATTTCAGGATTGAGCGGTGCAATTTGGGCAGTGGGATAAGCAAATACAACGTCTGCCCCTGCCTGCGCAGAATTAAGAATTGCAAAAGCTGTGCCGTAGCCTTTTTTAATAACTACATTTACCTTCGGCACTGTTGCGCCCGTAAATGCATACACAAGGTTTGCGCATTTTCTGGCCAAGCCGTATTCTTCCTCTGCCGCACTTACTACAAATCCGTCAACATCTGTAAGAGTAAGAATCGGGGTGTTAAAGCAATCACAGAAACGAACAAATCTTGAAATTTTCTGAACAGCCTTACCTGAAAGCTCTTTTCCATTTGTGCCGATAACTCCAACGCTTGCGCCGTTAAGACGGATAAATCCGATTGAGGCTTCTTCGGCATAGCCTTGCTGAACCTCGAAAAACGCCTTATCGTCTGCAATTTCTGAAATTGCAATTCTTACGTCATCAACAGCATCTGTATTATTTAAAATGCTGCAGGGACGGTTAGCATCATCCGCACTTTCAAACAAGAATGCATCCGCAAGATTGTTTGACGGAATATATGAAAGCAAAAGTCTTGCAATTCCAAGGGCATCTGTATCACTTTCCGATGTAAAGTGCGCGTTTCCGCTTTCATTTAAAGACGGAGCTTTTTTGCTCGATGCAGCTTCAATAACTGACGGACCGCTTACAAAAAGTCTGCCTGTTTTTTCATTCACTATAACAAAGTCACTCATAGATGCTGCTATCGCGCTTGCACCCATACAGTTACCAAATACTATACTTATATTCGGGATAACACCGCTTGCCTTTGATACTGCAGAAAGGATTTTCCCCATTCCTGCCTGCATAAATGCACCTTCATTTAGTCTCACGCCGTCACTATCAAGCATTCCCACAACAGGCGCGCCCATCTTAAGAGCTAAATCAAATATCTTAACGATTTTTTCGGCATTCATTTCACCAACTGCACCTGAAAGAACTGTAATGTCTTCTGAATAGACATAAACTAATCTTCCGTCAACAGTACCGTAGCCTGTTACAACGCCGTCTGCCGCTGTAAAAGATTCCCTCGCGCTTACGAATGCACCAATTTCAATGAAGCTTCCTTCATCTAAAAAGGCGGATATTCTGTCACGTGCAGTAAGGCTGCCTTTTTCTCGTTGTTTATCAATTTTTTCTTTTCCGCCGCCTAAAGCAATTTCTGCCTTCTTGCTTATAAGCTCGGACACTTTTTCAATGGAACTCATACGTTTTACCTCCCGCTTAATCTAAATATATCCAAATCAATCCCATTTTACCAAATATTATATAACAAAGCTATTGGTTTTTCAACAATATTTTCACTTATTTTTTATTTATTTTACTTTGAACAGCAAGGCTTAAAAAATTCATTTATGTCTGTAAAGCACCTGTCCCCGCTCTCCTTAAACCCAAGCATTTTTAACTTTGGGAAAAGGCTCTTTTTATTACAGTAGCCCTCCTTAACCCCTCTTAAATCAAGAGAATTTAAGGTTGCCCTTATAAGAAGCTCAAAAACGTCTTCCTTTTCTATAACCTCTTTTATTTCGCCGCTTTTATCAAAAACGCAATATCCGTGACTTTTTTCATCCTCCTGCGCCCACGCTACAAGAGTGTTTTCATCCGCATTATCAACTATGGAATCAATAACCGCTTTATTTTCAATAATATTTACTCGTATCATTTTTTCTTACCCCTTAATTTATTTACCTCTGCCTCGCTTAAGTGTCTCCACTTTCCTTCAGGAAGATTACCGAGTGCAAGCGAGCCTATCGAAATTCTTTTAAGTGACAAAACCTCCGCGCCAACAGAATCGAGCATTTTTCTTACCTGACGATTTCTTCCCTCGTGAATTGTAATCTTAACCTCTGCCCCGTGCTTTGGATTTTTAACATTTTCCGCGCCTGCTTCAGATGTTTTAACTCCGTCAATTATAACTCCTTTGCGAAGGAGAGATAATTGTTCTTCTGTAAGCGGAGTTTTTACACGCGCAATATAAGCCTTATTTATAGCGTGACTCGGATGCGTTACTTTATTTGTAAAGTCACCGTCATTTGTCATAATTAGAAGCCCCGTTGTGTCAAAATCGAGCCTTCCCACCGGGTATAGCCTTGCGCGGATATCAAGCACAAGCTCCATAACGGTAGGTCTTCCTAAATCATCCGATACGGTTGTTACATAGTTTTTGGGTTTATTAAGCATAATATAATACTTTTTTTCTTCTTTTTTGAGAATAACGCCATCAAGCGCCACAACGTCATCTTCGCTAACCTCAAAGCCCATAAAATCTATAGCTTCTCCGTTTACGCTGACTCTTCCCTCGCTTATAAGCTTTTCTGCACCACGCCTTGAAGATGCGCCACATTCCGCTATATATTTTTGAAGTCGCATAAATTCACCTTCTAAAATTATCCATAAATTCCTATATTACAGTTTATATCAACAATTCAAAAGTGTCAATATAAAAAGGAGATGTAAATACTTTTTTACATCTCCTTTTTTTACATTTCCCTTATTTATATAAATTTGTATTTTGTTTCGGTTTCGTACTTTTCATT
The DNA here is from genome assembly GCA_045591265.1 of Clostridia bacterium. Classification (GTDB taxonomy): domain Bacteria; phylum Bacillota; class Clostridia; order UMGS1883; family UMGS1883; genus UMGS1883. The sequence goes on along the minus strand of JAZNSQ010000019.1, from coordinate 157,962 downwards.
TGCCTTTACAATAGAAGTTGGGAAATGAGTATATTTTAAGTTATTCGGGAAGGTTTGCGTTTCAAGACAGATTGCACCATGGAGAGGATATTTAATTCCACCCTTTGCCACTCTGTTTCCCTTAAGATTATTACCGGTGTATAGCTGAATTGCGGGAAGGTCAGTGTAAACCTGCATCTTGATTTTTGAAATATCTCCCACATACTCTGCACAAAGGCGCATGCCAGAGCCATCTATTACAATGTTATGGTCAATTCCGCCAAACATCTTTACCTGCTCATCATTTGAGGCAAACACATCGCCAAGGCGGGTAGGCTTACGCATATCAAATGCAGTACCATTAACTGAAAGCACCTCACCGTAAGGAATACATTCATCAGTGTTTGGTGTATAGAAAGAAGAATTAAACATAAGAGTATGATTATCAACATTTCCGCTTTCGTGACCGTTTAAGTTAAAGTATGAGTGGTTTGTAAGATTTACAACAGTGTCTTTATCTGAAACTGCCTCATAATGAATATCGAGAGAATTATCCTTTGCAAGAGTGTAAGTCACAGTTACGTTTAAGTTTCCGGGGAAGCCCTCTTCCATATCAGGTGAGAAAAGTGAAAGCTTAAGCGCGGGTTCTTCACCGTCTATTGCTTCTGCATCCCATATTCTTGAGTTAAAGCCTACCTTACCGCCATGAAGATTGCTTCTGTTATCGTTTGCAAAAAGCTTGTACTCTACACCGCCTAAAGTAAATGCTGCACCCTCAATTCTATTTGAGTTTCTTCCGATAAGAGCACCAAAATAATCGGGGTTATTTTGGTAATCCTCAATAGTGTCGTAGCCAAGCACCACGTCTTTTCCCTTGTAATTTAGTGTGCGCACAATTCCGCCGTATGTAATAATTTCAGCAGAAAAACCGTTTAAATTGTCAAGAAGATAAGCGTATACTTCTTTTTCATCAACTTTTCCGAATAATCTTTTGGTAATCATAAAATTTCCTCCTATTTTAATGCTTGCATAAATGTTATATCTGAAATTGAATAGCCTTTTGTATAAACACAGGTTTTTTCAAATTCAACGCCCTTGTATCTGCCTGTGGTATCGTAACTTCCGGACGATGTTGGTGCGGGGTCATAAAAGAGAATTTTACCGTTTTCATAGCCAACTGCCACCATCGTATGCGGGAAATCCGCGTACCTTACCATAACGCCTTCGGGATGAAGGCGAAGCGCCTCCTGAAGTGCTGCGCGCGTAACGTCATCCGACTTATTGGGATTATTTATAAACGTTCCTCCCGAAATCATATCCCTTCCGCCGTAAAAAATGCTTTTTTCAGGAAGTGCCGAGGTTAAGTAAACGTTAAACTCCGTAACTATATCATAGTGATAGCAATACGCGCCGTTTTGTGTTCTTTTAAGATTTACTGCTTCTACATCATTTGGCGTTACTTTTATACCCTTTACGTTTGAAATCAGCATCGCATACGAGCAAACCCAGCAATATCCGCTTCCGAAATTGGGAAGATTAAACTCCTCCTCGTTCTGAAAATAGTACACGTGATTTTCCGGAAGAAAGGCCGACATATCCAAGACAACTTCCTCGTCAGGCTGGATAATTTCCGACGTATTGTTATCTGAAACCGTTATCTCTATATTATCTTCAGTGTGTATTACAGAGGTTAAGAGAACCTTATTATTTGTTTTATCAAAGTTTACTGTGCAGTTAAATACCTTTGCAAAATCACGGACAGGAATTGAAAGACTTCCATCCATATAAACACAAGGAGATGAAAGAGAATGGAAAACATACTCGTAGATAGATGTCCCCGTAAGATCAACAACAGTCATTTGGTTGTTTTCAGGGCTAATGCATACAGAAATCCTATCCGACTCTATAATTGCGCTTTTGGGCTGCACGTAATCCTTGTAGGAAAACCCAAACTCTTTCGCAAGCGCACGTACACTGACGTAAGTAACCCCGTCGCGAATAACAGGCGTGGGATTAAGCCTTGTCGGCACCCCGTCTATTACTACCCCTACAGGTGTATCTTCGTAGCCCGAAGCCACAGTCGGCATTACCATTATTAAAATGAAAATAAATGCAAGGATTTTTTTCATAATAATAAACCTTTCAAAATCTTTTAGCAGGATTTTAATATATATGCTGCTATTGTTTTAGTATATTCTAATAATTTGTCACATTCAACAAATTCGTTTGGCTGATGCGCCCCGCCTATCTCGCTAAAGTCACGCCCGATACCAAAGCCATATGCTTTATTTGAGCCATACTTTGATATAACAGACAAATCAGAAAGGCACGAGCCTACAACCTTAAGCTCTTTATTTGCAGCCTCCCTTGAAGCCTCAAGCATACATTTGATGTCTTCACTGTCAGGCTCGGTATACACGTAATGGAAAAAGCGTGTGTTTTCTTCAAATCCGTCACCTATTATTCCAAGAGGCTCAAGCTTTTTTTGAAGTTCTTTTTCAATTTCACTGAATTCCTTGTATATTTCTTCCTTTGATTTATCGGTATAAAATACAAAGTTTACCTTGCCCTTACCAAGCTCAAGTCCGTTATCCCCTGCGCGCACCTCCATATAACGAAGTGACTGCGAAGGAATTTCAGTTCCCTTGTAGTATGGGTTAGCGCTTAACTCATTAAATCTGTTTTCCTTAAACTTTTCAAGCACCTGCATCACAGTATTAAGTGCGTATCCCGCTTTACCTGCACTGTCTACGGTTTCTTTTGTATGGAAGTTATATGTAACCACCTGGCCGCCTGAACCGCAGTGCCAGATTACACCGTCTACGCAGTCAAGACTCACAATGCGGTCTGTAGGATATTTTAAAACCGCGGCAAGCGCTCCGTGAGAACCGCCGTATTCTTCGTCGGAATATGCAGAGAAAATAATGTTCTTTTTAGGTGTAAAGCCATTTTCCTTTAAAAGCTTTATTACAAAAAGTGCAGCGGCTAACGCGTATTTGTCGTCACACGCCCCGCGCCCGAGTATTTTCCCGTCACGCACTTCGCCAGAAAGCGGGTCAAAATCCCAGCCTGATAAATTACCTATTTCAACAGTATCTGTGTGCGCCATAAGCGTAAGCTCATCAACATTTTCTTTGCCGTGCCAGCGCGCAGTTACATTATATCTGTTTTCAAGATTATGTCCGTCAACATAATCGGGATGATTTTTAAAATTCTCTACATCTAGAGGAGAGTAAATTTCGCTTTCAAGACCTAAATCAAGGCAAATCTTATAAATAAATCTTGCCAACTCCTCTTCATTACCATGGCTTGAAAAATTTTCAGAATTTATTTTAATAAATGAACCAAGAAGCTCAAAAAGCTCCTCCTTTTTTTCGTCAATCTGTCTGCAAATATCCTTTATCATTATTTTACCTCACTTTAATTCTTTAAAGGTAAATACAAGCTTTGTTTCGTATTCTTCAAACGGCTTAAGAGTAACATACTTACCCTCTTTTTCAACATCTCCTCCGCCAAGAGACGTAGTTCTCGGCTCAAGACCTATTACGTAGTCACTTTCGCCATACATTTTCCACATAAGGAAATCAGGAAGATTTTTTCTTTCGTAGGTGATATATGCACCAATCTCACCATTTTCGATTCCCGCAGTGGCAACGTCTCCCTCGTGAGAAACATCAATACACTCTTCCACAAATCCATGTGTTGGCTCCCCCACAACACTATGCTCCGCTGGCACGCCAAGCACCTTTGAGTTTTCTCTCACAAGCGGATAGCCAAAATTACAGTGATAGCAAAGAGCAATATTTTCATCTTCAAAGCCATTGTTTACCACAACGTCTTTAACAGTAAATTTATCATCAAAGAGCTTTGCGATAATAGTTCTCTTTAAAACAACATTTTCGCCAAGTGCAGCGCTCTGATGCACTTCGCCCGAAATCTTCATAACGTATTCGTCATCAATCCACTCAGCAAATACGCTTACCTTTTCGGCAGGGATATGCGCAATTCTGTCGTGAAGTCCACATTCCTTGTAGGGGCCGCCAATGTTTTTTAAACCGCAGGTAGTAATAAGCCCGCCGTAAAAGCCACGAAGCCACTCTTTTTCATCCTTATCGTAAAACGCGGGGGCAGTAACTCCTGTTTTTGAAAGCCAGCTTATCGCATGCTCTTTATAAAAAGCCTGCGCAATATCCATTCCTCTGTCGGGAAGCACAACAAAGCGCACTTTACCTGTGTTAATTTCTATAGCACGCACGCCCTTTGCCTTTCCGTCGTTTAATATGTAATCTTTAATTCCACCTATCTGCTCGATTGAACCAATATGCTTAAGTAATTCCTTCTTTTCCATTTCGTAACTCCCCTTATATTTTTTAAACTACCTTATTATGATTTTATCATAATAAAAAGGTCAAGTCAATTAAAAAAGGAATGTATTTCACATCCCTTTTTCACTCTATAAACATCGCATCACCAAAGCTGAAAAATCTGTATTTTTCTTCTACCGCGTGTCGATACGCCCGAAAAATATTATCCTTTCCCGCAAGTGCACTTACAAGCATAACCAAAGTAGATTTTGGGAGGTGGAAATTTGTTATAAGTGCATCCGTCATTTTAAATTCATACCCGGGATAGATAAAAATGTCTGTCCATCCGCTCTGGGGCTTAATTTCACCATTTTGGGTTGCGCTTTCAACCGTTCTCGTACTTGTTGTACCAACGCATATTACTCTTTTCCCGCTTTTTTTGGTTTCGTTTATAATTTTTGCAGACTCCTCTGAAACAGTGTAGTATTCAGAGTGCATTTTATGCTTTGTTACGTCATCTACCTTTACTGGTCTGAATGTGCCGAGTCCCACGTGAAGCGTAACAAAAGCAATTTTAACGCCCATTTCTCTTATTTCATCAAGTAGCTCATTTGTAAAATGAAGCCCTGCCGTAGGTGCAGCAGCACTGCCTTCGTACTTTGCATAAACAGTTTGATATCTTTCCTTGTCAGTAAGCTTTTCTTTTATATAATGAGGAAGTGGCATTTCCCCAAGCTCGTCAAGTACATTTTCAAAAAGCCCTTCATATGAAAACTCCGCCAGTCTGTTACCGCCTTCGAGAATATCTTTGATTTTCATATTTAATTTTCCGTCGCCAAACTCATATTCCGTTCCGATATGCGCGCGTTTCCCCGGCTTTATCATAATTTCCCACTCTTTTTCACTGTTTCTGTGAAGAAGAAGTATTTCAACAAGTCCGCCCGTGTTTTTCTTTTTTCCGTAAAGACGTGCAGGAATAACCCTGGTGTTATTTAAAACAAGGCAATCTCCCTCGGAGAGATAGTTTTTTATATTTTTAAACGTATCGTCCTTATATGAGTTTTCGTTTTTATTTACTACAAGAAGCCTTGAGGAAGAGCGATCCAAGAGCGGATGCTGCGCAATAAGCTCCTCGGGCAGATAGTAGTCAAATTCGTCTGTGTTCATTTTATTCTCCTATTGTAATGTCCGTAAAATAGTGGTTTAAGATTTCATCATATGTAAAGCCGTTTTCTGCCATTCCGCGTGCACCCCACTGGCTCATACCGACTCCATGGCCATAGCCTCCGCCATTTATGTTATAAACCGTAGAGCCTTCGCCATCAATCTTTACTTCACGCACTATACCGCTTCCGTCAATGGCGCGCAAGGAAGAAATCGCTTTTTTACCTTCTGCATTTTGTGCAATATATGGCCCGACTGACGCCCCTGCCGTTGTGATAATTGCCGCGCTTTTATCCCCCGATACAGTGAATTTCTGGCTGTAAAGACCAAGTATCGTTCTGCATTTTTCAAGTTTTGTGCTGTACGACCCGCTATCTCCGTGAAAAGTCATTTTCGTAACTCTTCCGCTTGGGGTAATAGTGTCTACAGTTATATTGTTAAGACTGCCAATTGACGCCCCTGCACTTTTTAGTTTTGTTTCAATTTCGTCCTTTGTAAGAGTAGCACTCCAAGTATACTTTGATGCTTTCTGGGGGTTTTCATACTCATCAGGAACACTTTTTAAATATCCGAGCGGATTTCCCCACACGTTTTCAACGCTTTCTGTCATTCCACCGCTTGTAGCATAGAAGAATAGAGGCACAACCTCGCCGTTGTATCTGACTAAAACTCCCTCTGTTTCCTTCGTGGCAGCCCTTGTATTTTCATGCTCCGAGCTAAAGCCACCGTAAACCTGGCAGTGCGTTGTAGAGCAAACATCAAAATCATAATTTTTGTGTGTATTTCCTCTGCATAAAACAAAGTTTCTTGCACAAACCGCCTGCGCCTTAAGTGCTTCTTTGGGCCACGAATAGCTCATTTCTTTTCCTAAAACACTTGCAACATAATCCTCTGTACCCACGGCATTTATAACGGTAAGAGTGCCTGACTCTCTTTTCGCAATAATATATCCGCGGTACTTTTTCGTGTCACACTCAATAAGTGCACCGTTTTGCGGTTGAATTGAGATTGTATCTGTTGTGCTTATTTCAAATTTTCCACTGCTTAAAAAGCTCTGCGGTGTTAATTCTATGTAAATACTTTCGTTTGGCAAGGATTGATACATAAGCTCACCCGTTGACGCAACAAACACATTTACCCCGCCTTCGGAGCTTACAGTAAAGCTTTTTGAACTTTCTCCGTATTTTAAGCCTACCTTAACCTCACTTTTATATTCAAATGCATATGAATGCATCGTACTTAATAGAATTATAAAAAGCATCGTCAAAATTACTTTGGATAATTTCATGGTACTTTTCCCTCACTTTCTGTTGCATCCTTTGTTTTTTTCGACAAAAATATTCCCTTTCCTTTAATTTTACCTTATTATAAAAAAAAATCAATGTTTTTTTCGTGTTTTACTCTTAAATAAATTGACATAACCCCTATTTGGTGGTATAATTCACCTAATATGGATACATATATTGAAAGGATGATTTTAATGAAAAAACTTAATGTTGCCGTAGTCGGCGCAACAGGTATGGTAGGCAGAACCTTCCTTAAGGTTCTTGAAGAAGAAAAACTTCCCGTTGAGAATTATTACCTCTTTGCATCTAAACGCAGTGCAGGTACTAAAATAGAATTTATGGGCAAAGAATATGAAATCGAAGAGCTTACTGAAAACTCTTTTGACAGAGGAATTGATATCGCTCTCTTTAGTGCAGGCGGTTCAATCAGTGAAAAGTTTGCACCCATCGCCGCAAGCAAGGGTTGTATTGTAATTGACAATTCAAGTGCTTGGCGTATGGATAAGGATGTTCCCTTGGTTGTTCCCGAGGTTAATCCCGAGGATATTAAGAAGAACAACGGAATTATCGCAAACCCCAACTGTTCAACAATTCAGGCTATGGTTGCACTTAAGCCTCTTGACGATAAGTACAAAATTAAGAGAATTGTTTATTCTACATATCAGGCAGTATCAGGCGCAGGTCTTGGCGGCTGGAACGACCTTAAGGATGGACTTAACGGAGAAGCACCTAAAAAGTTCCCGCATCCTATTGCAAACAACTGCCTTCCCCACATTGATTCATTCCTTCCCAACGGCTACACAAAGGAAGAAATGAAGATGGTCAACGAAACACGCAAAATTCTTGGCAGAGATGATATTAAAATCACTGCAACAACAGTTCGTGTTCCTGTGTTTAACAGCCATAGCGAATCAATAAATGTTGAATTTGAAAAGCCGTTTGATCTTAAGGAGCTTTTTGAAGTTCTTAAAAATGCACCGGGCGTAGTTGTAGAGGATGACCCCGCAAATAACATCTACCCGATGGCAATTAATGCAACAGGCTCAAACGATACCTTTATCGGAAGAATTCGCCGTGATGAAAGCGTGGAAAGCGGTGTAAACCTCTGGGTTGTTGCGGATAACATCCGTAAGGGTGCAGCAGCCAATGCAGTTCAGATTGCTAAAAAGCTTATTGAATATATGGATTAATTAACCGAGGGGGTTATTTATATGTCAAGACAACCACTTTTTACAGGTTCCTGCTGTGCAGTCGTAACACCGTTTGACAAAAACGGAAATCCCGACTTAAAAGCACTTACTGACATTTTGGAATTTCAGATTGAAAATGAAACAGATGCCATCATTGCCTGCGGAACTACAGGTGAAGCTTCCGCAATGGATGATAGTGAGCATTTAAAGGTTATTGAGCATATTGTAAAAGTAGTAAACGGGCGTATTCCCGTTATTGCAGGCACAGGCTCAAATGACACGCGCCACGGCGTTGCACTTTGTAAGGAAGCCGAAAAGGCTGGTGTAGATGGGCTTTTACTTGTAACACCGTACTACAACAAAACAACACAGCGCGGTCTTATAAAGCACTATACAACACTTGCAGACAGCGTCAATATCCCGATTATCCTTTACAACGTGCCTTCAAGAACAGGCGTAAACATTCAGCCGCAGACACTTCTTGCTCTTTCAGAGCACGAAAACATTATCGGTATGAAGGAAGCTTCAGGCGATATGAGTCAGGTTATCAAAATGCTTTCACTTTGCGGTGACAAGATTGACTTTTATTCAGGCTGTGATGACTTAAACGTTGCAATGGTAGCAATGGGTGGCAAGGGCACAATTTCAGTTCTTGCAAACATATGCCCGAAGGAAACCCACGATATGATGAAATACGCTCTCGAGGGTGACTTTAAGAAGGCTGGTAAAATGCAGCTTGAGGCGATTGACCTTATCGATTCACTTTTCTGTGAGGTTAACCCAATTCCCGTAAAGGAAGCTATGAACATTCTCGGTCACAATGCTGGAGGCGTTCGTCTTCCCCTTTGTGAAATGGCGCCTGAAAACGTAGAAAGACTTAAAAAATCACTTCGTGATTATGGTTTAATAAAATAAAATTTTTAAGGGCTGTTTTTTAACAGCCCTTTACAAGTGATGGTGATATTTATGATTAAAATTGCACTCGTAGGAATAAACGGAAAAATGGGACAGGTTATCTGCAAAACTTTAGAAGGTAACCCTTCCTCTGAAATTTCATTTGGTGTAGATATAAATACCGAGGAGAAAAATGGCGTACCGGTATATAAAAGCTTTGAAGATGCTAAAGAGGACTCAGATGTTATTATTGACTTTTCTCATCCCCTTTCTCTTGAAGGCTCTCTCTCCTATGCAATAAAAAATAAAAAGCCCATCGTTGTTTGCACAACAGGGCTTGACAAATCGCAGATGGAAAGCCTCTATGAGGCATCAAAATCTACGCCTGTATTTTTCAGTGCCAATATGAGTCTTGGCGTTAACCTCATTATAAAGCTTGCAAAAAAGGCGGCAACACTCCTTTATGAAAATTTTGATATCGAAATAATTGAAAAGCATCACAACCAGAAAATCGATGCTCCAAGCGGAACGGCACTTGCTATTGCGGATGCAATAAACTCCTCTATTCCTTCTGACAATAACTATGTCTATGACCGTCACAGTTCAAGGAAAAAGAGAAGCAAAAACGAAATCGGTATTCACGCGGTTCGCGGCGGAACAATTGTTGGCGAGCATGATGTGTTATTTTGCGGAAATGATGAGATAATAGAAATAAAGCACACTGCGACAAGTAAAGAAATTTTTGCTGTTGGCGCAATCAGGGCAGCACTCTTTTTAGTAGGAAAAAACCCGGGTCTTTACAATATGGATGATCTTTTGGGTGAATAATGAGGTAGAATATGAAAAGAACAAGACTTGCTGACAGAATACTTCCCATTTATACAAAAAGGGAAGAATCAATCAATATGACAACTCATATCGTAGGTGGGGGACTTGGTGTAATATATCTTATTTTGTGTGTGATATTTTCTATCCTTCACAATAGTATTATCGGCGTTATTTCTTCTTTTGTTTACGGAATTTGTTTAATAACGCTTTTTACGGTGTCAAGCATTTATCACGGGCTCCCTGATTCAACTGCCAAAAAAGTACTTCAGGTAATTGACCACTGCGCTATATACTTTATGATTGCCGGAACCTATACACCTATTGTGTTATGTGCAATCAGAAAAGAAAATCCCTTTATCGCGTGGCTTATATTCGGCATTGTCTGGTCACTTACTGCGATTGCAACAACATTTACTGCGATTGACTTAAATAAGTACAAAAAATTTTCTATGATTTGTTATATCCTTATGGGTTGGTGCATAATCGCATTTATGAAGGTAACATATCAGGCAATCGGCACAGGCGGGATTGTTTTTCTTGCACTTGGCGGAATTCTTTATACAATAGGCGCAGTTCTTTACGGCATCGGCAAGAAAAAATGCTATGTCCATTCCCTATTCCATCTGTTTGTTGATTTAGCAAGCCTTATGCACTTTTTCTGCATATTCTTTTATGTTATATAGGTGAATTTATGAGTAAAACCACATTTAAGGGAAATGCTATTTTGTCTCCTGTTCCGCCCGTAATGGTATCATGCGGCGATGGGGAGAAAAACAATATAATTACAGTCGCGTGGACAGGCACTATGTGTACTAATCCCCCGATTACCTATATATCTGTAAGGAAAGAGCGATATTCTTACGATATAATTGAAAAAACGGGCGAATTTGTAATTAACCTTGTGCCAAAAAATTTAGCTTCTGTCTGCGACACCTGCGGGGTTAAAAGCGGGCGCGATATTGATAAATTCAAAGAATTTCACTTAACCGCGCAAAAAGGGATGCTGAAAAATGCCCCCTTAATTTCCGAATGCCCCGTAAATATCGAATGCAAGGTTAAAGAAAAGCTTTCCTTAGGCACTCACGACTGTTTTATTTCGGAAATTGTTTCTGTTAATGTAGATGATTCTCTCATTGATAAAAACGGCAGGATAACACTTTGGAAGGCAAATCTTATCGCCTTTATGCACGGAAGCTACTATGAGCTTGGAAAGCATATCGGAAATTTTGGATTTTCCGTCAAGAAAAAAAAGAGAAAAAAATAAAGATGCCAACAGGCATCTTTATTTTTTAGTGAGAACGGGCATCCTTTACAGGAATTTTTTCTTTGAATAAAAGAGTTATACACCATAAGCCTGCAATACCAACGACAGTATATATAATTCTGCTTAAAACTGATGCCTGCCCACCGAAAAGTGTTGCAACAAGGTCAACGCCGAAAAGTCCGATTGAGCCCCAATTGATTGCACCGATAATTGCAATTACTAAAGCTGTATTATCCATATTCTCAACTCCTTCACTTTCATTATAGGTAAATTCTTAAAAATTATACATAAAAATTTTCGAACATTTGTTTGCATTTTCTGAAAAGATGTGTTATAATGGGATAAAGGTTGTGATAAATATGAATTGTTGTTTTACAGGTCACAGACCAAAACAGCTTCCCTGGGGGAATAACAGAAATGACGCGCGGCATAAAAAAATGATTAAAATTCTTGAAAATTTAATTGATGATTTAATAAAAGAGGGTTATACTGATTTTTACTCGGGAATGGCGCTTGGCTTTGATACCTTCGCAGCAGAGCTGATTATAAAAAAAGCGAAAAAAAATCCAAATATCCGTCTTCATGCCGTTATTCCCTGCCCTAATCAGGCGGAGTTATGGAATGAAAGCGACAAAAAAATATATAATAAGCTTTTAAAAAAATGCAGCACAAAAACATTGATAAGCCCCATCTATACCAAAAGCTGTATGCTTACACGCAATCAGTATATGGTGGATAATTCATCCGCCGTCATCTGCCTTTGGAACGGCACTTTTTCGGGTGGCACGGCTTACACCGTGAGATATGCAAAAAAAATGAACCGCACCCTTTATGTCATCAATCCGCATGACTTACAGGTTACAGTTCATTAATTTCATATTTTTTCGTAAAGGCTTGGAAAAACCTCAATACTTCTCTTTAAAATTCCGTTTATGTGGGCAATCACAATGCCGTAATTCGTAAATGGAATTTTTTGTTTTTGGGAAGAATTAAGCCTTTCCTTTACTTCTCTGTCTGTTATCATACAACCCCCGCAGTGAATGACGAGTGAGTAATTACTTAAATCTTCGGGAAAATCTCTCCCTGCAGTATTTGTAAATTCCAATTTTTTATTTGTAAATTCCAAAATCCACTTAGGAAGCTTTACGCTTCCTATATCGTTACATTGTCTGTGATGAGTACAACCCTCACAAATTAAAACCTTGTCGTTATCTTTAAGCTTTGAAAGCTCCTTTACACCTTCAACTGCGCTTTCTAAAAAGCCTTTATAATTTGCCATAAGAATTGAAAACGACGTAAGAATTGTATTTTCGGGCACGATTTGTGCGACTTTTTTAAACGCCTGACTGTCAGTTATAACAAGGCTTGGCTTTATTTTTTCAAGTGCTTTGGAAAGTTCCTCCACCCCTGTCACAACGGCTATTGCACCGATATCTAAAAGTTCTCGGATAACTTGCTGTTGCGGAAGGATAAGCCTTCCCTTTGGCGCAGATTCATCAATCGGGGTTACTAAAACTACAAAATCGCCCTTATTTACAATTCCTCCTAAAATGGAGGTTTTTTCTTTTTGCGGAATTATTTTTGCAATTTTTTCTTTAAGAAGATTTATGTTTTCCCCGTCTTTAGCGCTTACGTAGAAAACATCCTTTTCTCTTTTTTCTACAGTGTCTGCTTTGTTATATACAACTATGTATGAGATATTTTTTTCTTTAAAAGTGCGGATAAGCTCTTCTTCGTGCTTTGTTATTCCCAAAGCACCGTCACAGACTAAAACCGCCACGTCAACTCTTTTTAAAATTTCCTCACTGCGCTTTACGCGAAGCGCCCCCACCTTTCCCTCGTCATCAATGCCTGGGGTATCAATAATGAGAACGGGACCAAGGGGCAAAAGCTCCATAGCTTTACTTACGGGGTCTGTGGTAGTTCCAAGCACATCGGATACAACCGACATACTCTGCCCTGTAAAGGCGTTAACCAAGCTTGATTTTCCCACATTTCTTCGTCCAAAAAATCCTATATGTATTCTTTGTGAGGATGGTGTTTCGTTTAAACTCATATTAATCTTCCTTTTAAAAGGATTTGTGCTTGTCGGGATTTATTATATCACGCCACTCAAGGTCACCGCGCTCGAGACCGTGAATTAAAACCTCCGCCATAGCAATATTTGTGGCAAGAGGGATGTTATGCACATCGCAGAGCCTGAATATTTCCTGATAGTCAGGGTCATTGGGCTGTGGAGTAAGAGGGTCACGAAAACAGATAACTGCGTCTATTTCGTCATACGCAATATGTGCACCGATCTGTTGTGAGCCACCTTCAGAGCCTGTCATAAAGCAAGTTACCTCAAGACCTGTTTCCTCGCTTATAACCCCTCCCGTTTTTGCAGTAGCACAAAGATTATGCTTTCCCAAAATGCCTTTATATGCTATGCAAAACTGTACCATAAGCTCTTTTTTTCTATCATGTGCAATTAATGCAATGTTCATCTTCTGCTCTCCTTTTGCCTATCTACCTTGCCTTCAGAGATAATGTTAAATTAAGCGTCAGCTTTTCTCCCGAAAGATTAGCTTTAACGGTTGGTTGCGGGGCATTTTCCTTGGTATATTTTAAAAGCACCGCTTTTATCTCTTTTATCAGTTTCTCTGTTTTATTACTTTGAAGTATTTCCTCGCGCTCTTTTGAAAGAAGCGCGTTAAGTCTTTTCTTTGCATCGTTTTTAGAGGAATGCGCTATATTAAAAAAAAGCTTTCTCATATAACGCTACCCCCTTTTAAACAATTTTGTCAAAAAGGGTTTTTTAAATTTTACAAGCGGAATTTCTTTTCCGTCAAGCCTTGATGCAATATTCTTATAAGCTTGTCCTGCAATTGATTTTTCTAAAAGCGAAACATACTCTCCCTTATTTGCAGATATTATAATATCCTCATCATCGGGAACAACGCCAAGGAGGTCTATTGCAAGTATCTCAAGCATATCTTCTATTCCAAGCATACTCCCCTTGTCAACCATTTTGGGACGGAGCTTATTTATAACAAGCTTTATATCCTTTATGTCGTGCTTTTCAAGAAGTCCAATAATTCTGTCAGCATCACGCACGCTTGAAACCTCGGGCATAGCAACAACAATCGCCTTTTTTGCTGCAGCCACTGCATTTTCAAAGCCCTGCTCAATTCCTGCGGGGCAGTCAATCAGTATGTAATCAAAGCTATCCTCAATTTTTCTAATGAGATGCTTCATCTGCGTTGTGGTCACTGCACTTTTATCGCGTGACTGTGCCGCAGGAAGAAGAAAAAGATTTTCAAAACGGCGGTCACGGACAAGCGCCTTTGTGTAGTCGCACTTATTTTCAACCACATCTACAAGGTCATAAACTATTCTGTTTTCAAGACCCATTATAACATCAAGATTACGAAGCCCGATGTCAGTATCTATCATTACTACTTTTTTCCCTAAAAGCGCAAGAGCCGCACCTATGTTTGCCGTGGTGGTGGTTTTACCAACTCCGCCCTTACCGCTTGTAACAACTATAATCTCGCCCATTTTCTCACCTCGCAAGATAATTTTACCATAAAATGAATACTCCGTCTACACTATTTTTATAAACGGTCTAATATTATTTCGCCGTTTTCTTCCCTCGCAATACAAGTTCCGACATTTTCGTTCTTTTTATTATATGATATGTTTTTACCTATTCTTATTTGCGCGGGCATCATCTCAGTCGCAAAAATCAGTCCTTTTTCAGTGCAGGCATTTCCGCGAAGCGCACCAATAATTGTTATATTACCCTTTGCCTCAATTTCTGCACCCGGATTTACATCACCGTATAAAAGCACATCACCTCGCGCACAGATTTTTTCACCGCTTCTTACTGACCCGTAAAACACACTGCAAAGAGTCTCATTATCACAAAGACTGTGTAAAATCTCTTTCTCTGTAAGTATATTTTTCTTTTTAAGATGCGCGCCGTGAAACACTTTTTCTATAAGAGAAGAAAGCTCCACCTCTTCCTTATACGTTAGATATATTCCCTCATAAGAAAAGAACATATTTTCACCCGTAAAAAAGGAGGCGTTTTTCTCTTTAAGACTTAAAAGATCATTTTCTATTTCATCTTTGGCAGTTTCCTTTGAAAAGTGAAGAATTATCTCTTCACCATTTCCTTTAACGTTAATAAGCGCCATAGTCTACCTCATTATTTTGTCAGTTTATTAAATCCTTCACTATTCTCAGTTTCTTCACTGCTAAAATACGCGTCAACAATTTTTCTTATTGCAATTGCCGTTTTTGAACCGCTTCCTGCTTTTTCTATTACGCAGGCTACCGCAATTGTGGGATTTTCGTAAGGCGCAAGGGCAACACAAATTCCGTTTGTCTGACCATTTGCGGTTTGCGCACTACCCGTTTTTGCAGCAACTGTCGTTTTGCATCCCAAAAAGGCGCTTTGCCCCGTACCCTCTGTTACAACCATTCGTATTCCTTTTGAAACGGCATCGTAGTTTTCGCGTTTAAGATTGATATAGCTAAGCACTTCAGGCTGGGTTTCTTTAGACTCTTTTCCGCTTGCATTTTTAACAGATTTTATAATATGAGGTTTATATCTTGTTCCGCCGTTTGCAACGGTTGCAATGTAATTTGCAAGCTGAAGAGGAGTAACAAGCGTATCCGACTGCCCGATTGCCGTCTGGCAGACGTCACCGGGGTACCATATGCCACCACTCTTTTTTCTGTTTTGGGGACTTGCAACTACACCTGCCTTTTCTTCTGCCGAAAGCTCAATCCCGCTTTTTTGACCAAAGCCAAATTTTTCAGCGTAGCTGTTTATCTTTTCTATGCCGAGTCTTCTTCCCACGTCATAGAAAAATACGTTACACGAATCCCTTATCGCCTCACTTACGTTTACATATCCGTGTGTTGCACCCGTCTGCGAGTATATCCAGCAAGACGGCTGGTAGTCAGTAAAGAATTTATATTTACCCGTATCAAAAATTCTCTCATCGGGGGTAATTATATTTTCCTCAAGTGCTGCCGAAGCCACCAGAAGCTTAAATGTTGAGCCTGGGGAATAAATTCCCGAAAGCGAACGGTTAAAAAGCGGTTTTGACGGGTCATTTAAAAGATTGTTGTAATTCTTGCTGAAAGAATCTATATCGTATGACGGGTATGATGCCATTGCAAGCACCTCACCCGTGTTTACATCGATAACTATTAAGCTTCCGCTGTCGGCATTTTCTCCGTCACCGCCTGCACCTTTAATTTCCTCTATCGTGCTTTTTAGGGCATCCTCGCAGGCAAGCTGCAAATCAAGGTCTATTGTAAGCGTTACATCGCGCCCGGAAACTGGCTCTTTTTCCATTTTCTGATTTATACTGTAGCCGTTTTCACTTTGCTCAATACTGCCTGTCCCATTTTCTCCGCGGAGATAGTCTTCAAGATACTTTTCTATTCCGTTTTTACCAATGTTTGAGTTTATGGTGTAACCGTCTTCTTTAAAAGAATTATATTCGTCATAACTTACAACGCCCACTCTTCCTAAAATGTGCGCCGCAAGTGAGCCATGCGGATAATCCCTTACGGGTTGCGCAACAATGCTTACGTCAGAAAACTTTTCGCTTTGCTCTTTTATAACTGAAATTTGCGAAAGCGTTGCATCCTCCATAAAAAGATATGGCGATGACACAGAAAATCCGCGTCTTGACATATCAAGCCTTACAGATAGAATAAGAAGCGCATCTTCCTTTGTAAAATTATCTTCCTCCGAAAAATACCTTTCCTCAAGCTTTTTTATAATTTCCTTTGCCGTATCTTTAGTTTCATACCCGTTTTGTTTTTTCCACAGCTTTATTCTTTCTTTACCTTCCGAAAAACTGTACGCCCCGTTTTCATATTTAATCGGGATTAATTCCGCCATAAAGCTTCCCGCGTCAGGAATGTCTTTTATAAGATTACTGATTAGATTATTTAATCCCTTGTTCTTATTTTTAAGGTTTGACTGAATGTAAAGGTTATAGCCCGTTTTATTTTTCACAAGGCATCTTCCGTAACGGTCAAAAATCTGCCCCCTCGGAGCAATTAATTCAACGTATCTGGTTGTCCTCACATCACTTTTATTCTCGTAGTACTCACCTTTTACCGCCTGCAGATTTATAAGCTTGCCGATAAAAACCATGAAAACAACCAAAAGAACAATATTTAAAAATGAGTATCTTTTGTTTTTCACTGTTTCACCGCCTTTTTTTCTTTAATCTTTTCTATTATAAGAACGCTTAAAAATGCCACAACTATTGAAAATACTCCGTTTACAAGGATGGCTTTCCCTATATGTGAAACGGGCATTCCTTTAGAAAAAACAATATAGAAAATCCCCCTAAAAATCTCAAAAAGAGCAGTGCATACAAATGAAATCCACGCCATGATTATGGGGGAATTTAGGTTCTTCTTGTCAACTAAAAGTGCGCAAAGGAGTGCAAGATAGGCGTATGTAATTAAGCCTTCACCAAAAAGGCCTCCGCACATCACGTCTTCTAAAAGCCCCCCGAATGCCCCAAGTATTGCAGCAAAAGTGCTTTCAGAGTAAATTGCAACCAGAATAATTGTAATTACAAGTAAATCGGGAGAAACTGATAAGATTTTAACATTGGAAAATACGAGTGACTGCAAAAGAAAGCTTACGTACACAAGTAAAAATTTAATTACCTTATTCATTTTTCTCCCTCCTTTTTAGTTAATACTTACCATAACCTTGTCAATGTTACTTATTTTAGCTCCTGCTTCAATGACTGCATTAAGTGACAGATTTCTTTCATCGGTTTTAATTGACTTTACCTTGCCGATAAATATACCGCTTGGGAAAATTCCGCCTGCAGACGTTGTTTCAATACTGTCCCCCACTACTATTTTTGAGTCGGTATCTATATAGTTCATAACGCACGTATTTTTGCCCGAAGCACCTAATTTCCCCTCAACAATACCCATATCCGAGGAACGCGCGCAAATTGCACTTACAGAGCTTTCGGCATCAAATATTGTCTTTACCTTTGCATAATTTAAACTGACCTCACTTACAACGCCGACAAGCCCCTCGGGAACTTTTACAATACTATTTTTTCTTACCCCGTCCTTTGAGCCTTTGTCAATCGTAAGAAGGCTATTTATATCGCTTGAGCTTTTGCCGATAATATTTGCCGCAGTGTAGGTAATTTCCTCACTTGCATTTTTAAGCTCCAGAAGCTCATGCAGTCTTTCGTTTTCTGTTTTGTACCCCTCAAGCATACGGATTTCGTCTTGAAGTGAAAGCACTTTTTTATTAAGCTTTTCATTCTCTTTCGCATTTTTGGAGGAATTTAAAATGTTCTCCCCCGCATTTTTAATAACCCTTATACCGCTTGCAAAAACCTTTTGAACAGGTGCAATAACAACGCCCACAGTGTTTGAAACGGCACTTGTCCCCGTTTTAACTGATATAAAAGAGATGAGCGCTACTATTAAGGTTAAAGATAAGAGAAGTATTACTTTTTTAGTAAAAAACTTTTTCATAAAACCAACCTCTTTAAAAAATATCTACGTTAAATTCCTCGTTTAAAAGCTTTGAAAGTGCGCATAAGGGAAGTCCCACAACATTTGCATAATCACCATCGATTTTTTCAACAAACACTGCACCCTTTCCCTGAATACCGTATGCACCCGCCTTATCCATCGGCTCACGCGTTTTAACGTAGAGAGAAATCTCATCCTCCGTAAGCGTTTTAAAGGTAACAAGCGTTTTTTCACATTTTGAAATGCACACTCCGCTTTTACAGTCGCAAACACAATAGCCCGTATAAACCTCGTGCGTTCTTCCGCTTAAGGAAGAAAGCATATTTTTTGCGTCCTCAATGTTTTGAGGTTTCCCGAGTATTCTACCTTCAATGCACACACACGTATCTGCACCGATAACTATAGTGTCCCCGCGAAAGGACCTTGCAACGTCAGTTGTTTTAAGCATTGCAAGCTCTGTCACCATTTTCTCGGGAGAAAGTCCAATAACTTTTGACTCATCCACATTTGAAGGGATAATCTCTGCTTTTATACCAATACTGTAAAGAAGCTCTTTTCTTCTGGGTGATTTAGATGCCAATATAAACGTTTTATTTTTTGCCACGGTTTTCATCCTCTCAAATATTTTGGATAATGATTTTTAGCTAGGTTTTCGCTGTATTTATACCAACCAATCGGAAATTTATTCTCATAAAGCATCGCGCCAAAGCCTTTTTCCGCTTCAGTCACAATGGACTCTCCGCAAAGATACCTTCTTATTTCTCCTTCATTTAAGGATATCGTGCGCTTAAAGTCCTCTTTTTTAAGCGACATACACAAATGATGCGCAGGGATAAACCTCCCCTTTCGCACCTCTCCAAGCTCAAGACCACAAAGAATGCACTTAAGAGAGTCAAGGCTTCCTATATGCTCGGGCGCAAGATACAAAACATCTCCAAAGGAAATTATATCCCCCGAAAGATATGTATTTAGGTTTTCCTTTTCAAATTCACGGTATATATCAATGCTGCTCTTATCCGCAGTTTTTATCGGCGCTCTTTTAGTGTCACTTTCATTTCCACTTTTTTTAAATACTGCGGAAAAATGCCCCTCCCCTTTAATTTTGTGGGGCATAAGGCGGTGCATTTGTAAAAGCGAAATGTCAGGATATTTTTTCGTAAAATTTTCCGCCATCATTTCATTTTCTTCTTTTGAAAATGTGCAGGTAGAATATACAAGAGTTCCTCCGCATTTAAGCATTTTGTATGCAGAGTCAAGTATAAGGCTTTGCCTCTGTGCGCAGGAAATTGTATGCTCTATGCTCCACTCCCTTACCGCAGTTTCATCTTTTCTAAACATCCCCTCACCACTGCAGGGGGCATCAACAATTATTTTATCAAAAAAACCTTCAAAATGCTTTTCCATTTTATCGGGATACATATTTGTGACCACTGCGTTTTTAATTCCCATACGGACTATGTTTTCCTTAAGAATTTTTGCACGCGAGAGAATTGGCTCATTCGAAACCAAAAGTCCTGCACCACAAAGCTTTGCCGCCGCCTGCGTACTTTTTCCGCCGGGGGCACTGCAAAGGTCAAGCACCTTGTCCCCCTTTTTTATGTCGCAAAACTCAGCACTAATCTGTGCTGACGGCTCCTGCGAATAAAAAAGTCCCGCAATGCTCGAGGGGTGGTTTCCCTTTTTCCCGTCATAGTAAAAGCCTTCCTCACACCACTCTACACTCCCGCCGCAAAAATCAACAATTCCTTTAAATTCTTCAACCGAAGTCTTAAGAGTATTTACCCTTAGTGCAATATACGGCGGGTTTTCGTAGCTTTTAACAAAGCTTTCATATTCATTTTTAAGGTCTGTTTTCATTCTTTGCAGAAATTCTTCAGGCAAATTCAAATCTATCACCTACAATATATCCATATTATTATATCATAGTGTGATGTCGAAATAAAGTGTTTTTTGTCGGTGATAAAATTTTTTTCATAAAAAAATGTCAGCTATCAGCTGACATTTTTAATCTTTAAATTCAAATAATTTCTTTAGCGGAATTTTAAGCGCATCTGCAATATCTATAAGCGTGTCAAGCGTGCAAGAAGATGCTGCAGTTTCAATCCTTTGCATAAAAGCATTACTTATTCCAGCTTTTTCTGCAAGTTGCATCTGTGTCATACCCTGCTCTTTTCTATAGTGAAGTATATTAAGCCCTATTCCAAGCCATATATCGAAGTTTTTTGGATTCATAAAAAACACCTCATAAGCATTATAGCCTAACAAATTCTGCATATGCAGAAACAAATTGTTATGTATTAATAACAATTTGTTTGTATTTAATATTATTATGTGTTATAATACACACAAAAGAGGTGTATATTTTGAAAAAAGTTTGTTGTTTTGCAGGTCACAGTGATATATATGACGATGGTGAGATTTTTTCGTCTATAATAAAAAATGCGGAAAACCTGATACTAAATGAAAATGTCACCGAATTTCGCGTTGGAAATTACGGCGCATTTGACCGCTTAAGTGCAAGCGCGATAAGGAATCTTAAAAAGAAATACCCCGTAAAGCTCATCCTTGTTATCCCCTATCTTACGAGCGAAATTAACACAGACAAAGATTTTTACGAAAATGCCTTTGACGAAATTATCGTCGCACCAATCCCCCAAAGCACCCCAAAACGACTTTTCATAATTAAATGCAACGAGTATATGGTCGAAACCTCAAACTTTATTATATGCTACGTAAAAAACCACCTAACAGGCGCAGACAAAACGCTTTTACACGCCAAAAGAAAAAAGTTAAATATTATATCAGTGTAAAAAAACACCGCAGGAAGGGTATCATCCCAAATTCCCGCGATGTTTTTTAACTATATAATAGGAGAAAATTTGTCGTTCTTTTCCTTGCTTATAGGAACGTAGTAGGCACATTCATTTTCCTTGAGGCAGCAAAGATACGGGCACGTGCAAGACCCAGGGTCAATAATATAGCTCTCCATCCCCGTTTTACAATTTGGGCAAGGGGAATTTTTATTATCATTCTTTTTATTCATTTACTGCCACCTCTGTATTATCCTAAAGCGCTTTCATTTAATTTATTTCAAAAATATTTTCCCAGCCGTGTTATTAAAAGAAACCACTTATATAAATCTACCTATAGGTAGTAGTGTCAACGCTCCTCAATCTCTGTTGACTATTTATGTAAAACCTAATGATTAATTATATTTTTCTTCGCTTTTTTCGGTTATACCTTTTCTTGCTTTCCCAAGCAAGAAAAGTTCCTATAATTGGAATATGAGACATATAAAACCATTTGAGTTCTCGTTCCCACCTTCTTTTCTCTCTTCCGCGATTTCTACCTATTTCCATACGCAAAAAATCACGTTCCATAACAAATGGGAAATATAACGATTTGATAAACTTCATTATAAGTACAGCTATGACGCATATCACAACGAACAACCATAATAAAATTCTTATCTGCTTTTCAGTAGTCATTATTTACCTACCTGACCTTCCAATTACGCGCATTAATTCTACTAATTCCATATCTGCCTTGTTGATACCCTTCCCTCTTATGTACGGCATTACAGTCACATTAGTTAAATATAATATAAATAGCTTTTTATGTATTGCTGATTACAAGAGTTCTTAAAAAATTGTCTTACAACATAATCGAAATTATGTTGCAAGACATAATGAATCAGACATCAAAAGGAACTATTACCCATGGCATACACATATCTTTTTAAAAAAATTGCATAGCTTATAGACCGGTTTTTTGTTCATTTTATAAAACTGGTCTGTTTGGCTATGTATTTTTTTGTGAAAAGTAACAAAATTCAAAAAAAAACTTAAAAATCATTGACAAGCTCCTTTGCGGATGATATAATATCCACGCTATTAATACTGTATCAGGAAATAAAAATCCCACATAATTTCGATTATGTGGGATTTATTTTATATTCTTAAAAGTCCTAATTTTTGAATTTGCCGGCGGTGAACTTCACCGCTTTCCATTGTATATATACGCGTGGTGTTTACGCTCGAATGGCCTAATATATCTGCAAGTCTTACGATGTCCTTTTGTAAGGTATAAAAGGTGCGTGCAAAAAGATGTCTTAAATTATGCGGAAACACTTTCTTTTCAGAAACTCCCGCACTTTCACAAAGGGATTTCATCATTTTCCATATAGTGCTTCTATCAAGTGGCTTTCCTTTTTTGGTAACAAAAATGGAACCACCTGCTATTTTTTGTTTTTTCGCATATTCTAAAAGAACTTTACAAAGATCTTTGGGTAATATCACAACCCTCATTTTGCCTTTGCAATTAATAGTTGCCTTTCTCTGCATTATGGCTTCAACTGTTATATACTGTAGCTCTGATACACGTATTCCGCTTGCACATATAGTCTGCATCAACAGATACAGTCTTTGGTTGCTTTTTTCTTTTGCAGAGTCAAGCAATCTTTCATACTCTGATTTTGAAAGAATCCTGTCGTTTTGAGCAAAAATCTGCTTTTGTATTTTAAGTATTTTAACCTTCAACTCATGCCAGTTATTATATGAAAAAAAACTGTTAAGAGAAGATAAAATCGAGTTAACCGATGCCGGAGCAAATTTACATGTTAAGTATTCCTTGTAATCAAGCACCTTACGCTTGTCAATTTCAGTCTCACCGATCCACTCATAAAAAGCCTTGATATCGCGCATGTACTTTTCCAGTGTAGCAGACGCTTTTTCTTCGTCAATTAGATAATTTCTAAAATTTTCAATTAAATCCTGGGTTATTGCTTTAAACATTTGAACAACTTCCTTTCTCTAATTATGTTATTATTCTACCACAAACATAAAAATATTTCAGGAGTTGCCAATGATTTTCACTTGTATATTTTATAAAACAAAAAAACACCGCAGAATCTGCGGTGTTTTTAGTTAACTATTATTTTGCAAGCTCTACAAGATGCTCATATTTAGCTTTTGCAGTCTGTGCTGCTTTTTCAAAGAGTGCCTTTGCTCTGTCAGGATTACTGCGAGCAAGAGAATTGTAACGAACTTCGTTCATAAGGAACTCTTCATAGCTTTCTGTCGGCTCTTTAGAGTCAAGCTGGAAGGGATTAAGTCCTTCTTCTGCTCTTCTGGGGTCGAAGCGGAAGAGATGCCAGTAACCAGCCTGAACAGCTCTCTTTTCTTCTGTCTGAGCGATGCTCATACCACCTTTGATACCGTGGTTGATACACGGAGCGTATGCAATAACGATTGAAGGACCATTGTATGTGCCTGCTTCAACAAATGCTTTCATACACTGGTTGTAATCAGCACCCTGCGCAACCTGTGCAACGTATACATAACCGTAGCTCATAGCGATAGCTGCAAGGTCTTTCTTCTTAACTTCCTTACCTGCTGCTGCGAACTTCGCAATAGCACCTGTAGGAGTAGATTTAGATGACTGACCACCTGTGTTTGAGTAAACCTCTGTATCGAATACAAGGATGTTTACATCGTCACCGCTTGCAAGCACGTGGTCAAGACCGCCGTAGCCGATATCGTATGCCCAACCGTCACCACCAAGAATCCAAACGGATTTCTTTGAAAGGTATTCTTTATCCTTAAGGATTTGTGCAGCTTCAGGTGTGTTCATTTTAGCAAGAACTTCAACAAGCTCTGCAGTTGCAACCTTGTTAGCGTTTACATCTTCTTTTGTTTCAAGGTATTTAGCGATTACTGCCTTATCTGCGTCATTTGCCTTTTCGCTTACTGCTTCTACCTTGCTTACAAGGTCTTCACGAAGAGTGTTCTGTGCAAGATACATACCATAGCCGTATTCTGCGTTATCTTCAAAGAGTGAGTTAGCCCAAGCAGGACCTTCGCCCTTTTCGTTTGTTGTATAAGGAGTTGACGGACAGCTACCACCCCAGATTGAAGAACAACCTGTTGCGTTTGCAATATACATCTTATCGCCATAGAGCTGAGTTACGAGTTTTGCATAAGGTGTTTCGCCACAGCCTGCGCAAGCGCCAGAGAATTCAAGGAGAGGCTGCTTGAACTGGCTGCCCTTAACTGTTGTTTCCTTAAATTTCTCAAGAACTTCAGGCTTTGAGGGAAGCTTTGTGCCGTAGTTAAATACTGCCTGCTGAGCTTCCTGAGTTTCGAGAGGCTGCATCAAGAGAGCCTTCTCGCCCTTCTTACCGGGACATACGTTTGCGCAAGAACCGCAACCTGTACAGTCAAGCACAGATACTGCCATTGCAAAGTAAAGTCCGTTAAGACCAGTCATATTGATATACTTGATGCCTTCAGGCGCATTCTTTGCTTCTTCCTCTGTAAGAACTACAGGACGGATACAAGCGTGAGGACAAACGTAAGAACAGAAGTTACACTGGATACAGTTTTCGCTTCTCCATTCAGGAACGTCAATTGCAATTCCTCTCTTTTCAAATGCTGAAGAACCAAGCGGAACTTCACCATCAGCGTAAGGAACGAATGCTGATACGGGGAGCTTCATGCCTGCAAAAGAGTTGATGGGGTTAAGAATGTTATTGATGTAATCAACAAGCTTACCGCTTCCGTCAACCTTTGAAGTAAGGTCTTCATCCTTTGCATCCTTCCAGGAAGCAGGAACGTCAACCTTAACAACCTTTTCTGCACCCATATCGATAGCATCATGGTTCATCTTAACGATTGCTTCACCCTTCTTTGAGTATGAAGCTGTAGCTGCATCCTTCATGTAGCGAATTGCATCTTCAGCAGGGATAATGTTTGCAAGCTTGAAAAATGCACTCTGAAGAACAGTGTTAATTCTGTTTCCAAGACCGATTTCCTTACCGATAGCAACACCGTCAATTACATAGAACTGGATGTTGTTTTCTGCGATGTAGCGCTTAACCTGACCGGGGATGTGAGCTTCAAATTCTTCAGCCTTTGTCCAGGGGCAGTTAAGAAGGAATACACCGCCGGGCTTAACGTCGCTAACCATATCATATTTTCTGATATATGAAGCCTTGTGGCAAGCAACGAAGTCAGCCTTATTGATAAGGTATGTGCTTGTGATTTTAGCATTACCGAAACGAAGGTGAGATACTGTAAGACCGCCTGACTTCTTTGAGTCATAGTCAAAGTAAGCCTGTACGTTCATATCAGTGTGGTCACCGATAATCTTAACAGAGTTCTTGTTAGCACCAACAGTACCGTCAGCACCAAGACCCCAGAACTTACAGCTTGTAATTCCTTCAGGAGTTGTGTCGGGATTTTCTGTAATTTCAAGAGATGTAAATGTAACATCATCATTGATGCCCACTGTAAATCTCTTCTTATCATTATTATTGTAAACTGCGATAATCTGTGCAGGAGTTGTATCCTTTGAACCAAGACCATAGCGACCGCCAAAGATTTCTACATCCTTAAACTTGCTGTCGCGAAGAGCAGCCACAACGTCAAGGTAAAGAGGCTCACCGATTGAACCGCATTCTTTTGTTCTGTCAAGAACGCTGATTTTCTTAACTGAAGCAGGGATAGCTTCGATAAGATGTTTTGCGCTGAAAGGTCTGTAAAGTCTAACCTTGATAAGACCAACCTTAGCACCATTCTTTACAAGGTAGTCAACAGTTTCCTGGATTGTATCGCAGGCACTGCCCATTGCAACTATTACATGCTCTGCATCTGCAGCACCGTAGTAGTTAAAGAGCTTGTAATCTGTACCGATTTCCTTGTTAACCTTGTCCATATATTCCTGGCAAAGGTCGGGAACTGCATCGTAGAACTTGTTGTTTGCTTCTTTTGCCTGGAAGAAAACGTCAGGGTTCTGTGCAGTACCGCGCTGAGCGGGATGCTCGGGGTTAAGACTGCGACGGCGGAATGCTTCAACAGCATCCATATCAACGAGCTTTTTAAGCTGTTCGTCATCCCAGCATTCAACCTTCTGATATTCATGAGAAGTTCTGAAACCATCAAAGAAATGAAGGAACGGAACTCTTGATTTAATTGTTGTAAGATGAGCAACTGCACCGAGGTCCATAGCTTCCTGCGGGTTTACAGAACAAAGCATAGCATAACCTGTCTGACGGCATGCATATACGTCCTGATGGTCACCGAAGATAGAAAGCGCATGAGATGCAAGCGCACGTGCAGATACGTTAATAACTGACGGCAAAAGCTCACCTGCTATTTTGTACATATTCGGAATCATAAGTAAGAGACCCTGGCTCGCTGTGTAAGTAGTTGTAAGCGCACCTGCTGTAAGAGAACCGTGAACTGCACCTGCAGCACCGCCCTCTGACTGCATTTCAGCAATCTTTACTGTTCTGCCGAACATATTCTTCTTACCTTTTGCTGCCCATTCGTCCGTTACCTCTGCCATGTTTGAGGAAGGTGTAATGGGATAGATGGCTGCAACGTCAGTAAACGCATATGAGACATATGCTGCGGCGGTGTTACCATCCATAGTTTTCTTATTTCTTGCCATATATATATTACCTCCTTAATTATTCATACTTCCCCTAGTATATAACTTTTCTCGTCATTCGTCAAGTTTTTTAAAGAAATTTTGACCATTATTTAGAATTTCACCAAGTTTTGTCTGGTTGTTGTAATTTTTGACCATTTCTTCTATTCTTTCTTCGGTATCCTCAAGCTCTTTTATAAAGGAAGTAGCGCTTATTCTCTGTGCCCCGTTTCCTAAGATTATCATCTGCTCTAACGCGTCTGACGTTGCAACGCGCACGAAGTGTTTTTTGCCGAGCTTTCTTGTTGCCTTTTCAATGAAGTTATCCGCGGTTTCCGCCTCTTTTGTGTATACTACGCTGATGCCTCTTATCTCTTCAACTTCCCTCACAGAGCCTTTTACCCTATACGCATCAAAAACGATTATAATATTTTCTTCTTTAAAAATCTTTAAATCGCACACCATTTCGATAAGTCGAAGGCGCGCATCCTCAAGACTGTCCTGTGCAATTTTTGAAAGAGTTTCCGATGCAAAGATTATATTGTAGCCGTCAATTAACAGATACTCAGGTGCATCCTTTTGAGGCGCAGCACGCACCTTTTTAACATCGGTTTCTTTTCTTCTTTCCCTGATTTTGTTGTAGTTCTTATGCTCAATCTTTCCGTAGGTACGCTCAAAGATTTCCATAAGCTCTTCGTCAGTGTAATTTTTTCTTATCTCTGCCCTTTTTTGCGGGATTGAAAGCTCACACTCACTCTCACTCATAATGCTTGGAAGGTGCATATGGTTAAGTGCTTCATCCCAAGACACCGTGTAGGCTGCCCCATGCGTGCAAAAAACTGAATTTGCACTGTTATTTACATCTCCTTCAAAGTCATAGCCAATTTCCTCTATGATTTCCGCACTGTTTTTACATTCCTCGTAGCCCCCCGGCATAAGAGAAAGCACGCCAAGTCCCCTTGTGTATGCCGTAACATTTTTTTGATAATGGCAAAGCTCCCTCACGGGTGCCCTTCCTCTGATTTCTGCCATATCTTCCTTTATTGCGGGAGGACTTATGCTTGCCCCCATTTTTTCAAGGTCTGTCATAGCGCGACCTGTTGCGTCTATGGGAATTTCAAGCGTGAAATCGTAGTACGGCTCTAAAAGGACAGACTCTGCGCACCGAAGTCCATGGCGCACTGCCCTGTAGGTTGCCTGGCGGAAATCTCCGCCCTCGGTATGCTTTACGTGTGCCTTTCCTGACTTAAGAGTTATCTTTATGTCTGTTATAGGCGAGCCTGTAAGCACCCCCAAATGTTCTTTTTCTGCAAGATGCGTAAGAACAAGTCTTTGATATGTGCGTGAAAGGGTATCCTCACTGCAGTCATTTTCTATCACAATACCTTTTCCGCGAGAAAGTGGCTCTAAAAGAAGATGTACCTCTGCATAATGGCGAAGCGGTTCAAAATGCCCTGCCCCCTCGACTGCGGATGCTATTGTTTCTTTATATGCAATTGACCCCTCCGTAAAATCAGCATCAAGCCCGAATTTATCCTTAAGCTTTCTTTTTAAAACCTGAAGCTGAATTTCACCCATCAGGTGAAGGCGTATTTCTCCTGAATGATCATCAAATGTTACCTTAAGAGAAGGCTCTTCCTCCTCAAGCTTTTTAAGGTATCCCATACAAACACGTAAATCCGTGCAATTTAAAGGAACAATTTTATAAACAAATGCACTTTCAAGCAAAAGCCCCGGCGCGTCCTTTTCGCATCCTAATCCTTGTCCCGAGTATGTGCCATTAAGTCCCGTTACGGCGCACACATCTCCTGCGTGTGCCTCCTGCACATTTTCAAACCCCGCGCCTGAATATATCCTTATTTCATTAACCTTTTCTTCTTCATTTGTTTTAATTATATCCTTAATACGAAGCGACCCGCTTGTTACTTTCATAAAAGATATTTTTTCGCCCCGCGCACCCTCTTCTATCTTATAGACGCGCGCGCCAAAGCTTTCGCTTTTAGCTTTGAAAAGTGAAAATTGGGCTATTCCTTTTAAAAGATTATCCACCCCTTCATTTTTAAGGGCCGACCCGAAATAACAAGGAAAAACCTTTCTTTCCCCTATCGCCTCTTTAACTTCCTCTTTATCAAGCTTTCCGTTCCGAAAGTAATTTTCCATAAGCCTTTCGTCAAAAAGAGCTATATCTTCATCATAGTTTTCCTTTGAAAAATCAACAAATCCGTCACCAAGTTTTTCTAAAAGGGAGCTTGTTATCTCTTCTTTTGTTTTAGAGGCAATATCCATTTTATTTACAAAAACAAACGTTGGAATACCCCTTTTCCTCAAAAGCTTCCAGAGAGTCTTGGTGTGGCTTTGCACACCGTCTGTTGCGCTTATTACCAAAACAGCATAATCAAGCACCCAAAGGGCGCGCTCCGTCTCCTGCGAAAAGTCAACGTGTCCCGGGGTATCAACAAGCGTTATACGGGAATTTTCCATATTCAAAACTGCCTGTTTTGAATATATCGTAATCCCGCGTTCCTTCTCAAGTGTATCAGTATCTAAAAATGCATTTTTATGGTCAACGCGCCCAAGAGAGCGGATTTCTCCGCACGAAAAAAGCATTGCCTCAGAAAGAGTGGTCTTTCCCGAGTCAACGTGCGCAATTATCCCTATTACAATGCGATTTTTACTTTCCACATTATACCTCTTTAGCTCATTTTGTGTTCTTCATTTATTATAAACCAAGGCGCTTTGCTATGTCAAGGTTAGAGTAAGTGGCTTTATTTGCCGTTTTTTGACGGAAAATTTTTCTTTCCTGCTCCACCGTTTGACAAAAAATTTTCTTTTCACGTGCTACAATTAATATACTAATTTCTGAAAGGATGGTATTACAAATGAACGGGTTTACTTTAAAACCGCTTGTAAAACGAGAAAAACCAAAGAAGAAAACCAAAAAAAGCCTTCAGGTATGGGAGTATTTTAAGAAAAGGTATTCCCACCAGACTCTATTTAGGTGTATTCTTGCATTTTTGCTTTCAGGCACAAAGCTTATCGGCGGAGCAAGTCCGCTTGGTTTTTCTTTCTTTGTTGCATCATTCGAAAGTAAGGACGCACTTTTATGTATGATATTTTCAGTCCTCGGCTTAATTTTTAGAGGCAGTGGCTTTATAACAGTCGGAAAGTACATAATTGCGGCAGTCATCTTTTCTCTCATATATGAAAGAATTGTATCAAAAAGACCGCGCGCAAGGGAACAGAGCGCCATACTTGCACTTTTATCACTTTTATCGTCAGGCCTCTTTATTCTGTTTTCAACAATGTCCTTTGGCGGATACCCTCTCATTTACGATTTAGTTGTTTTGATTGTTGAATGTGCAACACTCTGGCTTGGCGTGAGGGCATTTTTAATTGCGTCTCCCCTTTTGTTTTCTCCCACATTTCGCCGCACACTTACAACAGAGGAAACAGTTTCACTTTCACTTTTAGTAGGGGGCGCTATATGTGGCTTCGGCTCTGCAGGTCTTGGCGGAATTTTTTCACTTTCAGGGATACTGTGCGTCCTTTTTGTGCTTGCCTTTGCGACAAGCTTCGGCCCTCTTCACGGCTCTGCCGCGGGAATTGTTATGGGGATAATTTCGTGTCTCAGCCGTGGCAGAATAGATGCCTGTGCCGCATCCTTTGCTTTTTCGGGGCTTTGCGCGGGATTCTTTTCCAAATACGGAAGATGGGCAAGCTGCGTTTCTTTTATAATATCAAATGCCGTCATTACAATTTTATCAAACGGCTCAACCGAGGTGCTTATAAATATTTCCGACACCTTGATTGCGGCATCCATCCTTTACCTTATGCCCAAAAAAATCTACGATGCAGTAAAAAATATCGGGAGTCATACCCATCCAAACACAAAAGCCTCCTCAAGCGTGGTGAAATTCACGGCAGGCGCAATAGAAAAGCTTGAAAAGGATTTTAAGTCAATTTCCTCTATTCGCCAAAGCGAAATCTCAAGCAAGATGATAATGTATCACAGAACTGCAAAAAGGACATGCCTCGGGTGCGGACTGCGCAAATACT
Organism: Clostridia bacterium; assembly: GCA_045591265.1. Lineage (GTDB taxonomy): Bacteria > Bacillota > Clostridia > UMGS1883 > UMGS1883 > UMGS1883. The sequence goes on along the minus strand of JAZNSQ010000019.1, from coordinate 127,034 downwards.
GTTGGGGGCGTGACAGCACACAAACTAAAGAGTCGATTGATAACCTTTCATTAAAAATAGAAAACGGAGAAGCTCTTACTCCCCAGGATGCCCCCGTTCACTGCCTTCGTGCAGAGCAGTTTATAGGTGATTTTCGCGCAATGCACGATATTTATAAAAATGATTTAATCTGGACAAGCAGGATTTATGAATATCAGAACTGCATCTTTTCTGCACTCGGGTCAATCTCAAAAATGGTAAGCCTTACGGCTGATAATATATCAAAAATTGATGACTGCGACTTTGTCGCTTCTGACGAAATAGCGTATCGTTTGAAAAAAGAGGGAATTAATCCTAAAGGAGTTTACGTTTCGGGTTCGGGTGACGAAATGCAAATAAGAATTACGCTTGAGAGTTGCGGAGGCTTTGGAAGATGCGAAAACGCCGTCTGCAAAGTACTTGATTCTTCAATTGGAAAAAGCTTTGTAAGATGCGGCCTTCGCAGTTGTGGAGAGTGCAGCCATACATACGTTGTAAAGCCTGACTTTTCAATAACCAGTGCAATAGCGCATGCAGTTAAGGAGAATAAAAAGCATAGCGGGGACTACTCTGTCTATGCACTTTTGGACCGCCACAATTACGCAATAGTTCTTTGTGACGGAATGGGAAGCGGAAAAATGGCAAGAAAAGAAAGCAAGGCATGTGCCTCTCTGTTAATAAGGCTTCTTGAGGCACATCTTCCCCCGCAGGAAGCTCTTAGTATGATTAATTCAATGCTTTTGTTTTCCTCAAACGGCTCTATAGCAGCAATTGATTTGTGCATAATCAATCTTGATGACGGCAAAAGCAAATTCTATAAGCGTGGCGGTGCCGACACCTTTGCTAAATGCGGAGATACCGTCACACACATTGATGCCCGCACACTTCCGATAGGTGCGACAAATACACTTGAAACTAACGTTTTTGAGGTTAATTCTACGCGCGGGAGTATGATTGTGCTTGTGTCTGACGGTGCTACGGCACTTTCGGAAAGCGCCTGCCCGCAAATAAAAAACACCATTTCCGAGTTTGACGGAAAAGAGCCCGAGGTCCTTGCACAAAGAATTCTTGCCGTCACAAAAAAGCTTGGCAAAAATGCTAATCCTGACGATATCACAATCGTTGCATCATACATTGAATAATTGATGTTTATTATCACAAGGCAGTGTGCATAATCTAAAAAAGGAGTGATTTGTTTGAATAATAACACACGTAAAATAGTTGTGCTCAATGATATTAAATCCCCTAAAATTGAGCAGGCAATTTTTATCCTGCGCGATGATGCAGAGTCTGCCTTGGCCGATGCTGTTTCAGAAGCAGAAAAAATTGTGAGTATGTATCTGGGTGAAGTGCGCGAACCCATTTCCATGCTTCCTGATAAAAAAGTTAAAAAAGCACCTATAATTCTGGCGGGTATAATGTGTGCTTTGTTTTCATTCTTCTCGGCATATTTTGTGGTGAATTTAATAAAATAAAAAAAGAGGATGTAAAATAAAATTATTTTACATCCTCTTTTTTATTTCAACTTACAAATTATACCCAAGCTCAAATGCCTTTATATTCGCATTCAAGAACTTCTCGGGAACGGTAGTTTTAATTGTTTCAATCCACTTTTCGTATTCTATGTCAGTGCTTTTTGCCATAACGCCCAGAAGCGCTACGTTTACAGCTTTTGTGTTTCCTGCCTCTTTTGCCAGGCCGAGCGCATCAACACAAACACACTCTACACTTTCTTTAAGCTTTTTTTCAATATCTTCAGGGTACTTTGCCACACCTGTAATTACTGGCATGGGGTTTATTTTCTGATTATTTACAATCATTTTTCCGCCCTTTTTAAGATACGGAAGTGCACGGTACGCCTCAAGCATTTCAAATGCAAGGATAATGTCTGCCTCTCCCTCATCTATAATCGGAGAATAAACCTTTTTTCCGAACTTAACATAAGTTACAACGCTTCCCCCGCGCTGACTCATACCGTGAACCTCTGAAACCTTTACATCAAAGCCTTCATTTATAACGGTGTTGCCGAGTATTCTGCTTGCAAGAAGTGTTCCCTGACCGCCGACACCTACTATCATAATGCTTTTTGTCATATCAGTTCTCCTCCTTTTTTATAGCGTCAAACGGACAAACATTTGCGCAAAGTCCACATCCATTACACTGATTTAAGTCTATTTTGATGTTTCCGCCTTCGTCTATAATAGCAGGACAGCCTAATTTTTTACACTGCTTACATTTTTTGCAATCCTCTGTAATAATGCATTTTCCTTCATATTTAACGCCTTTAAGAAGTGCGCAGGGCCTTTGCGCTATAATAACTGACGGTGCTTCTCTATTTACTTCCTCTTTAACAACCTTTTCAAAGTTCTTTACGTCAAACGGGTCAGCCACTGTAACGTAATCTATTCCAACCGCCTTACAAAGCATAAGAAGGTCAACCTGTTTTGTAGGCTCTTTTCTTATAGTAAAGCCGGTTGTGGGATTGTCCTGATGGCCTGTCATACCGGTAATGGAGTTATCAAGAATAATAACGGTATTATTTCCTTTATTGTATACTATGTCGATAAGACCTGTTATACCTGAATGAATAAAGGTGGAGTCGCCGATTACTGCTACCAGTTTTTTATTAAACTCCTCACCTCTTGCCTTTGCCATACCCATAGATGCCGAGATTGATGCACCCATACAGATAGTCGTATCAACTGCCCCAAGCGGTGCCACTGCACCAAGCGTGTAACAACCGATATCGCCTGAAACTACAAGTCCAAGCTTCTTTAATACGTAGAATGTTCCTCTGTGCGGGCAGCCTGCACACATTACTGGCGGGCGAACGGGGATTTCTTCATCTAACTTTTTAGATTCGGGAGCGTTCTCGCCAAGCACTGCTTTTCTTATCATATTGGGGGTGTATTCACCGAGAAGAGTAAATACTTCTTTTCCTATAACCTCTACACCAAGCGCCTTACAATGCTCTTCAATTATGGGGTCAAGCTCTTCTATCACGAAAACCTTGTCGTGCTTTTCGCAAAATTCTTTTATTTTCTTTTCAGGGAGAGGATAAACCATACCTAATTTAAGGTAAGATGCTTTTTCTCCAAGCGCTTCCTTTGAATACATATATGCCGCGCCGTCTGTTATAACACCGATTTTTGTGTCATTTAATTCAACTGTGTTAAATTCGGAGGTTTCCGCAAATTCCTTAAGCTTTTTAATTCTTTCTTCCACAATTACGTGGCGCTTAATTGCCATTGCGGGCATCATAACATTTTTAGGAATGTTCTTTTCATAAGGCTTAAGCTCTATATCTTCCTTGTCCTCTATTTCAACTAAGCTCTGTGAATGTGAAACTCTTGTTGAAAGTCTTATAAATACGGGGGTATCAAATTTTTCTGAAAGCTCAAACGCTTTTTTTGTAAATTCCTTACATTCTGCAGAATCGCTTGGCTCAAGCATCGCAATTTTTGATGCCTTTGCATAGTGGCGTGAGTCCTGCTCATTTTGTGATGAATGCATACCCTGGTCATCACAAACGCAGAAAACGAGTCCACCGTTTACGCCTGTATAGCTTACGGTAAAAACAGGGTCTGCCATAACATTTAAGCCAACGTGCTTCATACAGCTCATCGCCCTTGCACCTGCTATTGATGCACCAATGCTCACCTCTGCCGAAACCTTTTCATTGGGTGCCCATTCTACATAGACATCCTCATATTTTGCCATTTCCTCTGTTATCTCTGTACTGGGAGTGCCGGGATACGAAGAAACCACTCTTACCCCCGCCTCATATGCACCCCTTGCAACGGCTGCATTTCCTAATAATAGTTTTTTCATTTTATATTCGGCCTTTCGTTTATTTTTTGATTTCGTTTTGCTGCGCAACAACGCTTTCTCCGCAGTAGATTTCTCTTAATTTTACTTTTTCGATTTTTCCGGTGGGATTTCTCGGAACATCGGCAAAAATAATCTTTCTCGGACGCTTATATCTCGGGATATCCGCGCAGAAGTCCTCTACCTCTTCTTCAGTAAGTGTCATTCCGTCTTTTACCTTAATTATTGCCGCTGCAATTTCGCCAAGTCGCGCATCGGGAAGTCCGATTACTGCAACGTCACTTATACATTCATTCTTTCTTAAGAAGTCTTCAATCTGTACGGGATAAAGATTTTCACCGCCTGAAATGATAACGTCTTTCTTTCTGTCAACCAAGAAAATGAAGCCGTCCTCATCCTCTCGTGCCATATCGCCCGTGAAAAGCCAGCCATTGTCTAACGACTCCTTCGTTGCCTTTTCATCCTTATAATATTCAGTCATTACACCTGGGCCTTTAACTGCGAGTTCTCCGACCTCGCCTCTTTTTACTTCATTTCTTTCGGCATCCACAATCTTTGTCTGCCATCCAAAGCCTGCTTTTCCGATTGCGCCAACCTTATGTATGTTTTCAACACCGAGATGCACGCAACCGGGTCCGATTGACTCTGAAAGTCCGTAGTTTGTGTCATACTGGTGATTTGGGAAATACCCTTTCCACCTTTTTATAAGGCTTGGCGGAACGGGCTGTGCGCCAATATGCATTAAGCGCCACTGTGAAAGCTCATAGTCCTCAAGCTTTATTTCTCCGCTTTCAATCTCATCCATAATATCCTGCGCCCACGGAACGAGTAGCCACACAATTGTGCACTTTTCCTCACTTACTGCTTTTAGTATCCACTCGGGCTTAATTCCCTTAAGGAGTATTGCCTTACCGCCAACTAAGAAGCTTCCGAACCAGTGCATCTTTGCACCCGTATGATATAAAGGAGGGATGCACAAGAACACATCGTCCTTTGTTTGCGAGTGGTGATTTTGCTCCGTCATCGCGGCGTGCATAAGGCTTTGGTGCTTATGAAGTATTGCTTTTGGGAATCCTGTTGTTCCTGAAGAAAAATAAATTGCCGCAAAATCTTCATCCGTAATAGAAATTTTCGGGTCTTTGGTGGAGCAGTATGATGCAAGTTTTTCATAATTTTCTGCAAACGTTGGACAATCCTCTCCAACGTAGAGCCAGAGTTTGACCTTCTTTGACCTTGCGCAAATTTCTTCTACACGCCCGATAAATTCGGGGCCGAAAACGATTGCATCAACGTCTGCAAGATCAAGGCAGTACTTGATTTCATCGGAAGAATATCTGTAATTAAGAGGAACTGCAATCGCCCCCGTTTTTAAAATACCAAAGTATATGGGAAGCCACTCAATGCAGTTCATAAGTAGCACTGCAACCTTGTCGTTCTTTTTTATACCTCTTGTTAAAAGGAAGTTTGCAGTTTTATTTGCCTGCTTGTTAAATTCACTCCAGGTAAGCTCTTTTCTGTAGGCTTCACTCGGGCGTGACTCAATAAGCGAATATTCACGCCAAGTCATCTTAATATGGTTGTCATTTTTGGGGTTTATCTCAACGAGGCTAATGTCGTTGGGATAAAAATCCGCATTTTTTTTGAGTATGTCCGTAATTGGCATTTTTCTCATCCTTTATCATTATATTTCTTTTGAAAAAAGCATATAAAAATGCCCGTCCTCAAACAATAGTTGGGGACGGGAAACTAACCATTGCATTTATTATAATTTATCACCTTTCGCGCGCTATGTCAACATATTTTTGGTTTTTCAAATTATTTAATATATTGTTGTTTTATGGAGAAAAATATAGTATAATGAAAAAAGGTGATTAGTATGATTAAAAAAAATATTGTCCGACTTTTTTTATCTTTTTTTAAAATAGGTCTTTTCACTTTTGGCGGAGGATATGCGATGATTGCCCTGATTGAAAGGGAATTTGTCGAAAATAAAAAATGGATTTCGCATGATGAATTTATGGATATTATATCAATTGCAGAGTCCACCCCAGGCCCCATTGCGATAAATTCTGCAACATATATTGGCTATAAGGTAGGTCATATTTTCGGCTCACTTTTTGCAACGATGGGGGTTTGTTTGCCGTCTTTTGTTATTATCTATGTAATTTCACTTTTCTTTGATACCTTTTTAAAGATAGAGTATGTAGATTACGCTTTTCGCGGGATACAGGTCTGCGTGGGATATCTTATATTATCAGCAGGACTTAAAATGCTTAAAAAGCTTGAAAAAAATGCTTTTAATCTTTTGATTTTTGCACTGATTACTCTTTTAATTATAGCTACCTCACTTTTATCAATAAAGCTTTCCTCAATACTTCTTATTTTTATTGGGGCAGTGCTTGGAGGTTTTTCCTATCTCTTTAAAGTAAAAAATAATAAGGAGGCAGAAAAATGATATATCTGAAGTTATTTTTTACCTTCCTTAAAATAGGCGCATTTTCCTTTGGCGGTGGGTACGCGATGATTCCCGTTATAAGAGAGCAATGCCTTAGGCACAATTGGCTTACTCAAAGTGAGATTATGAATTTTATCGCTGTGTCAGAGTCTACACCGGGCCCTATTGCAATAAATATGGCAACGTTTGTGGGGTCTTCTCAAGGGGGAATTCTCGGCTCACTTTTTGCAACGCTTGGGGTTGTTCTCCCCTCTTTTGTTATAATCCTTGTTATTGCAACGGTTATGAATAATCTTATGAAGTATAAAGCGACAGAATCTGTCCTGGGCGGAATAAAGCCTGTTATTACGGCTCTTATCTGCGCTACGGGACTTACAATGATAATTTCCGTTTTGTCGGGAATTGAGAGCATTCGCTCTTCCTTCTCCCCGGATTTTAAATCAATTATCATATTTTTAATTGTAGTTGGTGCGTCTTCTATATATAAGCGATTTTGTAAAAAAGCGATATCGCCGATAATGCTTATCATTCTTTCGGCGGCACTGGGAATACTGTTTTTCAGTTAAATAAAAAGGAATGGGAGTCCATTCCTTTTTTTTATTTTGCGTAATTCTGAAGAAACGGCTCAATACCAAGAGCCAGGCAAATATCTTCATACTCTTTTATAAGAGCCTGCTTCTTTTTTTCGTCTGTTTTCGTTTTAATGGCGCGGATTAAGACATTCTTTGGCGTTTCGTCAGGGTCAATAAGCTCGAGCGCCACGGTGTTATAAGAATTAATCTCAAGCACCTTGCATCGAAGTGCATCAGTAAGCGCGTCCGTAAATTTTTGCTTTAGTATGGAATGCTCAAGCAAAACGTCAGTAAGTGCGTTTTTCTTTTTTAACTGATTAAACATTTCGTGATGGCAACAAGGCGTGGAAAGTATTACCCTTGAGCCTGAATCTATTGCTTTTGCAAGAACAATATCGGTTGCAATATCGCACGCGTGAAGTGACACCGTAAGGTCAGGCTTTCTTTTAATTTCAAAATTGCGGATATCGCCTGCAGTAAAATTAAGATTAGTATAATTAAGCTTTTTTGCTATAGAGGTGCAATACTCTATTACATCTTCCTTTAAGTCAACGCAGTCCATTATAACATTTTTACCGAGAATTTTTGAAAAATAATAGTAAAGCGCAAAGCTTAAATAGCTTTTTCCGCAGCATAGGTCTAAAATGTAAACATCGTTCCCCGCACAAATTTCCTTTTGGACAGTTTCAATATGCTCTAAAAACTTATTTATCTGGCGGAATTTTGACCTCTTTTTATCAAAAATTCTACCGTTTTCATCCGAAACGCCAAGTGCGATTAAAAAGTCAATCGGCTCATTTTCAGGAAGAATGTACTTCTTTTTTTTATTGTGCGAGCTGACGGATTCTTTTATATCCCCTTTTTTTATGTGGTCTATAACGGTTATCTTCCCTTTTTTTGAAGTTTTAATTTCACAGTCACCAAGTGTTGTGATTAAATTTAACTGACCGAACTTTCCAGGCACTAATTCTAAAAGTGTATCTACGGCGTCATCTATCATTATATTCTTCTGGATTGCCTTACCGTCTGTCATAAAGGTTTCTATTGCAAGATAGACCTCGCTTTTAATTTCAATGAGCCTGCCTGTTGCACGAAGCACCTTTTCGTCCTTACTTTTACTTAAAACGAGCTTTTTTAAGATTTTATTTTGAAGTATGTAGGTAAGTATTTTTTCCATAACTATCACTCTCTTTTTCCGCTTTAATTTTACCAAAGGAGTGCTTTCTTGTCAATATTAATGGGATGCAGAAATTTCTGCATCCCATTAATTAAAAGATTTCTTACTTCATTGATTCTTCGTAGGCTTTAATCATTTTCTTAACCATCTGGCCGCCTACAGAACCATTTTCACGGCTTGTTTTGTCACCGTTGTAACCCTGATTAAGAGTAACACCTACTTCGTTAGCTGCTTCCATCTTAAAACGATTAAGCGCTTCTCTTGCTTCGGGTACTAAATTCTTTGATCTGCTCATTTTCTTTTTCTCCTTTTAATTTAATATAAGCCGATTTATCTCGAGCTTACGATAATAGTGTTTGACAGGAGAAAAAATATATTCTGGCAATTTTTATTAGGTTTTCCAATTTAAAGTTTTAAATTTTTAAATTTAGTCTCTCCAGTCAAGATGAACAGCGAGAGCCTGAGTTCTGTCCTTCATTAAGAGTTCATATAACTCAACTGCATTTTTCCAGCTTTCTTTATGAGTTACCATTTCTTTAAGAGAAATTTCCTCGTTTTCAAGAAGCTGAACAAAGTACTGGTTGTCACGGATTGTTGTCCACGGGCTCTGGGGTGTTGCAACAGGAGAGTGAACAATACCATTACCTGCACTAACTATAGTTAATGCCATTGAACTGCAGTACTGGAAATCAACCTTTGAGGGTGACTTGGGACTGCTTGATACAACTACTCTTCCTAATTTTGCAGCACACTTTAATTCCTTTTCCATTAAAGGAGGATATGCTGTGGTTTCAAAAACAACATTAGCAAGGTTTCCGAAGTTAACCTTTTTAACAAGTTCTTCAACGCTTTCTTTTTCTGAATTGATTGCATAGAAGCCCTTTTCTTTAGGAGCATATTTTAATCTGTTTTCAGATACGTCAGCAATAATAACGTTAACCGCACCTGCAATTTTAGCTAAACGTGCAACGAGCTGACCTATAAGGCCTGCACCGAAAACAACAGCTGTTTCGCCGGGCTCAATTTTTGCAACTCTGATGCTTGCAAGAGCAACAACTGCAAGAGTCTGGAAAACTGCATCATCAGGGTCAATATTATCAGCTAAAACAGAGATGTGAGTAGCAGGAAATGCTTCATATTTCTGATGGCTGACTGCTGATGCTACTTTCTTACCTAATAAAGAAGGGTCACATCCTTCACCAACGGCAATAACTTCACCAACACTTGAATAACCGGGGTAAATAGGATAAGCCATAAAGTTTTTAAGTCTGTTCCAGTCTGAATCTTCACTGAAATTCTGTTCAAGCTGTGTAAGCTCTGTTCCTGTGCTTATCTGAGTAACGATGTTTTTAATTAAAACTTCGCCGGCACGGGGTGTAGGAATTTCAGATTCCACGATTTCTACTTTGCTTTTAGACGGGAAAACAACACGATAATTTTTTTCCATATTTATACCTCCATATAATTTTTGTTTAGTTAAAATGTTATCTTTTCGCCCTTGTTGTCTGCTGATTTCATCTCTGCACATATAATCTTTATAGCGTTTGATGACTCCTCAGGCGGACATTTATCAAATGGCTTATCATTAACAACGCAATCCATAAAATATTCTATTTCGTATTCAAATGGTTCACGCAAATCTTTTATAGATAAATCTACAAACTCATTATCAGCATTGACTGAAACAAACTCTTTATTGTTAAATACGATATATCCGTTTTCAAAGTTGAAGCGGAGTGCTCTTCCCGGCTCGTGAAGCCCGCTTGCTGCGTTCCAGTCACCTCTGTAGCTTGCAAAAACTCCGTCCTTATACAAAAGGTTTGCTGCAATAGTGTTATAAGTCTTTACATCTGTATCAGTTGAAACAGCGCTTAAGCTTTCGGGCATACCAACAAAATATGTGAGAATATCAGTGTCGTGAACATGCACGTCAAAGATAGGTCCGCCGGAGAGCTTGTAGTTAGCAAACCAACCGTCTTTACCAACGGGGAGACTCTTTATGTGTCCTGAATATTCAATGCTCTTAAGCTTTCCAAGAGTTTTGTTTTCAATAATTTCCTTTATTTTTTCATTGCGCTGATCAAAACGGCAAAGCTGGGCAATCATTAATTTTTTGCCTGTTTCCTTTGAGGTAAGAATCATTTCCTCTGTATCTTCAACGTTAAGTGCCATGGGCTTTTCGCAAAGAACATGAAGCCCTGCGCGAAGTGCCTTTACAGTTATCTCCTTATGTAAAAATGTAGGAGTACAGATATCAACGAAATCAAGATTTCCTTTTTCTTTTTCCAAAAGTTCGTTAAAATCACTGTATACTTTTACGTCATCATCAAACTTTAATGATTCAGGATGCGCATCACAGTACGCACAAATTTTTACCAATCCTTGCTTTTCAAAAGCTTTATATGCAAGGATGTGATAATACGCAATACCTCCGCCTGCGCCGATTATAGCTACTCTTAACATACAAAATCATCTCCTTTAACTATAATTATACAAAGACATACCCTTAATTTTCAAGGAATTTTTGTATTGATTTATAGCAAATATGTTTTTAAATATCCTATGTATAGAAAAAAGCTAATGAACACAGCCATTAGCTTTTTCAATTTAATTTTATTCAGAAAAAAGTGCTTTTGAAAAGCTGTCAGGGTCAAAAGGCTGAAGGTCATCAATTCCTTCACCCACGCCTACGAATTTAACGGGGATACCGAGCTTTTTTGAGATGTTTACAACTATTCCGCCCTTTGCAGTTCCGTCAAGCTTTGTAAGGACAATTCCGCTTATTTCGGCAGCTTTGCTAAATTCTTCTGCCTGATTTACGGCGTTTTGCCCTGTTGACGCGTCAAGCACCAAAAGAGTTTCCTTTTTAGATTCGGGAAGCTCACGCGCAATTACGCGGTAAATTTTATTTAGCTCATCCATTAGGTTTTTCTTGTTGTGAAGCCTGCCTGCAGTATCGCAGATGAGAACATCCGCACCACGGCTTTTAGCGGCGCTACAGCCGTCATATATAACGGCGGCAGGGTCTGCACCCTCGTTTAGTCTTATGATATCCACCTCATTACGCTCTGCCCAGATCTCGAGCTGATCTGCCGCTGCTGCACGGAAGGTATCCGCGGCTGCGAGTATCACCTTTTTGCCTTTCTCTTTAAGCTTATGAGCAAGCTTTCCAATCGTTGTGGTTTTTCCGACACCGTTTACGCCTATTACGAGGATTACGCTTGGCTTTGTGTCAAGCACTAAAGATGACTCTTTTCCCGAAAGAATATTTGAAATTATATTTTTCAGTTCTTCTTTTAAGGTATCGGCATCCGAGATATGCTTTTCTTTGGCATTTTTTCGAAGCTCATCCACGATTTCCATAGAAGTTTCCCCGCCGATATCTGCCATTATAAGCGCTTCCTCAAGCTCATCATAAAGGTCGTCATCAATTTTTTTAAAAACCGAGAAGACACCCTCTATTTTTTCTGAAAATGCCTTGCGGGTGCCACTTAAGCCATCCTTTAGTTTTGAGAACAAACTCATTTTTTCCATTTAATTACTCCTCAAATGTTAGCCATTTAGTTATTCTTCAATGGCTATGTCATCAAGCTTCATTGAAAGAAGCCTGCTTACTCCTTTTTCCTGCATTGTTACACCGTAGAGAATATCGGCTGACTCCATAGTACCGCGACGGTGAGTAATAACTACAAACTGGGTATTACTCTGATAGTTTCTTATATAATCGGCAAAGCGGTATACGTTTTCGTCATCAAGTGCCGCTTCAATTTCATCAAGCACTAAAAATGGCGCGGGCGAAACCTGAAGAAGTGCGAAAAGAAGTGCAATTGCCGTAAGCGCATGCTCACCGCCTGAAAGAAGAGTGATGCTCTGAAGCTTCTTTCCGGGGGGCTGAACTTCAATTTCAATCGGGCTTTCAAGCGTATCAAGCGGATTTGTAAGCTTTGCCTTTGCCTGACCGCCGCCGAATAAATCAACAAAGCTTTTTGCAAAAAGCTCATTTATGATTTCGAATTTTTCGGCAAACTGCTGCCTCATAATTTCCATCATTTCGGAAATTAATTTTTCAAGGTCACCCTTTGCTTTTTCCATATCAGAAACCTGACTTGTTAAGAATTCGTATCTTTCCTTAACCTCTTTATATTCTTCTATGGAATCCACATTAATATTCCCGAGTGCGCGGATTGAGCCTTTAAGCTCTGTAATTTTCTTTTGTGCTTCGGAAAGCGAACCGATGTCACGCTTAAGAGAAAGGGCGCTGTTATAAGTAAGCTCATAATCGTCCCAAAGTCTGTTAGCGGCACTCTCAAGGTCTTCATCGATTTTGTTTTTCCTTGTTTCAATTCTTACGACTTCGCTTTGCATAAGTAAGATGCGCTCATTAATATCTTTAATCTTTTCACGAAGATTTTCAAGCTCTGCGTCGCTTCCGCTTTTGCCTGAAAGATATGTTTTAATTTCTTCGCGCAAAGCCTCCTGCGAGGAAACGCACTCTTTCATAAGAACATCATTATCCTCAAGCTGTTTTTCTATTTCTTTTATAAGATTAATTTCCGCATCTTTGTGCCCGAGAGCCTCATTATAATCTGTCTTAGAATTGTCAAGGCTTTTTAGGATGTCTGAAATTTTATTTTGATTAACCTCTTCATCCTTCCGGGCATTATTTATCTCCATTTTTTTGTTTATTACTGTGCCTGAATGCTCCTCACGTTTTTCTGAAATTTCGCGGACTGCATTTTGCTTTGAAAGGACATTTTCCTCCGCCTTTTCTATAAGCGCGTCAGAGCCTTCTAGCACCTCACGAAGCATTTTTATAGAGTTTTCCGTGTCTGACTTTTCCTCGGAAATCTGCTTTTTCTCGCTCTGGAGCTTTTGTGCACGTTCCTTTGCCATTTCAAGAAGACTATTTTTCATATCAAGCTCGGCACGGAGTTTAAGCGCTTCTGACTCAATTTCAGAAAGAATAGTTCTTTTCTTTTCTTCCGCGAGTCTGCTTTTTTCAGCGTTTTCTATTGCATCGTCTATATCGTCTTCTATCTTTTGAGTGTCGGATTCGAGCCTATCACACTCTTTTGTAAGAATCTCGATTTCTTCTTTTCTGCCGAGAAGTGCCTGCGCTTTGTTTATGCTTCCGCCCGTCATACTTCCGCCTGGTTGAAGGAGTTCACCTGAAAGGGTTACAATTTTAAATTTGTAATGCGTTTCTTTTGCAAGCTTTATGGCAGAATCGATATCCTCCATAATAACGGTTCTTCCTAAAAGCGCCTCAATAACATTTTTTATTTTTTTGTCACACTCTACAACATCGCTTGCAACTGATAATGCGCCCGCATTTTCCATAACGCGTTTCTCGTTATCAAGCCTTCTCGCCTCCTGCGAAGAAATGGGAAGAAATGTTACTCTTCCAAGGCGGTTTTCCTTAAGGTATTCTATCGCTTTTTTTGCATCGTTTTCGCTATCTACGACAATGTTTTGCATTGTGTTTCCAAGTGCGGTTTCAACGGCGGTTATGTATTTTTTATCAACGGAAATAAGTGCGCTTAAAACACCTTTTAAATCGCCTGTGTACTTTCCTTCTTCCTTTGCCTTTAAAAGCTCACGGACACCGCGTGCATAACCCTCAAGCCCACGCTCCATCTCCTCAAGCATTTTAAGACGCCCTTGCTTTTCGCCAAGGCTTTTGGAAATATCGTTATATTTAGTTTTAAGCTCGGTAATAAGGCTGTTGAGCTTATGAAACTTCTGATTTTCTTCATAAACTTCATTTTCTGCCTTTTGCTTTTCTTTTTCTTTTTCCTCGCTTTTAGCATTCAATTCTCTTGATTTTAAAGAAAGCGTATTTATATCGTCATTGGCTGAAGCAATATCCACCTCGATTGAAAAACGACGCGTTTCAATGTTTTGAGTGATAAGGTCAATGCTGTCAATTCTGCTTTGCGCCTCGCTCTTTTTCTGGCGAAGCTTAAGCACATCATCACGCGCGCCTTCAAGGTTTGCCATACGATTTGAAAGCTCACGAGAAAGCTCCTCATCATATTTTTCGAGTGCCTTAAGCTCAAGATTTAGCTCATCAAGCTTTGCACTTATCCTTACCTTTTCTTTTTCGGCTTCAACGTGTGCATTCCTAAGCGAATCGTCACGCTTTGACCAGCCCGCAAGCTCACTTTCAATTCTGAAAATGTTTGCCTTATGGTTTTCAATATTATTTTTAAGGATTGCTTTTCTGTTTTCGATTGACGAGCTTTGCGCCTCCAAATTTGAAAGACGCTCTCTTTTTTCTTCCAAAATCGAGTCGGTTTCTTTCATTGTGGCATAAAGTTCATCACTTTTTTGGTTATATTCGTCAAGAATTTTTTTGGACTGTTCAAATTCCTGTGTGGCATTATCAAAGAGGATTTTTGTTTTTTCCGCCTCTGCCCTTTTTACGTCTGTTATTTCCAAGAGGGCGCTGATTTCAATACCCTTAAGCTCCTCACGTAAATCAAGGTAACGGATTGCCTTTTCGCTTTGCCTGCGAAGTGGCTCAACTCTTTCAGTAAGCTCGGTTAAAATATCGCGCACACGGGTAAGGTTTTCTTCCGTGTGATTAAGCTTACGCTCCGCCTCATTTTTTCTGTAGCGGTACTTTGAAATTCCTGCCGCTTCCTCAAAAATTTGACGGCGGTCCTCACTTTTTGCAGAAACGATTTCCGCAATTTTGCCCTGACCGATGATGGAATATCCATCACGACCAAGCCCTGTATCCATAAAGAGCTCATTGATGTCTTTAAGTCTGCAGGGGTTTCTGTTAATTAAATATTCACTTTCTCCGCTACGAAAAACCCTTCTGGAGATTTCAACCTCTTCATACTCACAAGGAAGAAAATGGGTGGAGTTATCAAGCACAAGCGAAACCTCGGCGAAGCCCAGCGGCTTACGCTTTTGCGTGCCTGCAAAAATAACGTCCTCCATCTTTCCGCCACGGAGTGTTTTTGCGCTTTGCTCACCCATAACCCAGCGAACTGCATCCGAAATATTACTCTTACCACTGCCGTTAGGACCAACGATTGCAGTAATTCCCTGATGCACTTCTATAACGGTTTTTTCGGCAAAGGATTTAAACCCCTGAAGCTCTATTCTTTTAAGGTACATACAAATCACCCTATTTTACAAAATATAGTATTATTTTACCATATTACGTAAAATTTTTCAAGGTTTTTTGTTAATTAAGAAAATAATAAAAAGGCGTTTTGTAAAACGCCTTTTAGGGTGGGAGAGATTTTCTCTACTGTGACACTATGTCCCTTGCTTTACTTAGTGCATCATCAATGTTTAGGGCAAAGTTTTCTGCGCCGATTTCATCATAAAAGCCTGATTTTTTAAGTGCCTTTAAGGGCTGTGGGTTAACGTGCGATAAAACAAGGGTTATGCCCTTTTTGTTAAAGCTTTCATAAATACTTCTAAGCGAACGGATTGCCGAAAAGTCAAGCATCGGGATATTTCTCATTCTTAAAATTACTACCTTTGTGTCCTTGGTTGCCAAAAGAGAAAGAAGCCTATCAGTCGTTGCAAAAAACATAGGTCCGTTGATTTCAAAAACACTTGTGTTTTGGGGAATTTGTTTCATTCTTTCGTCATCTTCGGACGCTTCTTTCCAGGAGCGCACTTCTGTTACATCGCTCATTCGTTTCATAAAGAGGATAACTGAAATAAGAAGACCGATTTCAATCGCTACAACAAGGTCGAAAACAACTGTTAATATAAAGGTTAAAATAAGTACTGCGATATCGCTTTTGGGTGATTTTTTAAGGATTTCAAGGAAGTGACGCCACTCACTCATATTATATGCCACGATAAAGAGGATGGATGCGATAACGGGCATTGGAATCCATGCGGCATAAGGCATTAAAACAACGAGAATTAAAAGTAAAACTACTGCGTGGATAATGCCTGCAAGCGGAGTTTTTCCGCCGTTTTTTACATTTGCGGCAGTTCTTGCGATAGCGCCCGTTGCGGGAATTCCGCCAAATATTCCTGAAAAAATGTTGCCTGCACCTTGAGCAATAAGCTCTGTATTTGAGTTGTGCTTATCCCCTATCATAGAGTCAGACACAACGCAAGAAAGAAGTGATTCAATTCCTGCGAGTATTGCGATGGTAAATGCGCTTGGGAGCACTGCGCGGATAAGTCCTAAATCAAATGACGGCATAGCGGGCATTGGAAGCGCCCTTGTAATTGTATACAAATCACCTATTGTATTTACCTCGATGCCAAATAGCTTGACAACCACAATTCCCAGAATTACAACAATAAGTGAGCCGGGGATTTTTTTGCTGATTTTTGGCCATACGATTAAAATTAAAAGTGAAACGATGCCGACAAGTACACTTTGTATATTTATCGTAGAAATTGATTCAATTACTGCCTTTACCTTTTCCATTGTTTCAACGGCGTGTGTGCCGGGCTTAAAGGTAAGACCTAAAAAGTCCTTAAGCTGACCGATAACAATTGTAAGCGCAATGCCTGAAGTAAAACCTGTTGTAATCGTGTAGGGTATGTATTTTATAAGAGAACCAACTCTGCAAAGTCCCATAATAATAAGGATTAATCCTGCAATTACGGTTGCAGTTACAAGTCCTTTAATTCCATGCTCTGCCACAACGCCTGCAACAATCGTTGCAAATGCTGCGGTGGGGCCAGAAATGTTTACACGGCTTCCGCCCAGAAAGGAAATTACAAAGCCTGCAACAATCGCAGTGTAAAGCCCCTTTTCAGGACTTACGCCCGATGCGATAGCCAGCGCAATCGAAAGCGGAAGTGCAATAATTGCAACTATAATTCCTGCGATTAAATCGCTTATAAAAAGCTTTCGGTTGTAATTTTTAAGTGTTCCTAAAAGTTTTGGTTCAAAGATTTTCATAATTTATCACCCGACTAAAAAAATAAGCATTCGTGAAATCACGAATGCTTTTATTTTAACACTTCCCTTAGGCTATGTCAACTACGCTATTTTTTCTATTTTTGTTATTGAAAGCTCGTATGCCGTGCGCGTTTCAACCTCGTTTTCGGAAAGACGTTTATTGTAATTACGCGACTGCAGTCTTCCCCACAAAAGCACGTTACTTCCAACCTCAAGATTTTCTGAAAAGACGGCGTTTTTTCCCCACGCGATTGCAGGGATATAGTCAGAGCGGTTAAATGCGCGGTTTACTGCGATAATTAAGTCCGTTATTTCTCTGCCGAACGGGGTTTTGCGATAAACAGGCGCTTTGCAGATAAAGCCGTTTACAAATATTTCGTTGGGATTTGAGTCAAGCTCATCCGGGAGAGATATTTCCTTGGCAAAGACGGTGAGTATCAGTCTTGTTTTCGTTTCGGTGTATTTATTATAGCTACGAAGCTGACCCCTCACTTTTAAGGGGTTTTCTTTTTTTATAAGCTCGGGATTAAAAATTTCTTCCGATATTGTTATTGGCAAAAAGTCCTCCGTTTCCGAAAGCCTTGGCACGCGAAGAGTAAACGAATAAAAGTTTTCCTCTGCTACGCTGTGGCTGAAAATTGGCTCTGTTTCTACAATTCCCGATAATGTTATGATGTTATTTTCCAAGGTTTACAACTCCTTTTTATGTACTGTCTATAAAACAGTATATTCACGCTTTGTGCCAATTATTACTAATTTTTAAGAATAATAAGTTTTAAGGAGCTATATATATTAATGGGGGTGCGATTATGATTGTCATTTCAAAAAAGAAGTTTTACGCTATAATATGCTTTTTAATGTGTTTTATATGCCTTCTTATATTTTTTGACAAAGGAAAAACATCGGTCTTTGCAAAAAAGCCTGTCGGAAAAATTGTTCTTGACGCGGGGCATGGATTTCCTGACGGGGGCGCAATTGGAATGAACGCAAGTATCGAAAGCACCCTTAATATTAAAGTTACAAGACTTGTTAAAAAGAAGCTTGAGAAAAATGGCTACGCTGTTATTATGACAAGAAAAGGTGAAGATGCCACCACTAAAGAGGGAAAAACTATTTCTCAAAAAAAGGTAAATGATATGAAAAACCGCCTTAGAATTATAAATTCTTCGAATGCCGATATGCTTGTAAGTATCCATATGAATACCTTTACCGATTCACGCTATCGCGGGGCACAGGTGCTTTACTCTTTGAATTTCGGGGAGAGCGAAAGCCTTGGAAAAAGCATTCAGAAGGAGCTTTGTAAAATCCCTGAAAATAAATCGAAAAGAGAGGCTGCTTGCGCGCCAAACTCTCTTTATCTTATGAAAAACGCATCTATCCCCGCAGTAATTGTTGAGTGTGGATTTTTGTCAAATTTTTCTGAAGAGCAAATGCTTAACACCTATGAATATCAAAACAAGCTTGCTTCTGCGATATGTGAAGGAATTGTAAAATATTATAAGAATGCAGAATTCAGAATGCAAAATGCAGAATAAAAAGAAAAATCTCATAATGAAATGAGATTTTTCTACAAATTAATTATTTAAGGTATTTATCTGCAAAGTTCATAAACTGATCCCAGTCGTATCTTAAGATATTGTGGGGGCCTGTTCTTACGTGGTAAGCAACGTTACCCTCCTGACAGGGTGTGTCAAGAGCGGGCTGCTCAGAGCATGCAAGACCTTTCATATTATAAACCTTTTCGTAAACTTCGCTTGCAAGAAGTGTTGATTCAAACTCTGCCTTGGGGTCAGACCATTCATCAAGCACTGCACTTGCTACATAAAGCGGACGAGGTGCAACAAGAGAAAGCAAGAAATGCTGGTCATAAGGCATATCTTCTTCTTTCTTGTAGTACTTTTTAAAGTTGTTGCAGAACCAATAAGGAATTGTTTCTACCATATATTCAGTGTGTTCGCCCACTTTTGTTTTAAAGAGCGCTGCACCGCCTGCACCTGAATCGTTTGAAATTGTGATTGCAAAACGTTCATCAAATGCACCTGTGAGAAGCGCAGTTTTACCAAGACGTGAGTGACCTACTACTGCAACTCTCTTACTGTCGGCGTGCTTATCTGTTTCAAGATAGTCCATAATGCGCATAGCTGCAAATGACCAAAGACCGATTGAACCAAGGTTTGACTCGTTTTCTGAATCAATGCCGAGTGCATTGTGGATACCCTCACGGTAGTCTACAAGTGTGTCAAGCATTTCTGATGAAACATCCTCTGTGCAAAAGAAGATTAAACCATAGCCGCGTCTTATGATTTCTCTTAAGGGGTAACGCTGATCTATCGTTCCCTTGCATACGCATCTGCGCATCCACTCGAGTCTGTTTATGTAAAGAAACATCGGTACGTTTTCTTTGTCAAGGGGAGTGAACATATATGCGGGGAATGTGTGGCTTCTTCCATCGCAGTTTGTTGTGATTTCAATCTTTTTGTGCCAAGCATCCATACCAAGCACTTTTTCTTCCAACACTACTTCAAATGTAGTGTTTTTGTTGTCATATTTGGGGAAATAACCGTATTCTTCTTTCTGAAGAATGTCTTTAAGGCGGGCTCTTCCCTCTTTTTCCCAAAGAGAGGAGTTACCGATTTCCTCGGGCATAATATGCTCGGGCACGTTTGAATTATACTTTTTGTTTACTTCCTGTACGCTCATTTTTCTACTCCTATCTTTTAGAATGGTCTTTTTTGCATATCTTTAAGAATTTCTATATACTCATCAAAATCACCAAGTCTGCCTTCTGTCTTAAGTATATAGTAATCTAAAAATACTTCGGCATGTGTTTCGCAGGAGAAACAGTTTCTTATAAAGTAAAGTATATCCTCTTTATACTCCTCTTTAGTTAAGAAGAGGTCAAGATAATCTTTTTTAGCATCCTCTATAAATTTAACTGTCCATGCATGCTTAAACTTCTCATATTCCTGTTTGGGAGTTTCAACTATGAATTTTGAGAGTCTGTCTATGTAAGCGAGGAATGCCTGCTTATCACTTCCTTCGAGAAGCTTAAAGTATGAGCAGTCACTTCCAAATTCATAAGGAATAATCTCAAGTGATACTTTATTGCTTTCGTCAATTTCAAGACTTGACATATAACCTATATTCCAGGTTGATGTTTCTTTTTCAGAAACAATTCTCTTAGCCATAAAGAAGTTACCCATACTGTAGGCAATCGGAGCTCCTTTATAAACTTCTGTACCTTGTACGCAGTGAGGATGCGAAATTATGATTGCATCTGCACCTTCATCTACGAGAGCGTGAGTGTACTTAAGCACACCCTCTCTCGGATAAGGACAATGCTCATTACCTGCATGAAGATAAACGAGTACTACATCTGCATTTTTCTTTTCCTCACGGATAAGCTTTGCATTCTCAATAAAGTCAATCGGTGCAAAACCGGGTTCAAACTCTGTTGCTGCAACAAATTCGTGCTCTGCAAAGTTGAAGATTGATATTTTCTTTCCATTTACGGTTGTGCGGTAAGGTACGTATGCCTCTTCAACGTTTTTGCCAAATCCAATGCAAGCCATACCTCCCTCTTTAACCATTTCATAGGAATTTCTTCCCTGCTCATAACCCTGGTCCATTGAGTGATTGTTTGCAAATGCACCAACCGAAAAACCCATCTTTAAAAGAAGGTCTAGTGCCTTTACGGGTGAAGAAATGTTGGGACCTGATTTTTTTGTGGGGGTTGGGTTATCTGTAAAAACAGTTTCTACATTAACCACAGAAATGTCATACTTTTCTGTTACTGCTTTGACAGGCGCTGCAATGCCCGGGATTTCCTGGTCATTCATATGCTCTACACCGCTGTGACGGATGCAAAAGTCACCTGCAAATAATACCTTTACTGTGCTCATATTTTTTCCTCCTTATTTTTTATAATCGTAAATGTTTTTAAGAAGTCGTTTTGCTGCGGGGTTTTCCTGTCTTAAATCAAGCTGGCAAATTACATAAAGCTTACCTTCGTATTCCTTAACACCGACTGCAAGCGCTTTATCCCAGTGGCCCTCGTCATTAAGATTTCCGCTTGTTACAACAGGCGTAAAGCCATCGGACGTAAATGTAGCATAAAGAAGAGGAGTAATCATATCTTCTTTTTCATTAAACCAGTATGAAATATCGTTTTCTTTAAAGCCTTCAACAAATTTATGGCCCGTATTTCTTGATGCAAAGTTAAGAGGAAGCATTCCGCACTCCTTAACCTTAACCTTTTCACCTGCAACCAAGTATTCACCTGCGTCAAGCGGTCCTATGAATATAACATCATCATTTTTAGCTATTTCTACAGGCTCAAAAACTTCAATATTAAGCAAGTTGTGAGAAACAACTTTGTTTTGCGCATCCGTAAGAATGCCCTTTACTGTAAATGTTTCTCTGTCACTAACCTTCGGAGCTGTAAATATAATGTCAGATACGTACGAAACATCGCAATCCTTAAGTTTCGCGGGGGCGCTTCCCGTGTAAAGAAGCTTATCGCCCTTGTAAACCTCATAATTCATTGTGAGATTGTCAGTTCTGTTTGTATCGTTACAGATAATTGCTTCAATACTTACTTTTTCGCCTGAAGTGTATGTAAAGCGGTCTGTCCTGAGGCTGACTAAAATCGGCTCAAGCGCATTTTTGTATGCAAAGTATGCCTTTTTTGGAATACGGTCACAATCCATAATGGTTTTCATCCAGCCACTCGGCCATGCATCGATAAAGAGGTGAATTGCATTTGAAACCATAAGTGAATTTCTTCTGTAGGCTTCTGTCATAATAGTTGTTCCGAAAGCCTGATACTCCTGACTCTTTTCAACCCACGAATTTATATCGTGCTGAGTGTCGAAGAAGAAATAGTGAAGGTCACCTGTCTGCTCCGCAATAATGTGGTGCGGGTCAAACGGTTCTGTCACCCATTCGGGAGGATAATACTTTTTCATTGTTTCAACGGCTTCAAGTCCCTCTGCGCCATACTCACCGCAACCATAGTACCAGTCAGGCTTAACATTCATCCAGTAACCTCTGTGTAGCTTACCTACATCAATGCCGTGACCATTATACCATGTGGGGTAGCAGTGGTTATCGGGCATACCCTCTGTCGGCGGGTCATAGTCACCGTCAACATGCTTAATCACGCGGTCAGGGTTAGAAAGTCTAACCACTCTGTCACACATCTCAAAGAAAACTTCCATCTCGTCTCTTGTAAGATGACGGTGTGGCGCGTTTTTAGCATTCGGGAACGGCTCATTTATATAAGAAATTATAACGTTACAAGCGTGATTACGGATTAAACGCTCCATCTCCTCCGCCTGACGAACTGCCTCACAAACCATAGGTCTTCTTACACAACCGAAAATCGGAAGGTCAGTCTGCGTCATAAAGCCAAGTCTGTCACAGTACTCATAAACCTCATCTTGTACAGGACGCTGTGTAAGACGGAAATAGTTCATATTACATATTTTAGCAAGCAAGATATCGTCAATAAGCTGGTCAAAATCACCGCGAAGAACGTCTTGCTGCTCAAATCCCATTGTGTTTGCACCGCGAAGACGGATTTTCTTGCCGTTTAAGTAAAACATTCCGTAAGGCTTGTTATCTAAATCCTGCCTGAATTCACGCATACCAAACTGACGCGCGCGGTTATCTGTAATTTCTCCGTTATAGATAAGCTCTGCCTGAACCTGATAAAGGTAAGGCGCGGTTAGCTCCCAAATCTTTAAGTCGTCAATTTCAATGGTAAACTTATAAAGATTTTTACCTCTGTAAGCTGGGGTTGCCATCGGCTTACCGATTGAGTCTTTAACCATCGCCTCAGTAAGACTGTCACCCATACCTACGGTGTGAGTTGTTGAAGAAACAAATTTTTCCTTTTCAATAACTGTTTTCTTAAAGTTCTGACCATAGATTGAAATTAAGAATTCTACATCCTTTGGCTTATGCTCTGTATTATTGATTTCAATCCAAACTTCAGCAGTTTTGTTTTTAATATTGGGGCGCACAAAAACATCAGAAATATGTGTTTTGTTTCTTATTTCTACATAGACGTCATTGTATATACCCATACCTGCAGGACAGTGGTGCCAGCCAAGCTTTGCGTCATCCCAGCCAAGGCCTGTTGCGGCGTAGAGCTTATCACCCTCTAAATACTCACCTGTCGGACCATTTGTGTCACCATTAAAGCGGAAGTCATTTTTAACATTTACACGGAGGGTGTTTTTTCCTTCTTTAATGAGGTCTGAAATTTCAAACTCAAAGGGAGAGAAAAAGCCCTCATGCCTTCCTGCAAATTCATCATTTACAAAAACCTCTGCAATATAGTCAACGCCTTTAAAGCAGATAAAGGTTGCCTTATTTTCCGCGGGCATTTTTTCTATAACAAATTCTGATTCATAGACTTTTTTAGCTAGCCCTACAGGTCCTTCATAATGAGGGATTGTAACCTTTTCCTTTCCATCAAGCAAAAAGTCACGAATCTGGATTTTTTCATTAAGACACTCTACCCTGGGTGCGTAATTTTCAAGGTAAGGTGCGTAAAGCTCTCTCATTTTTTTAAGTTCAGCCTTAAGCTCTTCATTTGTACTGATTTTTTTATCAGTTACAATAGGGCTTTTGCCTTCGTTTTTTAAAACACTTTTTTTCTTTTTGTAAACCGCGGGACCGGGTTCATAAAGAAGCTCAACCCTGCCGCCAATTCCGCTTTGGGCAATGTCGATAAACATATCCTGCTTCATAAGTATTTCTCCTTACATTTTATAACCTTAAACTCGGATTTTTGCAGTAAAAAACCCGTATTTTCAAGTTCAAACTCATTGTAAACCATTACCACATTAAATGCAAGCAAAATTTGCAAATTTTTCATATTTTTTTGCGGTAATTCTATTCTTTTTTTGCTGTTTTAAAATTTCCCCTCATTTTTTAAGTTTTTGAGTATAGATTTATAAGAGGGAGTGGGATTTTTATGTGGATTTTTGTTACCGACAAATATCATCTTTATACCTTTGTGCTTATAAGCGTGCTCGTGTGTTTTTGCGCCTTTGCGCTTCGCACGGGCGGAATGAGTGCGTCCACCGTTTCGGAGGAAAGGAAAATCCCCATTTACAGTGTTGGCGGGAAAGATGCAATAGCAATAACCTTTGACTGCGCATGGGGAGATGGAGACATTGACGAAATAATTTCCGTTTTAGATAAGCATAATTGCAAGGCAACCTTTTTTGTGCTTGGCACTTGGGCCGAAAATTACCCAGAAAGCGTAAAAAAGCTTTATGACGCGGGACACGAAATCGGAAACCACAGCTTTAATCACGCGTCCTACACTGCTCTTTCTATGGAAGAAATAGAGGCAGACATAAAAAAGTGTGATGAGGCTATAGAAACTATTACCGGCGTGCGCCCCACGCTTTTTCGCGCACCGTCAGGCGACTATAATAATACGGTTATAGAAACCTCCGAAAGAATGGGGAAAACTTACATTCAGTGGTCTGTTGACTCACTTGACTGGAAAAATCTAAATTGCGATGAAATGCTAAAAAGAATTGTCCCCAAGACAAATGGCGGGGATATCCTTCTTTTTCATAATGACACTGCTTATACCGCAAAAAGCCTTGATAATATTTTAACCGAGCTTGAAAAGAAAGGCTTTTCATTTTTAAAGGTCAGTGATTTGATTTATAAAGAAAACTTCACTATCGACCATACGGGAAAACAGATAAAGAATTAAAAAACGATCAGGGAATTCCCTGACCGTTTTATTGGGGCACTATATTAACAAATACGAGTTCCGGTCTGTTAAAAATCCTTGGGAGGAGGGTGCTTTCTCTTGCTAATCCACGGCTTACGATTAGTTTTCCCCCGTCAAAGTCATACATTCCGCCGGCTAGTCGCGGGAAAAGTCCTTGATTTGGGGCATATAAGCCATTTGCTATAAATGGAATTCTAAATTGACCACCATGCGCATGGCCTGAAAGCACTAAATCAAAGTCATACTCAAAATACTTTTGTGCATGCTCGGGGCGGTGTGCTAAAAGCAGATTAAAGTAACTTTTATTTGCTTGCTGTCCTGCTTGTTTAAGCTGTTTTTCCCAACCTAAATACTCACCGTCATATAAATTCACCTCGGGGTCATCAATCCCAGAAATAGCGATTGTATCCTCCCCTATTTTTATTACATCTGTGTTTCCGCGAAGAATACTAATGCCTTTATCCGTAAGGTAACCAAACATTTCCTCCATTCTATCGCTCCACCATTCGTGGTTTCCGCTTACATAATACGTTTTATACTTTTTTGAAAGCACCTCTGTAAAAGTGCGGGCATTAGAGTTATCTAAATCATCATCAAATATATCACCGCCTAACAATACTACGTCAGGCTGATATTTTTCTATTTCACCCAGAAGCTTCATTTGATTTTTTCCATAATAGCAAGAGTGCAAATCCGTTATTAAGGCAAGCTTTATTTTCCCGTTAAGCTTTGGACTTTCTATGGTATAATTAACTGTTTTTAGCCTTACGTCAAAAGCAAAAGACAGTATAATTATGGCAATTAATATTACGAAAATTATCAGTTTACTCTTTTTCATCATAACAACCTCACTTATATAGCTGTCTTACCTTTGTTTCATTATAGCTCAAACTCTTCCTGAAAGCAAGGCGCACATTTTTAAAAGTATTGGTAAATTTTGGACGGAATTTTATTTGGTATTGATTCTTCTGCTTTTATCTGTTAAAATCACTTTAGGTGAATGAAATGAAGTTTAAAGGATTTTTTTCGGACAAGCCCGATATGGTGCTTCTTGTAGGTTCAATTCTTGCCTCTGTTTTTGGGATTATTACGATAAACAGTGCAGCGTTTTCAATGGACAACCACTTAAAGCTTGTGATTGTGCAAAGTTTTGCGCTTCTGCTTGGAATCGGGGCAATGACATTTATTATCTACCTTAAGTACACCATTCTTGAAAAGCTTAAATATCTTATTTTAGGATTTGGCATAGGGCTTTTAATATTGGTGCTTTTAATAGGAAAGCTCTCCCACGGGACGCAGGGGTGGATTGTTCTTGGGCCTGTAACGATCCAACCGTCAGAAATTGCAAAGGTTTGTTTTATAGTTACGATGTCTATTCATCTTTCAAAGGTTAAGGACCGCGTAAATGAGATAAAAACACTTTTGTTTTTAGTTTTCCATTTTCTGTGCTATGTTGTGCCCGTACTTTTACAGCCCGATTTTGGCACGGCGGTAGTGTTTGGGGCAATCTTTATTATTCAGATTTTCTTTTCGGGAATAAAGAGAAAATACATTTACTATGCGCTTGGCACAGTTGGGGTGATACTTCCTGTAGTGTGGCTGTTTTTAGAGGAGTATCAGAAAAACAGAGTGCTTTCGTTCTTTAACCCGCAGAAAGACCCGACAGGAAGCGGATACCATATTTTACAAAGTCAGCTTGCAATTGGCAGCGGAAGAATATGGGGCCGCGGATATCTTAAAGGCCCGCAGACGCAGTTTGGCTATCTTCCTGAAAAGCAGACGGACTTTGCATTCTCGGTTATCGGGGAGGAATTCGGACTTATCGGCACAATTTTGGTAACTGCGCTTTTATTTATAATTGTTTACCGCTGTTTTGACAATGCAAGAAGCTGTTCGCACGACCCTTTTGGGGAGCTTATCTGCATAGGCGTTGGGGCGATGCTCTTTTTCCATACTTTCGAAAATATAGGGATGTGCATTGGACTTTTACCTATAACGGGTATTCCGCTTCCTTTTATAAGCTATGGCGGAAGCAACCTTGTAACCTCTCTTTGCGCAATAGGGCTTGTCCAAAATGTTGTGATGAGAAGACGCGCAGGAAAGTTTAATCTATAATAAGAAAGATTTTTGCCAAAGCAAAAATTATCATTCATTTTGCATTTCGCATTTTGAATTTTGAATTAAAAAAGAGAATTCGCAAAGCGAATTCTCTTTTTTTATCTCTCTTCTCTGAAGTATGGAAGTCCCAGACTTGCGGGAGGATGATTTTCACGCTTATTGCGGATGCTTGTAAATATAAGCACCACGATTGTTACCACATACGGAAGCATATTAAATATTGCGGATGCACTTCGGCTTAAGCCCGAAATATAAGAATATGCAATATAAAGACCGCCAAATATTGCAGAGCCTATAATTCCCAAATCAGGGCGCCAGAGTGCAAATATTACAAGTGCGATTGCAAGCCATCCACGGTCACCAAAACCGCCGTTTGTCCACGAACCGCCTGTATAGTCCATAATAAAGTAAAGTCCGCCGAGACCTGCGATTGCACCGCCAATACACGTTGCAAGATACTTATATCTTGTTACATTAATTCCTGCAGCATCTGCCGTTGCGGGATTTTCACCAACTGCGCGGAGGTGAAGCCCAATTCTCGTTTTTCTTAAAACATATGCGGAAATAAGTGCAATTATAAGTGCAAGATACACCAAAAATCCGTAGGAGAAAAAGATTTCACCAACTGCGCCTAATTTTTTGGCAAACGGAAGTGTGGTTTTATAATAGTCTGCCGTTAATTTTACTGATAAATTTCCGCCGCCTGCAAAAATTTTGGTAAGCGAACCGCCGAAAAAGTCACCAAATCCAACACCAAAGGTTGTAAGTGCAAGACCCGTTACGTTTTGATTGGCACGGAGTGTAATAGTTAAAAAGCTGTATACAAGTGCCAAAAGTGCCGAGCCTATAAGTGCTGAAAGGAAAGGAATAACGATGCACCAAAATGGGTGTGGGGTTTGTGCTGCCCTTTCGTAAAAGTATGCTCCCATAACACCCGAAATACCGCCCATATACATAATTCCGGGAATGCCGAGGTTGAGGTTTCCTGACTTTTCAGTAATTATTTCACCTGTTGAGCCATATAAAAGAGGAATGCCCTGCACTATTGCTTTATTGATTATTGTTGCAAACATACTTACTTTTCCTCCTTATTCTTTTTTCTTATGAGGATTTTGTAATTTACAAAAAACTCACTGCCTATAATAAAGAAAAGTATTATTCCGGTTAAGATGTCGGAAATTGAGTGGTTAAGCTGAAATGCCGTTGCAATTTCGCCTGCACCGCGCTCTAAAAATACTATTAAAAATGACGTAAGCACCATTAAAATAGGATTAAATTTTGCAAGCCACGAAACCATTATCGCGGTAAAGCCTATTCCGCCAACGGTTGTTGTTGTAATGGTGTGGTCAGTCCCTGCAACTAAAAGAAGGCCTGCAACACCGCAAAGCGCGCCTGAAAGCGCCATAGTGCGAATGATTACCTTTTTTACGTTTATACCTATGTATCTTGCAGTATTTTCGCTTTCGCCGACTACCGATATTTCGTAACCGTGCTTACTGTATCGAAGGTATATATACATTCCTATAGTAATGAGTGCTACAACAAGAATGCTGAAAAGATACTTCTGACCAAATAAGGTCGGGAGCCATCCGCCCTGCGTATTTGCATTTATTACACCTACATTATTTGAGTCCTTGGGGTTTTCCCAGAAAACTATAAAGAATGCCACAAGCTGTGTTGCAACATAGTTCATCATAAGTGTAAAAAGTGTTTCGTTCGTATTAAACTGCGCTTTAAAAAGTGCAGGGATAACTCCCCAGAGCATACCCGCTAAAATACAAAGCACTATCATTATAGGAATAAAAAGCGCGCTTGGAATTTTGTCACCAAAATAAATCATACACCCTGCCGCCATAAGTCCGCCGACAAGAGTCTGCCCTTCTGCCCCGATGTTCCAAAACTTCATTTTAAATGCGGGAGTTACTGCAAGAGACACGCAAAGAAGCATAGAAAGCTTTTGAAGCATATTCCACACTTTTCTTGTTGTGGCAAAGTTACCCTGAATCATTGAGGAATACACTTTTATCGGGTCGTAACCCGTCAAAAGAACTATTACGCCCGCACAAAGAATGAGTGCAAGAATAATTGCTATAACGCGCACACCCCATGATTTGTACCATATGGGGGCATCACGCTTTACTATCTGAATTTTAGGTTCGTGAATTTTTTCTTGATTTGTCATCATATCACCCCTTTGATTTGGTCATTAAGAGACCAATCTCTTCCTTTGTTGTCGTGCGCGCATCAACGATATCACTTATCTTTCCGCCACACAAAACAACAATTCTGTCGCACAATTCGAGCAAAACGTCAAGGTCTTCACCAACA
Organism: Clostridia bacterium; assembly: GCA_045591265.1. Taxonomy (GTDB): domain Bacteria; phylum Bacillota; class Clostridia; order UMGS1883; family UMGS1883; genus UMGS1883. The sequence continues at coordinate 97,874 of JAZNSQ010000019.1, read as the reverse complement.
AAGATTACTGCAACGCCTTTTTCCTTTTGTTCGTTAAGAAGATTATATATTGTGTAAGAGGAATTGATATCAAGACCTCTTACAGGGTATGCCGCCATAAGAACTGTCGGTGCCGCCGCAATTTCACGGCCTACCAAAACCTTTTGCACGTTTCCGCCCGAAAGTCTTCTTACGGGAGTGTTTACGTTAGGCGTCACAACCTCAAGCTGTTCAATTATTGTATCTGCAAGATTCTTCGGGGCTTTTCTTTCAAGGAAAACGCTCTTTCCTTTTCTGTAGCTTCGAAGCATCATATTATCTACAATATCCATATTGCCGACAAGTCCCATACCGAGTCTGTCTTCAGGAACAAACGAAAGCCTTACACCCATATCTCTTATTTCCATAGGTGTTTTATCTATAAGATTTTCTGTTTCGCCTGTTTTGGGGTCAAGATAATTAATCTCTCCGCCATTTAGTTTCTGCAGTCCTGCAATTGACTCAAGAAGTTCACGCTGACCGCTTCCGGCAATTCCTGCAATACCTAATATTTCGCCTGAATGAGCAGTAAAGGAAACGTCACTTAAAACTCTTACGCCCTCACGGTTAATGCAGTTAATACTTTTAACCTCAAGCCTTTTTTGTGGGTCTTTTGGCTCCGACCTTGAAATATTTAAGGAAACCTTTTTACCAACCATCATCTCGGTAAGCTCATTTTCATTGGTGTCTTTAGTGTTAACGGTTCCCACATACTCACCTTTTCGAAGTACCGACACTCTGTCTGAAAGAGAAAGCACCTCGTGAAGTTTATGTGTAATGATAATAATTGTTTTTCCGTCCTCACGCATTTTGCGAAGGATATCAAAAAGCCTCTGTGTTTCCTGCGGGGTTAAAACTGCAGTCGGCTCATCAAGAATAAGGATATCCGCACCTCTGTAAATTACTCTTATAATTTCAACAGTTTGCTTTTCAGAAACTGACATTTCGTAGATTTTTTTTGAGGGGTCAATATTAAAGCCGTATTTATTTGCAATTTCTTCTATTTTTTTAGCAGCCTTTTTAACGTCAAACTTATTTTCATCCTCAAGACCGAGGATTATATTTTCTGCAGCAGAAAAAACATCAACAAGCTTAAAGTGTTGGTGTATCATTCCTATCTTGTATTTAAAGGCATCCTTGGGAGATGAAATCAAAACTTCCTCCCCGTTTATATAAATTTGCCCTTCGTTGGGGAAATATATTCCCGATATCATATTCATAAGCGTTGTCTTTCCGCTTCCGTTTTCGCCTAAAACAGAAAGGATTTCACCTTTGTAGGCTTTTAAGCAAACCTTATTGTTTGCCACAACCTCACCAAAGGTTTTTGTTATGTTTTTAAGCTCAATTGCCGGTACTTTATTCATTGATTTTCCCCCTTCAATAAATATAACCATTTACTTAATTTCATTTTAAAAGGCTACGTCTAAATTATACCCCTTTAAGATAAAACTAAATATAGGCGGGGCGTTTTGCCCCGCCTAATAAAGTTTAATTATTTAATTGTAATTCCGTCAATGTCTATATCAAAGTAAGGAGCACTGCGGTATTCTGATTCATGGAAGTATCCGTCAGAAACAACCTGTGTGTCAGGTGTGAAAGCAGCATCTGAATCAACGTCTGCCATATATTCTTCGAGTTTCTTTCCGTCTACTGTGAATGTATTTGTATCAAATACCTTGATTTCGCCAGAAATAAGTTTTTCTTTAACTTCTTCAAGCTTTTCTTCTGTACCCTTTGCTGCAACCTTTTCGTTAAGGCCTAAGATTTGAACAACGCCTTCTTCAAGACCGCCACAGAAATCCTGAGTGATTTCAGAGCCGTTTGCTGTAGCTGTTATAATGTGTTCAAAGTAAGGCTGCCAGTTAATCTTTGAAGATACGAGTGCAGTGTTGGGACCCCATTCACGAGTGTCAAGGTTATATGCTACGTTAGGAACGCCTGCTTCTTCACAAGCCTTGGGAGCGCCTTCAGAGTCAGCATGCTGGCTGATAAGTACGCAACCGTCAGCAATAAGTGCGTTTGCAGCTTCTTTTTCAAGAGCAATATCAAACCATGAGTTTGTGAATTTAACATCCATAGTTACGCTCGGGCAAACGCTCTTTGCGCCAAGGTAGTATGATGTTAACCCAGACTTAACTTCTGCATAAGGATATGCACCAACATAACCCATCTTTGCCTGATCCTTTGTGATTTTGCCTTCTTCAATCATAGCATTTAGCTTGAGACCTGCTGCAACACCAACTAAGTATCTGCCTTCATAAATTGAAGCAAATGCGTTGTAGAAGTTGGGAAGATTTTCTGTGTGCGCCTTTGTACCTGTAGCGTGGCAGAATGTTACTTCCGGGAATTCCTTTGCAGCCTGAATCATAAAGTCTTCATGACCGAAGCTGTCTGCAAAAATAAGGTCACAACCAGCGTCAGCAAGCTCTGCAGCTGCTTCGTAGCATTCGTTACCTTCAGGAATATTTGTCTTAAACATTACCTGGTCTTCTGAAAGGCCAAGAGCCTCTACCGCTGCCTTTGCAGCATCTAAGAAGTTTTTGTCGTAGGTTGAGTTTTCATCATGCAAGAAAATGAAACCAACCTTGATGTCTTCACCGTCTGCTCCGCCCTTCTGACCGCAAGCAGCAAACGCAAGCACCATAACAAGCGCAAGCATTAATGCGAGAAGTTTTTTCATTTTTTTCTACCTCCAAAAATTTTATTTATTTAAATGGCTTTGCCAAATAAATTACTCTAAAAATTCTATTTTGCCGTCACTTATGGATTTAATCCTTGCAAGTGATTCAACGCGGTAGCCTTTATTTCTTATTATATCCGCACCCTCCTGAAAGCTTTTTTCAATAACTATTGCGCAGCCACTAACGCACGCCCCTGCCATTTCAGTTATATTTATAAGCCCCATAAGTGCCCCGCCTTTAGCCAAAAAGTCGTCAACAATAAGCACCTTATCGCCTTTACCTATGTATTTGGAAGAAACCCTTACTGAAAAGGTCTTTTGCTTTGTGAAAGAAAAAATATCTGTCTCGTAAACCGATGCATCAAGGTTTTTTGCATTATACTTTTTAGCAAATATAAAGGGAACACCCAGTTCAAGTGCAACAAGCGTTGCAATTGCAATTCCCGATGCCTCTATCGTAAGAACTTTAGTAATTTCAGTCCCCTCATAGCGCCTTTTTATTTCCTTGGCAATTTCTTTTATCAAAACAGGGTCAATGCGGTGATTTAAAAATCCGTCCACCTTTACAACGTCCGTTCCCATAATAACACCGTCTTTGAGAATTCTGTCTTTCAAAAGCTTCATCCAATCACCCCGCATACATATCTATGTCGACATTATATACCAAATCAAAGAAAAAAACAACAACATTTTTTATTTTTCCCGAACTTTTTGTTATTTTTTTACTGCAAGGCTTCAGTTGGTGATTTTTGCAATAAACAGGTTAAATTTTGCAATAAAATTGCAAATATTATATGATAGAATTAAAATACGTAATATAATAATTTTAGGAGGTTTTAAAAATGGAAGTAAGACATGGTTCAAATTCTAAAGACGTTAAAAGCTATACTACCGAGCGTCTTAGAGAGGAATTTCATATTTCAGGTCTTTTTACAAATGACAACATAAAGCTTGTCTACAGCCAGATTGACAGAATAATCACAGGCGGAATAATGCCAGTACTTAAAGAGCTTAAGCTTGAAGCAGGCGATGAGCTTCGTGCTGATTTCTTCCTTCAGCGCCGTGAGATGGGTTGCATAAACGTTGGCGGAAAGGGTGTTATCACAATCGATGGCACAGAGTATGAAATGAACCCGCGTGACGGTATTTATATCGGTATGGGTAATAAAGAGATTTCATTTAAAAGCGTGGATGCTTCAAATCCTGCAAAGTTTTATATGTCATCTTGCCCTGCTCACAAAGAATACCCCATTGTTAAGATTGATATTACAAAGGCTAAAAAGGTTCCCTGCGGAAGCTTTGAAGAATGTAACAAGCGCGTAATCAATCAGTACATTCATCCCGAGGTTATGAAGAGCTGTCAGCTCTCTATGGGTCTTACTCAGCTTGAAGAAGGTTCAAACTGGAACACAATGCCGTGTCACACTCACGACAGACGTATGGAGGTTTACTTCTATCTTGATATGGGCGAAAACGATGCAGTTTTCCATATGATGGGCGAAAAGGACCAGACAAGACATATCATTATGCGTAATGAAGAAGCAGTTATTTCACCGAGCTGGTCAATACATAGCGGTGTTGGAACAAGAGCTTATTCATTTATCTGGGCTATGTGTGGCGAAAATCAGGAATTTACTGATATGGACCACATTGAAACAAAAGAATTACTTTAATTTGGAGGTAAGATTATGTTTAGACTTGACGGAAAAGTTGCACTCGTAACAGGTGCAAGCTACGGTATTGGTTTTGCGATTGCAAAAGGTCTTGCAAATGCAGGCGCAAAGGTTGTATTTAATGATATAAAGCAGGAGCTTGTTGACAAGGGCATTGAGGCATACAAGGCTGAAGGCATCGATGCAAAAGGCTATGTTTGTGACGTTACAGACGAAGATGCAGTAAATAAGATGGTTGCGCAGATTGAGGCAGAAGTTGGAGTTATTGATATCCTTGTAAATAATGCAGGTATCATCAAGAGAATTCCCATGCACGAAATGTCGGCAGCCGAATTCAGACAGGTTATTGACGTTGACCTTAACGCACCTTTCATCGTTTCAAAGGCAGTTATCCCCGCAATGATAAAAAAAGGTGCAGGTAAGATTATAAACATTTGCTCAATGATGTCAGAACTCGGCCGCGAAACTGTATCTGCTTATGCAGCTGCAAAGGGTGGTCTTAAGATGCTTACTCGTAACATCTGCTCCGAGTATGGTGAATTTAACATTCAGTGTAACGGTATCGGACCGGGTTATATCGCAACACCCCAGACTGCTCCTCTTCGCGAGACTCAGCCTGACGGAAGCCGTCATCCCTTCGACAGCTTTATCTGTGCTAAAACTCCTGCAGGCAGATGGCTTGACCCTGAAGAGCTTGTTGGCCCCGCAGTGTTCCTTGCATCTGAAGCATCAAACGCAGTAAACGGACATATCCTTTATGTTGACGGCGGAATTTTGGCTTATATTGGAAAGCAGCCTAAATAATTGGTGGATGTTAAAATCGTCCAGAACGCAAAAATGAGGAGGGTGTTGCACTATGCAACACCCTCTTTTTTTGGGGCAAGTGGATTTAGATGCAGAATTCACGAAACGAATCAAAATACGGGGAAACCGTATTTTGCCTTGCCCGAAGGCGTACGAGGGTACTTCGAGAGGTGAGTTTCGTGGATAGTTCAAAGACATAAAAATTAAAGGAATTCGAGTTTTATTCTCGAATTCCTACATATATTTTTAGGGTTATTGTAATAAAAATGCAGATATAATACATTTACCGGTCTTTGAACGTTCTGCGCTAAATGCAGCCGCCCCTTCTATACTCTGTTATTTAGTTTTTCTAACATCTCTGCTTTAAATTCTTTGTATCTGTTTTCCTCAATCGCCTTTCTTATATCTGCCATAAGGTTGTTATAAAAGTGAAGATTATGTAATACACAAAGGCGCATACCAAGCATTTCTTTTGCTTTTATAAGATGCCTTATGTAGCTTCTTGAGAAATTTCGACAAGTCGGGCATTGGCATCCTTCCTGAATGGGACGCTCGTCACGCTCAAACTTTTTATTGTTAAGATTTAAAACGCCCTTATCTGTAAAGAGGTTAGCGTGGCGCGCATTTCTGCTTGTGATTACGCAGTCGAAAAAGTCAACGCCCCTATCCACCGCCTCGAGTATATTTTGCGGAGTTCCCACGCCCATTAAGTATCTTGGCTTGTCCTTTGGCATGTAAGGCTCAACCACATCAATTATATGATACATCTCCTCGGCACTTTCGCCTACCGCGAGGCCACCTATGGCGTAGCCGTCAAGGTCAAGTGTTGCGATGCGTTTCATATGCTCTATCCTAAGGTCGTCATACGTTCCGCCCTGATTTATGCCAAAAAGCATCTGATTTTTATTTATTGTCCTGTCAAGCGAATTAAGACGCGCCATTTCGTCTTTACATCTTACGAGCCAGCGGTACGTTCTGTCGATTGATTTTTTTACATAATCGTACGGCGCGGGATTTTCTATACATTCGTCAAAAGCCATAGCTATTGTTGACGCCAGATTTGACTGAATCTGCATACTTTCTTCAGGCCCCATAAAGATGCGTTTTCCGTCAATGTGTGACTGAAAATGCACACCCTCTTCCTCGATTTTGCGAAGTTTCGCAAGAGAAAAAACCTGAAAGCCACCGCTGTCAGTAAGAATGGGACGGTCCCAGTTCATAAATTTGTGAAGTCCGCCCATATCATAAATAAGGTCATCCCCCGGACGAACGTGCAGGTGGTAGGTGTTTGAAAGCTCCACCTGACAGCCTACATCCTTTAAATCAAGGCTTGACACACCGCCCTTAATTGCGGCGGAAGTTCCTACGTTCATAAAAACGGGCGTCTCTACTGTGCCATGAACCGTGTGAAATGTCCCCCGGCGCGCCTTTCCATCTGTATTTAAAAGTTTAAACATAATTATACCTCTACTATCACGGGAAGGATCATCGGTTTTCTGTGAGTTCCGTCATAGATTTCCCCGCCAAGTGCGTTCTTTAGATTTGTTTTTATTGTGTTCCAGTCGCGGTTTTTAGAGTCAAGCGTTTTTAAGACGCTTTCTTTTGCAATTCTCTTAAATTCATCTATCAGCACTTCATTTTCGCGCATATAGATAAAGCCCCTTGTAATTACCTCAGGCTCTGCCGCGAGGGTGTGAAGCTTTTTGTTAAGAGCAATAACCACCATAATTATTCCGTCTTCTGCAAGATGCTTTCTGTCGCGAAGAACGATGCTTCCAACATCGCCTACTCCATATCCGTCAACTAAGATATCACCTGACACAACGCTTCCGCTTACCTTTGCAGAATCGCCTGAAAGCTCAAGCACGCTTCCGTTTTCAAGCTTAAAGATATTCTTTTTATTTATTCCCATTTCCTCGGCAAGCATGGCGTGTCTTCTTAAATGACGGCTTTCTCCGTGAACAGGAATAAAGTATTTCGGCTTTACAAGTCCCATAATAATCTTAAGCTCTTCCTGACAGGCGTGACCCGATACGTGCACCTCTGTAAGTGCAGAATGCACCACCTCGGCACCCTTGCGGTAAAGCTCATTTATAACATTTGAAACTGTTTTTTCGTTTCCGGGAATGGGAGAAGCCGAAATTATTACTAAGTCACCTTTTCCGATTTCAACTTTTTTATGGTCCGAAAATGCCATTCTTGTAAGGGCAGACATTCTCTCACCCTGGCTTCCCGTTGTAATTATTACAAGCTGGTGGTCCTGATATTTTTTTACATCCTCAATGGGAATTAAAACGCCCTCGGGGATTTTAAGGTAGCCAAGAGTTGATGCCACCTCAATAATATTTACCATACTTCTTCCTGAAACGGCAACCTTTCGCCTGTTTCTGACTGCCGCATTTATAATCTGCTGAACTCTGTCAACGTTTGATGCAAAGGTTGCAACAAAAATTCTTGAGCGAGTGCCTTTAAAAAGTGTTTCAAAGGTTTCACCAACAGTACGCTCACTCATAGTATAGCCGGGGCGCTCAACGTTGGTACTATCCGACATCAGCGCCAGCACGCCTTTTTTTCCAAGCTCACCAAAACGCGCTAAATCTATCATATTTCCCTCAATGGGGGTGCAGTCAATCTTAAAGTCACCTGTATGCACAACAGTACCCACAGGTGTTTTAATTGCCATTGCTACGGCATCACTTATACTATGATTTACCCTTATAAATTCAATGGAAAAGTTTTTTGAAGCCTTTATTTCATCCCCTGCTTTTACGCGCACAAGCTTTGTTATGCTTAAAATACCGTGTTCTTTAAGCTTCTGCTCAATTAAGCCGAGCGAAAGGCGAGTGCCATAAACGGGGACATTGACGCTCTTTAAAAAGTAAACAATGCTACCAATGTGGTCTTCATGACCGTGAGTTATAAAAACGCCTTTAATTTTATCTTTTTTCTCCGTAAGATAAGCCATATCCGGAATAACACAATCAACCCCGTACATACTGTCATCGGGGAAGGCCATTCCGCAATCGACAACAATAATATCACCGCCAAATTCAAAGGCAGTCATATTCTTGCCGATTTCACCCATTCCGCCCAAGGGAATGATCTTAAGTTTTTGCTTTTTTGCCATTATTATCTCCTTTTCATTTTCCGCGGTTCGAAAAGCAAATATTTTCGAGCAAAGGCATTTCCGTACTGCATTTATTTATGCAAAATTATGCCTGTGCACCGCTGTATTCAGTCCGTTTTGAAATTTCTTTCGTTAGGGGTATGATAGCACATATATCAAAAGAAGTCAACATTTATAATATATGTATTAATTTAATTTTATGCATAATTCATACTTTTATGCATAAAAAAATGTATTATTTTAAATTGTTTTCAAATTTATTAAAAAAACACTTGCATATTTATGCATTTAGAGTTAATATATATACATTATTGTGTTGTAGGTGATTTTATGACTAAAGTTTTTATAGATGGAAGTGTTGGAACAACGGGGCTTCGTATTCACGAAAGGCTTTCGCTTCGGAATGATATAACCCTTATATCTCTTCCTGAAGAATTAAGAAAGGACCCCTCCGCAAGAAAAAAAGCCCTTAACGAATCTGACATTTCGTTTTTGTGTTTGCCTGATGATGCAGCGAGAGAATCTGTAAGCTTAACAGATAATCCAGACACCATCCTGATTGATACCTCCACTGCACACAGAACTCTCTCTGATTGGGCGTACGGCTTTCCGGAGCTTTCGGAAAATCACTTTAAAAAAATAAAAAATTCAAAGAGAATAGCTGTGCCGGGTTGCCACGCAAGCGGATTTATAGCGCTTATTTATCCTCTTGTTGAAAAAGGAATAATTCCAAAGGACATACTTATTACAAGTCACAGCATAACAGGCTATAGTGGTGGCGGAAAGAAAATGATTGCAGAGTATGAGGCTGAAGAAAGGGAAGATTATTACTCCTCTCCGAGACAATACGCTCTTACCCAAGAGCATAAGCATCTAAAGGAAATGAAAGCTATCACAAATATAGAAAATGAACCTATGTTTTCACCTATAGTTTCTGATTTTTACAGCGGAATGGAATTTACAATCCCGATTTTTAAAAAGCAGTTAAATGAAGGATATTCAATAGAAGATATAAAAACGGTTTACAGAGAAAAGTATAATAAAAAGTTAGTTTTCTATAACGAAAAATGCGAGGAAAACGGATTTATCTGTGCAAACGCAATGAAAACGCTTGATTCCATGGAAATAACGGTCAAGGGAAATGAAGAAAGAATACTTCTTATTGCAAGATATGATAATTTAGGCAAAGGCGCATCTGGCGCTGCGCTTGAATGTATGAATATTGTTATGGGAAACGAAGAAGGATATATGCTTAATATTTGAAAGGAAGATACTATGATTAAGATAATTGACGGCGGAGTATGCGCACCGCAGGGTTTTAGTGCAAACGGTGTGCATTGCGGAATACGTAAAAATCGCACAAAAAGGGATTTATCTCTTATAATTAGTGATACTAAAGCATCTGCCGCATGCGTTTATACCACAAATCTTGTAAAGGGCGCACCGCTTGTTGTTACGAAAAATAATATTTCTGATGGCTATGCGCAGGCAATTATATGTAACAGCGGGAACGCAAATACCTGCAACGCAGACGGAATTGAAATTGCCGAAAAAATGTGTACGCTTTTAGGTAACAGTCTAAATATAAATCCGAAAGATGTTGTTGTAGCATCAACGGGTGTTATAGGTCAAAGGCTTGATATTACTCCTATCAAAAATGGAATGGAAAGTCTTATATCAGGTCTCGGAAAAAACAGTGAGCTTGCAGCTGAAGGAATTATGACAACTGATACTGTTAAAAAAGAAATATCCATTAGCTTTACGCTTGACGGCAAGGAATGCAAAATGGGTGGAATTGCAAAAGGCTCGGGAATGATTCATCCCAATATGGCAACAATGCTTGTTTTCATTACAACTGATGTTTCAATCTCCCCCGAAATGCTTTCAAAGGCACTTAAAAGCGATATTTCCGAAACGTTTAATATGGTAAGCATTGACGGGGACACATCAACAAATGATATGGTGTGTGTGCTTGCAAACGGCAAAGCTGAAAATAAAACAATTACGCAGGAGGGAAAAGATTTTAATTCCTTTATGAAGGCGCTTAATACGATTACCGTCCATCTTTGCAGAATGATTGCAGGTGACGGGGAGGGCGCAACAAAGCTTCTTGAATGCTCCGTCAAAAATGCAAAAAGCCTGACTGATGCAAAAACAGTTTCCAAGTCGGTAATCTGCTCCTCCCTTTTTAAAGCGGCGATGTTTGGTGCTGATGCAAACTGGGGACGTGTGCTTTGTGCCATAGGCTACAGTGGTGCAGACGTTGACGTAAATAAAATAGATGTTTCGTTTTCATCTTCAAAAGGCATAATAAAGGTTTGTGAAAACGGCGCAGGCATTGATTTTTCAGAAGAGAAGGCAAAGGAAATTCTTCTTGAAAAGGAAATACTTGTACTTATAGATTTAAAAGACGGAACATTTAATTCAACTGCATGGGGCTGTGATCTTACGTATGACTACGTAAAAATCAACGGCGATTATCGCACTTGATTGGAGGCTTATTTATGGATAAAAATATGACAAATGCAATGCGCGCGAAGGTGCTTATTGAGGCACTTCCCTACATACAGAAATACTATAATAAAATTGTCGTTGTTAAATACGGCGGAAACGCAATGATAAATGATGAGCTTAAGGATGCGGTTATGGGGGATATCGTTCTTTTATCACTTATAGGCATCAAGGTTGTACTTGTTCACGGAGGCGGACCTGAAATAACAGGAATGCTTAAAAAGACGGGCAAGGAAACAAAGTTTGTCAACGGGCTTCGCGTGACAGATAAGGAAACCATTGATATTGCACAGATGGTTCTTGCAGGAAAGGTTAACAAAAACCTTGTAAACCTTTTGTCTCTTAAGGGCGGAAAAGCTATCGGTCTTTGCGGAATTGACGGGCATATGATTGAGGCGGAATTTCTTAATCCTGAGCTTGGATATGTAGGAGAAATTACAAATATAAATGTAGATCCTATTTTAGACGTGCTTGAAAAAGGATATATCCCCGTTATCTCGACCATTGGATGCGATAATGAGGGAAATGTCTATAATATAAATGCAGATACTGCCGCATCTAAAATCGCAGGTATTTTAAAGGCTGAAAGCCTTATTTCCATGACAGATATAGATGGCATATTACGAGATAAGGATGACCCTTCAACACTTATCTCGAAAATACTTGTAAGTGAGGCACCACAGCTTATGGCACAGGGTATAATATCAGGCGGTATGATTCCCAAGGTGGAGTGTTGCATTGAAGCTATAAGACGTGGCGTAGGAAAGGTATTTATAATCGATGGACGTATTCCCCACGCAATCCTTATAGAAACTCTTACTGATGAAGGTATAGGCACGATGTTTGTGTCGGGTGATAGTTTATGAGTATAACAGTAAAAGATAATGAGTATATTGCAAATACATATGCCCGCTTTCCACTTGAGGTAAAGTGCGGAAAAGGCGCAAAGATAATAGGTACGGATGATAAAAAGTATATAGATCTCGGAAGCGGGATTGCGGTAAACACCTTCGGAATGTGCGATGATAAATGGATAGAGGCAGTAGAGAATCAGCTTCACAAGTTTTCGCATATTTCAAATTATTACTATAGCGACCCAACCGCAACTTTAGCCGAAATGCTTTGCAAAAAAACAGGTATGAAAAAGGTGTTCTTTTCAAATTCAGGTGCGGAAGCTAATGAATGTGCAATAAAGGCTGCAAGAAAGTATGCCGAAACAAATAAAGGAAAGGATTACTTTACAATAGTAACCCTTGAAAACAGTTTTCACGGAAGAACACTTACAACGCTTTCTGCCACAGGACAAAATGATTTTCATAAGGATTTTCTTCCCCTTACGGACGGCTTTGTTCATACCCCGGCAAACTGCTGTGAGTCACTTATACAGGTGGTTAATAAAAATAAATGTGCAGCAATTATGGTTGAGCTTATTCAGGGTGAAGGCGGAGTAAATGTGCTTAATAAAGAGTTTGTTGACTGCATAGTCTCGCTTTGCAGGGAAAAGGATATTCTTCTTATAGCAGACGAAGTGCAGACCGGTAACGGAAGAACGGGAAAGCTTTATTCATATATGAATTTTGGTGTTACACCAGATATCCTAACAACTGCAAAGGGACTTGGCGGCGGACTTCCGATTGGAGCTACGCTGCTTGGCAAAAAAGTAAAAGACATTTTTTCACCGGGAATGAACGGCTCTACCTTTGGCGGAAACCCTGTCTGCTGTGCGGGTGCGATAAGTATTCTTTCAAGGCTTGACGATAAGCTTTTAGATGAGGTAATTAAAAAGGGTGAATACATAAAAAATTCACTCGAAGGTGCATCGGGCATCAAAGGTGTAAGCGGAATGGGGCTTATGCTTGGAATAGAAACCGTTAAGGATGCAAAGGAAATTGCAAAAAACTGCCTTTCGAAAGGGGTTTTGGTGCTTACTGCAAAAAATAAGGTAAGACTTCTTCCCCCGCTTAACATTGAATATTCCCAGCTTGATTTTGGACTTAAAATTATTAAAGAGGAGTGTAGCTTATAATGAAACATTTTTTAAAACTTTCAGACCTTTCAAAAAAAGAAATAAACGAGCTTTTAAATCTTGCCGACCAGCTTAAGTACGAAAAGAACAACAATATTTCTCACCATCATCTTAAGGGGCAGTCACTGGGAATGATTTTCCAGAAATCTTCTACAAGAACGCGTGTTTCCTTTGAGGTTGGTATGTATGAGCTTGGCGGTCAGGCGCTCTTTTTAAGTCCTCGCGACCTTCAAATTGGGCGCGGAGAAATAGTTGAAGATACTGCTCGCGTGCTTTCACGCTATCTTGACGGCATTATGATAAGAACCTTTGCACAAAAAGAGGTTGAGGATTTGGCAAAATTCGGCTCAATCCCCGTAATTAACGGTCTTACTGACTATTGTCATCCGTGCCAGGTGCTTGCCGATTTGATGACAATTCGTGAGCATAAGGGGGGTATCGAAGGAAATAAGCTTTGCTTTATCGGTGACGGAAACAATATGGCAAACTCCCTTATTGTCGGCGGTATCAAAATGGGTATGGAAGTAGCCATCGCCTGCCCCGAAAATCATAAGCCGGACGCTGATATCTGTGCGTGGGCAAGTGAAAACGGAAAGTTTACCTGCACGACTGATATAAAAGAAGCCTCTCAAGGCGCTGACGTTCTTTATACAGACGTTTGGGCATCTATGGGACAGGAGGAAGAATTTTCAGAGCGTGCGCAAATCTTTAAAAACTATCAGATTAATAAAGATGTTTTATCCTGCGCAAATGAGGGTGCAATGGTGCTTCACTGCTTGCCTGCACACCGCGGTGAAGAAATTACAGCAGATGTTTTTGAAAGCCATGCAAATGAAATATTTGATGAAGCCGAAAATCGTCTTCACGCACAGAAAGCAATTATGGTTACTCTTATGAAAAAATAATTTTATGCATTGATTTTTGCATAAAAATACATAATTTGTAGATTTTTATAAAAAACACTTGCATATTTATTCAAGATGTGTTATTATGGGTTCATTGAAAAATAAAGGAGACATAAAAATGGATAAAAAAGATATCAAAAAAGTAGTTTTAGCTTATTCAGGCGGTCTTGATACATCAATCATTATCCCCTGGCTTAAGGAAAATTATAATAACTGTGAGGTAATTGCAGTTGCAGGCAACGTTGGTCAGAATGACGAACTTGAAGGACTTGAAGAAAAGGCTATTAAAACCGGTGCGTCAAAGCTTTACGTGCTTGACCTTACGGAGGAATATGTAGATGAATACATTATCCCTACAATGAAGGCAGGCGCAATTTACGAGGAGTATCTTCTTGGAACAAGCCACGCCCGTCCTTGCATTGCAAAGGGATTGGTTGAGGTTGCGTTAAAAGAGGGTGCTGATGCTATCTGCCACGGTTGCACAGGTAAGGGTAATGACCAGGTTCGTTTTGAACTTGCTATCAAGCATTTCGCTCCTGAAATGCCTATAATTGCTCCTTGGCGTATCTGGGATATCAAATCCCGTGAAGAAGAAATCGAATATGCAGAGGCACACAATGTTCCTCTTAAGATTAACCGTGAAACAAACTATTCTAAAGACAAAAACCTCTGGCACTTAAGCCACGAAGGTCTTGACCTTGAAGATACAGGTAATGAGCCTCAGTATGAAAAGCCCGGTTTTCTTGAAATGGGCGTTTCCCCCATTATGGCCCCTGATGAGCCTACATACATCACTCTTGATTTTGTGCAGGGTGTTCCCGTTAAGTTTAACGACAAAGAAATGAGTGCAAAAGAGATTATTCTTGCCCTCAACGAGGTTGGCGGAAAGAATGGTATAGGTCTTTTGGATATTGTTGAAAACCGTCTTGTTGGTATGAAGTGCCGTGGCGTTTACGAAACACCGGGCGGTGCTATTCTTTACAAGGCACACAGCGTTCTTGAATCAATCTGTCTTGACAAGATGACTCTCCACGAAAAGCAGAAGCTCTCTATTACTTTTGCTGAGCTTGTTTATAACGGACAGTGGTTTACACCTCTTCGTGAGGCGCTTAGCGCTTTTGTTGATAAAACCCAGGAAAAAGTTACAGGTAAGGTAAGACTTAAACTCTACAAAGGCAATATGATCAATGCAGGCGTATGGAGTGATTACTCACTTTACAGTGAAGAAATTGCTACATTTGGCGAAAGTGACTACAACCAGATGGATTCGGAAGGATTTATCAATCTCTTCGGTCTTCCCATTAAGGTACAGGCAATGGTTGATGCTAAAAATAAAAAGAACTAATGCACACGGGGCGAAAATATTCGCCCCGTATTTAATGAAAGGATGAAATCTATGGATAAAATGTGGGCAGGGCGCTTTTTAAAGGCGCTTAATAAAGAGGCTGATGATTTTAACTCCTCTATTCATTTTGATTCAAAAATGTATAAGCAGGATATAAAAGGCTCTATTGCGCATGCAACAATGCTTTCGGCGTGCAATATTATCACCCGGGAAGACGCCGATACGATAATTGACGGTCTTTCAGGCATTTTAGAGGACATAGAAAACGGAAAGCTCACATTTAGTGAAGACGCCGAAGATATACATATGTTTATTGAGTCAGAGCTTACCAAAAGAATTGGTGATGTGGGCAAGCGCCTTCACACTGCAAGGAGCCGAAATGACCAGGTTGCGCTTGACATAAGGCTTTATCTTCGTGATGAGTGTGAGGAAATAATTTCACTTCTTAAGACTCTTTTGGGTGCAATATGTGTTCAGGCAGAGAAAAATAAAGATACTGTTGTGCCGGGCTATACACATCTTCAGCGTGCACAGCCTATAATGTTTGCGCACCACCTTTTAGCCTATGCTATGATGTTTATCCGAGATATTGAAAGAATAAAAGATGCTACTGCGAGGATGAATTATTCACCGCTTGGCTCCTGCGCACTTTCAGGCACAACGTATAAAACAAATCGCACGATGGTTGCAAACACGCTTGATTTTTCAGGCATTACCCAAAATAGTATTGACGGCGTGTCTGACCGCGACTTTTGTGTAGAGCTTCTTAGTGCATTTTCAATTATTATGATGCATCTTTCCCGCTTTTCTGAAGAGGTTATTTTGTGGTCAAGCTGGGAATTTAAGTTTGTGGAGCTTGATGATAGCTTTACGACGGGTTCAAGCATAATGCCACAAAAGAAAAACCCCGATATGGCAGAGCTTGTACGTGGTAAAACGGGGCGCGTGTATGGTGATTTAATGGGGCTTTTAACAACGCTTAAAGGCCTTCCCCTTGCATATAACAAGGATATGCAGGAGGATAAGGAGGCAATCTTTGATGCGATAGAAACAGTTAAAAAGTGCCTTCGCGTGTTCTCACCAATGATTGAAACAATGACTGTTCTTAAAGAGAAAATGTATGCCGCTGCAGGTGAAGGCTTTATAAATGCGACTGACCTTGCAGACTACCTTGTTAAAAAAGGAAGACCTTTCCGCAGTGCATATAAAACAGTGGGGCAGATTGTTGCAGACTGCATCAAGGAAAAGTGCACGCTTGAAAATTACCCCATTGAAAAATACAAAAAGGCAGACGAGCTTTTTGAAAGTGACCTCTACAGTGAAATCGACCTTGTAAATTGCGCGCAGAAAAGAAATTCCGAGGGCGGAACTTCGATAGAGTCTATTGAAAAGCAGTTAGAGTTTGTAAAACAATACATATAAAAAATGCAAGCCATATGAGGTGTACTATTAAGAACAGTAATTTTAAAAGGCTGAACGATTGATTTCGTTCAGCCTTTTATCGTAGGGGCGATTCACGAATCGCCCGTTTTTATAAGGTTTTAGGATATCCTAAATTATTGGAAGAAGCAATGCATCTTCCCTGCTCGTTACAGTACCGGACATTATAGACAAGAACGTATTCACGAAATTGATTTTATATGATCATTTAGTGGCAGCTCTAGGTTTAGTTCTGTTCTTTATTATTCTGGTATAAAGCCAAATGTATAGTTATGTTTCTTACCATTAACATAAGAATTTCGGCAGTAAAGCCTTATTTCAATTTCGGGGTCAATTTCAATTATAATCTTCGAATCGTCCTTGTTTTCAAATAATGTAATGCTATATGGTTCGTTTCTCGTATCAAAGGTTAATCTTTGTGTGGAATATGAATCAGAATAACTATCTCCATTATAGGTTCTTTTTATTATTTCAGCGTCCATTTCTACAGCATTATTGTTCTTCGTTATTGTTATTTTTGATATTCCCGAGGCGATATTCTTTCCTTCATTATTAACATTATATATTTTCGGTACAACATCAGCATAAGAAGTATTTGCATCGTGTATGTAATATTTTGAATCTAACACATATGTACCGGTAAATTTCCATTTTTGTATAGTATTATCAATTATTTCATATTCCCAATTATAATTGTTAAAATTGTAATTTATTATTATATTTCCTGATACAGTCAGATTCTCATAATCGGCATTTACACTATATGTTTGAGTTAAAATACCAGATGATTGATTAAACTCTTCGCCAACCAAGGTAAGATTTGCAATATTATTGATGTTTTGATAGCAAGCCCTTTTAGCTTCATCAATCGTTTGATTAGGCACGGTATTATTTATAGCATTTAACTTATCATCACTAAAACTTTCATAATTTTCTAAATACCACCCTCCTTTATCATAATAATTCAATATTAGTGTATAATTAAAGACTCCCTCGTAATTTTCGTTACGGACAGCAATCTCACATCCTACTTTATCAACTTTCTCTTTTTTGTCTGTTTGTCGACGAACAATTTTTAGAGAATCAATTTCAAATGTTTCATCCTGATAAATATGTCTTTGCAAGCACTCTGGATAGTTTGCAATAAGCATATCTATTAGTTCATTTTCATTAGCAACATCGCTAACGCCACATCCTGAAACCAATAGAACAAGCAATAACAAAGTGCCAAATAAACTAAATATTTTTCTCATTTGTGCTTACCTCACTCATTACTGGTAAAAACCTGCATCTCCAAGACAAACTTCCAACTTATGAAAGCTTGCTAAATTTGTATTATCATCATTGAATTCTATTCTAACATCATTATACCCTGTAACATTTACATCAATTTTTACCGGGGCAGATGCTCTGGTCATTTCGGGAGATGTATATATTGTTTTTCCGTCAGCAACAATTGTCAAGTAACGAACATTTTCGTCTGTTTCGCCTTCGGGAACATATAGGGTTGCTTTAAATCGGCTGTATTTCATATTAAGTAAATATTGAAATTGATAATTATTTGGCGCATTGTATATTGCCCTTCCGTATTTATTTCCGTAGTTATCAGTTAATCTTTTAGTGGATTTTGCTACATGGTTTATACTTTTTAGATCTTCAAGTTCAACGGTCGGGTATTCCAATTTACCATTCATATTCCCAAGATAAACAGTATAATTGGGCCCATCCCAGTATACAGCTTTGCCAAGTGCATTGGCAACTGCTCTTACGGGTAAATATGTAGTTCCATTGTAAATAATCGGCTCAACCTTGTTGCCACTCGCATCAGTTGGATTGAGCTTTTGCCCGTCAACAACAATTTTAATTCCGTTAGCAAGTACGTTGTAAAGTGTAGTTGTATTTGCTGCTATAGCAATCCCTCCTGTCAGCATTGCACCAATCAGCATGCCTGCAATTAATCCTTGTAATCTCCTTTTCATTTTGTTTTACCTCCATATAATATCATTGCACCTATACAAGTGCATTGATATTATAATTTAAATCTATAATAAAGTCAAGATGTTTGTTCTAATTTAAGTGCAAAGGATTGATTTTATGAATAAGATAATAGAAAAAGAAATAGGTAATAACATCAGAAAAATCAGAGAATCTGTTGGAATGACACAAGATATACTTTCAGCTAAATTACAGTTAAAAGGTTGTGATATAACACGAAGTGCTATTGCAAAGATAGAGGTAGGACAAAGGCATCTTTATCCTGATGAAATTATGCTAATAAAAGAAATATTATGCACAGATTTTGATTCAATCTTTTATGGAGTAAAATAATATGGACGTCCCAAGACGAAAACCAACAAGATTAAAAGGATATGATTATAGCACACCGGGAGCATATTTTATTACGATATGCACGCAAAATAAAGAACAGTTATTTGAAATGGAAAACGTAGGGAACGACCTATGTGTCGTTCCGTCTGAACAAAACAGAATTATTCATAAATGGCTAAAAGAAACAGAAAACAAATTTGATAACATAAAAATAGATAAATATGTAATTATGCCTAACCATATTCATATTATTGTCGCAATAACGGAACGACACGCAGGTCGTTCCCTACACGATGTGATGCGATGGTTTGAAACAATGGTTACGAATGAATATATTCGCTGTGTTAAAAAAGGTATTCTTAAACCATTTAATAAGAGATTGTTTCAGAAATCGTTTCACGACCACATAATTCGCGGTGAAAAAGATTATCAGAAAATATGGAAATACATAGACACTAACCCTTTAAAATGGGAATTAGATTGTTTTTATAATAGCGAAACGGAGCAGTGAATTTCACTGCTCCGCTTACTGTCCTTTAGAGTACACCTCATACGGCTTGCATTTTTTATTTAATATATTATTTAAGTTTTGCTACAAACTTTTCGAGTCTGTCTAAACCTTCTTTAATGTTTTCCATGCTTGTTGCATAGCTCCAGCGAACGTGAATGTCACTGTCAAAGCCACTGCAGGGAACGACTGCTACCATCTCTTTTTCAAGGAAAAGATTTGCAAAATCGTCTGACCCTTTTATCTCTGTTCCCTCATAGCTCTTACCGATAAGCTTTGACAGGTTCATCATAACATAAAACGCGCCTTGGGGCATAATAGCGGAAACGCCATCAATCTTATTTAAGCGCTCAACCATATAATTTCTTCTTTTTTCAAATTCGGCGCGCATTACCTTTACCTCATCCATAGAGCCGTTAAGAGCAGCGACTGCCGCCTTTTGCGCGATAGAGTTAGGGTTACTTGTAGAATGGCTCTGCACATTTGCCATTAATTTTGCGATTGTTTTATTTGACGCAGTGTATCCAATTCTCCACCCTGTCATAGCGTATGTTTTACTTACGCCGTTTACAATAATTGTAAGGTCTTTAATTTGTTCATTAAAGGATGCGATTGAAACGTGCTTTTTGTCGCCATAGATAAGATGCTCATAAATCTCATCCGAAATAACATAGATGTTATTTTTAACGCAGATATCGGCGATTTTACGAAGCTCCTCCTCTGAATAAATCATACCCGTTGGGTTAGAAGGTGTGTTTATAATAACTGCACGTGTTTTAGGAGTAATTGCCTTTTCAATTTTCTCTGCAGAAACGATAAAGCCCTCGCTTTCGTCTGCCTTAACAAGTACCGGCACGCCGTCATTAATCTTAATCATTTCAACATAGCTTACCCAGCAGGGAGTCGGAACAATAACCTCATCCCCCGGATTAAGAATTGCGCCGAGCACGTTTACAAGCGAATGCTTTGCGCCGTTTGAAACAACGATATTTGCATTCTCATAGCAAAGTCCGTTATCACGCTTAAATTTTTCCACAATTGCGCTTTTAAGCTCAACTGTTCCTGATGCAGGTGTGTAGCGTGTAAAGCCATCTTCTATAGCTTTAATTGCTGCATCTCTTATATGCTTGGGGGTGTCAAAATCAGGCTCCCCCGCGCCAAATCCTACAACATCCATACCATTGGCTTTCATTTCCTTGAATTTTGAGTCAATGGCAAGTGTGCTTGAAGGATTAATTGACGAAAACTTTTTTGATAAATACATAAATTCACCACCACAAAAAATATCTGTAATTTTATACTATTTTAGCTAATATGTCAAGAACTAAAGTAACCTTTTTTCTCCGAATCATCTAATATTTCGTTTACTAGCGGAATTGCTTTGGGGAGTCCCTTTTTAAGAATTTCTTCTCTTTTTAGGACCAACTCCTTTTTAACAGAGCCTTTTCTCCAGGTGTGGCCGTTAGTAAAAAAGTTATTTATAAGGGGCTGAAGTCTGTCAAGTGAGGCGGCAAAAAGCGCCTCCTTCGTTTCTTCCTTATCAAACTCCTCCCAAAGTGCGCGAAGCTCTTTTCCATCTTTTTCGGGAAGAATTTTAAAAAGACGGTCAGCAGACTCTTCCTCTCGTTTTCTTTTATCCTTTATTCCTTCTGTATCGTAACAGAAGGTGTCCCCCGCGTAGATTTCTATAAGGTCATGCACCAAAACCATTTTTATAACCTTTTGTATATCAGTCCCCTCGGGCGCGTAATCTGAAAGAAGAATTGCCATCACGGCAAGGTGCCACGAATGCTCGGCATCTGTTTCTTCGCGCGAGGCATCAATCAGGAGATTTTGGCGGTAGATGCTTTTCATTTTATCTATCACAGAAATAAACTGTATTCTTTTGTTAAAGTCTGCGTCTATATCTCTTTTGTGTAATTTATCAGCCATTTATACTCCTCCTGAGTCAGATTCTTTTTGTAAAGACTTTGGCACTTTTTATTGTAGCTGTTTAAAAATGCCCTTTCTTCCTCATTTAAAAGCTCGGGAAGAAGTACGTTTGTGCCGATTGGGCAGTAATTTAATACCTCAAACCCTAAAAATTTGCCGTATTCAGATTCGCCTTTTAAGACTACTGCAAGATGATTTTCAATTCTTATGCCGAATTTATTTTCTTCGTATACACCCGGTTCATTCGTAACTGTCATATAGGGTTTTAAAATGACGCTGGAGGACGGCGAAATCCTTTGCGGACCTTCGTGCACACAAAGAAGATACCCTACGCCATGCCCTGTTGAGCATCGGTAGTCCTTTTTTTCTTTTAAAAGGGGCCCTCTTGCTAAAATGTCAAGCTCACTCCCCTTTGTGTTTTCCTTAAATACAGCTTTTGAAAGATTGATATTTCCTTTTAAACACAGGGTGTAGAGCCTTCTCATTTCTTTATTTGGCATTTTAAATACAAGCGTGCGCGTGGTATCTGTCGTGCCTTCCCTATATTGTGCGCCTGTGTCAATTAAAAGCATCTCTTCCTTTTTTATTATGGCGCATTTATCCCTTTTAGGAGAGTAATGCATCATTGCCGCATTTATGCCATATGCCGCGATGGTTTCAAAAGAGGGGTAAAGATACCCTTTTTGTTTTTTTCGGTTTTTCTCGATAATATCCCGAACATCACACTCGTCTATTTCTTCTTTGGTATTATAAATCTCAAAAAAGCTTTTTAGAAGAGCGATGTTTTCCTTAATATATGCCTTTTTAATGTTACTTATTTCCGTTTTATTTTTAACGGCTTTAAGATTTTCTATAAAATCAGGCTTATTTACTATATGGCAGCTTGCACTGTTTACCATTTCATAGTTTGATTTATCAAAATCAACTGCCATACGCTTTTCTTTATCTAAAGACGCCAGAAACTCGTAAACCGCACTATAGTCACAAACCTCTACTCCTATACTTTCAAGGTAGCCTGAAATCTCGCTTACCTTTTCTTTTTGTGCAAAAAGAATTACGCGGCTGCCTGACACAAAAAGGTATGAAAGCATTACGGGGGTATATAAAATATCCCCGCCCCTTATATTTAAGAGCCACATTACACTATCAGAGAGTGCAGTTGCGTAAAAATCCACTTCGTTTCCCTTGAGAGTTATGCGAAGTCTTTTTATTTTTTCCTCCGCACTTTCGCCAGAGAACCTGTCTTCTAATAAAAATGCCTTTTCAGAAGGCATCGGGGGTTTGTTTTCCCATAATACAGATGCGTCAAATCTTGTTTTTATTATAATTTCATTTTCTTTAAGCTTTTGTTTTAAGTTGTCAAGCACTCTTTTTGAAAAAAGAGTGCCATCAAGTCCCACAAGTGAGCTTTTTGGCACATTTTCTATAATGAAGTCGCTTATCTTCTGGGTTTCTTTTTCGGATGCTTTAAAAAGCGTTATGCCTGTTCCCGAAAGCTCCTTTTCGGCTTGGATGTAGTATCTTCCGTCCGTCCAGAGCCCTGCCTTATTCATAGTTACTACCAAGGTGCCATTTGAACCTGTAAAGCCTGAAAGCCACTCGCGAAGTTTAAAGTGCCTACACGTGTATTCGCTTAGGTGGGGGTCATCGGTTGGAATAACACACGCTGATACGCCTTCTTTTTTCATAAAGAGGCGAAGACTCTCTATTTTATTCATAAATATCACCTATGCTTAATTGCGATATGGCGTTAAGGCTTAAATCTCCCCTCACGCCTGAAATATAATTATAGTACCCTGCGCACGAAATCATTGCCGCATTATCTGTGCAAAGATTTATCGGCGGGCAGTAAAATTCCATATTGTTTTTCTTTGCATCGCTTTCCATCTGCGCGCGAAGGTGGGTATTTGCCGCAACGCCGCCTGCAATCGCGATTGCGTTACAGCCTACGCTTTTTGCCGCCTCAACAGTGTTTGACGTCAGTACATCACACACTGCCTGCTGAAATGATGCCGCGACATCTGCCTTATTTATTTCTATTCCCTTTTGTGTTTCTGTGTGAACGTAATTTATAACTGCAGTTTTAAGACCGCTGAAGCTAAAGTCAAATCCGTTGTGGGGGCGGGGGAACTTAATCGCCTCGGGATTTCCTTCTTTGGCTAAAGCATTTACCTTTGGCCCGCCCGGGTACTCAAGCCCCAGCACGCGCGCGACCTTATCAAACGCCTCACCTGCGGCATCGTCTGTTGTTTGTCCAAGTATTTCAAAGCTTCTGTAATCTTTTATATGAAGAATGTGGCTGTGCCCGCCTGATGCAACAAGGCATACAAAGGGTGGCTTCAAATCACTATATGCAATATAGTTTGCGGCAATATGCCCTTGAATGTGATTTACCGGTATAAGCGGAATACCAAGTGAGTACGAAAGCGCCTTTGCAACCGATACACCAACGAGTAGCGCACCGATAAGGCCGGGGTTATAGGTAACCGCAACTGCATCAATATCCTTTTTAGTTAGGTTTGCCTTCTTTATCGCCTCATCAATAACATAGATAATTTTTTCAATATGGTTTCTTGACGCGATTTCAGGCACAACACCGCCATAGATTTGGTGCACGGGTATTTGCGTGTAAATCACGTTTGACAAAACCTCTCTTCCGTCTTTAGTTATTGAGGCTGCCGTTTCATCGCAGGATGTTTCAATTCCAAGAATATAAGCCATTTTTATCTTTCCTTTATAAGTATTAGTGCATCTTCACCGTCAGGGTAGTAATTCTTTCTTTCGCCCATTTTTTTAAAGCCTGATTTTTCGTAGAGCGATATTGCATTTATATTTGACCTTCTTACTTCTAAAAACACATTTTTCGCGCCGAGAGAATAAAGTTTTTTTAGCGTTTCTTTTAAAAGCGCATTTCCAATACCATCTTTTCTATGCGCCACATCTACCGCAATCTTTAAAATTTCGCCCTCGTCTGCTGCACACATAAAAATGCAGTAGCCTAATGTTTTGCCTTTTTTTTCAAAAATCAAAACACTTTCTTTTTCTATTTTTTCTTCTATCGTCTTTTTACTCCAGAAGTCAGGAAAAATCTCCTTTTCAAGCAAAAATATTTCTTCTGCATCTTTGTTTTTAGCAAGCCTTATTTTGCCGATGCCCTTAACTATATAGTCATAAATCATTTGGGCAGTTTCCTCGTAAACGGACTCATTCCCTCCAAAGGGGTCAGTTACATCGTCCGTTTCTCCTGCAAATTCTGAAAGCGTGATTATCTTTTCTGAAAATTGGGGAAAGGCATTTTGTAAAATATATTTATGCGCCATGGTCATCGTTATTACAAGGTGGGCGCTTTCTATATCGTCATATGTGATTTGCTTTGATATGTGGTTTTCAATATTTAATCCATATTTTAAAACCGCTTTTTTTGAATTTAGCGAAGCGCCTGACCCGCTAAAAACACTTATCCCGCGGGATATGGCACTTTTTTCACCTTTTATATTATTATAGATTACCTCCGCCATTGGACTTCGGCAGGTGTTTCCAGTGCAAACAAATACGATTTGTGCCAATTAAATCACCCTTCCGGAAGCAGATTTTAAAAGTCTGTTTATGAGCGCAACTCCAATTCCCTTTTCTTCGGGCATTTCTACAAGCACTTTTTTTGCGCCCTTTTCATCTGCCGTTCTTAAGAGGTAGAAAAGACGAGCTGCAAAGTCACGGTCATTTTCGCCCGCGTCAAGAAGCGCGTGAGCGCTAAAATTTAACTTACTTATATTTTTAGCAATTATACTTGTTTTATCTTCAACGTATTTTTGAGCATTTTTAATATCACGGACAAGGTAAACCTCTGCCTTGGGGCTGTAGTGCTTATATTTCATTCCGGGGCATTTTGGCGCGCCCTTTGCCTCACCGCCATAGATTACGTCCCCTATAACTTCTTTTAAATCTTCAGGGGTAATAAAGCCAGGACGAAGAATAGTTGGAACTTCTCCTGTTAAATCAAGCACAGTAGATTCAATCCCTATCATTGAATTTTGGCCGTCAAGAATCATATCAACGCGCCCTAATAGGTCATCAATACAGTGCTTTGCCGTTGTGGGACTGGGGCTGCCGCTAAGATTTGCACTCGGCGCGGCAATCGCGGTGCCCGATTGCTTTATAAGTAAATTTGCCACGCTGTGACTGGGCATTCTTACCGCAACGGTATCAAGACCTGCAGTTACTGCGTTTGGAATACCCTCTTTCTTTTTTAAAATCATGGTAAGAGGTCCGCCCCAAAAGGCTTCTGCCAGTTTTTTTGCATTTTCGGGAATTTCCGATGCAAAAAGAGAAAGGTCATCAACGCTTGCGATATGAGAAATAAGCGGGTTATCCTGCGGTCTGCCTTTTGCCTTAAATATATTTTTGACAGCTTCTTCATTAAAAGAATCTGCACCAAGTCCGTAAACAGTTTCAGTCGGAAAGGCAACAAGACCGCCGCGTTTAATAACTTCGGCAGCCTCATTTATCAGGTCTAAATCAATATTTAAAGGGTCAATTTTAATAATTTTAGTTTCCATACTTATTTTCTTTCTCAAAAATTTTGTATATTTCTGATGCCACGTTTTCTGCCGTGTCACCCGCATTTACGATATATATATTTTCGTTTTCAAGTTTCTTAAAAACCTCAAAAAATTTCTGTCTTATGCGGTTTAGCGTTTCTGTGTTCTCAAATATTTCTACGGTTGCGCGGTTTTCGTCAATCCTCTTTTTTGAGGTTTCGGCATCAATATCAAGGAAAATGCATACGTCAGGCTTTAAAATATCAGGGCAATTAAGGTTCATATCCATTACCCAACTTAGATCACTGTCCATCCCCTGATAAGCAAAGGAAGAATAATAATATCTGTCGCAAATAACGTCGTATCCATTTTCAAGTGCCTGTTTTATCCCGCACTTTTTATTTACATTATGAAAAATGCGGTCAGAAAGAAACATAGCTGCAAGCTCCGTGCTTTCTCTTTCATAGTTGCCGCTTAAGGCATCACGCAGTATTCCGCCTGTTACAGAATCAGTCGGCTCTGCCGTGAGAAAAACCCGTCTTCCCTCTTTTTGAAGCTTTTGGGAAAGTAATCCTATCTGCGTGCTTTTGCCTGCACCGTCTATTCCTTCAAATACAATAAAACGACCTCTCATAAAAAGTCCTCCTTATTGGTTTTCAAGCACCTTTTTAAGTCTTTTTACGCCCTCCGTAATCTTTTCATCGGGCATCGTTGAAAAGTTAAGTCTAAAGCCACTGCACTTTTTTTCCATATCTACCATAAAGTTATTTCCCGGAACTATTAAAACCTTTTCTTTTATCGTTTCCTGACTTAATTTTAAGGTGTCAATTCCATCCGTCTCACACCATACAAAAAGTCCACCCTCGGGGTTAGTGTGAGTGACTTTATCACCAAGATATTTGTCAAGCGCATCTATCATACAAGTGCATTTTCTTTTGTAAAGTGCGCGCATTTTTTCAATGTGTGCTTCAAGGTCATACTGCTTTAAATATTCAAGCGCAATAAGCTGCGGGATAAGCGCAGTGTGAACGTCTGAAACCTGTTTTCCCAAAACAACTCTTTCCGTTACATTTTTGGGTGCAACGAGGTAGCCAAGACGTAGACCGGGCGCAAGCACCTTTGAAAATGAGCCGGAGTATAAAACTACGCCCTCTTTATCCATTGATTTTATTGTGGGAAGCTTTTCGCCGGTAAATGTAAGCTCACCATACGGGTTATCCTCAATTATAAATATTTTATTTTTAACTGCAATCTCATACAGGCGTTTTCTTTTTTCAAGACTCATCGTAATTGCTGATGGGTTCTGGAAATTGGGAATGGTATAAATCATCTTTATATTTTCATTTTCCGCAATTTTTTCTTCAAGGATATCAAGATTCATTCCGTCATGCTCCATCGGCACGCCTACAAGCTTTGCCCCGTATGAGCGAAACGCATTTAATCCGCCGACAAATGAAGGCTCTTCAACTAAAACTGTATCACCCTCATTAAGCATAATTTTAGAGCAAATTTCTATAGCCTGCTGACCGCCTGAAACAATAGTTATTTCGTCAATTGTGGTATTTATATTTTCGCGGTCTGAAAGCATTTTAACTATTTCTTCGCGGAGACTGATGTTCCCTTCTGAAATTCCGTACTGAAGAGCAGAAACGGGTGTATTTTTGAGTGCATCAAAGGAAATTTGCGCCATTTCTTCGTTTGGAAAAAGCTCTGACGCGGGATTTCCGCCTGCAAGTGAAATCATCTCGGGATCTGCCATATGCTTAAACATTTCTCTTATTGCGGAGCCTTTAAGGCTACTCATTCTATCTGAAATCTGAAAATCCATAAATAATCCTCCATTTTAAGTTACTTTCTATTATATCACACATTATAAAAAGGTCAAGTTTTTGGCTTGTTTTATTTGATTTTGTCGTAAATTTTTTTAGGTTTAAACTATTATATGACAAAATTTTTGCGCGTGGGGATTTATAATATTATTGGGTGATAATTATGCCGACTGTTTACATAGATGTTTTATTTGTTGTGAATTTAATTATTAATTACGTTTTACTTTTGGCATCGGGGGTTTTATCAAAGGTAAAGCGTAAAAGACTCCGAATTCTTTTCGGGGCATTTATAGGTGCACTCTATGCGGTGCTTGTCTTTTTCCCTGATTTTTCTGTGATATACACAACTATCTCAAAAATGCTTATATCAATGGTGATTGTAGGAGCCGCCTTCCCCTTTTACTCTGTAAGAAGCTACATAAAAACTCTGATTATTTTTTATATGGTTTCCTTTGGCTTTGGCGGATGCGTTTTAGGTGTATTTTACTTTAGCAGTATCGGGGCAAACCTTGGGGCAATTTACTCTAACGGAATATTTTATTTTAATCTTCCGTGGACTGTGCTTGCTCTTTCCTCTCTGCTTTTTTATTTTTCGCTTAAGCTTTGTTCTCTTTTATCGGACAAATTCGGGCGCCACGCAAATCTGAAAAAGCATTTAAGGCTTTGTCTTGGAGATAAATCGGCTGAAATTACTGCTCTGCTCGATACAGGGAACGCCCTTGTAGACCCCGTAACTCTCTCCCCCGTTATAATTGCGGAATACAGATGCATTAAAAACCTTTTTAGCGAGGAAATCAAAAATTCCCTCGACAGAATGCATGGGGAGAATCTCCACTGGATTATGGCTGATGTTTCACAAATGGGACTTCGCACAAGACTTATTCCATTTAATTCTCTCGGTAAAGATAACGGAATGCTTCTTGGCTTTGTTCCCGATAAGGCAGAAATCCGCGATGACTGTGGAGTGCGGGTTTTAGATAAGTGCGTTATAGGTCTGTATTTTCATCAGCTGTCAAAAGACAAAAGCTATTCAGCGTTATTTAATCCATATTTATAGGAGTGTATAAAATGAAAATTCTAAATGTTATGAAAAGCAAGGCGCAGGAAGGCTACATAAGGCTTTTTAACAAGCTTAACTTAAGTGATTATAACTTTTACGTAGGAAGCGGGGACTATCTTCCCCCGCCACTGTCTATGGAAGATGAGCTTTACTATATATCGACTATTTCGGAGCACGCCAGCCGTCAAAAGCTTATCGAGCATAATTTAAGGCTTGTTGTTTACATAGCAAAAAAGTTTGAAAATACAAATATATGTGTTGATGACCTTGT
Source organism: Clostridia bacterium (assembly GCA_045591265.1). Taxonomy (GTDB): domain Bacteria; phylum Bacillota; class Clostridia; order UMGS1883; family UMGS1883; genus UMGS1883. The sequence goes on along the minus strand of JAZNSQ010000019.1, from coordinate 68,879 downwards.
GTCAATGGGAACAATCGGGCTGATTAAGGCGATTAACACCTTTAAGGCTGATAAAAATATAAAGCTTGCAACATACGCAAGCAGATGCATCGAAAACGAAATACTTATGTATCTTCGCAAAAACAACGCTAAAAAATCGGAAATCTCACTTGATGAGCCACTTAACACCGACTGGGACGGGAATGAGTTACTTCTCAGTGACATTTTAGGTGCAGATGAAGACAGTGTCGACAGACATCTTGAAGAGGAGGTTGAAATAAACCTTTTGACTGCCGCTATGAATAAGCTTTGCGAACGAGAGAGAATTATAATGGAAATGCGCTACGGTCTTGGCGGAAAAAAGGAACGCACTCAAAAAGAGGTTGCCGATATGCTTGGAATAAGCCAAAGCTACATATCAAGGCTTGAAAAAAAGATTATCAAGCGCCTTAAAAAAGATATAGCAAGGAATATTTAGTAAAAAAAATTTGTAAATTATATATGGAGGGATTTAATATGTTAAAAAAAGCAAAGCCTTATATTATCTCGATACTTATTGCACTTGCGGTTGGGGGACTTTCGGCATTCTCGACAAGAAACAATATGGATATCTATAATGATATAAAAATGCCGCCGTTTTCTCCGCCGGGCGTAGTTTTCCCGATTGTGTGGTCAATTCTTTTTATTTTAATGGGAGTAAGCAGTGCTCTTGTCTATAAAAAAAGAGAAGTAAACCCCAAGGCTTCCTCTGACGGTCTTTTAGTATACGCAATAAGCCTGTTTTTTAACTTTATGTGGAGCATTATTTTCTTTAACCTCCGCTCGTTTTTCTTTGCGTTTATTTGGATACTCGTTTTATGGGCACTTATCCTTGCAACTATTCTTAATTACAAGAAGGTCAGCCCTTTAGCCGCGTACCTTCAGATTCCATATTTAATCTGGGTTAGCTTTGCAACATATCTTAATTTTGGGGTATATCTTTTGAACCGATAAGAAGATGCGGGTATATGAAAATATATCCGCATTTTTTTAAATATGGGAGAAAAAAATCGTTGACAAAGGGAAAACTATGATGTATACTAATATTCGGTCTTATTTGTGGCCCGTTGGTCAAGCGGTTAAGACACCGCCCTTTCACGGCGGGAACACGAGTTCAAATCTCGTACGGGTCACCATATAAGGGCTTTTAGCTCAGTTGGTTAGAGCAACCGGCTCATAACCGGTCGGTCCGGGGTTCGAGTCCCTGAAGGCCCACCAAAAAATAGCATCTGCTTTTTAGCGGGTGCTGTTTTTTTTGCAGTGTGACTGCATTCCTATAAGGGGCCTTCCTAAAGGCGGCTTCAAGCTTCGTTTTCTACTCGCTTTCAGCTCGCAGGGACTTTGGTCTGGCAAACAATTCACAGGATTGTTTGCCTGTGCCCAAACTAAAGGCCCACCAAAAGAAGCGAATGATTTAGATGACATCTAAATTGTTCGCTTTTTTCAATGATTTGAGGGCTTTTTGCAAAAATCAGTTTTGAACCAAAAGGGTAGATGACAGGCAGTTTTGAACCAGACTTGAACTGTGGCAAATAGAATAATTATAATGACAATAAAATAAGCAGATTTATTTTTTAAAATAAATCTGCTTTTATATTTAACAATTTAGAATCTTTTTAATGATTAGAATTTGATACTCCCTTGGTTATATGCGCTTTTAGAATAATATTTATATATTGAGATAACGAACGATCATCGTTTTCAGCTAGGATTCGTAATTTTTCCAAAATATCACTATCAATGGTTATACTTATTTTCTCTTTTAATGGTTTCAAAATAATCACCTCAAAAATAATTATATACTTATTTCTTATAAAGTATTGACAAATAGTATAAAGTAGGATAAAATACTACTGACAAATATCGACGAAATATATTAAGAGGTGATTTGAAATGAAGTATTGTTCAAAGTGTGGGAAAGAAATGATTGATGAGGCTATAGTATGTACTAACTGTGGATGTTCATGTTCAGAATTAAAAGAAAAACCAGAGGAACACGATATTCCAAAATGCACTTGTTGTGGTAATATAGCACCATGGAAAAAGGGACCGGTACTAAGAGGAATAGATTTTATTATCGGTTTAGTTCTACTTTTGTTAGGTGTTGTCCCAGGGATTATTTACTTATTAGTTGTTGGTATAGTACGGTCAAATGAAAAAAACCGCGAAAAAATTTGTAGGAAATGCGGTGCTCGTAATTTATTTACATATATATATTAATTTTGGCATCTAAATCATTCGGCTCTTCCAAAAAATAGCATCTGCTTTTTAGCGGGTGCTGTTTTTTTTTGCAGTGTGACTGCATTCCTATAAGGGGCCTTCCTAAAGGCGGCTTCAAGCTTCGTTTTCTACTCGCTTTCAGCTCGCAGGGACTTTGGTCTGGCAAACAATTCACAGGATTGTTTGCCTGCGCCCAAACTAAAGGCCCACCAAAAAATAGCATCTGCTTTGTGGATGTTTTTTTACTAAATCCGTCAAAGACGGAATAAATCTGCTATGCAGATGAGATCACTTCGTGATGAAATCTTGCTTCGCAAGAATAAAAGACGGATTTAATTTCATCAAAACTTGTTTGGATTTCATCGTGAGAGAATCGAACAATTCCATTTAAAATATAAATATTCCTATGGTTCTGCTTTCTCGTAAAAAAGTCTTTTTACTCTAAACTCAAATCCTGCTGTAATAACAGTCAGTACTTTAGTTTTTATCCTCCACGTGCCTTGACTTTTACGGATATTTCGCTTATAATTTATATTAATTAAAAGAAATAGGAGGAAAAAATTATGCAAATGCTTGAAATGTTATATGATGAAATCCAAGATGCAGTGGATAGAAAGGTTCCATTTATTATTCCAATCGGTACTATGGAATACCATGCCCGCCATGCTTCTTGCGGAACGGATACTCTTGTTATTACCGGTTGCTTAAGAGAACTTGAAAAGGAAAAGGAGATTGTCGTTTGTCCTCCTATCTGGTACGGTGTGGCATCATACGCAGTATGTGCTCCAAAGCCCAGCCATTTCCATGTAGATGAGGACGCTTATGCAAACTACTTGTACTACATACTGAAGTCCATGATTAATGCTGGTCATAAGAACATATACCTTGTGGCTCATCATCAGACAGAGGGCGCAGGTTTGATGCCCATGACAATTGCCTGCCATAAGGCTGCCAAAAAGGTAACCATGGAATACATGGAAGAAAAGCTTGGAAAAGGCTGGTGGGGCAGCGATGACTATGCCTCATATTACGAGGATATGGGTAGCGAAGATGATCCCTTCTCTTACATCAAGGTTCTCCCCCTGATCGGAGCAGATGCACAGATTAAGTGCGGTGGCTTTGACCATGCAGGCAAATGGGAAACGAGCCTTATGATGGGAACCTATCCCGAGCTGGTAGACCTTAGCCGTTGTGAACGTAACACAGAATGGTTTGCCCAAAGCGCCACAGAAGCAAGTGAGGAAACCGGCAAGCATATGGTAAACTGCACGCTGGAATGGTTAAGAAAGGTCATCGTTTAAGAAGTAAAAAAGCGATTAATGGCTTAAGAAAGATAATAAAAATCCAGTAATACTGGCGTATTTCTGGATTTTTTTATATAGCATAAATTAAAAATGTATTTCTTTCCTTTCAACAAAAACTCATACTACCTAAAAAAATGGGAATAATTATAAAAAAGTATTGATTTTTTTCATTTCTTATGCTAAAGTATCTTTATGTGACATTATTACGGAGGTGTAGAAAATGAAATTGGCATTGACTATTATTTATATTGTTATTGCGCTTTTGCTTACTGCTATTGTTCTCTTCCAGAAGGGTAAGGATCAAAGCACCGGTGCTGTTATGGGCACATCAAGTGATTCGTTCTTCTCAAAGAACAAGGCAAACACTCGTGAAGGAATGCTTGAAAAGTTAACATCTGTTTTGGCGGTTGTTTTCTTTGTTTTATCAATTCTCCTTTCACTTAATGTGGTTAAATAAGACGAAAAGCGTTTTCAATGAAAACGCTTTTTTTATTGGAGTTATATTATGGATAAACAAACTGTTTCAAAATATATTGAAAGTAATGATTATGTTCCCGCGTCATTTGAGAAATTATCTGAACATTTCAAGGTTTCGCCCGAAAATTACGATGATTTTTATAAAATACTCTCTTCTTTAGAAGATGACGGGGTAATCATTGTCGGAAAAAAGGATCACATATTTTCATCCAAAAAGCTTGGGTTTGTAAGCGGAATTTTTAAAAGCACCTCACGTGGCTTTGGCTTTGTGCTTGGGGAAAATGGTGACGTTTTTATTCCCCGCGAAAAAACGTATGGCGCTTTAGACGGAGACAGTGTGCTTATCCGTACAGATAAAAAAAGCAAGAAAAAACAAAATCGCACAATCGAGGGTGAGGTTGTAAGGATACTTAAGCGTGCCAAGAGAAACATTGTGGGCACGTTTAAATCCGGTGCAAATTACGCCATAATTATTCCTGACAGTGACAAGCTTCCTGAAATTTTTGTGTCATCAAATAATTTTTGCGGTGCGCTTAACGGACAAAAGGTAACGTGTGAAATAATAGAGTATGAAAGCCCCACCACTTCTCTTACGGGAAGAGTTAAGGAGATTTTGGGCTTTCCAAACGACTTTGGCGTTGATATTCTGTCGGTCATAAAGAAGTACGGATTTGAGACGGAGTTTCCCAAAAAGGTTTTAAAGAGCGCAAATTCACTTGAGGACATAAATGAAAGCGATCTTGAGGGAAGAATCTCGTTTTTAGATGATTTAGTCATAACTATTGACGGTGCCGACACGAAGGATATTGATGACGCCGTTTCAATAAGAGAAAATGAAAATTCCTACACGCTTTGTGTTCATATTGCAGATGTAAGTAACTATGTCAAAATGGATGACGTGCTTGATTGCGAGGCATTTTCACGCGGGACAAGTGTGTATCTTGCAGACCGCGTTTTGCCAATGCTTCCCGTTAAGCTTTCAAACGGACTTTGTTCGCTGAATGAAGGTGAGCTTCGTCTTACGATGACGGCTGTTATGGAAATTGATAAAGACGGTAATCTTATAAAAAGCAGTTTCTGTAAATCATATATAAAAAGCGCGCATAAAATGACATATGATGATGTATGGAGTATTTTGGGTGATGGCAACGAGGATTTATCCAAAAAATACAAGGATGCACTTCCTACGCTTAAGTCACTTTACTCACTTGCAAAAAAGCTTGAAAAGAAATCTCAAAACCGCGGTACAATCGACTTTAATATTCCCGAGGCAAAAGCAATCCTAAATGATGACGGCAAAGCAGTTGATATTGTTTTAAGAGAAACAAACTTTGCGCATAAAATGATTGAGGAATTTATGGTGCTTGCAAATAGCGCTGTTGCAAAGTTTTTAAGCGAAAACGAAGCTCCTGCGATTTACCGAGTTCACGAGAATCCTAATGAACAAAAGCTTGAAAGCGTGCGAAAATTTTTGTATAATGCAGGGTATAAAAAGCTTGGCACAATTAAAAATATGCTTTCACTTACAAAGGCGACTCCCCTTGAAAGCGTGGTTTCCACAATGCTTCTTCGCAGTATGGCAAAGGCAAAGTATTCTTCTGACAATCTTGGTCATTTCGGGCTTGCGCTTTCTGATTACTGCCACTTTACTTCACCTATAAGACGATATCCTGACCTTGTGTGCCACCGTGCGCTCAAGGCGATAATCGAAAAAGATGAAAAGATGTTAAGAAAGCTTTCTTCTTTTGTTTCGGAAGCATCAGACGCCTCAAGTGAAAGAGAATACTCCGCAACACTTACAGAGCGCGACACTCTCGACATTAAAAAAGCAGAATATATGGAAAGCTTTATTGGCAGCGAATTTGAGGGGGTTATCTCCTCCATTACTGAATTTGGCTTTTTTGTAGCGCTTCCTAATACAGTTGAAGGGTTAGTGCGCATAGAAAGTATCCGCGGTGACTATTATGTATACAGTGAAAGAGATTTTTCGCTTACAGGAAAGCGAACCGCCCGTACCTTTAAATTAGGGGACGTGGTTAAGGTAAGGCTTGTGTCTTGCGATAAATCGGCAGGCAAAATTGATTTTGAACTTACTCAAGGAGGAAGTTACTCTAATGGCAGACAAAACGGCAAGAAGAATACTCGCGCAAAACAAAACAGCTCATCACGAGTATTTCATAGAAGAAAAAATAGAGGCAGGCATTGAGCTTTTCGGCACAGAAGTTAAATCTATCCGTATGGGAAAGGTTAACCTTAAGGAAAGCTACTGCGAAATTGACGCGGGGCAGATTTTTATTCACGGAATGCATATTTCTCCTTACGAAAAGGGAAATATCTTTAACCGTGACCCGCTCCGCCCGAAAAGACTTTTGATGCATAAAAGTGAGATTATGCGCCTTTTAGGTTACGTAAAGCAAAAGGGGCTGACTATTATCCCGCTTGATATGTATCTTCGCGGGCAAAGGGTTAAGGTGACAGTAGCCGTTGCGCGCGGTAAAAAGCTTTATGACAAGCGTGAAGACGCTGCAAAACGTGATGCAAAAAGAACTATTGAAAGGACCCTCAAGGAAAGAAATACCTATTGACCAAAAGGGTGTTTTATAGTATACTAACATAGCTAAATGGGGGCGTTCCGGTTTCGACGGGGATGTTGAAGCATGGGAAGCGAGCCGTAGCGGAAACTACGTTAAAATTCCAAACTTTAAAATTAAACGCTAACAAAAATTTAGCTTACGCTGCCTAATTAGGTAGCCGTCCTTACCGGGAGGACCACGGCTTGGATAAGGGCGTCACAAAGTGGTGAACGTGATATGGCAAAGCTTTGCGCCATACATGACAAATGAAGCTACTAAAACCGTGAGGCTGTCACTTGCCATACGGCAGAGGGAATGTTAATTAAGTGACTGCGCTCGGAGATGCCTGTGTGAATATGTTTTCGGACAGGGGTTCAACCCCCCTCGCCTCCACCAGAAAAAAAGAAAGGGTGTACCGCAAGGTATACTCTTTCTTTTTTTACTATAGAGGGGGGTTGAACCCAAAGTGGGCAAAAAGCGTTAAAAAAGTTGCCTGTGGCAAGTTTTTTAGCTTTTTGGTGCGCAGACGGGTACCGAAATGCAAAGCATTTGGGTCGTCAAGCAGGCAAGATGCGTAGCATCTGTCCCCCTCGCCGACACCAGAAAAAAAGAGACAATTTACCGATGGTAAAATTGTCTCTTCTATTTATTTTTCTTTAAAAAAATCCTCTATAATGCTTATCACAATATTGTTAAAGCTTGTCTCGTGCTTTTTCGCAAGATTATCAATTTTTTCAACCAATTCATCAGTGATATACAAAGTTTTATATCCTGCCTTGACCTTCTTTTTCGTTTCTCTGGGTGTAAATGCCATATCAATCATCCTTATATCATATCTTATTTATATTATATGATAAAATTAGATTTTAAAATATATTAGAAATTTCTGTTGTAAAATTAAAATTTATATGCTATAATACGCAGGAGATGATAAAATGCTTGACACTGCAAAGAATAATAGCGACAAATAAATTTACTATTTTGCAAAAAAGAGACAATTTACCATCCGTAAATCGTCTCTTTTCCTTATCTAAACATATTATTTTATTTTTCTCCGTCGATTAAGTAATCATAGCTGACTTTAAAAATCTCCTTAAGCGCCTGAAGTTCAAAATCAGTCACGTATCTCTTATTTGTTTCAATTCGAGTTATCACATTCTTATCCATATCAATTCCAATAAGTTGCAGTTGCCTTGCCAAATCACGTTGAGATAGATTAGAATTTCTTCTTAACTCCTTAAGTCTCTCTCCTATAAGATTTTTGCCATTTGCTTCAGTTCTCTGTTTCATAGCATTCACCACATCAAATTTGTCTCGTTTTTTACACTTCTGTCTTGATTTTACTATCAAAGAATGTTATAATTGGTTGTAAAAATGAGACAAAATTAAATTTTGTCTCAGGAGGTGATAAAATGCTTATTAAAACTCAATTATTAAACAAATATATTTCTAACTATGTAAAATATCATATCCAGGATTTTGAAATTGATGCAAATGAGATAGTTAATTCTACTGCTCTTGAGCTATTATCCGAAATACAAAAAATAATTGAAAACGATAAATACTCCGATTTTGAAATGGTCGAAGAAATTGTATGCTTATTTGAAAAATATAATATTTTTGTCGAGGGGTGTCATGATTTTTAACACAGTTTAGACTAATTAATCTTTTAATTGTTTTCTGTGGATTTTATTTCCTTATTGAATTGTTTTTATTATGTGATATAATTGTTATATATAAAATATGTCAAAAAATGACAAGGGTAGATTTTATGAAGACAATTTTTATCGTTAACCCCTGTGCAGGACAGGGAAACTGGGCAGACTCCCTGATTAAAAAAATTAATAGTTTAAATAATCCAAACTCCCAGATTTACATAACGAAAGCCCCGGGCGAAGCGACAGACTTTGTGAGAAACTTTTGCAAAAGCTTTGGCGGGGCAAGGTTTATTGCCTGCGGTGGTGACGGAACGCTAAACGAGGTGTTAAACGGGGCTATCGGCTTTGAAGATGCAGAAATTGGTGTAATCCCAGTAGGAACGGGTAACGACTTTTGCCGTAACTTTGATAAAAGATACTCCTTTAGCGATATCACTCATCAAATTTGTGGCAAAAGCGTGAAATGCGATGCGATAAAATATACTACCACATCAGGCGGAAAGACTGTTACAGGCTACTCGGCGAATATGTTTAACATCGGATTTGACTGCCGTGTGGCTGACCTTACTGCTCAAATGAAGAAAAAGCCTTTTATTTCGGGGCCGTTGGCATATTTTATTTCAATTTTAGTTATGCTCATTACTAAAAAAGGCGAAAACCTTGAAATTAGGCTTGACGGGAAAGTAAAGCACTCGGGGCGTCTTCTTCTTACTTCTGTTGCAAACGGGTCATTTTGCGGGGGCGGAATTAAAAGTAACCCCCTAGCCTCTGTAAGTGATGGACTTATAAGCGTAAATATCATTAAGAACATATCTCGTACAAGGTTTTTAACCCTTCTTCCCCGCTATATGAAGGGTAGCTTTTTAAAGCTTAAAAATATAGAAAAGATAATACTGTGCGAAAAGTGCCGGGAAATATCTATTACACCGCTTGGCAAAAACCTTAAAATCTGTATTGACGGAGAAATTACAGATGCGGGCAAAACACACTTTGAGATTTGCCCCAAGGCATTTAACTTTGTACTGCCCGAGGAAAGCGAAATAAAAAAAGAAGACTTGGTTTTAGTATAAAAAAAGGATGTGTTAACACATCCTTTTTATTATTGTTAAAACAAAATATATAATTGGTTGGTGCAACATGTATATTAACAATGAGTTTTTTCCTATCCACTCAAAAAGAGGATTTCTGACCTCGGGAATTCGGGAAAGCAAACCCTCTTCCTTAAACAATCTAAATAGAAAATACCCTGCCAGAAATAAAAATGCCCACGGAATAATTGAAAAATAGTCAGACGAATAAAACTCCTTTTGCGGAAAGCCTAAAAACGCCGTGAAAAAGTTTTTGTAAATGGTTTGAGGCAGTTTCACACCAAAAATGCGCCCAAATGGGACTGTTTTTGTAACAACAAATAAAGCCAATGTGGTTATAAAGCCAAAAGATGCATTTAGCCTTTCCCACACTTTATAGAGGAAGAAATGTAAAATCATACACGTTCCCAAAAAAGTAAGAATGCCAAATATAACTCTCGATTCATAAGAAAAAATGAGTGTTACTGCACTGACTCCCCCACCGCAAAGAAATACTTTTATTCCGTTTTTAAGCGCATTTTTACCAAGGCTAATACAAAAGCCCGAAAGGAAAATAAAGGTTATGCATATGCTTTGCTGCCAATAGTAAAACTTATCCTCTGAAAACCACCCTAAATTAAATGAAAAAATATATTTCATATCCCAAAGGGTGTGATAAAGTATCATATTTATAAGGGCGACTGCGCGAATTATATCAAGTAGCGGATATCTTTTTTTCATTTTTCCCTCACACTATTTTTGTGCTCCAGTCAGACACGTCCCAAACCTCGTCTGCAACGGCAGTGTAAAATTCAGGCTCATGGCTTACTAAAAGGACAGTGCCCTTGTATTCCTTTATTGCGCGCATAAGCTCTTCCTTTGCATCAATATCGAGGTGATTTGTCGGCTCGTCAAGAACTAAAATGTTTGACGGATTTTGCATTATTTTACACAGCCTTACCTTTGCATTTTCTCCGCCTGAAAGCACCTTCATCTGACTTGTGATATGCTCGGTGGTGAGTCCGCATTTTGCAAGTGCTGCCCTTACCTGCGCATTGGTGTATGACGGGAATTCGTCCCACATTTCCTGAAGCGCCGTTTTGTCGCTTGTTATTTCCTCTTGTTCAAAATAACCTATATTTATAAACTGGTCATGCTCGATTTCGCCTTCAATGGGCGGGATTAATTTAAGAAGGGTTTTAAGAAGCGTTGATTTTCCAAGACCGTTTACTCCTTTAATGGCTATCTTTTTGTTGCGTTCAATCTTAATATCAATCTTTTTGGTAAGCGGACTATCGTAGCCTATAACTAAATTTTCCGCAGAGATTACTACTCTTCCGGGCGCTCTGTCCGTCTGGAAATTAAATGTGGGCTTAACCTTTTCTTGCATAAGACTTATTCTGTCTATCTTATCAAGCTCCTTTTGTCTTGAACGCGCAAGCGTTGCAGTTGCCGCCCTTGCCTTATTTCTTTCAACAAATTCTTCTAAGTCGGCAATCTTTTTTTGTTGCTTTTTATAAGCTTGCTCAATTTGTTGCTTCTTTATATCATACATTCTCAAAAAGTCTTCATAAGTGCCTTTGTATCTTGTGAGAACGCAGTTTTCAAGATGATATATTACATTTGTTACCTTTGTAAGAAAAGGGATGTCGTGCGATACAAGTATAAACGCGTTTTCGTAATTTAAAAGAAACTCCGTAAGCCAGTTTATGTGGTTTTCGTCAAGGAAGTTTGTCGGCTCGTCCAAAATAAGTATCATCGGATTTTCAAGAAGCACCTTTGCAAGCAGCACCTTCGCCCTTTGCCCGCCGCTAAGTTCTGAAACATCGCGGTCAAGTCCGATATCGCCAAGGCCGAGTCCATTTGCATATTCTGAAATTTTGGCATCAATCGTGTAGTAGCCGGAAGACTCTAACACCTCCTGAATCTCCCCCACCTCTTCCATCATAAGAGGAAGCTCTTCTTCCGTGGCGTCTGCCATTTTTTCGTATAAAGAAAGCATTTCCTTTTCCAGCCTATTAAGATTAGAAAACGCATCACGAAGAACATCCATAATGGTTTTACCCTTGCCGAGAGAAGAATACTGGTCAAGGTATCCATACGTAATATGCCTGCACCACTCAACTGTTCCCTGGTCAGGCTGAATTTCACCTGTAATAATTTTTAAAAAAGAAGACTTACCCTCACCGTTTGCACCGATAAGACCAATATGTTCCCCTTTTAAAAGGCGAAAGCTTGCATCCTCAAGTATCTGCCTTCCTCCAAATCCGTGTGTTATATTTTCTGCATTAAGTATACTCATAATCTATCTCCATTTCTATAAAAAGCATTATATATGCTAAAATGATTTTTGTCAATTTAGCCAGAAAAATTACAAAATTGTATTGACTTTTAATTTGGTAATGCTATAATGAACCTGAATACTGATTTGGAGGTATATTTTATGAAAAAACCGGCTTTAAATGAGCTTACTTTGGAAGAAAAAGTCTCCCAGCTTCTTTTGGTAAATCAGCTTGACTTCTTTGATAAAGAAGTTGATGGAAAACAGGTTGCCCGCACTTACGAAGAAATGGACGAAATTATGGAAAAACAGCAGTTTTCGGGTATGTGGTACTGTGGCAGAATAAGAATGCAAACAGCTAACATGGCAGAAATAGGCGGACTTAACCCCCTTACCACAAGAGAGAGTAAGGACTTTTTAGACAGAGTTGGTAAAAAGGCGCGTATACCCATGCTTGTAGGTGTGGACTGCGAAAATGGCGCAGGATATACTTTTTGTGATGCTACAAAAACTGCATCAGGCTATGCTATCGGTGCGGCTGATGATGAAGACCTTACATTCAAGATTTCAAGAAATATTGCCCGCGAAATAAAATCCGGCGGTGCAACATGGCGCTGGGGACCCGTTGTTGACTTGTGTAACAGATTTAATGGTATAAGCCAGGGAAGATCATTTTCTGATGATGATATAGAATTAATCAAAAAGCACTCTGTTGCAGCAATCAAGGGTATGCAGTCAGCGCATATCCCCGCTTGTGCAAAGCACTTCCCGGGATGTGACCCCTATGAATTCCGCGACAGCCACTATGTTTCTACATCAATGCTTTATAGCTATGAAGAATGGAAAGAAACTCAGGCAAAAACCTTTAAGCATGCAATTGATAATGGTGTATGGACAGTAATGGTTGGTCATACTTCCTTCCCCGCAGTTGATGATGAAAAGCTTAACGGTCAGTACGTACCTGCCACACTTTCAAAGAAGATTATCACTGGTCTTCTTCGTGAAGAGCTTGGTTTTGAAGGTGTTATTGTTACTGATGCTATTACTATGGGTGCACTTTCAACAATGTGTTCTGAAGAAGAAAAGCTTATCCGTATGATAAATGCTGGTAATGACCTTCTTTTAGCAGCTGACTTAAACGCTCTAGATACTCTCTGCAATGCTGTTAAGGACGGCAGAATTCCTATGTCAAGAATTGATGACTCATGCCAGAGAGTGCTTGACCTTAAAGAAAAAATGGGTCTTTTTGATGGTTCTTTCTATGACGAAGATATAGAAATTGAGGAGCTTGCAAAGGAAACCGCAGAAATTAACAGACAGCTTTCCGAAAAATCAGTTACAATGCTAAGAAATACTTCAAATATTGTTCCTGTTAAGAAAGAAAATATTAAGAAGGTTGCTATTTCATTCTCTTCATATTCTGATGACTTCTTTGAATCTCTTAAGGTTATGAAGGCGGAATTTGAAAAGCGCGGTGCAGAGGTTATACTTACAAATAACTTTGCCGAAAATGGTACTGATTATTTTGATATGCTTGCTATCTACAATAAATTCGTAAATGAATGTGACCTTATTATCCATGCGGCACACCTTGCAGGACATCGTCCGTCAGGTATGCCACACTTCGCGGGGGATAAGCTTCTTCCGTTTATGTTCACCTTTAGTAAGGCGACGGATAAATCTATCGGTGTATCTTTAGGTTATCCTTACATTGGTCATGACGTCATGCCCGGTGCAAATACATACTTTAACATTTATAACCCAAGCGAAGAAGCGCAAAAAGCTTTTGTAAAAGCAGTTTACGGCGAAATTCCGATTGTAGGAAAATCACCTGTTGATACCACACCAAAGCTCAGACAAGTTTATTGCTAAAATAAAAAAGGGATGCAATTTGCATCCCTTTTTTTTATCTCATTTTTGTTGGGTAGTACTTTCTGTCTGCCATATCCTGAACAGTGCGAAGTGCCTCACCGAAGCGCTGTTTCTTATTGTAAATATTCATCTTTTTCACATAGTGGCATAATTTTTTCTAAATCCTGCCACAAAAACGAACGTACTGTATATTGAGTTTTATAATCACTTAAACTAACAAATCCATCTACAGATGTTTCATTATATGGCAAAACACTGCCGTCACTATAATCTATGCCGAGCAATCTATCCCCGTCATACACAGCGAAAATCATTACAAAATCTTGTTTTGTATCAGTATTATTCGTTACGATAGCATTACTGTTAAGAATTTTAGTATCAGAATTATAGTTGGTTAAGACAATCATTTGCTCAAATTCTTTATCTGCCTGCATTTCTTGTAATAAAACATATTCAGAGTCCTCTACTGAATCATTACATTCAACAGTTACATAGAGTTTCTTTATTCCATCCTCGTATTCTATACCAGCTATTGGCTCATCAAAAACAATTTCGCTACTGCCTTGTGAAGATAAGGAAGAAATATATCTTTTGTGTATGATAGTTCCATCTACGGAGTCTTTTCTTAAATTAACAGTAATATCAGGAGAGTCTGCAAAGCCTTCATTTATAATTTCAGATATTATTTGATACCTTTCTCCCGCTTCATGTAATTCAATTTTAGAAAGGGATATTCTTTCATTACCCAAAATCAAATCACAACTATTATTTGAAACATCAAATTCTTCACCATCAGTTATTGTAACACTTATGCTTATTGTTTGTTTGCTCATTGTAGTTGGAACACTGTATTGTATGGTTTGTGTTACTGCAGTACCAGCCTTTAGTTTATCACTAAAAGTATATGTATTATTTACTCCATGTCCGTCAGAAATAGTTATTTGATATTCATTTATATCTTTTTCCCCATCATTTACGACGTCAACAGAAATTGGAAAATCCGAATTTTCAACTAAGTTGTTTTCATTAAATTCCACATTTGCAACTGATATATCATAAGATGGAATTGCATCAAGCACGTACAAGTTTGCAATAATATTTTCACCATCTACTGCAATATCAGTAAATGAAACTGCTATATTTCCATTTCCATCTAAAATACCATGAGGAGATTTTATTTTAATATTTAAATCAGTTAATTTTATCGGATTGCTCCATTTATTATTTTCAAATAATGATACATAGACCTCAGTAGCCGTTTCATCTGATTCTGTCCAAAAAACAGCACTTTTACCATTATTATTTGTATACACATTAAATTGGTCAGTAGAGATGCCTGTAGAGTTAAACATTTGGTTTACCGTACTCAAGTCCGAAGTGTATTCTATATTATTATCGCTATACCAATACAACTTATTCCCAGAGAACAAAGGATTTGAATTAATAATGTCATCATTATTTAAGTTTATTGTGTTTCCATCACTATACACATAAATATCTCTGTCATCAATTGTAGCCAAATCATTATCTTCATCAAATGAATATGCAATGCTTACTTCATTATTAATATTTCCTAAAGATAAACTTGTAATAGCATTAAGATTATCTTCTATAATTTGTTCTGTCTCACCAAGTTTCTTAAAATAAATACTATTTTTTCCAGTTGTCCCCAATATATCATTTTCGGTATTGGTAATCCACACCACATTAACACCATTTTCATCAGCAAAGACCATAGGCATTGAATCCATTATCTGATTATCTGTTACTTTTATAGCTTCATCAAAGCCTGTTCCATTAAATTTTGCAATACAAATATCACAGTCTTTAGCGTATCCTGAAATAGTAGTGTTTTCGTCCATCATAGAGTTATTGTTTTGCCATACAACATATCCATTATTAAAATTAGGATATGTATCTGAGGTTCCATCATCACTTACAGCCAAGGGTGCAGACCATGTATCGCTTGATTCGTCATATATGGAATATACAAGCATGGTTTTATTATAGATATCTCTATCTTTGTTATCAGACACCCATACCATAACCTTTTTTCCATTAATAAAATCTATTTGTGGTTCTGCACTATAATAGACATTTTCACTTAAAAGTTTTGCATCTTGCCCTGTATATTCAGCTTCGAATAATGAAATTGGTGCTGAATCGCCAAGCCAGGTAGTCTCTTCTTCGTTTCGTGGAGTAAATTCGTAAACCGTATCTTTATCATAATTTGAATAAATATCATTAATACTCATTAAAGACATAGTATTATATGGTATAAGACCATCAGGATTACCCGTTTCGTATATTAACCACTCTCCTTGCGCAAAAGTCTTTCTTAAGAGGGCAAAGAAACCTACCTCACATACAACAAAGTCAGCGTGAGCATCTACCCAACTTTTTAAGTATTCGTCATTAAGCGACTTTCTTACATTAAGAGTTCCTGTGCCATCGGCATATACAAGTTTAGCAAAGCTTGCACCTATACCCCCACCAATAGTAGCAGATATTCTACCATTTAAATAACCCTCAAATTGTGGTGTAAATGTATCCGCACTAAGATTTTTCATAACACCATCAATACCTGCACCAACGTTTCCACCTATACTGTATGTGATGGGAATAAAATAAATAACATTATTGCCCTGATATTTGTAGCCGATTTCTGCATCAAGACCAAGCATACCTTCAACAAATCGCCATTGGCCATTTATGTATTTCATTTCTGCATAACCAGCAACATCAACATTTCCGCTTATATTTTTAAAACTTTTCAACGGAACTTTATTTGTCATTTTATAATCATTTCTAAGCTGCTTTATTGAACGATTACTCTTAGAAATGGCTTTTTTAAAATCCTTTTTATAATTTTCGAAAGAGAAATCTTTAAAGTATTTCACATCACCCCACACCCTGTCTTTTTCACCTTTTTGACTCGCTATTTCAGTGCCAAAAACTATATTTAGTTTATCAGGATGTGCATATTCAACAGATATGGGAATAAAGTCCAAATCCATTCCAACCTCAGCTCCACCAAACACAGGCACTGTATCTGGTATAGTAAAGCTTATCATATTTCCCAATTTGAAAGAAAATTTCTCGTCAACATCATCTTGTTCCCATATAACGTCATTTTTAATATTTTCAGAAACAACCTTTAATTTTGTGAGTTTTGAGGATGATTGACCTGTAGCGGTATTTTGTAAAAGCAAATAGATTTTTCTATCTGCTTCAAAAAATTCCCCTGGTTTTATAGGGGTCTTAGCCCAGGTATCAACAGGCAACATCTTGTCTGGACCTTGAGTAAGATACATTTTTAAATTGCTATGACTTTCACCATTAGTAATAACATTCGCGGAAAACATCATTTCTGTAGAATCGTCCTTTGCTATTGTGGCATATTGTGTAAAAATATTATAATAATAGTCGCCATATGATATTCCCGCTTCTTGCGCATATGATTTCATATCAGAGGTAGAGTTAGTTGTGTTTGTTGAACCATAATTATAATGCATTGTCACTCCTTCAATATGTGCACTGCCCGCTCCCATTTTTACGTTATTCCATTCTTCTTCCGTTCCTCTATAATAAACATCGGTTAGGTTAGGTGTTAAGTTAAAAACGCCGTTCCAGGCTGTGTCCATAACTGCCAGACTTCTTGGCAAAACTACGCTTGTTACATTTTCTCCTATTACAGTATCTTCTTCAATTTCAGTAATGCCCTCGTTGAAAACATATTTTGTTATTTTATCACTCCATCGTGACCAATCCTGCCAGTGTCCGTGGAAAAAATAGGTCGATCCCGTTCCACTAATTGTCAGAACGCCCCTGTTAAATGAGTATATGGCATTTACCCCCGCCTCACCTACAACAGTAACCCCATCCTCTATCACAATGGATTGGTAACTTTCCCAATCAATCTCGCGGAGATCTATTGTCCCATTACCGCATAGGTAAATAGTGTAAGGACTACCTTCATAGTAATCTCCATAGTACCAGTAAGCCCCGCTACTTTCCGCGAAAGCGGTACTTGGCAGTATATTAATCAATGTTGAAAATAACATTATAGTTATTAATAATAAGCTTAAAAATTTCTTCATTTATATTTCCTCTTTCCTGATTTATCGTAATGCGATTATAGTACAAATATTTACTAAAGTCAATAGTAAACTTGTTTACTTGGTATAATATATGTATATAACGCGTAATGAGGTGTTTTTATGAGCTCGTATTATGTTAAAATGATACGCGACCTGAGGGAAGACCATGATAAAACGCAAGCCGAAATAGCAAAAATTTTGGGAACATCGCAAACCATGTATGCACGATACGAAAGGGGTGCAAACGAATTGCCCTTACATCATCTTATTAGTCTTTGTAAGTATTATGACGTTAGTGCAGATTACATTTTAGGCACAGATAAGTAAACCCGTTTATTGAAGCTCAATAAACGGGTTTATTATTTTTATATCAATTACAGTATTTGTCTTTTGCTCTGGACTTTTTTAGATTTCCTTATAATTTATCTCATTTTTGTCGGGTAGTACTTTCTGTCACTCATATCCTGAACTGTGCGAAGTGCCTCGCCAAAGCGCTGGAAGTGAACTACCTCGCGCTGACGGAGAAACTTAATCGGGTCAATTACATCAGGGTCATCAGCAAGCTTTAAGATATTATCATACGTTGCACGTGCCTTTTGCTCTGCTGCAAGGTCTTCGGTGAGGTCTGCTATTACGTCACCTTTAGACTGAATATATGAGGCATTAAAGGGCACACCTGCTGCAGAAGCAGGGTAAATTGCAGTCGAGTGGTCAACAAAATACTTGTCAAAGCCTGCTTCCTTAAGCTGTTTTTCAGTTAAATTTCTTGTAAGCTGATAGACTATCGTTCCAATCATTTCAAGGTGCCCAAGCTCTTCACTGCCGATATCATTTAGTGTTGCTTTACAGATTTCGTTTGGCATTGAAAAACGTTGACTGAGGTAGCGAAGCGATGCGCCAAGCTCACCATCAGGTCCACCATATTGTGAAAGAATTACCTGCGCCATTCTGGGGTCAGGATTTTTTATTTTTACCGGATACTGAAGCTTTTTTTCATAAACCCACATATATCTTAACTCCTTTCATATTCCCATGTCCACGGATTGTTTATCCACTGCCACGGGGGAAGTGAGGATGAAGCCCCTGCCGTAAGCGGGCCATAAGCCTTTTCAAATTCTTCCCTTATTTTTTTTGCTTCTTTTACTGCGTTTGTATACATATTGAGTGTTCTTTTGCAGTTTGGGTGAGTGTTAAGATAAAGCTGGAGGTCATACGCCAGAAAATCTGCCTGCTGTACCTTTTTAAGCATTTCTGCCCGTGACATATTTTCTTTTTCCATCATAAATCATACACTCCCCTCACCTTAAATTCGTTTCCATACACGCCGTATGGCTTGTCAAGTGATGCATATGCCGTTCCGCGCTCGAGCGCTTTTTGTTTTGAGTACGGCTCTTCAAAGCGCTGATAAGGAACGTATGAATATGCAAGCGGTAAATCCTCTAAGCACTGACAGTTATCTTCCTTTTTTAAAGGACACATATCTTTATCAGTGAATATATCAAAATCTAATAAATCTCGCATATATATCCTGCCTTTCGTCAAATTTCGGGGACTGCCCCCTTTTTATAATATGCCACTACCCCTCTTTTCGACAAAATTTGAGGAACTATTTTCACCTGTTTATATAATTATGAATACAAATGAAGTGAGGTGAAAATTATGTCTTGCAACAATAAAATATGCAAACCCGGGTGTTTCCCCTATAAAATAAGAAGGGGCGACACGCTTTATTCTATTTCCGTAAAATTTTCAACAAGTGTTAAGCGTTTGTTGGAGTTAAATCCCGAGGTGGAGGTTTATAATCTGCAGATTGGAAGCACTATTTGCGTGCCTCTTACTGCGCAGTATTATCCATATTGCCGCACGACAAATTACTATGTCGTACAGGAAAATGACACGCTTTATTCAATCTCTCGCTATTTTGGTGTAAGCGTAAATCAAATTCTTTACCATAATATCGGTGTAGACGAAAAAAACATTTACCGCGGTCTTATTTTATGCATTCCGATTGCCCCGTCCCCCGCGCAAATTGTTGTAACAGACGGAAAGCTTTTCGTAAAATTTGATAACGGGGACGAGGTTTCCTTTGATGCTCTTTATCCGCCTGAAAAGCTTAATTCCTATGTAATAAGAAAAAGGCTTGATAATCCCGTTGGCGGAAGCAAGTGGCTTGACCTTTCCGAGCGCGATATATCAATCTGCGGCGAAAGAGCAAGGTGCTCAAGACGAAGTATTATTTTGTCTGACAAGGATATGGACACACTCTTTAACCTTATCCCGATTGGTACGGAGGTGAGCATTTTATGATTGAGTGCACACAGTCTTATGTTATAAAGCCCGGGGACTCGCTTTTTTCAATTTCCGCCATGTTTAATGTCACGCCCGAAAAAATCTTAAGGCTTAACCCGGGATTAGATGCTAACAATTTGTCTGTTGGAGAGGAAATATGCGTTATTTCAGGGACATTTCAGCCTGTAAACTGCCCGCTTGGCACAATAGCCTATAACATTAACCGCGGGGATACCTTAGCGTCTATTGCACAAAGATTTTCTGTAGAGGTCAGTGACATTCTAAATGAAAACCCGAGCCTTAACCCAAATAATCTTACGCCAGGGCAAAGAATATGCATTCCGTCTCCTTTTTCCCCTGTTGAAATTTTAATAAATGTATCAAATAAACGTCTTATTGTATTTAGAGACGGGCGCATTTATCGTGAATACATTATCGCTACCGGTGCGCCCGAGTCCCCCACCCCTACGGGAAACTTTGAAATAATAAATAAAGAGCTTGACCCCGGGGGGCCCTATGGCACAAGATGGCTTGGACTTTCGGCGCTTGGCTACGGCATTCACGGGACGAATAACCCCGCATCTATCGGCACGGCATCATCAAACGGATGCATAAGAATGTATAACGAAGATGTTGAGTCTCTTTTTAATTTAGTAAATGTAGGCACTCCCGTCAGGATTATACCTTAATTAAATATTGACGTTCTATAAATATTGATGTATAATTATACACAGTAATTAATGTTTTATGAAAGGGGCGGCGTTCTTGAAAAAAATTGCAATAATAACTAACTTTGAAAAGGAAAATGCACTTTCAATTTCTCTTAATCTTATAGAGCTTTTAAAAGGCCGTGCAGAGATTTTTTGTTTGTGCGATGATGCTTCTTTTCTTAAAGGCGCTACCCCGCTTTCTGAAAGTGAGCTTTTTTCAGAATGTAAGGTCGTGGCGGTACTTGGCGGTGACGGAACGATAATTTCCACTGCTAAAAAATGTGCGCGTTACAAAAATATTCTGCTTGGAATAAATACGGGCAGACTTGGCTATTTATCTACTGTGGAGGCGTCAAACCTTTCTTATGCGGCAGACCTGTTGGTTTCTGACGACATTCATTATGATGCGCGTTATATGCTAAATGTCGGCGTATATAAAGAGGGCAAGCTCGTTTCTACCCACAATGCATTAAATGAGGCGGTTTTAAGCCGTGGAGATTCATCAAAGCTTATTAACTTTAATGCCTACTCAAATGAAAAAACAATCTGCTCTTACCGTGCAGATGGGATTATTGCTTCAACTCCTACAGGCTCTACCGCGTATTCGTTGGCGGCGGGGGGGCCCATTGTATCACCTGATGCAGATGCGCTTATTCTAACGCCCATTTGCCCGCATATGCTAAAATCGAGAAGTATTGTGCTTCCGCCTAAAAAAATTCTTATAAAGGCGGATAAGCCCTGCCAGCTTTCGATTGACGGAAGCATAAATATAAATTTACTTGAGGGCGACTACATAACTGTTGAAAAATCATCGGAATACGCCTTTCTTGCCCACAGCAAAGAATTAAGCTTTTACGATATTCTGCAAAAGAAACTTAACTGACGGAGTGGTTAATTATGAGAAATAAAAGACATGACGCTATTTTAAAATTAATAAAAGACAAGAATATTGAGACCCAGCAGGAATTAACCGAGGCGCTTTCAAGTCTTGGCTTTAATGTTACACAGGCAACTGTTTCGCGTGATATTAAAGAGCTTCGTCTTCTTAAGCAGCTTAACCAAAACGGAAGATACTCTTACACCGAAAATTCACCTCATCACGAAAAAAGCACTGCTGATAATATGAGTCTTATATTTTCAAAAAGTGTGACGGAGATTGATTATGCCTTAAACACAGTTGTTATAAAAACCTTAACCGGTATGGCGCAGGGTGCTGCAGCTGTGCTTGATTCATTTCATAATCCAGACTTTTTAGGCTCAATCGCAGGGGACGATACGATTTTTGTAATTACCCGCAGTGAAAGTGCGGCACAAAGCCTTTGCAGTAAACTAAAAAATCTTCGGGGGTAGTTTTATGATTACTCATATTGATATTGAGAATATCGCCGTTATTGAAAAAGCCTCCGTTGATTTTGAGAAAGGCTTTAACGCAATAAGCGGTGAGACAGGGGCGGGTAAATCCCTTCTTATTAATTCAATCGGCATTATTTTAGGGCTTCGCACCCCGCGTGAGCTTATACGTGAGGGTGCTCCTTTTTTAAAGGTAAGCGCCTCTTTCTTTGATAAAAATATTGACTCTGTTTTAGAGGATTTTGATATTTCTTCAGATGACGGAAATATTTTGATAAACAGAAAGATTTATCCTGACGGGCGAAATATATGCCAGGTTAACGGAGAAAGCGTCAGTGTTTCCACGCTTAAGGCTATTGGCGAAAAGCTTGTTACAAGCCACGGGCAGCGTGACAGTGCAGAAATCTTTAATACTTCCTCTCACGTTAAATTTCTTGACAGTTTTTCAGGAAATGGTGAGCTTTTTGAAAAATACACTTCTGAATACAGCGAGTACAAGCTACTCAAAAAAGAGCTTGAAAGCATCAGTATGAGTGAGGAGTCGAGGAAAAATGAAATTGACTACCTTAAATATCAAACGGAGGAAATAAAAAATGCCCGCCTCTCTTTAGATGAAGAGGACGAGCTAATCTCAAGGCGCAACGTCTTAAATAACGCTGAAACGCTTAAGAAAAGTGCAAATGCTTTGTATAATGCACTCTTTTCTGACGGGGCAGCGCGTGACCTTTTGTATAGTGCAAAGCGTGAGGCGGAAAGCATTTCTTCATTTGATGAAAGAAGTGCCACTTTTTCAGATAAAATACAGAGCATCTATTATGATATAGATGAGCTTTCGCGCGATATATCTTCTTATCGTGACAGTATTGAGTTTAGTCCGTCAGCACTTGAGGAGATAAACGACAGACTTTCTTTAATAAGTAATCTTAAGCGCAAATATAATAAAAGCGTTTCGGACATACTTAATTTTTATGATGAGGCGACTGGGCGCCTCAGCTTTCTTTTAAATTGTGAGGAAAACTCCGGTGCTCTTGAAGAAAAAGTAAATGGTCTTGAAAAAAGGGCGCTTGAAACTGCAAAAGAGCTTTCGCGCGTAAGACGAGAAAATGCGCTTATTCTTTCAGAAAAGCTTTCAAAGGAGCTTGAAGACCTTGATATGCCAAGGTGCAAGGTGGAGTTTTCGTTTGAAACTTGCCCCCTTTCCCCACTTGGCATGGATAATGTAGAAATTTTAATCTCCACAAATCCTCAGGACGCGCCAAAACCGCTTACAAAGATTGCATCAGGCGGTGAAATAAGCCGTGTTATGCTTGCGATAAAATCGGTATTTTCTGATTTTTACTCATCCTCAACCCTTGTCTTTGATGAAATTGACACGGGAGTTTCGGGGCGTGCCGCAGAAAAGATTGCGCACAAGATGAGTGAGCTTTCAAAGCATTTTCAGTTAATCAGTATTACTCATCTTCCCATTATTGCGGCGGCAGCGGATAATCACATTTTAGTAGAAAAAAATACGGAGTCTGATTTATTTAAATCGGAAATTAAAACGCTTGACGAAAAATCAAGGGAAATTGAAATTGCGCGCATTATAAGCGGTGATAAGATAAACGATACTGCAATAGAAAACGCGCGTGACCTTCTTGGTTTCTTTAATGAAAGGAGAAATAAAAATTAAATGCAACAGATTGGAGAAGTTGTTGAGCTTAAAGGAAGGCTCGCAACAGTAAGAATAAAAAGAACCTCGTCCTGCGGGGAAAACTGCGCGAGTTGCAGTGGTGAATGTAAGCCCACCGCAAGCCTCGTTACTGCGGTAAACGGTCTTTCGGCAAAGGTTGGTGACACCGTAAAGCTTGAAATGAATTCGCCCGCGTTTTTGTTTCTGGCATTTATTGGTTACATACTTCCTATTATAATTTGCATAGCTACTTACTTTATAACGCTTAACCTTACCGATAACATCATTTTATCCGATGTTTTAGCGATTTTGTCGATAGTTGTTACACTCCTTATTTTCTTTATAATAGACAAGCTTCCGCACAAATCGACAAGGTTTACAAGCAGAATTATAAAAATTCTCAGATAGAAAGGACCCCACAATGATTAAAGCATGCATCTTTGATATGGACGGAACTACCGTAGATACCATAAATTCAATCGCCTATTTTGCAAATAAGGCACTAAATAAACACTCTCTCCCCTCTATCGACACCGAAAAATATAAAGAGCTTGTAGGTGACGGCGCAAGGGTGCTTATAGAGCGTATGATTAAGGAAACAGGTGGCAACACAGAAAAAACTGACCTTGTTTTTAAAGAGTATAGCTCTACCTATGATAACGACTTTTTGTATCTTGCAAAGCCTTATGAGGGAGTAATGGAGTTACTTAAAGAGCTTAAACAAAGAGGCATAAAGGTTGCCATCCTTTCAAACAAGCCTGACGGTACGACAAAAAAGATTTCAAACGCACTTTTTGGGGATGAGCTTATTGACATCTGCCTTGGCGGAGTAGACGGTATGAGGCTTAAACCGTGTACTGACGGCCTTATGTATATTCTTGACAAGCTTAATCTTAAAAAGGAGGAGTGCCTCTATATTGGTGACACCTCTACCGATATGAAAACAGGCAAAAACGGAGGTCTGTATACTATCGGAGTTTTGTGGGGCTTTAGAAAAAGGGATGAGCTTGAAAGAGAGGGTGCAGACGCCATCGTCTCTCACCCAAGCGAGATACTCCGCATTATTGAAAAAAATAAGGGGCTATAAATATGGATTTTAAACGTCTTGTAAGTATTCAGGACCTTTCCTGCTTTGGCAAATGCTCACTTTCTGTGGCACTTCCCGTAATTTCTTCTGCAGGGATTGAAACTGTGGTACTTCCGACAGCAATTCTTTCAACACATACAGGTGAGTTCGAGGGGTATTCCTTCCATTCCTTAAGCTCTCAATTTAAGGAGATATCCTCACACTGGAAAAAACTTAATATAATGTTTGACGCTATTTATGTAGGTTACATAGGCTCTGTTGAGCTTATTGATTTTGTCAGCGAATTTATTGATGAATTTAAAAATGAAAACACAATCGTTTTTATTGACCCTGCAATGGCGGATAACGGAAAATTTTATTCGGGGCTTGATAAAAACTATGCCCTCGCACTCAAATCGCTTTGCAAAAAAGCGGATTTTATATCCCCAAATCTTACCGAGGCGCTGATTTTAACGGATTTCGGGTGTGAATTTAAAGACTTTGACGAAAAGGATTCACAAAAGCTTTTAAAGGAGCTTTCACGCATATCCCCTAACCCCATTGTTACGGGAATTTTTGGGGAAGACACGGTTTCAACTGCCTCTTACGAAAAAGAAACAGGTAAGTTTTCAATAAACAGCTATCCCTTAAAAGAGGGAATATTCTACGGCTCGGGCGATTTATTCTCAAGCTCCTTTATGGGGTATTTGCTTAAGGGAAACTCCTTTACGGAGTCAGTCAAAAAAGCGTCATTTTTTGTAAATGACTGCATCGAAAACTCAATGCACGAGCGCGAAAAATACTGGTACGGACTTAACTTTGAGAAAAGCTTGCATTTACTGCATGAATAAAGAAAATCCATCTCATAAGAGATGGATTTTCTTTATTTCCCAAGCAGGTCCTCAAGAGTGTATTCCATTCTTTTTACGAGTCTGCCGGCTTTCTTTTTCATTTTGCGCATCATTTGACTGTCCGTTTCGCACATCATTGAGGCTGCAGAGCCTATTATCATGCCTGAAACAAGTCCTTTTACAAAACCACCTTTGCATCCAAACATCAAAATCCCCCTCCTTCAAATACTATTATTAGGAGATTTTAATTTATTATTCTTTGTAAAAATTTTATTTGTACCTATGCCGATAAAAATTCCAAGTAGCGCCCCAAAAAGCACATCGGTTGGAAAATGCACATACAGATAAAGCCTTGAAAAAGCTATTAAAACTGCAAGTAAGATTGCCCACCTTCCCACCTTTTTATACCTTTTATAAAGAATTGTTGCCGCTATAAAGGAAGACAGCGTATGCCCTGACGGGAACGAAAAGTCAGTCGGTGCAGGGATAAGGAGCTTTACTCCGTCCACCACTTCAAACGGGCGCAATCTTGCAAAAATATTTTTTAAAAACAGATTTCCTATTACAAGGCCCGCTAAAAGCCCTGCTAAAATTATTATTCCCGTTTTTTTATGTTTTTTTGTAAAAAGAAATATAAGCGCAATTAAAATCCATATAAATCCGTTATTTCCAAGCTTTGTAATAAAGGTCATAACGCTATCTATCACAGGGTTTTTAAATGCGTTTTGCAAAAAATTAAGTATCGTAAATTCAAGGTTAACTAAAAAACTCATACTCCCACCTCTTTTACATTGTAGCATTTTAACTTAAATTATGCAAGGGACTGACTTTTTCCTTGTATTTCATTGACATTTTTTTTAAATTATGTCATAATAATAAGAAATATTATTTACAAAAGTTAGATTAAGGAGACGGCCATGATTGATATTAATTTTCTTCAGAACAACCCTGATTTAGTAAAGGAAAACATCAAAAAGAAATTTCAGGACAAAAAGATAAAGCTCGTGGATGAGGTTATTGAGCTTAACACTGCGCGTAAGGCATGCATTTCCGAGGCGGAAAGCTTAAAGGCAGAGCGTAACGCAATCTCAAAGGCTAATGGTATGCTTTTCGGCAAGCTTAAAAAGGCACAGGATAGTGCTGAAATTTCTGAAATAGAAGCAGAAATCGAAAAAGGAAAAGCTGCTGTTAAGAGTAACGAAGCTAAACTTAAGGAGCTTGAGGAAAAGCAAGTCTCTCTTGAAGAAGAAATTAATAAAATAATGATGATCATTCCAAATATAATTGACCCGTCCGTTCCGATTGGTAAGGATGACAGTGAAAACGTTGAGGTTGAGCGTTTTGGTGAGCCGATAGTTCCAGACTACGAAATTCCTTATCACGCAGATATTATGCAAGCCCTTGGAGGACTTGACAAGGAAGCTGCAGGCAGAGTGTCGGGCGCAGGCTTTTACTACTTAATGGGTGACGTTGCACGTATTCATGAGGCGATTTTGGCTTATGCGCGTGACTTTATGATTGACCAAGGATTTCTTTATTGCATCCCGCCCTTTATGATTCGTTCAAACATTGTTAAGGGTGTTATGAGCTTTGAAGAAATGGAAGCTATGATGTATAAAATTGAGGGTGAAGACCTTTATCTTATCGGCACTTCAGAGCATAGTATGATTGGTAAGTATGTTGACCAGCTTATTCCTGAAGAAAATCTGCCCCTTACTCTCACC
This sequence comes from Clostridia bacterium, assembly GCA_045591265.1. GTDB lineage: Bacteria > Bacillota > Clostridia > UMGS1883 > UMGS1883 > UMGS1883. The sequence goes on along the minus strand of JAZNSQ010000019.1, from coordinate 41,647 downwards.
TCTTACTCACCGTGCTTTAGAAGAGAAATCGGTTCTCACGGCATTGAAGAAAGAGGTATTTACAGAAACCACCAGTTTGAAAAGCAGGAAATGATTGTAATTTGTAAGCCTGAAGAAAGCAAAGAATGGTTTGAAAAGATGTGGAAGCTTTCTGTTGAGCTTTTCAGAAATATGGATATCCCCGTAAGACAGCTTGAGTGTTGCTCGGGCGACCTTGCCGACCTTAAGGTTAAGTCTTGCGATATCGAGGCGTGGAGTCCGCGTCAGCAAAAATATTTTGAGGTTTGCAGCTGCTCTAACCTTGGCGATGCACAGGCAAGAAGACTTAAAATCCGCAGTCGTATTGACGGCAAAAATCAGTTTGTGCATACTCTTAATAACACTGTTGTTGCTCCTCCCCGTATGCTTATTGCATTTTTGGAAAACAACTACTGTGAGGACGGCACTGTTAATATCCCCGAGGCGCTTCGTCCATATATGGGAGGAAAAACCAAGCTTGAGCCTGTAAAGAAGGTTTGATCTATATGAATAACACTGAAAAGTTAATTGATAAGATAGTAAGTGGCTACGAAGAAAGCTCCTTTATGACAAAGCTTGATTCTGACAGGGTGCTTAATAAAAGTCTTATCATAGAAATCGTTGAAACTCTTCGCGAAATTCTTTTCCCTGGTTTTTTCAGTTCAAACAAAATTTCAAGCGAATACGTAAAGTACGTAATCGGCGAAAAGATTGAGTTTGTCGAATACAATCTGAAAAAGCAGATTGCAGGCGTAATCGGTTGCGGTGAAAATTGCATAAACTGCGAAAAGAGCGTTCTTCTTGAAAAAGCTGAAAAACTTACGCGCGAATTTTTAGAAAAAATCCCGAAAATCCGCGAGTATCTTGCAACTGACGTGGAAGCCGCCCTTTCCGGTGACCCTGCGGCTACAAGCTTTGATGAGATTATTTTATCTTATCCCGGACTTTTTGCGGTAACGGTCTACAGAATTGCGCATGAGCTTTATCTTTTAAATGTTCCGATGATTCCAAGAATTATGACGGAATACGCCCATGGCCTTACGGGCATTGATATTCACCCCGGCGCAAGTATTGGCAAATACTTTTTTATTGACCACGGTACAGGCATTGTAATTGGTGAAACAACAAATATCGGTAACAACGTAAAGATATATCAGGGCGTTACACTCGGCGCGCTTTCTACAAGAAAGGGGCAGGCACTTCGCGGTGTTAAAAGGCATCCCACCCTTAAAGACGGCGTAACCGTATATTCAGGCACAACAATTCTTGGAGGCGACACCGTAATCGGTGAGGGTGCAACAATCGGCGGTAACGCGTTTATAGTAAGCTCAATCGAGGCAAAAGCAAAGGTTGTGGCTAAGAATCCCGAACTCGAGATAATAAAATAACCATTAAGAAAACTTTGGTTTTTGATACGACCAAAGTTTTTCTTTATTTTTCTAAAAATAGTAGATTTTTTTTTATTTCTATGATAAAATATACTATATATGTCTTTTAGGAGGTTAAAATGACTATTTTTAATGCTTTTATACTTGGGCTTGTGCAGGGGCTTAGCGAATTTTTGCCCATTTCAAGCTCGGGCCACCTTGCAATACTTGGAAAAGTTATGGGAATAGATGCGGAAGCCTCTTCCCTTTTATCCTTTAATATTCTTTTACATATCGCAACTCTTGTTGCAGTTTTTATTGCCTTTAAAAAGGATATTTATGAGCTTATATGCGCTTTTTTCTCAATGATTGGAGATGTTTTTAAAGGAAAGGGACTTAAGCTTTCAAAAAACCCTTACCGCAAGCTTATCCTTATGCTTATTTTAGGCACACTTCCAGCAGTTGTTTCTGCCCTTTTATTTGGGGATATTATTGAAAACCCTGCGCTGTGGCAGATTGGAATATTCCTTTTTATTACTGCAATTTTTCTTTACATCAGTCAGAAGTTTTCGGGAAAAACCGAAATCGAAAATTTAGGCGCACGTAACGCGCTTTGCGTTGGTATTTTTCAGGCGTTCGGGGTGCTTCCCGGCATAAGCCGAAGCGGAAGCACGATTGTCGGCGGACTTTTTTCAGGGCTAAACAGAAACGCTGCCGTAAGATTTTCGTTTCTTCTTTCCATTCCCGCAATCCTTGGCGCACTCCTTCTTGACTTAAAGGATATCTTCTCTGTGGGAGAGCAAATTTTTACTATTCCTTGTGTTATAGTGGGTATGGTTACTGCCGCGGTAAGCGGGTACTTTTCAATAAAATTTCTTACAAAGCTTGTCGAAAAAAGTAAGCTTTCCTATTTTTCATACTACTGCATTTTTGCAGGCATAGTTTCGATTATTCTCAATTTTACTTTATAAATCGGGGGTTAACCAATGAATAAAGCTAAAACAAAAAAAGCAAGTAAAAAGAAGTCTCCCTCAGGAAAAGCGCTTAAAAACCGAAGCACCTCCCAAAAAACTGAGACGCGCGCAACAAAAAAGTCTTCTTCGGTTATTTATCCCCGTAAGGAGCTTATTACTATCGGGCTTATATTCTTATCAATTGTTTTTGTGCTGTCTTTTTATCTTAATTCCTTTGGCTTTTTAGGCAGATTAATTAAAAATTTGTGTGGCGGTGTTTTCGGTCTTTGCAGCTACGCCGCGCCTGTAATACTTATTATTGCAACAGTTCATTACTTTATTAAGGGAACACTTTCTCCGCACAAGCACCGATATGTTTTTTCTTCCCTTGGTATAATTTCCTTAAGCGGTCTTCACACGCTTTACTATTCAACTGTCGATGCCGTGCTTTTTACGGGAAGTAATGCAAGATTTCTTTCAGTTATAGAAACTGCCTTCTTAAGCGGAAAATCGGGCGAATCAGGCGGGCTTGTTGGTGCGCTTTTGTCGCTTCCTCTCCGTGCAGTTGTTTCAAACGCGGGTACGGCAGTGCTTCTTTCGTGCATTTCACTTGTTTGCTTTGTTACTGCAACAGGAACAGAGCCTATAACAAGAGTAATTTCATTTATATCATCCAAGATAAAAAATCTCATAAATGATATGGGTGAGGAGAGAAAGATTGCAGGCGAAAAGGAGGATGCCGAAGGTAAAGCTACTCCCGAGAAAACGCCTAAAAAGAAAATTAATCGCACGCCTGAAAAGAGTGAAGTCGAAGAAAACAGCGAAGATGATATCGACTTTAAAATTAACCTGTTTGATAAAAAAGAGGAAGACGCTCCCCCCTCTCCCGAAAAGATAGAAAAGGTTGATATTCCCGAAGATATCAAGGAGCTTGCCCTTTCAGAGTCGGGCGGTGTGGAGGAAGAAAAGGTTGATACTACTCCTATTGACGTAACAGAGGATGAAATATCAAACGACTATATAGAATACACCTTCCCCCCTATCGAGCTTCTTAATAAGGATAAATCTTCCTCACAAAGCGAAGACCGTCCCGATGACCTTCGCACGCAAGCTAAAAAGCTTGTTGAAACGCTTCATTCCTTCGGGGTTGAGGCTAAAGTCCTTGAAGTCAGCAAGGGCCCGTCTGTAACAAGGTTTGAGCTTCAGCCATCAGCCGGCGTAAAGGTAAGTAAAATCGTAAATCTTGCAGACGATATCGCGCTTAACCTTGCGGCTTTCGGTGTAAGAATTGAAGCGCCCATTCCGGGGAAGGCAGCCGTTGGAATAGAAATTCCGAATAAGACAACCTCTATGGTATGCCTTCGCGATGTTATTGACAGCGATGCATTTACTAAATTCAAGTCAAAAACTGCATTTGCTATGGGTAAGGATATTGCGGGCGAACCCGTTATTTCAGACATATCCAAAATGCCACATATGCTTATTGCGGGTGCTACAGGCAGCGGTAAGAGTGTGTGCATAAATTCACTTATTACAAGTATTCTTTATAAGGCAGATCCTAATCAGGTAAAGCTTATTTTAATTGACCCCAAGGTTGTTGAGCTTGGCGTATATAATGGCATCCCTCATCTTCTTATCCCCGTTGTAACTGATCCGAGGCGTGCGGCAGGTGCACTTAACTGGGCAGTTCAGGAAATGGTTAAGCGTTACCGCCTTTTTGCAGATTCCAATGTGCGCGACATCAAGGGATATAACGAATATGCGCAAATGTCAGGCGAGCATGAGCTTGAGCAGATTATTATTATAATAGACGAGCTTGCAGACCTTATGATGGTAAGCCCACACGATGTTGAAGATTCCATCTGCCGACTTGCACAGATGGCAAGAGCTGCAGGAATGCACCTTGTTATTGCAACACAGCGCCCGTCTGTTGACGTTATTACAGGTCTTATCAAGGCAAATGTACCAAGCCGAATAGCTTTCTCCGTTTCAAGCCAGATAGACAGCCGTACCATACTTGATATGGGTGGTGCAGAAAAGCTTCTCGGCAAGGGCGATATGCTGTTTTTACCGATGGGTGCAAGTAAGCCCAAACGTATTCAGGGTGCGTTTATCTCTGATAAGGAAGTAGAAAGAATCGTTGAATTCGTAAAGGAAAAATCCTCTGCACACTATAATGAGGATATTATTGAGCATATTGATAACGGCGTTGAAGAAAATCAGCGCGGCACAGATGACTCCGATGCCGATGACCTTCTTCCTCAGGCTATTGAAATAGTGGTAGAGCTTGGTCAGGCAAGTGCCTCACTTCTTCAAAGAAAGCTTAAGGTCGGCTATTCAAGAGCCGGAAGACTAATTGACCAGCTCGAAGAACGCGGAATTATAGGTCCGCATGAGGGAAGCAAGCCAAGAAATGTCCTTATGTCACGGACAGAGTATCAGGAAATGATGCTTTCTTCTGATGATGAATAAATTTACAAAAGTTCTTATAAATGCTAAAATTTGGTATTTGTAAGAACTTTTTTCTTGACAACCCTATATGAAAGCGTTATAATTAAATGGAATGGAGGCGCTGAAATGAAAACAAATCATTCATTAGATGGCTTCTCCTCTTTAAGTGATGAAAAGCTTGTTGTTATTGCACAAAAGGGTGATAACAGTGCTTTTGAATTTTTGTGTGAAAAATACCGTGTCGTTGTCAGAAACAAGTCTCTTTCCTATTTTATTGCCGGTGCCGACCGTGATGACATAATTCAGGAAGGTATGATAGGGCTGTTTAAAGCAGTCAGGGATTTTAGTGTCGAGCGCGGCGTTTCTTTTAAAACATTCGCGGATTTGTGCATTACAAGGCATATTCTAACAGCTGTTAAAAATGCCTCCCGAAATAAACATGCTCCGCTTAATTCTTATGTTTCTTTAAATAAGTCCGTGTCAGAAAATGATGGTGGTGACGCGACCCTGCTTGAATATATCGAGGGGAGCGAAAACATAAATCCTGAACAGATTGTTTTAAACAAGGAAAAAGCAAACTCGCTTGGAACCAAGATGAGTGAGGCTTTGTCAGATTTTGAGCTATTGGTATTATCCTACTTCCTGCAGGGCTATGACTATGTAAGTATTGGCGAAAAAATCGGTAGGGATTCCAAATCCATTGATAATGCGCTTCAGCGTATTAAAAAGAAGATGGAAAAAATTTCAGCCGCGCATGATTAAATCGCGGGTGTAGCTCAATGGCAGAGTACCTGCTTCCCAAGCAGGCAACGCGGGTTCGATTCCCGTCACCCGCTCCACAATTTTGCTATATGCTCACTTACGGGAAACATCCGTAAGGAGTAAAAAAATATATTTATAGGTAAAGATAAGGAGATCGAAAATGTACGAAGACAAGACACTCGTCTGCAAAGATTGTGGACAGGAATTCGTGTTCACAGCAGGCGAACAGGAATTCTACGCTGAGAAGGGCTTCCAGAATGAGCCTCAGAGATGTAAGGACTGCAGAGCTGCAAAGAAAGCATCACTTAGAGAGAACAGAGAGATGTATACAACTGTATGTGCAGAATGTGGCGGTGAAGCAAAGGTTCCTTTCGTTCCTAAGAACGACAGACCTATTTACTGTAGTGAATGCTTTGCTAAAAACAAATAATTGACGTTTAATTGTTTACAGCACATAAATGCGTTATGGGGTTTCATAACGCATTTTTTTGTTTGACATAATTTGCTTTTTAATGTAAAATATAGATAAATATTTATAGGAGTGTTCATATGAATTTTGATACATTAAAATTTGGTATGCGCGGGCATGACGTTGGAAATTCTTTTAGTGAAATGATTAAAAATGCGAAAGAATACGGTGTTCCTAATCTTCAGTTTGCGCTTGCAAAAACCGTAAGTGAGGTTAAGTTTGATGAAGTTGGCTATGACAGTGAAATTTCAAAGGGAATTCTCTCTTCGCTTAAGGAAAATAATCTTCATGTGTCAGTCCTTGGTTGCTACATAAACCCAATAGACAGAAATGAAGCATCACTTGAGGCTCAGCTTACAAGATTTGAAAATTTTATCCGTTACGCTAAAGACTTCGGCGCAACAGTTATCGGTACCGAGACGGGCTGTCTTTCTACTATGGAAGAGACAAGAAGTGAGGAAAACTATCAATATTTATTAAAAAATGTAAAACGTCTTGTTTCCGTTGCTGAAAAAGAGAGGGTAATTATGGCGATTGAGCCTGTTTACCAGTTCACAATCTATTCCCCGCAGATTATGAGAAGGCTTCTTGATGACGTGGGTTCAGAGAACCTTAAAGTCATTTTTGACCTTTCAAATCTTATTACTAAAGATAATACAAAGGAGCAGTATAAGATTTTAGACGATGCCTTTAATCTATTGGGAGACGACATCTACGCCGTTCACATTAAAGACTTTAAATTAGTTGATGGTGAAAAGTACTTTGCCGTTGCGGGAACGGGGCTTTATGATATAGGTTATCTCTTTAAAAAGCTTTCCGGCCTTAAAAAACTTCCCGAGCTTATTTTAGATGAAATACCGCTTGCAAATTATAAAGAGGCGGTAGAAAATATAAAAAATATAATTAAAGGAGAAAACTGATGAAAAAATTTTTTGCAGAATTCAAAAGCTTTGCACTCAAGGGCAATATGCTTGATTTAGCAATTGGTGTTATTATTGCTACATCATTCAACGCCATCGTAACATCTATTGTAAATGACGTGCTTATGCCAATCTTTGGTATAATTCTCGGTGGAAAGGACTTTTCAAAACTTGCAGTTAAAGTTGGTGACGCTTCAATTAATTACGGACTTTTAATTCAGGCAATCATTAACTTCTTAATTATTGCATTCTGCCTTTTCCTTGTAGTAAAGATGATGAATAAAATTAAATCACTCTACGAAAAGAAGGAAGAAGAAGGAGAGCCTGCTCCTACTAAAAGCGATGAGACAGTTCTTTTAGAACAAATCCTCGAAGAATTAAAAAACAAATAAAAAAAAAATCCTGTGAGATTGTAACCCTCACAGGATTTTTTATTTTGCATTTTGCACTTTGCATTTAATCTATCCATCTGGCACTGCCTGACATTAATGTTGTCTTATCTCCGGAAACGCTTAAAAGACCTCTTTCAACCTCAAGTGATAGGTTCTTTTCATCCTTCGTTTCTATGTGGCATACACACGGCTTAACGCTCGTTGCAAACGGAATGTGATTTGCCATAATGGCAAGGTCACCTTCAGTTCCGCGAAGCGATATCTTATAAACCTCATCACTAAAGAGGTTACCGTCAGGCGTTGAAATTATAAGCTTAAAGGTATTCATTAGTCCACCTTCTTTGCTTTTTCTACCGCTTCATCAATCGTTCCTACAAAAAGGAATGCTGATTCGGGAAGGTCGTCATGCTTACCTTCGATAATTTCTTTAAATCCGCGGATTGTTTCAGAAAGCGGTACGTACGTTCCGGGGATACCGATAAATTTTTCCGAAACGTGGAATGGCTGAGACAAGAATCTCTGGATTTTTCTTGCTCTCTGAACAATAAGCTTATCCTCGTCAGAAAGCTCATCCATACCCATAATTGCAATGATATCCATAAGCTCGTTATATCTTTGAAGGATTCTTTGCACTTCACGCGCAACACTGTAGTGCTCCTCCCCTAAAATTTCGGGTGAAAGAATACGGCTTGTAGATTCAAGCGGGTCAACTGCAGGGTAAATACCCTGTGACGCTATACTTCTTGAAAGAACGGTTGTTGCATCAAGATGCGCAAAGGTTGTAGCGGGCGCGGGGTCAGTTAAGTCATCGGCGGGAACGTAAACCGCCTGAATAGACGTGATTGACCCTTTCTTTGTTGATGTAATTCTTTCTTGCAGCATACCCATTTCGTTTGCAAGTGTCGGCTGATATCCAACGGCAGACGGCATTCTTCCTAAAAGTGCCGAAACCTCGGAGCCTGCCTGTGTAAACCTGAATATGTTATCAATGAAGAGTAGCACGTCCTGTCCTTCTTCTTCACGGAAATATTCTGCCATTGTAAGACCTGAAAGCCCTACCCTCATTCTTGCTCCCGGCGGTTCATTCATCTGCCCGTAAACGAGTGTGGTATTTGAAAGAACGCCTGACTCCTGCATTTCGTTATAGAGGTCATTACCCTCTCTCGTACGCTCTCCAACACCTGTAAAAACTGATAATCCGCCGTGACCTTTGGCAATATTATTTATAAGCTCCATGATAAGAACTGTTTTTCCAACTCCGGCACCGCCGAAAAGTCCAATCTTACCACCTTTTGAATAGGGGCAAAGAAGGTCAATAACCTTGATGCCCGTTTCAAGTATCTCGGTAGAGGTTGAAAGCTCTGAATAATGCGGAGCAGGTCTGTGTATATCCCATCTCTCCACTTCCTCTATCTCCGGCTTATTATCCACAGGGTCACCAAGCACGTTGAAAATTCTGCCCAAAGTTTTTCTTCCCACGGGAACTGATATGGGCTTACCTGTATCTGTAACCTCTGTTTCACGCGTGAGACCATCGGTAGACGCCATAGCAATACATCTTACGATGTTATCGCCTATATGCTGTGCAACCTCAACCGTCAGGGTTTTATCCCCTATTTTCATTGTTAATGCATTATATATCTCGGGCAAAGAACCTTCTTCAAAGGAAACGTCAACTACAGGTCCCATAACCTGTACTACCTTGCCCCTTATTTTATCTGACATATCATTCTCTCCTTATATACCGCTTCCGGCTACTATTTCTGTAATTTCCTGCGTAATTGCGCCCTGCCTTGCGCGGTTGTATTCAAGACGGAGTGACTCTATCATCTCTCCTGCATTTTTGCCTGCAGAATCCATTGCAAAACGCCTTGCAACTACTTCGGAAGTAAAGCTCTCACGCACTGATGAAATAATGCAAGAAGCAACATACTCTTCTATAATAGATTCAAGCACAGTTTTTTCATCAGGCTCAAAAAGCATATCTCCACGGGACTTCTTTTCACCTTTTGAAAGAGGAAGAATCCACTGTGTTTGGGGCGTCTGGGTAAGCATTGAAACATATTTTGTTGAAACTATGCCTATCCTTTCATACTCCCCGTTTTTAAATTCTTCGCAAAGGGTTTTTGAAATTTTAATTGCATCCTCATACGTAAAGGTTTCTGCCTTTATAAGTGCGCCGGAGTATCTGTCACACGACCTTTTCCCTATAGCAATTATCTTGTCGGCTTTTATACCTTCTGCCATTTTAAAGACATTTGAGTTATATCCGCCCGCAAGACCTCGGTCACCTGCAATTACTATAAGAAGAATTTTGCCGTTTTCATTTCTTTTCATATACTCACTTTTCTCGCAAGCTTTGGAGCTTGTGAGCATACCAATGGTTTCTTCCATAGCCCCATAGTACTCACGGCTTTTTTGCATGGCTTTTGTTGCGCCTCTTATCTTGGCGGATGCAACAAGCCCCATCGCCTTTGTAAGATGCAGTGTGGAGTCAACACTCTTTATGCGATTTTTCAGGCTTTTTGTATCTACTCCCATTTTAACCCCTCATTTCTTCAAGGGCTTTTTTAAGAAGCGCTACGTCTTCTTCCTCGTAGTAGTTATTTTCAAACCTATTAAGAAGCTCACCATATTCGCTCTCTAAAAGGTCAAAGAGCTTTTCTTCGTAATCTTTTACCTTATCTACCGGAACTTCATTTAGATATCCTTTTGTAACCGCATATACAATTGCAACCTGACACCCTACCCTTACGGGAGAATTACGCTTTTGCTTTAACACCTCAACTATACGCTCACCGAGTGCAAGACGCTTTTTGGTGTCTTCGTCAAGGTCGCTTCCAAACTGGGCAAACGACTGAAGCTCACGATACTGCGCGTAAAGGAGCTTTAGCTCACCTGAAACCTTCTTCATAGCCTTAAGCTGTGCAGAGCCGCCAACTCGGCTTACTGAGATACCCGGGTTTATTGCAGGCATAATACCCGCATGGAAAAGCTCTGTTTCAAGGAAAATCTGCCCGTCTGTTATTGAAATAACGTTTGTGGGAATGTACGCCGAAACGTCACCCGCCTGTGTTTCAATAATAGGAAGCGCGGTTATTGAGCCACCGCCGTATTCGGGAGCAACGCAGGCTGCCCTTTCAAGAAGTCTTGAATGAAGGTAGAATACGTCACCGGGGTACGCCTCTCGTCCCGGAGGACGACGGATAAGAAGCGAAAGCGCACGGTATGCTATAGCGTGCTTGGATAAATCGTCATAGATAATAAGAACGTCCTTACCCTTTTGCATAAAATACTCTGCCATCGCACAGCCTGAATACGGAGCAATATACTGAAGCGGTGCAGTTTCCGATGCTGATGCAGAAACAATGATTGTGTAATCCATCGCACCGGCGCGCGCAAGCTCATTTGCAAGCTGAACTACTGCAGTATTTTTTTGCCCTATTGCAACATAAATACAAATTACATCTGTGTTTTTCTGGTTTATAATTGTATCTATGGCAATTTCTGTTTTACCTGTCTGCCTGTCACCAATGATTAACTCTCTTTGGCCTCTGCCAATAGGAATCATACTGTCAATAGCCTTAATTCCCGTCTGGAGAGGAACAGACACGCTCTTTCTTTCAATAATTCCGGGGGCATCAGACTCAATCGGTCTTGTCTCCGTTGTGTTTACGGGGCCTTTTCCATCGATGGGGTTACCAAGCGCATCAACAACTCTTCCTAAAAGCGCCTCGCCAACGCCGACAGATACAACGCGCCCTGTTCTTTTAACCTTTGTACCCTCACGGATATCGTTAGTGTCTGACAAAAGCGCAACGGAAACAGTTTCGTTCTCGAGATTTTGCGCCATGCCAAAGCTTCCGTCCTCAAACTCCAAAAGCTCGCTTGACATACAAGCCTTGATGCCGTACACCCTTGCAATTCCGTCACCAACGAGTATTACGCTTCCGGTTTCCTGCATTTCAATTTTGGATTCGTAGTTTTTTATTTGTTCTTTTATTATTTGACTAATCTCATCAGGTCTTAAACTCATTTAATTATCACACCCTCTATATCCTTTAGCTGTCTTTTAAGGCTTGAATCTATTATTTTCCCGTCAAGTTCAATAATTAATCCGCCCAAGACACCTTCGTCAACAACGCAGTTAAGATTAACTGTGTGTCCACTGATTTTTTCAAGTTTTTCTTTTATTGCTGATTTTTCCTTTTCGCTGAGGCTTACAGCGCTTTTTACACTTGCGTTTGAAACCCTTTTGCTTCTTTCAAATAAGGTTTCATATTCTTCTTTACATTCTTTAAAATACTTAATATATTTCTTTTCGCAAAGAAGCTTCAGAAAGGAAAGAACATCGCGCGAAAGCGTTTCTCCGAACGCCTTCTCAAGTGCGCCAAGTCTTTCATTAAGCGGAATCTTTGGCGAGGATAAAAAGTCCTTATATTCGGGATTATCAAGTAAAACTTCGTTTACAGTGCATAAATCCTGAAGATAGTTTTCCTTTTTATCATTTTCAAGTGCCAGCATAAATAAAGCCTTTGCATATTCAGTGCTTATCTCACTCATCGCTTTCACCTATTTTCCCTATAAACGAATCTATAAGCTTGTGATGATCCTCTTCGTTTATTTCTCTTTCCAGTAGCTTATTGGTTAAGGATACTGAAACGTCAACAATTTCCTTTTTCATTTCTTCGCGGGCTTTTTTCTTTTCGAGATTTATCTCATTTTCAGCCTGACGAAGAAGACCCTCTGCCTCTTCCTTTGCTTTAGAAACGATTGCATCACTTTTCTTTATAGCACTAGAGTGAGCTTTTTTAAGTATTTCTTCCGATTCACTCTTAACTGCGCTCATCTTTTCATCCCATAAAAGTCTGTCCTCTTCAGCGATGCGTTTTGCCTCATCCGCCTGATTGTATCTCTCGTCAATTTCGCTTTGACGTTTTTCAAGCATCTTGTTTACGGGCTTAAACAAAAACATTTTTACGAGGACAAAAAGAATTACTAAGTTTAACAGTGAAATCACTATCTGCCACAAATTGACAGAAATAACCTCTAATGACTGCATAACAAATTCCTTTCGCTATTAACCGATTGTACTCATAAGTAAATTTACAAATAAGTTAGGAGCAGCAAATATCAAAAGGATTGCTATAACAAGACCGTAAAGACCTGTTGTTTCTGCGATAGCACAACCCATAAGCATTGTTGTTGTTACGTCACCCTTGCTTTCAGGCTGACGGCCGATAGCTTCACAAGCTTTAGCAACCGCATTACCTTCACCGATACCGGGGCCGACACCTGCTATCATAGCAGTACCTGCACCAAGTGCGCAACATCCTAAAATAATACCAATAGCAATTTCCAACATAATAAAACCTCCAATTAATTTTTGCACAACTGTGCTTTTTTCTTTTTTCTTTCCATATATAATTCGAGTGGGAACCCGCCCGATATATATAACATTGTAAGTGTTGCAAAAATGTACGCCTGCAAGCATCCGCTGAATATATCAAAATATATTGAAAGTATTGCAGGGAGTCCTATTTGCAAAAACGGAATTTCTCCCAAAAACCCGGGTAACGCCCCGAAAACCATAGAAGAAAGCCCTGAAAGTCCTGCGCTCACAAGCACCGATATAACAGAGCCTGAAAGCACGTTTCCGTAGTGACGGAAGGTCATAGAAACCGGAGTCGCAATCTCGCTTATTATATTAAGCGGTGCCATCAGTGGCGGATCAGATAGTCCCTTTATATACTGAACGGGACCGCATTTCATTCTGTAATACGTTATAAGAATGAATACGAGTATCGACCATCCTGCAATAATGTTAATATCTGATGTTGGAGCAAAAAGCCCAAATAGAGTTATCAGACTTGAAAATGCCGAAAGCGCCAAAATGGCAACCACAAAGGGGGCAAAGAACGTAAAATAATCTCCCATATTCCCTTTAACCATTTTTGTACTCATTTCAACAATTATTTCTGCAAAATGGTGACGTTTAAGCCAGACTCCCTTTTTTATTCCATGCGTAAGATACATACACAAAAAAAGTATTGAAAGCATAACTGCAAGTGAGTTTATCTGTGCTTCTGTTATAACCAGATTTTGAATAGGCATCTTAATATCAAAAAAGATGAGCGCACCCGTTATGACTATTCCCTCTTTTAATGGGGTCATCATAATTTTAAGAATTATGCACGCTAAAATGGGGAGAGCCATTAACGCGATTAAAACATAATCTGCAATCTTAAAGCGCAGTGTCTTTTGGTTCAATTTTTATTCACATCCTTTCCGTCCTTTTTTATAAGCGGTCTTAAAAAGACGGCTATTCTTGAGAAGAACAAAGGAACAATGAGTGCCACCGTATTAAACATAGGAAGTATTACTCCCACGGCTAATATGGCAAACATTAAAAGATTTCTTATGCTTTGCGAAGCGCGCATAAGTTTTTTTGCGTCCCCTTCTTCCATATCCAGTGCTTTTTGTATTGTTATTCCCATAAAAAAGAAATTTAAAACGGATATACAAAGAGATAAAATATTTCCGAGTAAAACTGTGTAATCCCATTTATTTATAATTAAAAAGACAGCTTGCATAAGCACACTTAAAATTCCTGATACAACTATTATATAGCTTGTCTCTTTTTTTATGGTCTTGTCCACCTTTATCATAAAATGTCACTTCCTAAATAATATCTATTTTGTAGAAAAACGAGGCGAGGATGGATTTATCAAATGCACCGTCAAGCTCCTTAAGAATTCCGCCTACTGACAAGGCATCTGAAACCTCAATTAATATGTAGCAAATTATGACTCCGCCAACAAAACCCAATACACCGCCCAAAAGGGCATTTAACTCTTTGATTACGGGTAATTTTGCGGTAAATCTAACTGCTTTTATAAGAAACAGAAGAATTATTTTTACAAGCACAATTACTAAAATAAAGCTTATTGCATCCATTACAAGAGCGCTTGCCTTATCCTTTGTAAGCTCCCCTACCTTTGAAAGAATTGAAGCATCTCCTCTTAAGAAAAATTCCTCCGTCTTTTTTTCTATAACGAGCATAAGAGGCGAGCTTTCGAGGATTTTTGAAACAGGTCTGTAAAAAACCATACTTAAAACTACACTCATTACGGTTGAAAGTACGCCCGTGAGTGTTTTTAAGAGACCTCTTTTCATCCCTATAAAACTGCTTAAAACAATAACCAGAAGGATAATGATATCGCCCATTTTACACCCCTTATTTAACCTTTAAAATATCTCCGCCGGTGTTTCCCAGCACAAATAAATAGTTATCATTTTCAAAAAACTCTATTTTTTCTATAACGGACTTTGACATAAGTGTTTCCTTAAGCTTAAGTGCCTGCGTGTATATTTCAACATTTTTTCCTATTGCCACGGCAATTTTTGCTTTGTTGACGCTGATGTCTTCTACAAGGCCGTCAATCGTTTTTGAGGCTGTGACCTTTCCAAGTCTTGATACAACCTCAAGCTCTGTTGAGTTTCCCTTAATTCCGCTTCCCGCGCCTGAATAAGCTAAAACTACCATATCGGGATTTGTTAAATCTGCCTTGAGAAGAGTTTTCCCTTTGTAGCTTTTTTCCCATTTAACCGTTCCGTCAGAATTAAAGTAAAAAAGCTTACTGCTTCCAAGGCCATAGCACGTTGAATTTCTGTTAAATTCAACCTTATATATCGCCTCATTATCAAAATACTCGCTGTTTTCCACCTTTGCGCTTGTAATGTCTATAAGCATTACTTTTGTGCACATTTTCTTTTCATTTGACTCGAGCACGCTTAAAATAAGCTTGTTATTATCTGAATTAAGGTCTGCATCAATTAGCTCACTGCTGCTTAAGTCCCACCTGAAAATCGCCTCACCAAGTCTGTTGTAGACTACTATTTCACTGGTGTAGCCCTCTTTTTCAGTTACAATTATGCCATAGCCGTTTCTGTTCACCTTTGCCTTTATAATGCGGTTTTCGGCATTTATTGTATAGTGGACTCTCTCATTTTTAGAAACTGTTGCCTCTTTTGAATCAGCAGAATAAAAAACTGCATAGTCACTGTCTGAATAAATTACTGGTTCCGAAAGAGCTATTTCGCTATCCGTTGTCTTTGCATTTTCATCAATTACACTGTAGCTGTGAGTTGTAATTATACCTATCTTTTCTCCAATTTTGCATATGCCGGCGTCTACAAGGCCATCCATAATGCTTTGCTCTTCTTTGCTTTTTTGGTTTTCTCCACTTAAGATTTTTCCGATTGCCCTGTCTCTGTTCTGATAGTATATGATTGTAAACAGAGAAATTATTACAATTATTACTGCAGTATTTTTTAATACCTTCAAAATTTTTTCCTTATTCATAGCAAACCTCCACCAGCCTAAGTCCCTCGGGCGGTGCTGTAACGCCCATAAGACGCCGGTCTTTATTTTCCATAAGTTCTTTAAGGTCCTGCACTTTTAGCTTGCCGTTACCAATATAGATAAGAGTGCCTACAATTATGCGCACCATATTATATAAAAACCCATCTGCCTCGGCACGAATGGTGATTATATCCCCCTCTTTTTTTACGCTTAGGTGCATAAGATTTCTCACCGTTGTTTTAGCACTTGATCCTGCCGCGCAAAAGCAGGCAAAATCACGCTTGCCCTGAATTATTTTCGCGGCTTTTTGCATCTTTTTTACATCAAGCTTTATAGGATAGTGCCAGACGTAGTTGCGAAGAATGGGGTCGGCTACCTCCCTGTTTAAAATTCTGTATTCATACGCCTTTTTTTTGGTGTCAAACCTTGCGTTAAAGTCTTCTTTTTCTTCTTCACAGTGATACGCGCGGATATCCTCGGGTAGTTTTGTGTTTATGACGGTTGCAATTTTCGAAGTGGGAATTGTGGTTTCCCCTTCAAAAGAGCACACGTATTTTTCTGCGTGAACTCTTGCATCGGTGCGTGAACAGCCCGTAACGGCTATATTGCAGTTAAAGATTTTGGAAAGAGCATTTTCCAAAACTTCCTGAATTGTTATTCCGTTTTTCTGAAACTGCCACCCGTGGTAATTGGTGCCGTCATAAGATAACGTCAGCTTATATTTCATCTTTGCACAACCTTTATAATTATCATAACCCCGATAAGTAAGAACGAAACCAAAAAGGATATATAATCGTTTTTTCTGAATTCATAACTTCTGTAGCTTGTTCTTTGAGCTTCACTGTTATAGCATCTTGATTCCATTGCAACCGAAAGCTCATCCGCGCGCCGAAACGCACTTACAAAAAGCGGTATAAGTATAGGAATTATGGCTTTTACCCTTGCAAGCATATTCCCGCTTTCAAAATCTGCACCTCTGGAAATCTGCGCTTTCATTATTTTGTCTATCTCGTCCATTAAAGTAGGGATAAATCGAAGTGCAATCCCCATCATCATAGCAAAAATGCTTACGGGAACGCCTAATTTTTTTAAAGGAGAAAGCAAAACCTCTATCGCGCCTGTAAGAACTGTGGGCGTTGTGGTAAGAGTAAGAAGTGAAGTTCCGACAATGAGAAGCACCACCCTTACAACCATTTTTATTGCGAGAAGCACGCCTTGCGTTGTTATTTTAAATATCCCGAAGGAAAGAAGCACATTTTCGCCCGGGGTCATAAAAAGATTTATGACTGCGGTAAATACTACAAGCACCATAATAGGCTTTATTCCTCTTAAAATAAACTTTAAAGGTATTTTTGAAAGCTTTATCACAAAAAGCGTAAAAAGAATTATCACTGCATACATTAAAGGCGAATTAATCATAAAGAGGAGCGCCATGTAAAAAATGGTCCACAGAATTTTTGTGCGCGCGTCAAGAGCGTGAATGGGGGAATTTGAATTATAATACTGACCGATTGTAATGTCCTTTAGCATACTCTACACCCCCAGCACCTTTTTTATTTCGCGCACGGCATCATTTATTGTATAGATATCGTGGCCTAAATCTACTCCGCCTTTACGGATAAGGTGCGCAATGCGGGTAATTTCAGGCACATCAAGCCCGCTCTCCTTTAAAAGAGAATAGTTTGAAAAAATCTCTTTTACCGGTGCATCTGCCACCTTTTTACCTTTATTTAAAACTACTATTCTTTCAACATTTTCCGCCAAATCCTCCATACTGTGAGAGATAAGGACAATCGCGGTGTTATTTAATTTTCGTATCTGGTTAAGCTCCGAAAAAAGCTTTTTTCTGCCTAATGGGTCAAGTCCTGCAGCAGGCTCATCTAAAATAAGAACCTTAGGTTTAGTTGCAAGCACGCCTGCTATTGCAACGCGCCTTTTCTGACCGCCCGAAAGCTCAAACGGGGACTTGTCAAAAAGTGATTCGTCAAGATGAGTCAGACGCGCACTTTCTCTGACACATTCGTCAATTTCTTTTTCCGAAAGCTTTTTATTTTTAGGTCCAAAGGCAATATCTTTATAAACCGTTTCTTCAAAAAGCTGATGCTCGGGATACTGAAAAACGATGCCAACCTTTTCACGCAGCATTCTTGCAGTTTTTTTAAAATCGCAAGATGCCTCGCCGCTTACTTCTATTTCACCGCTCTGTGGCAAAATGAGCCCTGCAAGAATTTGGGCAACTGTTGTTTTTCCGCTTCCCGTGTGGCCCGCAATTCCGATATATTCGCCCTCTTTAATTTCAAGGTTTATATCTGTTACGGAAGGAGTCATATCAGGCCCGTTATTATATAAATGTGATATATTCTTAAGTTTTATCATTTTGGGTTTTCCTTACCTTCGGAATTTTTCTTAAAAAGCTTTAGTATCTCCTGTGCACATTCTTCGGGAGTAAGCGCACTATCTGAAAGATTAAATCCTTCTTCCTTAAGTCTGTTTAAAAGAGCAACACTCTGCGGAACGTCAAGCCCGAGTTTTTTAAGTGCTTCCTCGTCCTTAAATATTTCTTTTGGGGATGCGTCAAGCGAAATTTCCCCCTTATTCATCACAACCACCCTGTCGGCACTGCACGCTTCATCCATATAGTGAGTGATGAGTACTATCGTTATGCCTTTTTCCCGATTTAGCTTTTTTATGGTTGAAAGCACCTCACGGCGACCAAGAGGGTCAAGCATTGCGGTTGGCTCATCAAGAATAATGCACATGGGGTTCATCGCAAGAATTCCTGCTATTGCAACGCGCTGCTTTTGCCCGCCTGAAAGAAGATGCGGTGCGCGAGTGCGAAATTCATACATATCAACTGCCGTAAGTGCTTCTTTAACGCGCGAATGCATTTCTTCTCTTTCAATACCGATATTCTCTAAACCGAAAGCAACGTCTTCTTCTACAATAGTTGCAACAATTTGGTTGTCGGGGTTTTGAAATACCATCCCTGCATTTTTGCGAAGCTCGTAGATTTTCTTTTTGTCGGAAGTATCTATCCCGCAAACCGTCACACTTCCGCCACTTGGAAGCAGTATTGCATTAAGATGCTTTGCAAAGGTGCTTTTCCCGCTTCCGTTATGACCGATTATTGCGGTAAAGCTTCCTTTTTCTATATTTAAGTTTAAATCCTTAAGCACGTAGGAGTTTCCCTCCTCATCATACTTAAAGAAAAGGTTTTCTGCTTCGATAATGTTCATTTTATCCTTCCCATCTTCCCGTTGCACCGCAAGGGAGCACCATGGATGAGCCTGTAATGTTAAGTCCTATTTCGCTTGCCTCCACACGCCCTTTAGGGAGGCTTATTTTCATAAGGTTTGTAAGTACTGTAGGGGAAAGCCCCGTTGTGTATGAGTTAATTATAAAGAAAAGGGGATTATCACTTAAAAGAAGCGCTGTTCTTTTTACAAAGGACGCTATGGAGTCCTCCATTTTCCACACTTCTCCCCCGGGTCCGCGCCCGTATGACGGTGGGTCCATAAGTATAGCATCATACTTATTCCCCCTTCTTATTTCGCGTTCAACGAATTTCATACAGTCGTCAACAAGGTAGCGGATAGGCGCATTCCCCAGATTGCTTGATTGTGCATTTTCCTTTGCCCATAAAACCATGCCTTTAGACGCGTCAACGTGTGTTACCATTGCTCCTGCCTTGGCGCATGCGATAGTTGCACCGCCCGTATAGGCAAAAAGGTTAAGCACCTTTATCGGTCTTTGTGCTTTTTTAATTTTTTCCATCATATAGTCCCAGTTTACTGCCTGCTCGGGAAAAAGGCCTGTATGCTTAAAGCCTGTGGGAGTAATATTAAAGGTCAGGTCTTTATATTTTATCTGCCATTTTTGAGGGATTTCCTTTTTATATTCCCATTTTCCGCCACCGCTTTGTGAACGGTGATACCATGCATCAGCACTTTCCCATTTTTTTGGCACTGACTTTTCGTCCCAGATTACCTGCGGGTCAGGACGGCGGAGGATAATGCTACCCCAACGCTCAAGCTTTTCACCGCTTGCAGTATCTATACACTCGTAGTCTTTCCAGTTTTCTGCTATCCACATAATTATTCCTCAAAGTCATCTAAATCGTATTTATCGGAAAAAATAACTCCGCAAAGGTCAGGTCCGCCGTGGCATCCAACGATAGGCCCGATAGAGCATCTGTTTACCTTTACATTTGGGAAAAGCTTTGTAAGCTCTTCCTTAAGCTCTTCAAATTTTTCCTTGTTTCCCGCACTTGCCACCATCACTGCTTTTCCGTCAAGCTCGTAGCCGTCATCTTCAATATTTTCTATAAGCTTTTTAAGGATACGCTTACTTCCGCGGATTTTATCTTTTTGTACTACTATGCCGTCTTTAATTGTAAGAATTGGCTTAATGTCAAGCATATTAGCTAAAACAAGCGTTGCAGTGTTTATTCTTCCGCCTTTTTTAAGATGCTCAAGGTCACCTACAAGGAAATATGCGTGAACTGTTGTGAAGAAATCATTTAAAAATTCTACGATTTCTTCTTTACTTTTACCCTCATTTTTCATTTTAACGGCTTTTATAACGCCTGCGCCCGTAATGCACGAAAAGCCCATGGAATCAACAACCGTAATATTTCCACCGCGTTCCTGCATTATCTCATTTGCCATCATTACGGCGTTACTGTGCATTCCGCTTCCGCGTGAGGAAATGGTAATTACAAGTAAGTTATCATTCCCGTTATCGTATTCTTCGTTATAAGCGTCCAAATATTCTATTGGAGTAACCTGCGTTGTTTTCGGGATTTGAGCGTTTTGTGTAAGCTTTTCATAAAACTCCTCGTGGGTTATATCAATCCCGTCACGATAGTAGTTTTCTCCGTCAAATGTAAATGAAATAGGAAGTACCCTTATTCCTAATTTTTCAACTGTTTCTACGGGGATGTCACAGTTACTGTCGGTAATGATTTTAAAATCCTTCATTTCAGAACTCCTTTAAGCTTATATTGTCTATCGTTATTTTTGATTTTACCATATCCTGCTGTGCACGAAGAAGTGATGAATATATTCCGCCACTCTCCTCCAGCTCTTTATGAGTGCCTTTTTCCTTTACCCTTCCTTCGTCAAGCACAAAAAGTCTGTCTGCATTTTTAAGGGTAGAAAGGCGATGCGCTATCGCGAAAACTGTTTTATTACGCGTTACATTTAAAAGCGCCTCTTGTATTTTTATTTCCGTTTCCGTATCTACCGAGGCAGTTGCCTCATCAAGAATTATAATTTTAGGGTTTGCCGCGATTGCACGTGCTATTGAAATTCTTTGCCTTTCTCCGCCTGAAAGACGGTGCCCCTTTTCGCCGACATAGGTATTATATCCATCGGGAAGATTTACTATAAAGTCATGTGCACTTGCCTTTTTTGCAGCGAGAATAATATCTTCATACGTGGCATTAGGTGCAGCGTAAGCAATATTATCAAGTATCGTTCCGCTAAACAGATAGTTTTCCTGCAGGACAATTCCAAGCGTGCTTTTGTAGTCCTTATCGCTATAGGAATCAAGATTTTTTCCGTCAAGCATAATTTTCCCCTTGTTTGGAGAATAAAGCTTCATAATAAGATTTATAAGTGTGCTTTTTCCTGCACCGCTGTGACCGACAAGACCTATCATCTCGCCTTTTTTTACGCTTTCATTAATCCCGCGCAACACTCTTCTGTAGCTTTTATATCCAAAAGACACATTGTCAAATTCAAATTCGCCGTTTATGTTTTCTATATCGCTTATTGTTTCTTTTTCCTCAGGCTCCGGCGCATCAAGTATTTCAAACACACGGCTTGAGCTTGCCATCGCCATAGTAAAGTGGCGGGGAACCATACTAAACCACTCAAGCTTACTGTAAAGATAGCTTCCGTATGCCGAAAACTGCACAAGCTCACCTACTGAAAGAGAGCCGTCTATTACCTTGCTTCCGCCGTAAAGGAGAACAAAATAACTGCCAAAACCCATAATAAATTTAATTATAGGAAAGATTGTATACACATATTTTTCGTTTTTGCAGGTCAGGTTTCTAACATTTCGGGCAGTATCCTTAAATCTTCTTGTCTCGTCATCTTCACGCCCGAAGACCTTTACAACATTAATTCCGTTTAAAACATCGGTAAGTCTGCTTGTTAAAACATCCATCACGCGCCACTGTTTTCTGTAGCGCCTGCCGATGCTGAGACGGATTTTATAAATCATATAAATTGACGGGGGAATCGGCACAAAGATTAAAAGCGCCATAACATAGTTTATGGAAAAGGTTATTATCCCGATTGCCACTGCCATAATAACTTCGCCCACGGCGAGAATAAAAATATCCTGAATGAAGCTTTGTATACGCTGTGTGTCATTATTTATACGCTGCATAAGGTCGCCGGCGTTTTTTTCTTCTATATAGCCAAGCGGCATTCTTTGCAGTTTTTCGTATATTGCACCACGCAAATTTTTAACTAAAAGATTACTTGCCTTGGATGACGCGATATCTCTTAAAACATTTAAAAGATATGTGATTACCCCCAGCACAAACATAAATAAAACAACGCCTAAAAGTGCTTCCTTGCTTGCGTTTTTAACTGTCAAAACGTCATTTACAAGATTCTTTTTAAGGTGAGGCGTAAGTATATTTATAACGCTTGCCACCAAAAAGAATATAACCAAAAAGGCATATATCCCCTTGCAGGACTTTGAAAGTTGCCAGAGCCTTTTTATCATACTGAATCTGCTTGTGCATTTTCTGCACACTTTAGTTCCGTGGATAAAGGTGCCGCCGCATTTGGGGCAGATTTTCTCTTCCTCTTCAAACTCTATCTCGCCTACGGTTTCGCCGTTTATAAGACTGTTTATTACCTCTGCCGCTGCACTGAAGGCTTCAATATGACGCATAGAAAAGCGTGCAAGCATCTTTCTTTCTTCGTTTATAAAAGCCTCTAAAATTCCGCAGCCTATTAATTCGCCCACACAGATTTTCTGAATGTTTTTAAGAGAAGCAAGAACTTTAATTTCGCCATTTTCAAAAACGGCAATGCTTTTTTTAGTTACTATAAATATGCCCTCTGTGTATTTATCGTTGTTAGTCAAATCATACTCGCAGTTAAAGATGATTTTTTCGCCACATAAAACGCGGTTAATTTGACTTTCATATTCAGTTGTAAGAAAACCGCGTTTCATATTTTTCCCTTCTTTATATCCAGATTTCCAGTGCCTGCACCGTTTTGTCGCCAAGCTTTTTGATGTCCTTAAAAAGATATCTGTTTGAGAACACGTCAATGAGAATTACTGTGTTTTCGCTCAGCTTTATTATGTTTGCAGACATATCCTCAACCGTAAAATCGGTACTGCCTGCCGTTGTTTCTACTTTCCAGGTAGTGTTTCCGAATTCCTCGGTAACACTTATAACCTTTGTAACTTCGGGAAGAAAGTAGCGCCTGTCAAGTTCCCTTCTTACAATTTCTGACTGCTCCGTATCAAATTCCTTAAGGTCACGGATAATCCCAATCTCGTCATTTTTATCCGTTCTTGCATAATTTTCGCGGGCAACGGATAGGTACTCCTCCGAAAATTTCAGGGGGAATATTCTTCTTATGCTGACGCGACCAAAATCCTCACCCTTATATTTAAGCATCAGAAGTCCGCTTTCATTTTCGTAAAAGTGGGCATCTTCTTTATTTATGTAGTTCAATTCACTCATTTAATCTACCTCACTGTAAAGATGAAGTGCCTCAAGCTGTTTTTTTGCCATACGCTGATACACTCCGTCTACTTTATTAAATAACTCCTCGTGAGTTCCGCTTTCAACAATTTCTCCGTTTTCGACAACTACAAGGCGGTCTGCATTACGGAGAGTGGAAAGACGATGTGCTATCGCAACTGTTGTTCTGCCCTCAATTAGTTTATCGAGTGCATCCTGAATTTTCTTTTCCGTTTCAGTATCGAGCGAGGAAGTCGCCTCATCCAGAATAAGAATTCTGGGATTCATAAGAATTGCACGCGCGATTGAAATTCTTTGCTTTTCACCGCCTGAAAGGTTAATACCTCTTTTCCCGATTTTTGTTTCATACCCCTCGGGAAGTCTTATAATAAATTCATGCGCATATGCACTTTTTGCAGCCTGCACAATTTCTTCATAAGTGGCGTCAGGCTTTCCGTAGGAGATGTTTTCACGGATTGTGCCTGAAAATAAAAACGTATCCTGAAGTACCATACCGATATTTGAGTGGAGGTCATCCTTTTTAATGTCTTTTACGTTTACTCCGTCAAGCAGTACATCACCCTCATTTACATCATAAAGCCTTGTTATGATGTTTGTAATAGTGCTTTTCCCTGCACCGCTGTGCCCGACAAGGCCAATCATTTCGCCCTCATTTATTTTTAAAGATACATTTTTAAGCACGTTTCTGTTCGGCTCATACGCGAAGGTGACGTTTTTAAGTTCTATTTCACCGCGTATTTTTTCAAGATGCACCGGAGTTTCCGATTCCGGAACATCGGGGGTTCTGTCAATCACCTCAAAAATTCTTTGGGCACTGTTCATACAATTTGTCCACCAGTCAAAGGTTCTTACCATAAAGTTTACCGGTTCGTAAAGAAGAGTAAGATAGCCTGCAAAAGTCATAAGCTCACCAAAAGTAAGCGCGCCTGAAAGTACCTGAGTACCCCCAAGTGCCCAGACAATAACGCCTGCCGATGACATAATCCAGCTTAAAAACGGAAATACCTTTGCTGCCGCAATCCCCTCACGAAGTCTGTTTTGGTAAAATTCTTCATTTGCATATTCAAAGCGCTTTACCTCATTTTCTTCTCTGCCGAATGCCTTTACAACCCTTATTCCCAAAAGTGTATCGTTTATAAGAGAATTAAGCTTTGAGCTACGGCGCCATGTGTGCCATTTAAGCTTTTTGAATTTGCGGGTTGATGCCTTTATTATTAATGCTATAAGCGGAACAGGCACTAAAACCGTGACAGAAAGAAGCGGATTTGTAAAAAACAAAACAAGTCCCACGCCTAAAATAGTCATTGCATTAATTATAAAAATCGGCAATCCGTCATTTAAAAAGTACTGAATGTCAAGCGCATCACTGTTTACACGATTTAAGAGATTGCCGGTTCTTTTGGAGGTAAAAAAGCGCATGCCGAGCTTTTGCATTGCACCAAAAACCTCCGTCTTTATATCGTAAACGATATTTCCCGAAAGGTTTGCGCCGATTCGCCCGCGCATAATGCCTAAAAACACACTTACTGCGGAGATTATGACAAGCATCCCTACAAGTGTAAATATTTTACCTGAAAGAGGTCCTTTTCCACCTAATACATTATCGTAAAGGACTGTACCGGTAAGATAGGGATTAACAATATTTACAAGACTTGAAGAAAGAATTACGAGTATTGTTAAAAACAGGTCCTTTTTGTATTTGGGGATGTATGAAAGAACGCGAAGAAAAAGCTTTTTCCTGCCCTTTGTTACGGAGTCACCCTCCGGAATATAAGCGGACTTTTGTAGATTCTCTTCATTTCTTTTTAAAACATCGAAAACAAATTTTTCAACTGCCTTTGCACATTTTAGAGAAAAGTAACCAAGCACAATCTCCTCTTCATCACAAAGAAGCACAAGGCTTGCCGAGGACACATACGTTCTTACAAAAATGTCCTTTATCTTATCTGCCTCTATTTTATAAAATTCTCCGTCCTCGCCTATGGTAGCGATAAAAGAGTCCGTCAGTAAAACATACACATTACCATACTGGTTGTGGCTTTTCATATCGCATTTCACAAGACTTTTTATGTCCTTTTCGCGCACGGAAAATCTTTCAAATAATTCAATTGTCTTACCATCTAATGCTAATTTATTTTCCATCAAGCCACTATCACCCCAATCTAAACTAAATTATACACTTTTTGGGTGAAAAAATCAATATATATATTAAAAAAGGTAACGCTTAAATTTTTACTTTAAGCATTACCTTTTTAATGTTTTTTACATTTCCCTTGAAATTACGTCGGCAACATATATACCCATTGCCCCTGCCTGACTAAGTCCTCTCGTTATACCGCTTCCGTCACCGATTAGATAGACCCCGTCTGTAAGAGAAAAGGTATTATCGGTCTGCGGACGGATTGAGTAATACTTATTCTCACAACCGTAAAGAAGTGTGTCATCATTTGCAGTGCCCGGGGCAACCTTGTCAAGCGCATAGATTGTTTCGATAATATTTGTGAGCATTCTGTGCGGAAGCACCAAGGAAAGGTCACCTGCAGTTGCTCGAAGAGTGGGGGTAACGGTGTTTTGACTGAGACGATGCTCATTCGTACGTCTTCCGCGGATAAGGTCACCAAATCTTTGAACAAGCACATTTCCGTTTCCTATCATATTTGCCATACGTGCAATATATTCAGCGTATTCCGTAGGCTTATTAAACGGCTTTGTAAAGTGTATTGAAGAAAGAATTGCGAAGTTACAGTTTTCCGTTTTCCTTTCAGGCTCTGCATAAGAGTGACCGTTTGCAGTGATAATTCCGTGGTTGTTTTCTGCAGAAACTAAGCCACCCTGATTAAAGCAGAACATTCTTGTTCTGTCCTCAAAGGTTTTAGTTCTGTAGAGAATTTTCGGCTCATAAATTTCCTTTGAAAATTCACGCCAGATAATATCCTTCATCTCAACACGCACGCCAATGTCTACGGAGTTTGAATCCATAGGAACATTAAACTTCTCGCAAAAATCCGTTACGAATTTTGCACCCCCGCGCCCTGTCGCAATAATCACCTTTTTCGCTGTGCATTTTTCATCTTTAGAGGTGGTAAGGGTATAACCATCCCCCGTTTTTTCAACATCCGTTATACTTGTGCTGTCAACAAGGCTTACCCCATTTTCCTCAATCCATTTGATAAGGTTTTTCATTGTGAAAAGGTTTTTATCTGTCCCGAGATGGCGAACATTCATATCTAAAAGGCGCAGATTATTCTTTATACATTTTAGCTTAAGCTCATCATTTGACATAAAAAGCTTGGGATAGCTATCCCCCGCAAAAAGCTTAAGGATTTTGTCAACCTCATTTATATATTCCATTGCTAAATCGTCGCCAAGCTCTTCCCCAAGCGTTCCGCCATAGGCAGTGCCAAGGTTAAACTTCCCGTCAGAAAATGCACCTGCACCTGCAAAGCCACAGGTGATACTGCAGGTCCTGCAGTGAATACACCCCTCGTTCTTACTTGCGGGGCAATATCTTTTTTCTACTCTGTGACCGCTGTCATAGATTACTATTTCTAAATTTTCGTTATTCTTTTTAAGGCGATACGCTGCCATAAGACCGCCTATACCGCCGCCTATAATAGCTATATCTGTTTTCATTTTTACCTCCAAAGAAAATTATACATTTATTTTATCATTTTAAACTTTGAATGTAAATAGCATTTTTCTACATATTTCTTTTTATTGGTTGACATCTTTTTGGGGGTGGATTATTATATATATAAAGGAGTGTAATGTAAATTGAAGCATGTAAAATTTCTTATATTATTAATAGTACTACTTCTTGTCCCCGCTACTATAAACGCCTATGATTTGCCTGTGGGCGATATTTTAAACGAATCGGTCTGTGTGGGGGAAGCTTCGGATTATAATGAAAAGACGGTGTCAAGATTTTTTTCATCCTCAAATATTCCTTTTGAGGAATACATTATTTCAAAATGCCTGAATTTTGAAAAGGACATAAATGTTTATTCTTATAATTTAAGCATAGAGGAGTTTGAAAAAAAGTATTTTGATATTGCGCTCAGGCATCCTGAGCTTATGGTTGTAACAAAGTTTTATTTTGATAACGAGGAGCATGTCGGCGAGTTTAGTCCTCTTTATTTATTTGATACGAAGGAAGAAATAACAAATGCCAGAAACCGTCTTTTAGCAAAAATCAGTGAGTATAAGGCGCTTGTAGAAGACGTTCCCACCGACCTTGGAAAGCTTACCATTCTTCACGATAAAATTGCTTATGACTACTCTTATGAACACGATTATAATAATTATTTTGCCAATGAGGATTATTCCCCTTATCACCCGGTTGGATTTCTTTTAAGAGGAAAAGCGGTTTGTGAGGGGTATGCATCGCTTTTATATAAGGTTTTAGAAGAGATTGGGATTGAAAGTGACTTTTGCATATCTAACCCGCTTAACCATATATGGAACTATATAAAATTAGACGGAGAGTGGTACCATACCGATATAACGTGGAATGACCAGACAGCTTATCAGAATGACGGAATAACCCTTAAAAATACCGTTTATCATGCATATTTTCTTCGTTCAGACAGTGACTTTGTCCTCCCTTCTTTGGGAACTTCTCACGGGGAAAAAGCTTCATGGATAAAATATACAGACGAAATTTATAACTGCACGAGTACAAAATACGAAAAAAATCACCTTTTTAATATTCCTGTTGCCACAACAATTTTTTACAATGGCAGTCGTTTTGTATTACCTTACACAAACGTGATAATTTTCGAATCGGAAACTCCGTTTGTTGGGGAAATTGTCCTCTCCCGCCCTTATGGTGTTATTCATTCCCAAACGCAGGAAAAGAGTTTTTGTGTTGTTCAGTACTGCGTTGGCGATGTGGGAAGAGAGTATATTTCCTATATGAAAAAAGATAGTGGTGCTCAGCCTTCCTTCAGGTATTTTAAAGGCATCACAGATAAAGCTATGCTTGCTAACTATATCCCAAGAAATTCAAACGGAGATAAGTATTCAATTTACTGTTTCGATGCAAAAACCCTTGCCCCTTTGTGTCGCAGTATGACATTTACAGATAATTAAAAAATGGATGTGGAAATTTCCACATCCATTTTTCATTCTATTGCGAGTACTTTGTAGCCATCGTTTTCAATAACGCTTTTAAGTAAGCCTTCATCTATGTTTTCGTCAAGCGTTACAACTGCCTCTCCTTTTTCGTAACTTACCTCTGCCATCTTTACGCCCCCTGTATTTTCAAGGGCTTTTTTTACGCGTCCCTCACAGTGAGGGCACATCATTCCTTCGATTTTAAATGTCTTTTTCACGGTTTTTCCTTCTTTCTTACCAAATTTTATTCTGTTTATTCTTAGGGCATTACTCACCACACAGAAGCTTGACAAACTCATCGCGGCGGCAGCAAACATGGGGTTTAGCTCCCATCCAAAGAGTCCTGCGGCAAGCGGAATTCCAAGCGTGTTATAAAAGAATGCCCAGAAAAGATTTTCCTTAATGATTTTTAGCGTCTTTCGGCTTAACCTTACGGCATTTACAATGTCCGTGAGTGAATTTTTAACAAGCACCACATCAGCGCTTTCTATTGCAATATCTGTGCCACTTCCTATTGCCATACCGATATCTGCCATTTTAAGTGCCGGGGCGTCATTAATCCCGTCACCTACCATTATTACTAATCCTTGTTTTTTTAGTTTTTCAATTTCCTTCCCTTTTCCCTCGGGAAGCACCTTTGCTCTAACCTCGTCTATTCCCGCCATTTTTGAAATGGATAGGGCGGTATGCTCATTATCTCCCGTCAGCATACAGACGCGAAGCCCCATCTTTTTAAGCTTTTCTATGGCATCTTTACTGTCCTCTTTTATCGTATCCGCCACGGCAATTATGCCTAAAAAGGTATCTTCTGTTGCAAAAAACAAGGGGGTCTTTCCGCTAAGTGAAAATTCCTTCGCTTTATTTATAATATCTTCTGAAACGTTTGACTTTGTTTTTATAAAATCTATATTTCCGCCGTAGACCAACTTTCCTTCAATAATGCCCTCCACGCCATTTCCCGGAAGGGTTTTAAAGGAGTCTGACTCAAGAAAAGGAATATTTTTTTCTTCCGCAAAAGAAACGACTGCACGTGCGAGCGGATGCTCGCTTTTCCTTTCAAGTGAAAATGAATACCGAAGCAGTTTTTCGCGGGTTTCCTCCGCGCAGAATATATCGGTCACCTCGGGCATACCCTTTGTTATTGTACCTGTTTTATCAAGCACAATGATTTTCGCCTTACCTGTGTTTTCAATAGACTCTGCCGTTTTAAATAGAATTCCGTTTCTTGCACCGACTCCGCTGCCTACCATAATTGCAACGGGCGTTGCAAGTCCTAGCGCACACGGACAGCTTATAACCAAAACGGAGATTGCCCTTGCAAGCGAGAATGAAACGCTTTCGCCCAAAATTGTCCATATAATAAATGTCAGCACTGCTATAATTATAACAATCGGAACGAAAACGCCTGAAACCTTATCTGCAAGCTTTGCAATAGGCGCTTTGGCACCCGCTGCATCTTCAACCATTTTTATTATTTGAGAAAGAGTTGTATCCTCCCCCGTTTTAGTGGCTTTGCACACTAAGTACCCCGAAAGATTTGTAGTAGAGGAAATCACCTCGTCCCCCACGCTTTTATCTACGGGCACACTTTCGCCCGTAATCATTGATTCATTGACTGTGCTTAAGCCATCCAAAACAACGCCGTCAGCAGGAAAGTTTTCCCCCGCGCGCACAATAAATATATCGCCTGCATTTAGCTCATTGAGTTCTACTACACATTCTTTCCCATCACGAATAACAGTTGCCGTTTTGGGCGCAAGCGCCATAAGAGATTTAACGGCGCTCGTTGTTTTTCCTTTAGAGCGCGCTTCAAGCATTTTACCTAAAGTAATAAGCGTAAGAATCATTGCCGATGACTCAAAATAAAGTCCATGCATATCCCCCTTAAAGAGTGCATAAATGCTATACACAAACGCCACGCCCGAGCCGATAGCTACAAGCGTATCCATATTGGGAGATTTTTTAAAAAGGCTTTTAAATCCACTTATAAAGAATTTATTGTTTATAATTAAAACTACAAGGGATAAAACTAATTCTGCTAATCCCTTAAAAAAGTGGTTTTCAGATAAAAACTTCGGAAGAGGCAAATCAAAAAGCATTGTTCCCATAGAAATATACATAAGAACAAGAAGAAAGACAAGTGATGAAAAAAGCCTTGTTTTAAGTTTTTTTGTTTCATCATTGGTTTCTTCTTTAGGAGACGTTTTTATTCCGTAGCCCGCGTTTTTAACGGCTTGTATAACATCTTTTTCCTCAAAGCTACCATCAACTTGCATTGTGTTATTTATTAAGTTTACGTTGCAGCTTGTAACGCCTGAAACACAAGACACGCTTTTTTCAACACGCGCTTTACAGGCGGCACAGCTCATCCCCGTAACATAGTATTTTTTCATATAATCACCTTTTTTTATTTATGAATGTATTTTATCATTTAATCTTTAATTAGTCAATTTGCGATTTAACAATATTTTTCTAAAAAAATGAAAAAATATGTTGACAATAAAAAAACTTTCTGTTATACTAAATTACGTTGTGAAAAACAACCGATTTGCGAGAGTGGCGGAATCGGCAGACGCGCACGTTTAAGGTGCGTGTGGGATAACCATACGGGTTCAAGTCCCGTCTCTCGCACCAAAAGAGAAAGAGTATCAGCGAAAGCTGGTGCTCTTTTTGTTTTCTTATGAATAAGACGGGACTTGAAGCCAAAGTGGGCAAAAAGCGTTACAAAAAGTTGCCTGTGGCAAGTTTTTTAGCTTTTTGGTGTGCAGGCGGGTACCGAAATGCGAAAGCATTTGGGTCGCCAAGCAATTAAGGCGCAAAGCGACTGTGTCCCGTCTCTCGCACCATATTATAACCCCAACTTTGATAAAAAGATGGGGTTATTAATTTTTGGCTTAGAATAAGGCTTTTCAGTACTTTTGTAACAATAAACAAACCGCTTCGAATTATCATCGGAGCGGTTTTTTCGTGTTTTTAGATGCTTTTTAAAAATTAATAGGGTTCAGATGGCTTAAAAGGGGTTCATATGATATAAAAAGAGTTCCTATGATTTTCAGTTGTCAATTCTATCGCCGTATGGTAACGATTTTATATAATTCTCCATAAATGTCCAATCGGGAACATATCCGTCATCTGAAAATTGATGTGTTTCATCTACATAAGGTGTGCCATCGTCGTTGTGAAGAATCGGAAGCTTTAATGTGGTTGACTTTATTCGATCCATCAAAAAAGCTCGTCCATAGGAATATTTATATTGTTCTTTTCTAAGGATAGATAGAATGAAAAGTGCCCGCGCTTTATTTAACCATTCAGCTCGTACAACCACCATGTGATCACCTGCAATAAACTTTTCATCTTGATAAAAGCAAGTTGCTGTAGTATCACCGATAGTAATTGCATTCGCTTCTTCAATCGTATCTCGGTCAATATCGTTCAGAGAAACTATTAATTCACACCCATTGTTTTCTGCAGTCCTCGTTATGTACCTTATAGACGATGTGAGATTGTTCGTTTCAGTTAAATCATCTTTATTATGCGCCTTTGCCTTATATATTTTTGAAATAAGCTTCCCAAATTCAAAATCTTGCCACTTATCAGTATTTATCGTATTGCCACTTTTTGTATTCTTTGTTGTCAATGGTTTATGGTGCAAACTCTTTATGTAATTGTTCATAAATGTATAATCGGGATCACCATTGTGATTCGTTGGGAGCTTTAAAAGTATGTCCGAAAGGGTTTTATTTGCTTGTCGTCCATAACTATATTTGTATTTGTTTTGCTCAATTACAGTTATTATGAACAGTTTAGCTTCATTGGTTATGTCTTCTTTGGACTCCAATACATATAAATCTCTGCCACTATAAAATGGTTCATACTGAAGAAATGTAGACAAAACACTGCCGCCACCAGCAACACTAATTAATCCAGCCTTTTGCGGTACAACACCTTCGATGAGTTTTACCCTTGCTGAAACTCCATTGTTTTCAGCTGTTCTCGCAACAAAATTTACAGAATCAGGAGTATTAGCCGGCACCTCTTCACAGGCATTTAATTCAAGATTCACACCGTATTTTACGTTAAATAAATCAGAAATCTTATATTCTTTCCAGGTTGAAATATCAAGATTCATAGATTTTTCCTTCTTTCATAAGATACGCAAGATAATTGTTTAATGTTTCTTGGAAATCTTCTTCGGTTAGTTTGTTATAGTCTGTTTTCATATATGCTTCGCATAACCATTCATTAGTTCCATCCACAATCACTTTAGCTGACAGACCATCAACAACATTTTTGTTTCTGAACAACGAAAGCCATTCGTCTTCAATAGACCGCCACTTAGAATCGCCGTTGGCATCAAATTGCTCTACACGTCCAAGGTTTTTCTTCTTCTTAAAACCATCTTCTTTGTAATATCCGAAGAAAGTTTCATTTACTGTTCCATCAGCTTTTCTATGAGGTTTTCCTAAAGTGAACAACATACAGCACGCTGTAACAGACGCTCCGGGATAAAACACTTCGTTTGGAAGAGTAAAAACCGCTTCCAAAGTGTTTTCTTCGAGCATAGCAATCTTCTCATCTTCAATAATGCCGCTTGTGCCAATTGCTGCGGACACGGGCAATAAAACAGCTAATTTTACTGTTTTTCTTGGTTCTCCTTTACTTTCTCTTTCTTCGTTCATTTCTTTCACAACGTCTGAGAGGAAATGGATAAAAACAAAACCTTTTGTAGGATCTTCTTTGCCGTCTTTTGCTTTACCCCAATTCTTTTTGTATACTTCGGGTATACTAATCGGCTTTGCGTTATAAGGCGGATTCATTAATATGACATCCGGATCAGCAGATTTTATAAAAGACTTACATTTAAAACAACTTTCAAATTTTATATTGCTGTTACCATCACCGTGAATAAGCATATTGGTTGTAGAAAGTCCGTATGCTTTTTCTTCATTTTCAATACCATAAATATGCTTTTCTTTAACAGTTTTCATAAGAGTTATAGCTTCTGTTTCTGTTTTTCCTCTGCGGCAATCAGCTAATTCTTTAACCATTGCTTGCACCAAGAAAGAACCACTTCCACAAGTGGGGTCTAATACAACAGTATTTCGGTCAATATCGGTTAGTCTGCACATAAATTCGGTAATGTGATCCGGCGTGAATGCTTGATTTTTATCCGCTTTACCAGTATATTTATTGAATGCAATAAAGAACAAATTCAAAATATCTTGTCCTTCAGAACTGTCTGCATCAATATAACGATATATGTCGGTGATAATAGTGTCTAAAATATTTATCCAATGCGCCAAAGAGAGCTTCTTTACTTTTTGATCGTTAAGCACATTCTTTTGAAGCAATTCAATCTTTTTTGTCTTATTATCAGAGCCGTCCAATAAGTCATCCAGTGTTTTCTTTATTGCGGCTCTTATTTCATCGGCAGACATCATACTCCAAACCGCATTGAGCTTTTTCATGAGTTCATCATCAATGTTAGTAGCACCAGATCTCTTTAACATATCTTTGATATAAAGGAGAGTCGTTCCAACAAATTGGCTTCTCAAATCTTCTTTGATATCCATTTTGTGAAGAAGCTCATTGAGATCATATGTGTTCTTGAGGACTTTTTCTCTATCGTTTTGTTTGCTAAGATCAAACAATTTCTCATAGTGTTCCATTGTGTCAAGAACGTTTTCATCAGAAAGAACAAATTTATCTTCAACAAATGATTTCCACACTTTTATTTTATCATTGTTGGTGTTAGCAAGGATACAAATAATCTTCTTATTCTTGTGCAGGGCACGTTCCTCTTCCAAATATTCTGCAAGTTGTGCCTCATCTGCTTTTTTGAATATTTGCTTTGTTTCAACAAGAATAACAATATCGCCTTTTTCAAAACGAATATCCAATTTGAAATGGGTTATAGGATGTCCTACTGCCTTTTCAAGTGCTGACTTTGAACCCGCTTCTTGCACATAACTATATTCGCCACCTTCAATGTTGGCAGTTAAATATGCTTTTCCGATTCTTTCTATCATATCATGTCTTGTCATACTTGCGTTCCTCCATCAACAGTCTCTAATTTTTTCATTATTTTGAGAACACTCTTTCCTTTGTTTGTTATCTCATATCCTTTTTTTCCGTCAAGTTTTATGCATTTGCAATTTTGCAATAATCGCATCCGTTTGTTTATTGTTGTTGGACTGCAATTTAATTCTTCAGCTATTTCAGCCTGGGAAAATCTAACTGATGTTTTTTGTTTGCTTTTTGTCAAGTTTTTCGAAAGCCAAAACAGCAAGAGGTACTCCTCTGAAGCAAACACGTTTATTAAATTGTTTGTCACAGAATTACCCCCTTTTACTACAATATTCTGTAATAATTTATATTAGTTCACAAGTATATTATACTACAAATATTTGTAATGTCAATAGTCGTAAACAAAATGTAAAAATCAATTTACAATTAGGGGGTGCATTTTCTCTATAAGGGGGTGCAAAATTCCTTATAGGGGGTGCATTTTATCAAAATTAGAGTTATTTCCCAAAAGAAAAAGAGTATCAGCGAAAGCTGGTGCTCTTTTTGTTTTCTTATGAATAAGACGGGACTTGAAGCCTATGTGGGAACCGAGCCTGAGCGCTTCCTGTGGAAGATAAAGCAAGGGCGCAGGGTTGTGCAGGAACAAGGCATAATGCA
Organism: Clostridia bacterium; assembly: GCA_045591265.1. Taxonomy (GTDB): domain Bacteria; phylum Bacillota; class Clostridia; order UMGS1883; family UMGS1883; genus UMGS1883. The sequence continues at coordinate 6,410 of JAZNSQ010000019.1, read as the reverse complement.
AACGGCAGTGTGGCAGAATGCCTATGTTCCAAACGGGAAGCACGAAGAAAAAGACTTCACAGTGTGAAGTCTTTTTTAGTCTTTTACTCTGCTAATTTAAATGTCCCTGCTATGTCGGATAGCTCCTTTTTTATAGCGTCAGAGGTAAATTTATCGTATTCCCATGATACGATATAGACATTTTCGCCTGACTTATAAAGATTAAACCATAATTCATCCCCGTCACGCTCAATTCCGCAAAGTGGGTATCCTGTTAAATCCTCAAAAATATAATCATCATTTTCTCTTATAAATCTTTCTCTTGCACTTATTTCGTCAGAGTTTTTATAGGTTGTGACTTTTATTTGAGCATCGTCTTTTTTTCTATGCTCCCACTTTTCCTCTAAATTGCCGTCATCATAATCTTTTTCATAGAGGTATTCTCCGGAGGGGATTGAAATTGAGTACCCTTCACTTTCGTAAATGCTCGGGTTTGGCTGAGTACCTGCATTATTTACCGCAGGCGAATTATTATTTCTTCTTCCGCAGGCTGTAGTACCTAATAATAAAACGAGTGCCATAACTAAAGTAAACTTTTTCATTAACCATTCCTCCTTTTTGAGTCCTTTTAATTATTATATACCAAATTTAGAAAATAATTTCAAGGTTTTATGCAAAAAGGGTATGTAAAAATTTTTACATACCCTTTTGCGTTCCAGACGTTTTTATATTTCCACTTATTTGCCGTCGTAATCGTAACGCCTTACCTGACCGAGAATATCTGCCGCAGCAACATTATAAGTGTGAGTATCCTTAATTGTAGAATACCACGTTGTCATCATATAGCCGAGTAGATTTTCCTCACTAATCTGCTCCTTACAGAAATCTGAAAGAAGTACAATGTTTTCGTAAGCCATCCAGATACTTCCTGTGGGAACCTGCTTATAGCCGTGCTTATCAAGAAATGAATAATACTTATATGCATCCCAAAGCGGATATTTGGGAGTTCCGGGGAAGTCAAAGTCCCTGTCATAGTACCAGATGCTCTGAATAACTGACTTTGGCATTCTTTTTACATATTCATTTTCGTCCTGTAAGATTACGTTATCACTCCACATCCACGCTGCAGAGCCATTCTTTTCAACCTGGTCAATAAAGAACAAAACATCATGCCACCAAAGGTCACCATGCCTTACAACTGCAAGAGTATAGGGCTTTTGATGGTGGTAGCTTTCCTCATCCATACCAATATGGAAATAATCCGGAGTATCAAAGATTTCACAAACCTCTTTAATAAGGTCTGCACAAACCTCATAGTACTTTGGTGTAGACACCATCCTTTGATATATTCCAAGCCACTCATCATGAGTTGTTGCAAAGTTAAGCTTCGGGATTGGGTTAAGACCGATTGAACGAAGACGCTTAAGCTCCTCCTTAAGCTCCTCAACAGTCCATGAACCTTCAATCGCAAGCTCGGGATGAGATTCATACTTTACGCCTTCTCCAAGGTCTATAATAAGTGTGTTAACACCCTTTTTCGCAATTTCGTTTGTAAGATTAATCCATGCATCTTTTTCGCAACGAAGCCTATCCTCCGCAGTGTCCATAGACCCCCTTGGGTTTTTAGTGCGGCCGTAAAGCATACCGCCTTTATCCGCCCACATATGACTTCCTAAATGTACTAATTGTGCCCAAATCATATATATTTCTCCTTTTATTATTTTTCGAGGATATCTTCAAGGAAGGTATACTCGTATCCGTTTTTATGTAACTCTTCTGCAAGCTTTAGAATTTTTTTAAGGTGGTCACTCTGATAAGCATAGTAGTCGGGGTAAGAATACTGCTCGTGCGTTGCACCACCTAAGAAAAGCTTGTCTGCATATTTTTCTACAATACCTGCAATATCATCATATTTTACAGTGTTAAGGCAAATGAAATTGGCGTGCTTTTTAAAATTAAGTCCCGTTTCTTTATCACGCTTTATATAATCAAATGTAAATGCCGAGTCCTCAACCTCTTCTTTTGTAAAGTTGTTATATCCTAAAATACAAACAGCGTATGAGGTTGCCAAAGAACCTTCACTTTTTAAAACCTTAGTCTCAGGCTGACGGTTCTGAAGAAGTCTTCCTGCCAAGCAATAAGGAAGGCTTAAGGGGTCGCCGTTATACTCTTGGGTGTAGGCAGTTGTGACGGACGAAACGATTATTCCAAGGTCCCCAAGCGCACGGCAACCCTCTTTACTGACAGGTCCCCAGTGCGGGTTAAAGGTCATTGACATTACCTTTTCGCCTGCAAAACGAACTACCTCTTTTTTAAATGCAAGGAAGGAATTTTTCATATCATCATAAGTTGAATTTATGAAAGGATAATCGGGGAATTCCTGCTTTGCGTGAAATGCAATTCTTATCCAGTCTGAATTTTCCTCCCACTCTTTTTTATATTCATCTGTCATATCTTTAAGGGTAAACTCATCATCGCCGTAAAAATAATCAGTACGGAAAAATGAGTTAAGCATAATTTTAAATCCGTACTTATCGTGAGCTTCCTTTAGCACCTTCATAACAGGGTTATCAAAGATTGATTTTGGTTTTTCGCGGTGTATGTCACGGAAAATCCAGATAACGTCATCCATATAAAAATAGGTTTTTCTGTCCATTTTCAACCTCCTTAATATAATTAATTTAACCTTTAAATCAATTATATATTACATTACATTTATAGTCAATACAAATTATAAAATTACTCATTAAGAAATTTCTTTAAACCATCGAGATATTCCCCTGCTACTCTTCTTCCTATTTCATAGGTTTCACGAAGCTTTTCGGGATCTTTTTCAGTTCTTTTTACGGGAAGTTGCTCTTTTGGGCAAATCACAAAAAGATTACCTTTCTTCTCCTCTTCAAAGATGTATTTTGTGGTTTCATTATAGTCGTTATGGCGGTTTTCTATCGTTTTAATGAAATTCGGATATTTCTTATACTTAACCCGCATAAATGGAAGCAGAGCGTTTTTCTTTTTAACGAAGCCTTTCGGCTGGGTAAGAATTACCACATTTTTGTCGTATCCTATGTTTTGAAAGAATTTTACGGGAATTGAATCTGCAATTCCGCCATCAAGAAGTTCTTTTCCATCTATTCTCACTATCTCGGACACCAGGGGCATTGATGCCGATGCACGAATCCAGTCAAAACCACTTTCTTCGTCCCCCGTATATTTGTGATACACGGCTTTCCCGCTTTCAACGTCTGTGCAGACTACATAAAACTCCATTGGGTTTTTCTTATATGCTTCAAAGTCAAAGACGTCGTGCTTTAGCGGAACTTCGCCATAACAAAACTCTGTACTGTAGAGGTTGCCCGTTTTCAAAAGAATTTTAAAGCCCGAATACCTTTTGTCACGGATAAACCTCGTATTATAACGGATAACACGCCCAATCTGACCTGACTTGTAATTACAGCCAAATGCAGCACCTGCAGACACGCCGACTGCACCGTCAAACTTTATGCCGTTTTCCATCAATACATCCATAACTCCGGCGGTAAACATCCCACGCATTGCGCCGCCTTCCATAACTAACCCTTTTTTCATTTTTTCACATCCTTATTTTTATTATAGCATTTAAGAGAAAAAAATACAATATAAAAAGCCTCGGTAATTTTTTACCGAGGCTTTTAGAATCAATTTTATTTCTCCATCTCTTCCTGCACATCAGGATAAGCTGAAAGCATGGGCTTAACATCTTCTCCTTTTCCTCTCTTAAGGAAATTCTTTGTAATCTTAAATACTGTGCCTGAAAGAATGAGTATACCAATAAGGTTGGGGATTGCCATAAGACCATTAAATGTATCTGAAATATCCCAAGCAAGTGTAAGGTCCATTGTAGCGCCAACCATAATGATGCTTATAAAGATTGACTTATATACATCTGTTGCTGTTTTGCCAAATAAGAACTGGCAAGATTTAGAACCATAAATGAACCAGCCGATAACAGTCGAAATTGCAAAGAAGAAAATTGCAACTGTTGCAAAATAAGCACCTACAGCACCAAAAGTATTCTTAAATGCCTCGGTTACAAGAACAGACGCACCACTTTCGGCAAAACCTGCAGCTACAAGGCCTGTAGACAAATCAATAACGCCTGAAGTAAGGATAACCAAAGCTGTAAGTGAGCAGATAATAATAGTATCTACAAAAACTTCAAATACGCCCCATACACCCTGTTTTACGGGTTCTTTTACATCTGCTGAAGAATGAACAAGTGCTGATGAACCAAGACCTGCTTCATTAGAGAATACACCGCGCGCAATACCCTTTTGAGCTGCCAACATAATAGTTGCACCAATAGCACCGCCTGCAATAGAATTAAATCCGAACGCACCTTTAAAGATTGCCGCAAATGCAGGAACAATCTGTCCGAAGTTGAGCGCAATAATGATTGCTGCACCAATTATGTAGAAGATTGACATGAAAGGAACAAGAAGTTCTGTAAATGATGCAACTCTCTTCAATCCTCCAAGTGCCATGAATGCCATTAAAGACATAAGGATAACACCTGTAACAACGAGGGGGATGTTAAATGTTGCATTGAAGTTTGCAGCGATTGTGTTAATCTGGCTCATATTACCGATACCAAATGAAGCGATAATGCAGAAGATAGCAAAAAGCACACCAAGAATCTTACCGATAGTCTTAAGTCCCTTTTTGCCTGAAAAACCTTCCTTAAGGTAAACCATTGCTCCACCTAACCACTCGCCGTCTTTAGTTTTCTTACGATAGTAAAGACCGAGAACGATTTCTGAATATTTTGTCATCATACCAAAGAATGCTGCAATCCACATCCAGAAAACTGCACCGGGACCACCTGCTACAATAGCAGTTGTAACACCAACAACGTTACCAACACCTACTGTACCGCCAAGAGCGGTGCAAAGCGCCTGGAATGAAGAAATCGATTTTGAATCTTTACTCTTCTTTTCTTCCTTTTTGAAGAGTGTGCCAAAAGTGTTTTTCATCCAGAAACCAATTTTTCCAATCTGGAAAAACTTAAGTCCAAATGTGAGAATAATACCTGTACCAACCAAGAATACAAGCATCACCGGCCCCCACACCCAGCTGTTTACTATGCCGTTGATTTTTTCGACCATTGCTAACATGACCATTGCCTCCTAAATATATTTTATGCAACAAAATAGCCGTCTTCTCAAGACGGCTCCGGATAACATATGCAGAAATATAAGAGTATGAAACGCTATTTCCTGCTCCGTCCTTTTGCCTGAGAGATTCGGTCATTTGACCTTGCACCTTCGGCACTCTGTACGAGATTCTCCGGAGTTCCCTTCACCTTCAGTTTCAAAAGATTCTGAAAGTTTCTACGAGATACGACATTATTATACACTATTTCTAATAAATGTCAATAGTATTTTTGAAAATACGTAATATTTTTTGTTTGTTAGATAAAGCCTTAATTTTTAATGTTATTTTTTGCTTTTTATATTTAACTATCAGCCATGGTAGTAATACCAATCTCCACGCAATATATATAAGATAGTAAATGATTTTAAAGGGCAAAATAAAAAAACTTAACTTACGAATATAGTATGTTTTCCTTTCCAAAATAATTATATGTTTATATTCTTGGCACTCTTCACAAAAGTCTAAATATCGTGATATAACATATTTTCTCTCACTATCATTTGTTCCATTTATTTTATTCCAGCATTCCAAACAAAATTCAGCCATAATACTCCCCCGTCTTTTTACATACCTATATAAGTATACACTTATTTAAGGTGATTGCCAACAAAATATATATTTAATAAAATGTATATAGAGGTGAGTTTATGATAAGGATTACACTTGATTCTGCGCTGAATAAATATAATATTTCAAGATACGAACTGGCAAAGCGCACAGGTATTCGTTATCATATAATTGATAATTATTACAAGAACAAGGTTATCAGATACGACAGTTTTATTTTAAATAAAATCTGTACTGCGCTTGATTGTAAGATTGACGATATTATTAAATTTGAAAAAGAATAAAAAAGGGAACTCTACAAAATAGAGTTCCTTTTTTGGTGCGGATAACAGGGGTCGAACCTGCATGAAATTGCTTTCACATGGACCTGAATCTTACGTGCCAACCGCACACCGCTTTTCTGCTGAGAATGCCAGTCTTTTCGGGATATTTCGGCGGTTCGGGAACTCGTCAAAAATGGTGTAAAAACCTGAATTTTACGAGTGTTCTATCCTACCACTTATCCGAAAAATTGTGTACCTATAATGTAACCCTGCGTAAGACTATTACGCTTTTTCACTCGTAAGACTTCACGATTCCTGAGGAAAGTCTTATTCGCATTCCACCAAGAACGTTTTGCCTCATTTCATAGTAATTATATCTAAAGTCTTACGAAAAGTAAAGTGGTTCCC
>JAZNSQ010000018.1:0-18452 GCA_045591265.1 Clostridia bacterium | reverse complement strand
GTACGATGTATCTTTCGTCAGGATTAACGTCTTTCTTTGCGTGAAGACACTTAACGAAATCACCGTCTTTTCCGAGAGCATCAAGAACACTCTTGCCAACTCTTGTCATAATATCCATATTAAGAACAACGTAGATGCTGTCTGTAAGCTCTACACCAATCTTTGAGAAAGGCGAGCCAACAGGACCCATGGAATAAGGAATAACATACATTGTTCTGCCTTTCATGGAACCTTCGTAGAGAGCATTGAGTTTTGCTTTCATTTCATCGGGATCGCACCAGTTATTGATGTTACCTGCATCTTCTTTTGTTTTTGTGCAGATGAATGTTCTGCCTTCAACACGGGCAACGTCGTTTACAGCTGTTCTGTGGAGGTAACAACCGGGAAGTTTATCCTGGTTAAGTTTTACGATCTCACCTGTAGCGCAAGCTTCTTCTCTGAGAGCATCTCTCTGAGCGTCGCTGCCATCGATCCAAACTACCTGATCAGGCTGAGTGAGGACCTTCATTTCTTCAATCCAATTAAGGACGGCTTTGTTGTTTGTCATAATGTGTATACACCCTTTCAAAGTCATACCGAATTTTATTTAAGTAAAACATTTTACTATAATAACCATATCATATATTATATCAAAACAAATATGTCAATGCAAGTCTTTTAGTGTGAATTTTTTAGGGCAGATAAAATTTTCATATATTTATTGAGCGCAAAACAGCAATACTGCACTTTTCAGAGACTTCTTTAACTGTTCGGAAAGAGTTTTTTCCACATTGAAGATCACGGAAGAACAGGAGAACTCCCTTGCCGCCCACCCTGCAAAGGAACCACTGAAAACAGATTCATTTTCAACGACATTTATACCTGTGTAACCATAGATCAACTTTGATGCCCTCATGCTTTTTTCCGCTGATCTTTCAGACATACATGGTATTATTTCTGTCTTCTTGCCGATTCTGAACTCAATAACAGTATCAGGAGGCCTTTTTCTGCAATAAGAGCAAACGGAAGATGTTTCCAATTCACTTTCAGGGTATTCTCCGAAGTATCCCGATGGCGAACCTGAAAATATACGCATATTCCTTTCCCGAAGTTTGCAGTCTATCCATTTGTAATTAAAATTGCCGTCAAGCTGAGTTCCTCTGATGTTGGCATTCCATTCGGAAAGATCACCAGAACTACCTATCATCTTCTGAACTCTTCCGTAAAAAGGATTGTCTTGCATTATACCGACATTATGAACCATTATCCCGTCAGGATTTACAATTGGAATAAAATGCAATGTATTACAGTTGCAAAGTGCCGAAACATTAAACTCCGATATTCTGCGATTCACGGTCAGACAATCATCAAGTTCATGCGCAAGCTCCACAAGAAAAGAGGAAATTTCAATATCTCCCCCACTGAGCCCTCCTATTATCATTACATTTCTGTTACCACCGCCGATAACGGAACAGGAAATATCCCGTGACAACCAACTCCTTCCCACAGTTTCGACTTCGGTTTTTACAAAACCGGAACGTGTTTGGGTAAAAATTTCTTTAACAGTTTCAAGCGTTAAACTCATACCAAATACCTCTATATTTTTGAATTTATAGTGAAAAAAATCTAAAATTTAATATATTGTAACATTTTGGGTCTTTTCTTTTTCTAATATATATGCTATAATATATATTGTAAAAATGGATTTTGTCGGAACAGCGGCGTTGTTCCGTAGGTTTTTGTCGTACAGACACTTACAGTCTTCGATATTTTATTCCGCAAACCGATAAATCTAAAATATAGCAAAACAGAGAGGAAGAAAAAAATGGGTAAGCAAAAAATTTGCAAAATTCCGTTCAGCGGCACCGAAGAACAGGAAAAGCAGCTCCGCGCTGTAATTGATGCGCACAAAGAACAAAAAGGAGCACTTATGCCTGTTTTGCAGGAGGCTCAGAACATTTATGGTTACCTGCCTATCGAAGTGCAGAGAATGATCGCCGAGGGTCTTAATATTCCCCTTGAAGAAGTATACGGCGTTGTTACATTCTATGCTCAGTTCTCACTTAATCCCAAGGGTAAATATAACATTGGCGTATGTCTTGGTACAGCATGCTACGTTAAAGGAAGCGGGGACATTTTAGAAAAAATCAAGCAGATCCTCGGAATTGATGTTGACGGATGTACTCCCGATGGAAAGTTTTCAATCGAGGCAACACGTTGCATCGGTGCATGCGGTCTTGCACCAGTACTTACAGTAAATGAAGATGTTTACGGCAGACTTGTTGTAGACGATGTTGAAGGAATACTTAAAAAGTATATGGACTAATTATGAAAGAAATCAGTCTGAATATTTTAGATATTGTTCAAAATTCCATTCGCGCAGGAGCATCCCTTATTGAAATAACAGTGAATGAAAATCTTAGTGAAGATGTTTTTTCCTTTACAGTTAAAGACAATGGATGCGGAATGAGTGAAGAAATGCTAAAAAGCGTTACTGACCCTTTTACAACCACGAGAACTACAAGAAAGGTCGGACTTGGGATATCGCTTGTCAAGGCAAGCGCACAACAAGCGGGCGGGGACATTAAAATTGAAAGTGAAGTCAAAAAAGGCACTGTCTTTTATGCGTACTTTTCACATTCAAGCATTGACCGCCAGCCTCTTGGCGACATCGCATCGGTTATAAGTATGCTTGTAAGCTTAAATTCACAGCTTGACTTTTTGTATAAGCATATTTATAACGAAAAGGAATTTACCTTTGACACGCGTGAGATAAGAAAAATTCTCGGGAGTGAGGTTTCGCTTTCAGAGGTAAGCGTTGGAGAATGGATAAATGAATTTATAAAAGAAGGACTATCAGAAATTTGCGGAGGTGTAGTATAAATGAAATCAATTGCAGAACTTGAGGCTATCAAGAAAAGAGTACTCGATAACGTTAATCTCAGAAAAGAGAGAGAAGACGGAGTAAGAATTGTTGTTGGTATGGCAACATGCGGTATCGCGGCAGGTGCACGCCCTGTTATGACAGCTATTATGGAAGAAATCGCGAAGAGAAATCTTTCAAATGTTGTTGTTGAGCAGACAGGTTGCATCGGAATTTGCCGTCTTGAACCTATTGTTGAGGTTTATATTCCCGGTGAAGAAAAGACTACTTACGTAAAGGTTACACCGGAAAAGGTTTCAAAGATTGTGGCTGACCATATTGTGAACGGACAGGCAGTTTCAGAATACACAATCGGCGCAGAACAAAACTGAGGGGGTAATTAATAATGGATTTATATAGAGCTCATGTCCTTATTTGCGGAGGTACGGGTTGCTCATCCTCCGGAAGTGTACAACTTTGTGATGAATTTGAAGAGCAAATTAAGAAAAACGGTCTCGAAAAAGAGGTTAAGATTGTTAAAACGGGTTGCTTCGGTCTTTGTGCACTTGGCCCTATCGTTGTAGTTTATCCCGAAGGCGCATTCTACAGCCGTGTTCAGAAGGAAGATGTTGGCGAAATTGTTTCAGAGCATCTTTTAAAGGGTAGAATTGTAAAACGTCTTATCTATGATGAAGCAATTGAAAATGACACCATAAAATCACTTAACGAAGTAACATTCTACAAAAAGCAGATGCGTGTTGCACTTCGTAACTGTGGTGTTATTAACCCCGAAAATATTGAAGAATATATAGCTTTTGACGGTTATAAGGCACTTGCTACAGTGCTTACTGAAAAGACACCTGCAGAAGTTATTGATATTATTAAGCAGTCAGGACTTCGCGGTCGTGGCGGCGGCGGATTCCCCACAGGTCTTAAGTGGGATTTCGCTTCAAAGAGCGTTAATGAACAAAAGTATGTTTGCTGTAATGCTGACGAAGGTGACCCGGGTGCATTTATGGACAGAAGTATCCTCGAGGGTGACCCCCACAGTGTACTTGAGGCTATGGCTATCGCAGGCTACGCAATCGGTGCAAATCAGGGTTACGTATATATCCGTGCAGAGTATCCTATTGCAGTTCAGCGTCTCCAGATAGCAATAGATCAGGCAAAGGAATACGGCGTGCTCGGTAACAACATCTTTGGTACAGACTTTAGCTTTGACGTAGAAATCCGTCTTGGTGCAGGTGCATTTGTTTGCGGTGAAGAAACTGCACTTATGACATCTATCGAAGGCCACAGAGGTGAGCCCAGACCCCGTCCTCCGTTCCCTGCAGTTAAAGGTCTTTGGGGCAAGCCCACTATCCTTAATAACGTTGAAACCTATGCTAATATCCCTGTAATTATAAATAATGGTCCCGAATGGTTTAACACAATCGGTACTGAAAAGAGCAAGGGTACAAAGGTATTCGCGCTCGGCGGTAAAATTCACAACACAGGTCTTGTTGAAATTCCTATGGGCACAACACTTCGTGAGGTTGTTGAAGAAATCGGCGGAGGCATCCCCAACGGCAAGAAATTCAAGGCTGCACAGACAGGTGGTCCTTCAGGCGGATGTATTCCTGCATCTCTTATCGATACACCTATCGACTACGATTCACTTATTTCAATCGGTTCTATGATGGGTTCAGGCGGACTTATCGTAATGGACGAAGACAACTGTATGGTTGATATTGCTAAATTCTTCCTTGAATTTACAGTTGACGAATCCTGCGGTAAATGTTCACCCTGCCGTATCGGTACAAAGAGACTTCTTGAAATTTTAGATAAGATTACAAAGGGTAATGGTACACTTGAGGACCTTGACCGTCTTGAGCTTCTTTGCGAAAGCATCAAGAGTGCTTCTCTTTGCGGTCTTGGACAAACTGCTCCTAACCCTGTGCTTTCAACACTCAGATACTTCAGAGATGAGTATATTGCACACGTTGTAGACAAGAAGTGTCCTGCAGGCGTATGTAAAGACCTTCTTAATTATGAGATTATTGCTGAAAAGTGTAAGGGCTGTTCAGCCTGCGCAAGAAAGTGCCCCGTTGGTGCAATTTCAGGCGAAATCAAGAGCCCGTTTACAATTGATGCATCAAAGTGTATTAAATGCGGTGCTTGCGTTGAAACATGTAAGTTTGGCGCAATAGTAAAGAAATAAGAAAGGGGTGCATAAAAGATGGATATGGTTAATTTAAAAATTAATGGTCAGGACGTAACTGTTCCTGCAAATTATACAGTTTTGGAAGCAGCACGCAGTGTTGGTATTGAAATTCCCACACTTTGCTATCTTAAGGACATCAGCCAGACAGGTTCTTGCAGAATGTGTCTTGTAGAGATTAAGGGCGGAAGAGCGCTTCAGGCAGCTTGTGTTTACCCCGTTAGTGAGGGCCTTGAGGTTATGACAAATACACCCAAGGTAAGAGAAACAAGACGTATAACACTTGAGCTTTTGCTTTCAAACCATGACAGAAAGTGTCTTACCTGCGTAAGAAACAGAAACTGTGAGCTTCAGGCACTTGCGGAAGAGCTTGGCGTGACAGATATTAAGTACGATGGCGTTCGTAATGAATATGAGGTGGATGAACTTTCACCCTCAATCGTAAGAGATAACAATAAGTGCGTTCTTTGCAGAAGATGTGTAAACGTATGTAAGAATATCCAGACAGTTGGTGTTATTAACACCATGGAACGTGGATTTAATACAATGATTTCTTGTGCTTTTGAAGACAGTCTTAATGATGTGTCTTGCGTAAACTGCGGTCAGTGTATCGCTGTTTGCCCTGTTGGTGCACTTCGTGAAAAGGATTCTTTAGATGATGTATGGAAAGCTTTGGGAGATTCAAGCAAGCACGTTGTTGTGCAGACTGCTCCTGCAGTTCGTGCAGCACTTGGTGAAGAATTTGGCTATGAAATGGGAACACCCGTTACAGGCAAAATGGCGGCAGCACTTCGCAGAATTGGTTTTGACAAGGTGTTTGACACTGACTTTAGTGCAGACCTTACAATTATGGAAGAGGGAACAGAGCTTTTAGAAAGAATGCAAAACGGCGGTAAGCTTCCGATGATTACATCATGCTCACCAGGTTGGGTTAAATTCTGTGAGCATAACTTCCCCGAAATGCTTGACAATCTTTCTAGCTGTAAATCACCTCACGAAATGTATGGTGCAATTATTAAGTCATACTATGCAGAAAAAGAAGGCATTGACCCCAAGGATATTTACGTTGTAAGTGTAATGCCCTGTACTGCTAAGAAGTTTGAAGCACAGCGTGAAGAACTTGCAGGCACAGGATATCCGGACGTTGATGCAGTTATCACAACTCGTGAGCTTGCAAAGATGATTAAGCAGTCAGGCATCCGCTTTACAGAGCTTCCTGATGAGAAATTTGACGTTCCATTTGGTGAAGATGCTACAGGTGCAGGTGTAATTTTTGGTGCAACAGGCGGTGTTATGGAAGCTGCTATAAGAACAGTTGCAGATATCTTAGACAACACAAGCCACAATGAAATCGAGTATGAGGCAGTTCGTGGTGTTGAAGGAATTAAGATTGCATCTGTTAAAGCAGGCGGAAAGACAATCCGTGCAGCAGTTGCACATGGCCTTGGTAATGCGCGTGAACTCTTAAACAAGGTTAAGAGCGGTGAAGTTGAGGTTGACTTTATCGAGATTATGGCATGCCCCGGCGGTTGCGTAAACGGTGGCGGTCAGCCGATTGTTCCTGCAACAGTAAGAATGGATAAGGATATCAGAGTGGAAAGAGCAAAAGCAATTTACCAGGAAGACAGAAACCTTCCTCTTCGTAAGAGCCATGATAATCCTTATATTAAATCTCTCTATGAAGAATATCTTGAAAAACCAGGTAGTCACAAAGCGCATAAGCTTTTACACACCCATTACACAAAGAGAGAAAAATTCTAACAGTTAAGAGAAAAGGGTCAAATTTGTGCAATTTGCACAAATTTGACCCTTGTTTTTTATTAATTTCGTTAATGTCACATATTGAAATATTATGTAGAAGGGTGTAGAATAAGGATGTACTTGATAAGTACAAACTTTTTTCATTTTCCCTCCTTTTAGTGGCAGAACGTGTTAAACGCATCTGTCATTTTTTTTTGAAAAAAATTGTTGACATAAAAGGTGTTTCGTATTATAATTAACAAGTAATTTAACAAGGCCCCATAGTCTAGCGGCCTAGGACGTCGCCCTCTCACGGCGAAGACCGGGGTTCGATTCCCCGTGGGGTCACCAGAAAAAGCACTTGCAAACTGCAAGTGCTTTTTTCAACTAAATCCGTCTTGCGACGGGATAAATCTGCTAACGCAGATGAAATCACTTCATGATGAAATCTTGCTTCGCAAGGATAGAAGGCGGATTTAATTTCATCAAAGCTGTAAAGCTTTGATTTCATCCAAACGTGTTTGGATTTCATCGTGAACAAAGTGAACGATTTCATTAAGATATAAATATCTTTATGGTTTTGCTTCCCCATAAAAAGATATCTTCGGATGCCTTTTTAAAATTTTGTATAGTATTACTAAGTCAAAGTCCGTTATATGGTACACTTATTGTGATACAATAAATTTATAAAAGGAAAAGAATCTTGACATTAAGACCTTGAAATGAGATAATGAGCAATATGTCATTATACCAATAGTATGGTTTTTACAGAGGTTTGGTTATCCTATGCCAAATAGAATAAGTGAAGCAAGGTGAACGATATGACGGCGGAAGAGAAAAGTATTCTTCTTCAGGAAATTACCCAATATATAAAAGAGAACTGTTATTATAAAGATGGCTCCATAAAGCATTATAATTTATGGCTTGTTGGCTGGGTTTTAGAGGAGTTTAAAGACCGTAAAAATGCTATGAAGGTATTGATTAACAACAAGTATGGATTGCTGGGCAATCTTCTTAACAAACTTGCACGAACACCAGACAATTCAATTGACCAATTTATAGAACGAACAGATTTAGATATTCTTATTAAGGCCATAGCCGGGGGTGGAAAAGCTGTTCTGGGGAGAAATAACATTCATACCGACCCCTATGCCATGAGACTGCTTATTAAATATGATGTAAAGTATTTAAAAGAAATATCGAGTGAACTTCTGAAATCAAAAGCGTTTCTTCTATCAGTTGTTGATTCCTGTCCGGAAGTTGTCAAAAATCTATTTGCAAGTATGTCGAAGGATGAGGATTTCGTGCTTTCACTGATTAAGAAAAACTCTATGTGCTTAAAATATTTGCCCAGAAAATTCTGTCAAGACTATAGGATTTGCCTTGAAGCTGCTAAAAAGGACGGCTTTTCATTGATGTATTTCGACTTGGCAATAAGAGAGCGTGATGAAATAGTGTTAGCGGCGGTTTCTAGTCGAGGTAATGCATTATCATTGGCTTCGCCTCGTCAAAAGAAGAACCGTGACATTGTTTATGCAGCCGTAAAAAACAGTGGTCTTGCTTTATCTTATGCAGACCCCTCGTTGAGGAGTGATTTTGAACTTGTATCCTTGGCCGTTGACATAAATGGTATGGCGCTAAGATATGCTTCTCAAGAACTCCAGGACTGTGAGAAAATTGTGAGGATTGCGGTTAAAAATGATGGATATGCCATTTGCTCTGCATCCGAAAGGCTACGTGATAATCACGAGTTGGCCTTATTGGCTATTAACTCATATACAGACGCGTACAAATACCTAAGTCAAAGACTACAGAATAATCCGGAGATTAAAGAATTATATTCATTCAAGAAAGAGGAGGAGAATAAATGGCTTCTATCAAAGACGCAATAAGAATGTGCAAGCGTATAATGCTTACCAATCTGCTCACAAACGACTACTCTATTGCCGTGACCCCCTTGTTGTCTGGCAAACACGGAATTGGAAAGAGCCAAGTTGCAAAAATTATAGCAAAGGAACTGGGCGGGACAGTGATGATTGTTGAGGGAGGAACTCTGAAAGAGGGTGAAATAACCGGAATCCCCTACCAGTGTAAAAATGAAAATGGTGATATTGAATTCCGTTTCCTTCCATACTATATTGTCCAGAGAATTCAAAAAGCAGAACAGCTTCTATACCAAGCTAATGACAAGGCCGACAGTTTGGAGGTTATCCTCAATGGAGAGGAGAATAAATATTCTGTCGAAGATCTTTCTTTTGAACAAAAGATTGAACTTATGCAGACAGGGAAAGTCAAGCCCGTTATCCTCTTCTTTGACGAAATCAACAGAACAGATATGCCTGTTTTCCGTGAACTGATGAACTTTATTTTGACTCGCACAGTTAATGGCTATCGGCTCCCTTGGTGGGTGTTTATTATCGCAGCAATGAATCCCAGTACGCAGACGAGTGTTTATGCCACCAATGAAATGGATCCGGCACAACTTGACCGTTTTATCAAAATTAAGGTGCACGAGGATGCCAACGAATGGGCAGACTTTGCGATTGAGCACCATTTTGAGAGATCTCTTATCGAGTTCATTTCTACTACCCCAGATGCTTTGTCCATAAAGGATAAGCTGCTTGAGGATGATGAAATACCTGCACCGTCACCACGTGGGTGGCACATGGTAGACCTCATCCTAAAAGGCCGTGACAGGCTGGATTGTTTTTTCTCTGCCGAAGAACTTCGCAAAAAAGAGAAGGACATCAGGGCAATCATTTCTGCAAAAGTCGGAGGAGATGCAAGTTCTATGTTTTATTCGAGCCTCAATGACCCAACCAGACTGGTTTTGGCTGATGAAATATTTTGTGATGGAATGGATGATATTTCACAAGAGGTGAGATTAAGGATCAAGCAGCAGTCTACCGCCAAAAATGCAATTACTTCCAAGAGTATTATAACGTTCTTACAAGATTATGCTGATCAAATCAAGTCTGATGACACAGAGATACAACGAGTCCAAAAGAAATTGGCGATATATATAGGATTGCTTGATATGTCCAGCATTCTTATGTTCTCTCAATCCTTGGTCAACACAGAAACTCCTGTCGGCACCACGTTGTATGACTACTTTTATGAGGTTTTTGATGACGAACTCTTGGAACTTCTCCAGAGAAACAATATGAATGACGCACTTGTGCGTGGAGTATTATGATGGAAAATAATATTGTGTACTATCATAATGAATTGCAAAAATACATTTACGTTGTTGAGAGAGATGAAACAAACCAGGATGCACTTGACGCGATAAAGGAGTTGTTTCTCGCTATCTTTGATATAATAAAAATGATTATGATATCGAGGCAAGAACGATATTACGGCATCTTTCTGATGAATTTTGATTTGGAAATTGATTTTACTTCGTACTATGATGCCGGGGTTAGTATTGATTCATTTCCTTTTCGTATGACAGTAAATCCATTATTGATTGGTCTGAAGTCCTTGCCAGAAATGATATACATATTCTGCCACGAAATAGAGCATATCATTTTGAACCATCCTGTCGACGGCATTAGATACAATCCACAAAAAGATCCGATAATTGGCTACAAATTAAATATTGCAATGGATGCCAGTATTAACGACAGACTGACGGCTGACAGCACGGAAAATAGCTTTAATGTCATTGAAGAACCGAAAGATGCCATTACATCAGAATATCTGCGTGAGGCTTTCAGAATTCATATAGAATCTCTGCAGGCTTTTGATTATTACTTTGACAGAATTACCGGTGTTTTTGAATGCCGGAATGCTCCTCCAAGGATTATTCACCCAGATGCTATCGTCAAAAATGAAATTATTACCGAACCGAAGCGCAAAGGTATCGTATGCCCTCATTGTTGGACGACAAGTGATGACCCGGACGAGTGCGCAAGCATCATCCGGCGCTTTGTGTTGGATGTTTGCAACGGTATGTCAGATTTAATGCGTGATAACCTTCCGAGTGATCAGAAGGAGTTACTCAGCAGACTGCTCATTTCACCAACCATTACAT
The DNA here is from genome assembly GCA_045591265.1 of Clostridia bacterium. Taxonomy (GTDB): domain Bacteria; phylum Bacillota; class Clostridia; order UMGS1883; family UMGS1883; genus UMGS1883. Next base: position 7,634 of record JAZNSQ010000018.1, on the reverse strand, counting down.
GGAAACAATTACTAAAACGGTATATAGGCACAATACCTGATGGGCACAGAAAAACACGACTTCGTTTGAATAGACGTCAGCCGGAGCGATACGATATATCAGGGTCCATTAACGACAGAATCATTAAACTTGTTGTTGCCATTGATACCTCGGGCTCTATGTCACCTGAAACTTTAAATCGCATAATGGTTGAAATATTCGACATAATTGGATCACGAATGTGTGAGGTGACAATTATTGAATGTGACGCTGAGATTAGGCATATGTATAAAGTCCGTTCAGTTAAGGATATTTCGTATGTTGTTCATGGTCGTGGGGGCACTTCATTCATTCCTGTAATAGAATATCTAAACTCCAATCGGTACTTCAGAGATTCTATACTAATCTATTTTACCGATGGGATGGGCGACCATTCTATTCCAAGACCGTTAACGCTGAGAACCATGTGGGTCTTGTATAATGAGTATTGCGAACTGTCCGTTCAAAATCCATATGGCGAAGTATTATTTATGGACAAATAAAAACAAAGTGCACCCAGTGCACTTTGTTTTTATTTGTTCTTAAAATATATAAGTTGAAAAAAACCGGATTTGTGATATAATTAATTACTGGAGACAATTTATGACAAAGATGGTTTTTTTATTATAATTTTGGTTTGGTCTTGATTTAATCAATAATCCGCAAAACAGAAATGGAGAGATTTTAACTAAATGCAACAAGACAGACAAAAGACATCCAAAACAAGAAAAATATATTTTTTAAGACTAGCAGGGAGAATAGCCGTATTTATCACTGCAATCCTTTTATACCTTTTTGACAAAAGCGTGTTTGATATTGCCGACGGGTGGAATTTTTTTGATAAGTTTTCAATCTTGCACCTTTTATGGTTAATATGGATGATAGATATGATATTACAGCTTATTCCCGTAAAGGCGCATATCTCGATAGGTTCGCAAAAGGTGTTTGAGGCTTTGTTTCGCCCTATTAAAGAGAAGATAAATTATAAAAATCTTAAAAAGCACATTAAAGATACAACAAAATCGGCATACAAGGTAATGGTAATATGGATTGCGCTTACCATTTTTATAAGCGTTTTATATCTGTATGGAATTATAGATACGGGGATGATGGTGCTTATATCAGCGCTTTTTTATGTGTGTGATTTAATATGTGTTCTTATATGGTGCCCGTTCAGGCTTATAATGCACAACAAATGTTGCACAACCTGCAGAATATTTAATTGGGATCATTTGATGATGTTTTTACCAATTATAGCATTAAACAGCTTTTTTTCGTGGTCGCTTGTTATATTTTCGTTTGCCATCTGGCTTGTATGGGAGATATGCGTATTTGTGTATCCCGAAAGGTTTTGGGAAAACAGCAATATGGCTCTTAAGTGCACAGAGTGCACCGATAAGCTCTGCACACAGTATTGCAGAAAACTGAAAAAATAGTGTTTTTAGTCCTGACTTGACACGAGTAAGAAATGTGTCGAAAGATGTCTCACAATGGGAATTTAAAGGAGGAATTATAATTATGGATCAGCCTATAAAAGATTGGGGATATGGTATTCCTGAATATACGGAAGATGACGTTTTGTCAGGATTAGAATTGCATGAGTTTTGCACAAATGTTGTAGCAAAATCAATGCAGGAAAACGGATACACTATTGAAGGAATTATTGTAAATGAAAAACCTACTCAAGTGATTGCAAATAAAAACGGACAGAGATTTTTTGTTATAGTAGCAGGGGATATATATCCATATGAAGGGAAGATCTCTTATAGAATGAAAAAAAGTTTCTCGGAGTTTTGTTTAAAACAAGGAGTAACACCGATGTTTGCTTCTGTGGGGTTGATGTCTAACGACCCTGTTAGAGCAGAAAGAGGGCTTGCACTAAAATATGATGGATATTATATAAAATATCAAGGAAATGAAGATCTTTCTAAGATATCCATTCCTAAAAAGAAAGATGATGATTACAAACATTATTGCGTAGAAAAAATTATTGAAGCATACCAATCAGGATGCTTTGAGGAGTTATTTAAACTTTTCGACAGAAAAATCCAATTTCATTCTCAATGGGTATTAGAACCATTGATAGGAAAAAAAGAGGTTGTTAAGTATTTTAGAGGAAAAGGCGAGACTTTAAAGAAGTCAGATACAGTCATCAATGGTACAGTTGTAGAAATAAGTAGCGATTATAAAAAAACAGGAAATATTGTTTTGATGTCAGAACCAGGACAAGTTTGTGCTCTGGTGTCGCAGAAAGCAAATGGAAATACAAACTGGATCTTTATAAGTCCTAAATTTAATAAGAAAAATAAAATAACACAAATATCTCTAAATGATCCAGAATTATTTAATTTTAGATATTGTTATAAATTTGAATAAATTACATTTCCACTCGTGTCAAGTCTATACAATTTAAAAGATTAGTTTGCCGATTTATAATATTTACATATACTATCGGGTGCGAGAAAATCCAGTATTCTCGCGGGTTCTAAAGAATTTTGTTCAGAAAAAAATCAGTGAAAAATTAAGGGAAAAATAGTAGGTCCATATTATGCTTTAGCATAACAAGGTTCTCCGTAAAACGCGAAATTTTGGTTTAGTGGTTTATTGTGATGGTTCTTATTATGCTTTAGCATAACAAGGTTCTCCGTAAAACACGAAATTTTGGTTTAGTGGTTTATTGTGATGGTTCTTATTATGCTTTAGCATACAAGGTTCTCCGTAAAACACGAAATTTTGGTTTAGTGGTTTATTGTGATGGTTCTTATTATGCTTTAGCATAACAAGGTTCTCCGAAATATAGAAATCTTCGATTTCGTTATATTTCGTGATGGTTCTTATTATTCACTGTTCTCCCGACTTGACACGAGCTTTGTCAAATGATATTCAAAGAGGTGTAAAATATGAAGAAAAAAGGTTTTATAATTATAATTTCTGTTTTACTTATTCTCATTATCTTAAGTTTGGTTACTAAATACATTGACACCGCAAATGTAACAACGGGACATGAGCCAAAGTGTTGCATAAAAATTGTAAGTCAAGATGGAAACCGTGTTACATACTGGGGGCTTGGATATAAAGTAGTTAGATATGTCGGCGTTTCCCCTAAAGAGCCTTACAAGAATAATATTGGTGTCAAAATGGGCAGTTGGTTTATGAAATATGAAAAACCAACAAATGTGGTTTTGGATGTTAAGGCTTTTGAAACGAATAATACATTTAAAATTTCCGAAAAAGCGGATGTTGACTTTATTACCAATTTGCTTAAAAACTCAAAATACATAAACGAGCCTTGCGATGGTATTTCAAACTATGCAATTACCTATGACAATTACACATATGATATTCTTCTTGATTGCAGTGGAATAAAAAGAGGAAATAAACAGGCAAAAATAGAGGATAAGGATAAGAAAGAACTTGAAAGAATACTCGTAAATGCAATTGATGAATGGGGCATTACTCTGTATGCAGATGATGTAACACCAACAGGTTTGACACTAAAAATTAAACAGTTTGGTGGCAACCCTTCAGGCACGCTTGAGTACGGAGCAGAGTACACTCTTGAAACGTTTGTCAACGAGGAATGGCAAGCAGTAGAAACAAAGACCGGTGCCCCTTTGGTATGGAATTTGCTGGCTTATTGTATTAAAATGAACGATATAACTGAAATGAAGATAGATTGGGAATACGGATATGGTAAATTAAAACCCGGTTATTATCGCTTGTGTAAAAAAATTATGGATTTTAGAACAGCAGGAGCTTATGACGAAAAAACCTATGAGGTGTATTTTACCATTAAGTAGCAAGTAGTTCTATAGATAGCGGAGGTGAAAGAATGAAAAAAGCAGAGCGGAAAAACCTTAGCTGGGTAAAGCTTGATAATGCGGCGAAAATCTATCCTGCAGTAAGGCGGAGAAACTGGAGTAATGTGTTTCGTCAGTCCGTAACGCTTACAGAGGAGATTGATAAAAGTGTGCTTTCATCTGCACTTGGGGTAGTTGTAAAAAGATTTCCTACTATTGCATCGAGGTTAAGAAAGGGTGCGTTTTGGTATTATCTGCAGGAGATTGACAATCCGCCTGAAATTATTGATGAATATAGCCATCCGCTTGCCGTTATGAGCAAAAAAGAAATGAGGAAATGTGCTTTTCGTGTTATTGTATACAAAAACAGAATTGCGGTTGAGTTTTTTCATTCTTTAACTGACGGGACAGGTGCACTTGTGTTTTTAAAAAATCTGGCTGCGGAGTATCTTGAACAAAAATATGATATAAGAGTGCCTTGTGAGGACGGAATAGTTGACAGAAGAAAAGCCCCGCGCGAAGAGGAGCTTGAAGACTGCTTTTTAAAAGTAGCGGGTGAGGTTCCGCTATCTCGTAAAGATACAACTGCGTGGCATATGAGTGGGGAGCCTGAAGCGGGGGGATTTCTTAACCTTACGTGCTTTAAACTTCAGGCGGGTCAGGTTTTAGATAGGGCGCATGAGCATAATGCTACCGTAACAGTCTTTTTAGGAGCGTTAATGATGAAAGCCCTTGCAAATTTGCAGAAAGAAAAAACGCCATCTCTTAAAAAGCAAAAGCCCATAAAACTTCTTATACCGGTAAATTTAAGAAGCCTGTTTCCAAGTAAGACCTTGCGAAATTTTGCAATGTTTACAATTCCTGAAATAGACCCAAGGTGTGGGGAGTACTCAATAGATGAAATAATTAAAGTAATTTATCACAAAATGGGTTTGGAGGTAACGGTAAAACATATGCAAGGCGTTATTGCGGCAAATGTAAAAGACGAGAAAAATATATTTTTAAGGGTAGTTCCTTTGCCGATTAAAAACGCGGTTATGAAAGCGGTATTTGATAGTGTGGGTGAGTGTAAATCCTGCCTTAATCTTTCAAATCTGGGCAACGTAAAATTGCCTGACATTATGAAAAAATATGTAGAGCGCATAGATTTTATTTTGGGTGTGCAGGCTGCCGCACCGTACAATTGCGGGGTTTTGTCCTACGGGGATACAGTGTATATGAATTTTATAAGAAATATTCGTGATCCTGACCTTGAAAGGCATTTTTACAGCGTGCTAAAAGAGGCAGGGATTGAAGCGACTCTTGAAAGTAACAGAAGGTGAGATAGAAAATGTATTGTATAAATTGTGGTGCAAAACTTGAAAAAAGTGAGGATATTTGCCCTTTGTGTGACACAAAGCTAATTCATCCTGATATAAAGATTGAAAGAGAAAAACAGCAGTATCCCAAAAATAGAATGCCCGAAACAAAGCACCGCTCGGGAGCATTTAACGGAGCAGTTATTATAATGTTTCTTATTCCTGTGGTTGTATCATTTCTTGCGGATTTTCATTTTGACAGAGAGCTTAAATGGTTTGGTTATGTGTTAGGTGCTTTAATTATGGGTTATAGTGCTTTTGCGCTTCCCTTGTGGTTTAAAAAACCGAACCCTGTTATTTTTACGCCTTGCGTATTTATAGAGGCAATAGTATACCTTCTGTATATAAACTGCATAACAAACGGGGACTGGTTTTTAAGCTTTGCATTCCCCGTGACAGGTGGATTTGGAATTATTGCAACCGCAGTTGTAACGCTTCTTTACTACCTCAAAAAGGGCAAGCTTTACATATGGGGCGGTGCATTTAGTATAACCGGAGGATTCGTTATGCTTATAGAGTTTTTTATTTCGAAAACCTTTGGCATAAAATTTTTCGGATGGTCACTTTATCCTCTATCGGTGCTTATTTTGCTCGGCGGACTTATGTTTTATCTTGCAATCAACAAATCCGCAAGAGAGGTTATGGAAAGAAAGCTTTTCTTCTGATTTACGAGAGAGTTAATTTGTGACATTTTTGGGTGACAAGCAAGCGATTAAGGAGAGACACAAATGAAGAAATCGGGATTGATTTACATAATATTAGCAAGCATACTGTGGGGGACAAGCGGACTTTTTGTAAGAGTTCTGGCGCCATACGATATGACTTCACTTCAGATGACATTTATAAGGGGATTGGTAGCATTTATTTGTATGGGTGTATTTCTTTTAATAACAGACAGAAGCCTTATAAAAACAAATTTTGGTGAAATTCTTTTGTTTATCGGAAGCGGGTTGTCGTTTTTTCTGACGGCGACTTGTTATTTCCAATCTATGCAGTTGACATCGGTATCCACTGCCGTTGTGCTTATGTATACTGCGCCAATATTTGTGATGATTTATTCCGTCACGTTTTTAGGCGAGAAGTTAAGCACAAGAAAAGTGATTGCAGTAACTGGAATGCTTGTCGGGTGCTGTCTTGTTTCGGGAATTATAGGAGGACTGAAAATTAATGCAGTTGGAATTATGATTGGTCTTTTGTCGGGAATAGCATATGCATCATATAACATTATTACAAAAATCGAAATGCAAAAGGGAATAAATCCTGTTAGGGCCAATTTTTACTGCTTTTTAATAAGTGCTGTTGTGGGAATAGTTTTTTCCAAGCCTGCAGGGATTATAGAATGCATTTTAATAAATCCTTCTGTGGTAATTCCCTTTTCAATAGGAATGGGCATTTTTGCGTGTATCCTTCCGTACTTCTTATACACAATGGCTCTTCGGGAAATCCCGGCGGGCACGGCATCATCCTTGGGAATACTTGAGCCTATGGCGGCTACAATCTTGAGTGTGCTGATATTGGGGGAAAAGATTTCCTTGTATTCTTTAATAGGAATTGTTTTGATTTTAGGGTCTGTTTTTCTTCTTAGCAGAGAAAAACAATAATGTAAAGGAAGTAGTTTAAGATGGATAAATACAAGCTTACAAAAAATGCCTGCTATCTGACGGGCTTATCGATGTCAATAACGGCAAATCTGTCACCCCTTTTATTTATGACATTCAGGAATATGTATAATCTTTCCTACACTTTGCTGGGATTACTTGTGGTTGTTAATTTTTTTACACAGCTTCTTATTGACTTGGTATTTACTTTTTTTAATAAGCATTTTAACATACATAAAACTGTGAAAATAACACCTTTTATTGTGTTTTCAGGGTTAGTATTATACGCGGTTTTGCCAAGGCTTTTTCCCGAGATGGCATTTTTATGGATTATGACGGGGACGGTGATATTTTCAGTTTCTTCGGGACTAAGTGAGGTTTTGTTAAGCCCTGTAATTGCTGCAATTCCAAGCGAAAACCCTGACCGTGAAATGAGCAAGCTTCACTCTGTTTACGCATGGGGTGTTGTTGGTGTTATAATATTTTCAGGAATTTTCATTTTGCTTTTTGGCACCGAAAACTGGCAGTGGCTTATGATGCTTTGCACCCTTGTTCCTATTACTGCGGCTGTGTTATACTGTTTTTCAACCATACCGCAAATGGAAACCCCTGAAAAAATTTCAGGCGCATTAAAGCTTGCAAAAAACAAGGGCTTATGGCTTTGTTTTATAACCATATTTTTCGGCGGTGCGGCAGAATGTTCAATGGCACAATGGGCATCAGGATATTTGGAACAGGCCTTAACCATTCCTAAATTTTTCGGTGATATTTTTGGTGTTGCAATGTTTTCTGTTATGCTTGGTTTGGGCAGAACCATGTATGCAAAAAAAGGAAAAAACATTAAGTCGGAGGCCAAGCGG
>JAZNSQ010000017.1:0-3472 GCA_045591265.1 Clostridia bacterium | reverse complement strand
AGAATTCCGTGAGGAACTGGCTCAGTGGAGTGGCGGCGAAATCACCCTGCGGGTGCTGCGTGGCGATAAAAACATGCAGTTTGCCGTTACACCAACGGCGGGCAAAAACGGCGGAGAGCTTGGCGTGTGGCTGCGTGACGGCATGGCGGGGCTGGGTACGGTCAGCTTCTATGACCCCGCTACGGGGATTTACGGCGCGCTGGGACACGCGGTGAACGATATAGATACCGGAGTGCTTGTTCCTGTGCGTGAGGGTGAGATAATGAAGGCGGAGGTCAGCGGCGTTGTCCGCGGCGAATGCGGCAAGCCCGGAGAACTGCTTGGCAGCTTCGACAGCGATGCCGAGCTGGGCAGCATAGAGACCAACTGTACCAGCGGTATATTCGGGCGCTTGGAGCGTAATTGTTCCATAGCCAAGGGCAGCGCCGTTGAGATGGCACAGCGGCATGAAGTGTTCGTAGGCGAGGCGACGGTGCTGGCAAGCGTTGACGGAACCGTGCGTGAGTACGCGGTGGAAATAAGCCGCATATACCCCGGCGAAACCGGCGGACGCGACCTGCTCATCACCGTCACCGACCCTGCGCTGATTGAGAAAACCGGCGGCATTGTGCAGGGCATGTCGGGTTCGCCTGTGATCCAAAATGGGCGAATTGTGGGTGCTGTGACGCACGTGTGTGTCAATCTATGATACCTACAGCTATGTAGGTAACCTGATGATACCTACATAGCCTTAAATTTTTGGAAGCCGAGGATAGAGGTCAATTTCTATCTGCCCGTTGGCTTCCTTTTTGTATTCAATCTTCTTTAGGATTTCTTTGAGTAATGCGTTCCGTTCCTCGTTAGTCATTTCATCATAGCTGGCTAACAAAGTTTCGGTCTGAGGGATGAGGTTTGCTTTGGCGTTATCGCTCTGCTCCATACGGGCGATTGTGATTTCGTTTTCAGAGATTTTCGCCTTAACTTCAGCCACAGAAGCGTTCAGCTTTTCTTGACGGCTCTTGAAGATTTCAAGCGTATATGCACCCTGTTCCACAAGGTTATATGCGTTCTCCAACTGAGCGTTAAGTTTCTGTAGCTCGGTCGCAAACTTCTTGTTTTGATTTCTGAGAGCTTCGATGTCTTTAGCGTACCCAACGGTATCAATCTTTATGCGATAACCTTTGAGCCATTCCCGAAGGGCTGAAATGATTTCCTTTTCAACCACATCGTAATCGGAGCTGACGTTGTGGCAATTCCTACTGTTCACACAGCGGAATCTTGCTCGTGAATCTCTGGATTTTGAACTGGTGGTTCTGCCAATTCTCTTGCCACAGGTCGAACAGTACAGCAGACCGACAAAAGCGTTCTGTAGCTCAAACTCGTCCTTAACCTTTGGTGCAGGCTGTTTTTCAAGACGAATTTGCTGAGCGAGCATAAACTGTTCCTCGGTGATGAGAGCTTCGTGAAGCCCCTCAAACACATTGTAATCTTCGATGTTCTTCTTACGCTTGATTTTCTTCTTGACTTCGCCGTTCTCAATGGTTTTAATCTGCTGACTCCATCCACGTCGAATCTTTCCCATATAGACGGGATTTGTGATAATATTGCTGATAGTGCAATAAGTCCACAGGTCGCCGTGACGGGTCGGCACATTATTGTCGTTAAGGTGGTTGGCGATAATCTTGGTTCCTGCGTGGTTTAGAAACATCTCAAAGATTGTTTTGATGTGCGGAGCTTCGTCCGGGTTAGGTTCAAGAGTGTAGCCCTTTTCGTTTGGTAGCTTAACTCTCGTGTATCCGTAAGGAGCGATACTGTTAATGTATTTTCCTTCGGATGCGGAGCTGTCTCTGCCTCGGATAAGACGGCGATTGATTGTCTTATACTCTCGGCGGCTCATAAAGAGACCAAATTCAAAGTATTCCTCATCGAACTCGTTGCACGGGTCGTAAGTCTTGCTCGGTGTAACAATCTTAGTGGAAGAATACTGAAAGACCTGGCTGATATACGCTTGGTCAGCACCGTTGCCTCTTGCGAGACGTTCAAGGTCAACTACTAATACTCCGGCATAAATGCCTGCACTGACTTCTTCGAGTAATTTTTGGATTTCGGGTCGTGCGGCGATTGATTCACCGGAGACTACCTCATAATAAGTTTTAGCAATATAATATCCACGGTCCTCCGCAACCTTGTCAAGAATTGCTTCGTGTCTTTTCAGCGTGTCCTCAACACTCAACTCAGCATAATCACGGTCAAAGCGGGATTTTCGGAGATATTTAACATATTGCTCCATAAGGTGCCTCCTTTCAATTATATATTATACTCGTGTTAATTTGGTGAATCAATGTTGTCGAGTATGTAAAATATGTAAACGCCGCAGACTTACGCCTGCAGCGTTGCAATTATCGGTTGTGGGGCTGATAAAACAACTTCAGCAGTTTGTGCTTTAGGTTCTGACAAGTATCTGCGTTTATAGGACTCAGACACTACTCTGCTTACCGAGTTCATCAAGCGTTTGGAATCCGCTTCGTAACATTCGTCGTGGATTCTAACGGTGGAAACGTCATTTTTAAGTTCGTGTACTACCATCACATCACCCTTTCTCTGCAACTGCGGTGTTATTATTTTTGCCTTGTTTGGTTATATTATTCAATTTGTCCTGCCGAGCCTGTCGTTCAAGTTTTTCCTTGCGTTCTATGTTTCGGAGGGCAAGATAAGCGGTCATATCGAGACAGCCGGAGCTGTTGTATTTTTCTCTAACTCTCATAACGTGCCTCCTGTAGAAAGCTCTACCTTGCCAACCTCGCAAAGCCCAAGGCTGATTTCGATACAGTAGTCAACCTTTTTCATTTGAACCTTGTCGAGCTTGCCCATATACTTTTTGACACAGCTTTTATCTATGGTAGTAATTTGTTCAAGCAGAACCATCGAGGATTCGCTGAGACATTCTGTTTTACCAAGATGATAATGAGTGGGCTGCTTTGATTTCTTCCAAGTACGGGATGTTATGGGAGCTACGATAAGTGTGGGAGAGTGTTTGTTTCCAATATCGTTCTGGATTATAACCACCGGACGGCAGCCGCCTTGGACGGAGCCGGTGGGTTTGCCGAGGTCAGCGAGAAGTATGTCGCCACGGCGATAATTCAAGTTATTATTCATAAACAAAGTTCCTTTCTATGTTCCGTGAAAATGCTTTTATATGTAACAGGGCGAACCGCTGTGTGCAGTTCGCCCTTCATATTTGATTTGGAAAACGGATATACCCGTCCTCCATAGAGTTGTTGGGTTAAGTGCTTAATACTTCATCCAGACTGCCTTACGCTCTTGGCACTCGCTTACACGCTCGTGATTAACTTACACGACCTCTCACCGGATTGCCTGCGACGGTTGTTAGCACGCTCGGACTGTCCCTGGTGGGGAGTAGCACCTCTCCGTCCTCGTCGCCAATCGGGAGCTACCCGACTTTCCCAGAGCTGATATTTCTCGCTCGCACCTT
>JAZNSQ010000016.1:0-19686 GCA_045591265.1 Clostridia bacterium | reverse complement strand
CAATTTTGAGAGTGCAAATTACATTCTCTATATTCGGTGACTATGACGCAGAGGTCACACCCGTTCCCATTCCGAACACGGAAGTTAAGCTCTGCAGTGCTGATGGTACTTGGCGGGAAGCTGCCCGGGAGAGTAGGTCGTCGCCGGAACAAACACAAAGGCGTGTAATGCGCCTTTGTAATATTCCTCCTTAGCTCAGTCGGTAGAGCACGCGGCTGTTAACCGCGTTGTCGTTGGTTCAAGTCCAACAGGGGGAGCCATAAATTAAAAGAGAGTACATTGTGTACTCTCTTTTAATTTTTATCATCTCCTTTATTTGAGTTAGTGCAAAGCTAACAGGGAACAGTGCAAACGATAATGTGGCGGTGCAAACATATTTTGGACAAAAATATAAACAACCCCTTGACTTTTTTCATCTAAAAATCGTCTAATATATGTAAGAGCTTTTACGAAAACGAAAGGAGGACTTAAATTGTTCGAACTGTTTGAGAAGAAATATAAAGAATGTGAAAAGTCTTTGTTTTTAATTGCGGTTTCTTATCTTCATAACACCGAAGATGCGAAAGACTGTGTTCAGGAAGCCGTTTTGTCGGCATTGAAATCTTTTAACTCATTAAAAAATAAAGAGCTTTTTAAAACATGGCTCACAAGAATAGTAATAAATAAGTGTAAGGACTACCTAAAGAAACAGAGATTTACCGAGGAATTGTCAGATAATCTAAATGTATTTTATGATATGCCATCGGGCGAAATGGAAGTAATGGATTGCATATGCAAGCTTGATTCAAAGTCATCAATCTACATAACGCTTCGGTTTTATAATGATATGACTTATGAAGAGGTTGCCCGCACACTGAAACTACCCGTTTCAACCGTAAAATACAAAACTAAAAAGTCACTCAATGAGCTAAAATATCTTTTGGAAGGAGATGCGATTAATGAGAATAAATGAATTTGAAAATAAATTAAGAAAACACGCCCAAATAGCAAAAAGCAATATAAACATTCCTTTTGATATCAAAGAAGAAATCAATAATATGAATAAAAAAACAATTGCCAAACCTAAAGTCGTAGTTAAAAGGATTGCCCTGATTGCTGCGGTATTAGCGCTTTGCATTATAACCGTTACAATGACTCCGTTGGCAAATTCAATGAAGGGTTTTTTTGCCGATATCATTCGCTTTGACGGAGCAATAACGGGAATAAAGTACGAAAATGCAACCCATGAGATTAAAGTCAATGTCTCAGAATTAACAGACGGAAACATTATTCCTTTAGAGCTTACCTTTGAAAATCCAACAGAAGCACCTTTTCCATACATTCAGGAAGTTGCAATCTCAGAATATAAAATAGTTGATAGTGAGAGCAAAACAGTTATCAAAACCAAACTTTCTGCAGAAGATGGAGATAAGGGAATGGTTAATGATGGCAAGGTATTAGTTAATCTTTCGCTAAATGATGCAGAACTTAAATCGGGCGAAGAATACACAATTGTAGTTAAAAAGATGTATGGGCTTTCAAAAGCAGATGCCCCACTTCACATAACGGGAATATGGAAATGCAGTTTTGTTTTTTAACAAACTAAAAGAGAGTACACTACGTACTCTCTTTATTTTTTATCAAACTCTTCTCCATTTATAAGAAAATCAATAGAAACACCAAAGTATTGGGACAGTTTATTCAGCATATCAAGGCTAGGCTCTCTTTTCCCGTTTTCGTAATGAGAAAGGGCTTCGCGTGATATATTTAGATCCATAGCAACCTTTAGTTGGTTTAAGTTCCGTTCTTTTCTGATTTGCTTAAGACCTTTCATAAAATCACTCCTTGACATTATTGTAACAATTTGTTACTATAATTATGGTACATTATGTAACATAATCATAAGTAGTGACTAATGTGAACATAAAACTTGAGTTACTAAAAAGCTATATAAACGATTTCATCAACTACAGAATAGAAGATTTTGAAATTGATGCATCACAAATTGCTGATTCTGTTGCTTTGCAGATGCTTTATGAAATTAAAAACATAATAAGAGATGAAAATTATTCTGATTTCGAAGCGATAGAAGAGATTGTTTTTATATTTGAAAAATATAAAATTGATTTTGGATCTTGTCACGATTTTTAATGTGTAACAAAATATTCATTCCCGTATTATTATCTTTAAAATGCAGATAATAGAAAAAAAGGAGGAATGAATATGTTTAAACACGAAAAAATGTTATTTCACCCGGTTGAAATCGAAAAACCAAATCCGCAGTATGCGGCGCTACTTCAGGAGCAACTCGGTGGCGGGAATGGTGAGCTTAAGGCGGCTATGCAGTATATGTCACAGAGCTTTAGAATTAAAGACCCTGAAATTAAGGACCTATTTTTAGATATTGCGGCGGAAGAATTAAGCCATATGGAAATGATAGCGCAGACAATAAATCTTTTAAATGGTCACGATGTGAGCGCCGACAAAGTTCCCGCGGGGGAGATTCAGTCGCACGTTTTACTGGGACTTAATCCCGGACTTATAAATGCATCGGGATATTCGTGGACGGCAGATTATGTTACCGTTACGGGTGACTTGTGTGCAGACCTTTTATCAAATATCGCGTCCGAACAGCGTGCGAAGGTAGTTTATGAATACCTTTACCGCCAGATTGATGATAAGAAAGTCAAAGAAACCATTGACTTCCTTTTAAACAGGGAAGAAGCGCACAATGCAATGTTCAGGGAAGCCTTTAACAAGGTTCAAAACAGCGGTTCAAACCACGATTTTGGAACTACAAAGGCGGCAAAGATGTATTTTAGTATGTCAGAGCCATCTCCAAATGACAATCCCTTTAGCAAAACAGAGGTAAAGGCGCCCTGCTTTAAATAAACAGAGGTGAGAAATGAAATCTATATGGAATGAGGATATAGAGAGGCACAAGTTTGGCACGCTTGATAGTGACGTCAGTACAGATGTGCTAATTATCGGCGGAGGAATGTGCGGAATTTTATGCGCATATATGCTAAAAAATGCGGGTGTGGACTGCATCTTGGCGGAGGCGGACAGAATATGCGCGGGGATAACAAATGACACCACTGCCAAAATAACATTTCAGCACGGACTTATCTACGACAAAATAATAAAAAAGTACGGGGAGGAAAACGCACTCCTTTATTACGAAAGTCAAAAAAGTGCCCTTCTTGAGTTTGAAAGACTTTCTGAAATTCATAATTGTGATTTTGAAAAATGCGCATCCTTTGTCTATTCGCTTGAAGACAGAAACTCAATCGAAAAGGAAATTCGGGCGTTAGAAAAAATTGGGGGCAATGCAAAATTTACTACAAAGACCGAGCTTCCCTTTGATATAAAGGGTGCAGTGAGGGTGGATAATCAGGCAAAATTTCACCCTCTTAAATTTGCTTATGGAATTGCAAACGGTCTTAAAATTTATGAAAACACAAAAATTCTTGAACTAAAACCTCACGAGGCAATAACAAACAGAGGTAAAATTTCTGCAAGGAAAATTATTGTTGCAACGCACTTTCCTTTTATCAACAAGCACGGTGGGTATTTTTTAAAAATGTATCAGCACAGGTCCTACGTTCTGGCACTTGAAAAAGCAGACGAGATAAAGGATATGTATGTTGACGAGGCAAAGGATGGACTTTCCTTCAGAAATTATGGTAATTTGCTTTTGCTGGGTGGTGGAAGCCATCGCACAGGTGGAAGCGGAGGAAACTGGGCGGAGCTTGAGAGGGTAGCTAAAAAATATTACCCACATTCAAAAGAGGTAGCCCGTTGGGCAACGCAGGATTGTATGACGCTTGATTCCATCCCCTATATAGGGCAGTACTCAAAGAGCACAGAAGACTTGTATGTCGCAACGGGGTTTAATAAATGGGGGATGACCTCATCAATGGTTTCGGCTATGGTGCTTCGTGATATGATATGTGAGGGGAAAAGTGAGTATGAAAAGCTTTATTCGCCCTCAAGAACGATTTTTCATCCCCAGCTTGCAGTAAATATATTTGAATCAGCAAAGGGACTTATTACCCCCACAAAGCCCAGATGCCCACACCTTGGATGCGCGTTAAAATTTAATAAAGCGGAGCATTCGTGGGATTGTCCGTGCCACGGGTCAAGATTTGAAGAAAATGGAAAACTGATAAATGGTCCTTCCACGGACGATAAATAAAAAAAGACATCCACTTGGATGTCTTTTTGATTGTTTCAATTATTTTAATAATTCTTCAACGCTTATGTTAAATACTTTAGAAAAAGCAATAAGCTCAATATCGGTCACAAACCTTTTTCCACATTCAATTCTTTGAATGGCGTTCTTATCCACATCAAGACCAGATAACTGTAATTTATCTGCTAAAATTCTTTGGGATATTTTTAAATTCTTTCTCAAATACGCAATTTTTTTGCCACATACATTGTTTAAACCATCTGAATTTTTATTTATAAACATAAAAATCCTCCTTTTTGACATTTAGTACTTGTCAACAAAAAAATTATATGATATAATGACACAAAATATGACATTTAGTAAATGTCAAAAATTAGGAGGTAATATTATGAAATGTAAAAAATGCGGACAGGAAGTTGATAAGAAAGCAGTTGTATGCACTGCGTGTGGATGCAAAAT
The DNA here is from genome assembly GCA_045591265.1 of Clostridia bacterium. GTDB lineage: Bacteria > Bacillota > Clostridia > UMGS1883 > UMGS1883 > UMGS1883. Next base: position 15,053 of record JAZNSQ010000016.1, on the reverse strand, counting down.
AAAGAAACCAATATATAAAAAGTGGTGGTTTTGGATTCTTATTATAGTTGTTATTGCAATTGTGGGGGGAACGTCAGGTGATAACGAAACTCCAACAAGCACATCTACTACAACTCAAAAAGAGGCAGAAGAAATTGCATATGAAGTTGTTGATTTGCAAACTATGTTTGATGCATTAGATAGTAATGCCATGAAGGCAGAAAAAGAGTATCAGAAAAAATATGTAGAGTTTACATGCGAGATTAAATCTTTTGACAGCGATGGAGGTTATATATCTGTTGTGCCGTTAGGTGCTTCTGAATGGAATTTTACAACAGCAATGTGCTATATAAAAAATGATACTCAAGAAGAATTCTTAATAGAAAAGAATGTTGGAGATACTGTAACAATTAGAGGAAGAGTTAAATCTATTGGAGAAGTTTTGGGTTACACAATAGATATTAACGAGGTAAATTAAAAAAAGAGCAAGGGAATTCCCTTGCTCTTTTTAGTTAATCTATTTAGGAAAAAATCTAAATAGATATTGACACAATAAAACTGCCGTGCTATAATCTATTTAGAAATACTTCTAAATAGAATTAAAGGAAGTGGTAAAATGGGAATGAACGAAACCTTTAAAGCTATATCTGACCCTGTAAGGCGCGATATACTTTCAATGCTTCGTGACGGCAAAAAGTCGGCAGGGGAGATTGGCGAGCATTTTAATCTTACGGGTGCCACGGTATCGTATCATTTGGCAAAGCTTAAAGGTGCAGACCTTATCGCTGAAGAAAAACATAAAAACTTTATTTACTATGAACTTAACACATCTGTCTTTGAAGATGTGCTTTCATGGATTTACACGTTAGGGGGTAATAAATAATGAAATTTTTTAAATGGAAAACTTTTATCATAACAAGCGTTGTATGCTTGCTTCCCATACTTTTCGGATCAGCTGTTTGGGATAAGCTTCCCAGGGCTATGGCAATTCATTTTAATATTTATGGAAAAGCGGATAACTTTGCCTCAAAGGGATTTGTGGTATTTGGCCTTCCTCTTTTAATGGTTTTACTTCAGGCATTTTGTTGTTTTATAAATGATATAAACTCTGCAAAGCACGGGGAAAGAAAAAAGTTTGAAATGGTAACAAAATGGATTATTCCGTGCCTCACTGTCCTTTTGCAGATAATAACTATTGGCTACTCGCTTGGCTGGAATATTGACATAAGGCGTGCAATTAGTTTTATAATAGGCATAATGTTTCTTGTGCTTGGAAATTACCTTCCGAAGTTTGACAGAGTTAAAAACATTGATGTAGACGCCGAAAAGGCAAGAAAAATAAACAGATTTATAGGCTACGAAACAGTAATTATGGGCGTGTTGTTTATTATAAGCATATTTTTACCTCCAATCTTTTCTATTATCTGTATAGGACTTTTAATTCCTTATGCAGTAATCAGCGTGATTTACGGGGTAGTTGTAGCAAGAAAATAAAGGGGATGTCTGAGACATCCCCTTTATTTTAGAATTTACGGTTAAAATAGTTGAAATATCCCTATCATTATGATATAATTTGCTTGATTTATACAAAAAAGGAGAAAATATAGTGGATTCAGTTTTAAGTTTTTGGAATCAAATGACCGCAAATCCGCTCTTGTTTATAGCCGTAGTGCTGACACTTGGCGTCATACTCGTAAACGGGTGGACGGATGCACCAAATGCTATTGCAACGTGCGTAGTAACAAGGTGTATGCCACCCAAAGCGGCAATACTTATGGCAGCGGTATTTAATTTTCTTGGCGTTTTTATAATGACAATGGTAAATGCAACCGTTGCCGAAACTATTACAAAAATGGTTGACTTTGGTCAAGACCCCGATATAGCAATTATATCGCTTAGTGCGGCACTTTTTGCGATAGTTCTCTGGGCAACGCTTGCGTGGGTTTTTGGCATTCCCACAAGTGAAAGCCATGCGCTTATTGCAGGTCTTACAGGTAGTGCCGTGGCACTTCATAACAGCTTTTCGGGTGTTAACGGTGCCGAATGGATTAAGGTAATTTATGGTATCTTTATTTCTGTAACTCTTGGCTTTGGACTTGGCTGGATTGTGTGCAAAATGGTTACAAAGCTTTTTTATAAGGCAAACCGCCCTAAAACAGAGCCGTTTTTCAGAGGTGCACAGATTCTTGGTGCTGCCTCAATGGCATTTATGCACGGCGCACAGGACGGGCAGAAATTTATGGGCGTTATACTTCTTTGCGTGTATATGTCAAAGGGACAGGCACTTCCAAGTGACATAAGTATTCCTATCTGGCTTATGATTGTCTGCTCGGTTGTAATGGCGCTTGGTACGGCGATGGGCGGAAAAAAGATTATTAAATCCGTTGGAATGGATATGGTAAAGCTTGAAAAATATCAGGGCTTTTCAGCAGATATTGCGGCGGCACTGTCGCTTCTTCTTTGCTCAATATTCAGTCTTCCAGTATCTACAACACACGCGAAAACCACCTCAATTATGGGCGTTGGCGCAGTAAAGAGGGTTTCTGCCATTAACTTTGGCGTAGTTAAAGAAATGGTGCTTACATGGGTGCTTACATTCCCCGGGTGCGGACTTGTGGGCTTTATAATGACTAAAATATTTATGATGATATTTACATAAGAAAGGAATTATGAAAATGGCTAAAGGTGATAAATTCTATTTTGAAAACTTCTCAGAGTGCACTGCGCTTTCAAAAAAAGCGGCAGATTATCTTGTTAAGTGTCTCGAAAACTACAATCCTGACGAGATAGAAAAAATGATTAGTGAAATACATGAAATTGAGCATAGTGCAGATGCAAAAAGACACGAAATGGGTGACGCGCTTGCAAAGGCGTTTGTAACACCCGTTGACCGTGAGGACCTTGATATGCTCAGTCACAATCTTGATGGTGTGACCGATAAAATTGAAGACATATTGCAAAAGCTTTACATTAATAACATTTTGACAATAAAGCCTTCTGCAGTCGCTTTTGCAAAGAACATCGTAAAAGGATGCGAGGTTCTTTGTGAAATTATGGGCGAGTTTGAGAATTTTAAAAAGTCCAAAAAGATTTCGGGGCTTATAATTAAGCTTAACGATATAGAAGAGGAATGTGACAAGCTCTACCTTACCTCAATGCGTGAGCTTATGAAGGAGCAGGGAGATGTGTTCGAAGTAATCGGATGGCGTGAAATATATGACCGTTTTGAGCTTTGTATAGACGCGTGTGAGCACGTAAGCGAATGCATCGGCTCTGTTATAATGAAAAATACATAATTAAAAATAAGACGCGTAAGCGTCTTATTTTTGTTTATATACATCTAATGCCATATTTATAAATTCTCTTGTAACACGGTTAAGATATTTTTTCTTTTTATGGAGAAGATAGACCGTTCTTTTTGCAAACTCGCTATCAATTTTGTAGAATGAAAGGTCACTGTTTTGCGAAACCTCCCTGACAAGCGTATCCGTAACAAAGCATATTCCAAGCCCTGCGCCTGCCATATTGTATGAGGTAATAAGCTGGTCAAAATAAATGGAAGTTTCAGGCTCGAATCCTGCTTCGAGGCACATTTTAAAGCCGTGATAATTCATACTGTTGCCACTCTTTAGCATAAGAAAACGCTCGTTTTTAAAGCTTTCGATAGTGATTTTTTTTGCATCGTCTGATAGGTGAATTCCATTTCTTATATCTATGCTATCAAAAGATAATTTCTCTATTCCTAAATTGCAACTGAAATTTTTTGGAACACACAAAAGGATTGTTTCACTAAATAAAGGATGCGCCTCAATTAATTCTTCATCAAAATTGTAATCAATAAGGATATCTATTTTTTCGTCTATAAGCTCGTTTAAAAGCGATTTTGAGTTTGACTCTAAAAGATTAATATTAATATTGGGGTATTTCCTTGAAAAAGGCAGTATGATTTTTGGGATAACGTAGGAAGAAATAAAGTTTGCACCACTTACAGATATACTTCCCACGCTTAAATTTGAAACGTCAATTATGTAGTTTTCAAAATCCTTTTTTATTCTGAAGGTTTCTTCTATTGCTCTTATATAAGCTTCCCCCTCGCTCGTTAAGGTAAGGGGAGAGGTTGAGCGGTCAAAAAGCTTAATTTCAAGCTCCTCTTCAAGCTTTTTAACAACACTGCTTAAGGCTGGCTGGGAAATAAAAAGATTTTTTGCAGCTTTGGTAAAACTTTTTTCTTTATATATTTCATAAATGTAGTCAGCGTATTTAAACATAATGCACCTCATAAGTTTTATTTATACAAATCATATTAATATATATATTTGATTATATATTATTTCTTTGCTATAATCAACACCAAATTAAAAAAAGTGGAGGATGCTATGTTATCAGATAATTTAAAAAATGTTCATTCAGATATAAGAGGACCTCTTTATATGCATGCACTCGAAATGGAAAAAGAGGGAATTAACGTGCTTAAGCTAAATACGGGTAACCCTGCGGCATTTGGATTTAAAATGCCCGAAAGCATAAAAAACAGGATTATTACAGATGTGGAAAAAGCCCTTGGCTACTGCGACATAAAAGGAATGATAAGCGCGAGGGAGGCAATAACAAAGTATCATCAATCAAGGGGAATAAAAGAAATTACCCCAGATGATGTCTTTATCGGTAACGGCGTAAGCGAAGTGGCATATATGATAGTAACTGCCCTTATAGGAAAAGGGGATGAGGTGCTTGTGCCTTCGCCGTGCTATTCGCTTTGGACAAACTTTACCTATCTTTCGGGCGGAAGCGTGGCATATTATAATTGTGACGAAAAAAACGGCTGGCAGCCTGACATAGATAGCATAAAAAAAGCTATTACAAAAAATACAAAGGCAATCGTTGTAATAAATCCGAATAATCCTACGGGTGCGCTGTATTCTAATGAAGTTTTGCTTGAAATAATTGATATTGCAAGAGAGAATAATTTAGTTATTATCTCTGACGAAATATATGACAGACTCGTGCTTGATGAAAAAGTGCATACTCCAACTGCCTCACTTACAGAAGATGTAACAGTAATTACAATGAACGGACTTTCAAAATCGCACTGCATATGCGGATTAAGGTGCGGTTGGCTCCTTTTAAGCGGTGAGGAAAAAAATAAGAAAATAATACGTGAGGCGCTTGTAAATATCGCATCTGTTAGACTTTGCTCAAACGCACTTATGCAGCTTGTTATCCCCGATGCATTAAATGATACCTTATACACCCAAAATATGATTAAAGCAGGGGGCAGACTTCCCGCACAGAGAAATGCCGTAATAGAGGAGCTTGATAAAATTGACGGGATAAGCTACGTAAAAAACGATGCGGCATTTTACCTTTTCCCAAGGCTTGACCTTAAAAAATACGGCTTTGAAAGTGACAGAGATTTTGCAAGAAAACTCCTTGACGAAAAGCATATTTTAGTAATTCCCGGAAGCGGATTTAACTGTATTGACAACGAACACTTCAGAATTGTAATGCTCCCCGAGGAAAATGTACTAAGAAACGCTATTAAAGACATAGCAGATTTTTTACAAAAAAGGTAAAATTCCGTGTGTGTTGACACGAAAACTAATAATGCTATAATTAACTTAAATCTATTATCAGGAGGAAATCTTATGAAATACGAAGGAAATTTTAGAAAAGAAATATCTTTTCCGTTAGGTGGAATAGGAACAGGAAGCGTTGGCCTTGGCGGTGACGGAAGACTTATAGATTGGGAAATATTTAATAAGCCGTCAAAAGGAAAAGTGAATGGCTACACCCATTTTGCAATAAGAGCAATCCAGGGGGATAAGTGTACTGCCGCCGTTTTAAACGGAGATGCAATGAGTGACTTTTCAGGCCAATACAGAATGACTCCGTATCATATGGGATTTGGTTATGGCTGCGATGTCAGAAAAATGTGCGGATTCCCTCATTTTAAGGATTTAAAGTTTTACGGAGAATTTCCGGTAGCAACTATTGAATTTAAGGATGAAGCCTTCCCTGCAAACGTAGAGATGAAGGCGTTTAACCCCTTTATTCCTCGTGATGCAAAGAATTCAAGCATACCTGCAGCCTTCTTTGAGTTTGAGGTGGAAAATACAACCGATGAAAAAGCGAAGTATCAGATTGCCTTTTCAGTTGCTAACCCGTATAAGAAATGCATAAACAGGGCAGAAAAAAAGGGAAATATTAATACAATTACATTCTTGAATAACGGCGCAGATAAAGAAGAAGTAAGTTATGGTGAACTTACTATAGCAACAGACAGCACAGTCAGCTTTACCCAGACTTATTGGTACCGCGGTCAGTGGATGGATAGCGTAGTTTCCTTCTGGAACGAATTTTCTACAGTAAATGATATAAAAGAAAGACTGTATGAAAGCGCGGGTGACTACGATGTTCGTGACGACAGCGGAGATACAGGTACTCTCATTGCAGAGGTTGAGGTTCTTCCCAAGCAAAAAGGAAAAATAAAATTTGTTATGTCATGGAATATTCCAAATACCTACAATTACTGGAGTGGTGAGGAAGAACCTGAAATAAAGAAGCCGTGGAAAAACTACTATGCCACAGTTTTTGACAGCTCCTTAGATTCAGCGCTTTATTCACTCAAAAACTGGGAAGACCTTTATAATCGTACAATTAAATTTAAGGATGTTCTTCATAATCAAACACTTCCAAGTGAGGTAATTGATGCGGCATCTTCAAGCCTTTCTGTATTAAAATCACCCACCGTTTTAAGACTTGAGGACGGCTCTTTTTACGGCTGGGAAGGTGTAAGCGAGCAGGCAGGGTCCTGCCAGGGAACTTGTCAGCATGTCTGGAACTATGCTTATGCACTTTGCTTCTTATTCCCCGAACTCGAACGCTCAATAAGAGAGATGGAATTTAAGTATAATACAGATGAAAATGGCATGATGGGTTACAGAATTATGCTTCCGCTTGGCGCACCGATGACCGCAAAAAGAGCTTGCGTTGACGGACAGATGGGCGCAGTTATAAAGTGCTACAGAGAATGGAAAATATCAGGCGACAACACCTGGCTCAAAGCAAATTGGGAAAACATCAAGAAAGTACTCGAATACGCGTGGAGTAAAGATAATATTGACGCGTGGGATTTAGACAAGGATGCCGTTTTAGAGGGGCGTCAGCACCACACACTTGATATGGAGCTTTTCGGGCCTTCATCATGGCTTGAGGGTATGTATCTTGCAGCGCTTAAAGCGGCAAGCGAAATGGGTGAATTTTTAGGCGACACCCTGAAAGCTACAGAGTACAGAGAAATGTTTGAAAAAGGCAAAAAGTGGATGAAGGAAAACCTCTTTAACGGAAAATACTTTATCCAGAAGGTTGATATAACAGATAAAAATATCACCGATAAATACAATGCCCCCGAGTATTGGAATGATGAAGTAAAACAGATAAAATATCAGATTTGCGAAGGCTCTTCCATCGACCAGGTACTTGCGCAGTGGCATGCGGATTTAATAGGTCTTGGCGAAATTTATGATAAAGAGCAGCTTGACTCCGCCCTTCGTGAAATGGTGAAATATAACTATAAGAATACTATGAGAGGGTTTACCAATCCGTGGAGAATTTTCTCTGTTAATGATGAGGCAGGGTCAGTTATCTGTGAATACCCCGAAACCGTTGAAAAGCCGAAAATCCCCATTCCTTATTGTGAGGAAACAATGACCGGCTTTGAGTATTCATTTGCCGGACTCTTATTCTCAAGAGGAAGAAATGAAGACGGCATAAAAGCAGTAAAAGCAGTTCGTGACCGTTTTAATGGAGAGAAGAGAAACCCGTGGAATGAATTTGAATGCGGAAGTAACTATGCGCGCTGTATGGCAAGCTATGCACTTATCCCGATACTTTCAGGCTTTGAATTCGATATGCCAAATAACCACATAGGCTTTAATCCGTACAAAACAGATGAATTTAGCTGTGTATGGAGTTTAGAGGATGCCTGGGGTAATTTTGAAATCAGCAATAATACAGCAAAAATAAACATATATGACGGAAATATTTCACTTAAGTCATTAGGCTTAAAATTCTGTGAAAAAATTTCCTCTGTAAAAATTGACGGAAATGATATTGATTTTGAGTTTAAAAATGGTAAAATATATTTTGAGAAAACAAATATTTCTGAAAATATGGTGATTACCTTATGAAAAATCTTAATATCTCAACCGCGATGATTGCAAAAATATGCAACGTTTCGCAGGGGACAGTTGACAGGGCACTCAATAACCGAAGTGATATCAAGGCGGAAACCAAGCAGAAAATTCTTGAGGTTGCAAGGCAGTACGGCTATCGTGAGTATGTAAGCACACAACCCGAAAAAATCATAGGGCAGATAGGAATTATTGTGTTTAACTTAAAAAATGAATACTTCTCCGAGCTTATAACAGAGGTTGAATATGTTTTAAGAGAAGAAGGCCTTGGCGCTACTGTTATGATGAGTCACTATGACGCACAGTATGAGATAGAATGTATCCGCAATCTCTACAATATGGGGGTAAAGGGAATTATACTTTGCTCTGTAAACAGCGGGCCTGAATTTGAAAATTACCTTAAGCTTTTTGATATCCCAATCGTTTTGGTCGGAAACAGGATTAATTCTCTTCCATATGTGGGAATTGATGATTCTAAAGCAATGCGCGAAATGACGCAGTATGTTTTAGAAACAAACCCCAAAAACATTACCTATTTTTCACCTGCACTTAACTATCCTGATGCCTTTGCACAAAGGGCAAGATTTGAGGGCTTTTTAAGTGCCATCGGTGATAAAAAGTATAGTGTTATCAAGGATATAAATGATATAAAAGAGAATTACGAAGAAACAGAAACTATCATTTGTTCAAACGATTACTATGCGCTTAAAGTATATTTTAAAGCAAAAAATGCAAAGGTTTTTGGCTTTGACAACATAAAGGATATTGATAAGTGCAAATTGTCAATTGACTCGGTTGGGTATTTGGCAAGCGAAATTGCAAATGCAGCAATAGATATTATAAAGCACAATAAAAAAGAAAGCGTTATTGTAAAGCATTATATAGTAAAGCATTAAAAAAAGAGGATGTTACATCCTCTTTTTTTATGAATTTGTGTCTAATCCATTTTCAAATACATTTATAATTGCTTTATGCTTCTTCAATGCGTAATCATAAGCAATTTTTGTACCGCTTCTAGGTTGATAATGAGTAATATCCTTATTACTTTTCTTGCGTTTCGGTGGGGAATAGTTGTCATTTAGATAGAATATACAGAATTTACTTTTATTTATCATTTCATAATTTCTTTCTACGTATGATGATTTTCCTGCCTTAAGTATATTATTAGGAAAATAAGTTTCTTCATACCTTTCTGTCAGGTAAGAAAGATAATCACTATTAATATATGGGAATTGCGCTCGCACATAAATCCTTTTGATGTAAGGATGATTTTTCCTTAATTCAGAAACTGTTTCGTAACATAAATCGTTAAACTGACTCTTGCTTCCAAATAAAAATGTGTCGATATTTTCTTCTTCTATGAGTCTTTTTATAGTGCAGAATAAGAACTCTCTCAATTCATTGGTTATCTCAATTTTTCTATGACCTAAAAAACAACAGTTCCTTTCCATAGCATATTCTCCCCAAAGTAAAATTCGATTTAATTATTATACAATATTATTTACTTAAAGTAAAGAAATATATAATCTAATTCAATTATAAATTATCTCCTTTGTTGATAGAATATAAATAGATTAAGGGGGAGATAATATGAAAACTGAATTTCCTAATAGATATATAACTTTGGGACTGAAAATTGCTTATTACAGAAAGAAAGCTGGATATACACAGGAAGCTTTTGCAGAGCTTATAGGTAAAAGTGTTAACTTTATTGGACAGGTTGAAGGAACAGGTTCTGTCCGCGGAATATCACTTGAAACATTGTTTAAAATTGCACAAACGCTTGAAATTCCCCCATCCAAATTGTTGGAAGAAGATTAATAATTAAAAAACGTTTTCTGTTTTTTGCAGAAAACGTTTTTTTATTTATCCTTATTTAGTTATTTTTTTAATCATCCTTTGCATATGTGAAAGGTCATAAAACCCACAACTTTGGGCAATTTCCGTTTTAGGAAGAGTGTTTTTTTCAAGCATTTCAAGTGCCTTGTGGCAACGGTATCTGTTTAGATACTCAATGGGCGTAAATCCGCATATATTTTGGAAACTGCGCAAAAATGTTGAGCGCGAAAGAAAAGCCATTTTGCAAAGGGATTCAATAGTTATCTTTTCTCCGTAATTCTGGTGGATATATTCAAGTGCACTCACAATACTTAATTCATACTTGTTAAGAAGATTTTTCTTTGTATTGTGGATTTGCTTTGAAAGAAGAAAACTCATCCAATAAATAATTTTCCACGCGGTGTGCTTTTTCATCGGAATAAAATCGGCAGAGCCAAAATTATCGTCTTTTATAAAGTTAAGGTCATACTTAAGCTGAAGAAGGTCATTTGGAGAAAGGTGAAGAAACATTGACTTGGAAAAGTGTTGCCTTAAAAGAGGCTCAATCTCCACGAACTGCAAAAATCCTGGCATAGTGATTGCCTCATCTCTGTTATCCGCAATGAATTCTTTGTGAAGAAGTATATGAAATACATCAAGGTTTTCAGTGTCATAATAGGCATGTCCCGTATAGGGAGGGATAACAAAAACATCTCCCTCGCTAACCTCAAGGCTTACGTTTTCAATCTGATGTGTACCTTTTCCGCGAAGAACTATATTCATTTCGTAATACTCATGGCTATGAGCTCTTATGTGGTAGTTTGTGTATAAAAATGCCCGAACTAAACCGTGCTCCTCCTTAAAGTCGTTTGAAGACTCGCACTGATATTCAATTTTCATCATAAACACCTCACTTTTGAAACGATTTTACATATTTTTGACCTATTTATACTATCATTATATCTCGTGATAGAGCATAATGCAAGTAGAAAAGGAGTGATTTTATGGATAGAATATCTATTCTTCGAAAAGAACCTTTAACACAGAGACCCAGTATGGGTGAGGGATACTACTTCCTTGAAGAATTTCATTACAGATTTTATAAGGACTATATGAATAAAGTAAATAGTCCAAAGTTGGATATGGAAAAATATGCAGAGGCGTACTTTAACGCCTTCAGTACGCTTACTCCCACTATATCTGATAAGGAACTTATCGTAGGAAAATGTGTGTTTACCTTAACAGATGAAGAAAGAGAAGAGTGGAAGAATATTCTTTCCCCCTTTGCTGAAAAGTTTACCGAAGGGTCAGCACAGGGTCAGGACTCACATATGGCTGTTGACTATGACCTTGTACTTAATGATGGCTTTAACGGTATAATCAAAAAAATTGATGGTTACCTTGAAAACTGTGACGAGGATAAAAAGGCGTTTTATAAAACCTGCAGAAGAAGCCTTGAAGCTGTTATAGCTCTTGCTGAAAACTATTCAGCTGAAGCAACAAAACTTGCCCAAAAGGAAGAAAATTCCGAAAGACGTGCAGAATTACTTGAAATTGCAAGGATCTGTAGAAAGGTTCCTGCAAACCCCGCTGAAAGCTTTTATGAAGCAGTGCAGTCTGTTTTCTTTACTACCTATGCACTTATGCTTCATCCGTACCGCATAAACTTCCAGTTATTCCAGCTTGGCAGGCCTGATTGTTATTTGTATCCTTTCTATGCTAAAGATATCGAAAGCGGAAAGCTTACAAAAGAGTTTGCTCAGCTTATCTTAGACTGCCTTGGCGTTCAGATAAATAATCTTGTGCCGTTTGGTCAGTCAGTAGGCTACATGGTTGGCGGACGTGACAAGGACGGAAATATCGTTCAAAACGACCTTACCCTTATGTTAATGCAGGTTGTGGATGATGTAAAACTTGTATATCCGTCTGTTGGTTTCTGCTATGCAGAGGGAATGGATGAAAAGTATCTTGAGAAAGCGTGCGAAATTTTGTCACACGGACGTTCTCATCCTGCAATATTTAATGATGATGTTATAACAAAGGGTTTAATGGGTTACGGCGTACCAAAAGAGGATGCTCACCAGTATACTCACAGCACATGCGTTGAAATTACACCTATTGCAGCATCCAATGTATGGGTGGCAAGCCCCTATACAAATATGCTCCAGCTCCTCCTTGACATTTTAGATAGGGAGTACAGTAGCTTTGATGAGCTTTTAAAAACATACTTTGACTATCTTGATAAGAGAATAAAGGAAAACTTTGAATGGAAAGAAAATACAAGAAAACTCCGTAAGGAAAAATCAATGTTCCCGCTTCTTTCATGCCTTGTAAATGATTGTTTGGCGCGCGGAACAGATATCGAGCAGGGCGGTGCAAGATACAACTGGGTTATGCCGAGCTTTGTCGGCGTGCCGATGCTTGTTGACTGCCTGTATGCAATAAAAGAGGTTGTATTTGACAAAAAAGAAATTACAATCAAGGCGCTTAAGGAAATTCTTGACAAGGATTTCGAAGGGCACGAAGACTTACGCCTCCATCTTTTAAACGATATCGACAAATATGGAAATGACATAGATGAAATAGACGGTTATTTTGAAAAGATAACAGGTCACATCATAGAGGAATGTAAAAAATACAAAGGCGAAATTCTTCCGAATGCAAATCTTATCCCAAGTGTATTCTGCTGGGTAAAGCATGACGATTTCGGAAGAGTGACAGGTGCAACGCCTGACGGAAGACACGCGGGGATGCCTCTTAGTGACGGGTCAGGTCCTTGTCAGGGAAGAGAGCTTAACGGCCCGACAGCGTCAATTCTTTCTTCAACAAAGTGGCCTCATCACGAGCTTATCGGCGGTGTTGCCGTTAATATGAAGTTTTCAAAAAATTCACTTGGTAAAGAGTCTGTAGATATAATGAAGAGCCTTGTTAAAACCTTCCTTAAGCGTGGCGGATTTGAAATGCAGATTAACGTTGTTGATAAAGAAACCCTTGAAAAAGCAATAGTAAATCCCGAAGAATACCGCGATCTTGTTGTAAGAATAGGCGGATACAGTGACTATTTTGTAAAACTGTCCCCAACACTTCAAAGAGAGGTAATCTCAAGAACGGAGCATGAGGCATAAATGAAAGGCAGAATATTTAACATTGAGCGCTTTGCTACAAAAGACGGGCCGGGAATACGAACTGTTGTATTTTTAAAGGGATGCCCTCTTTCTTGCGCATGGTGTCATAATCCAGAATCACAATCAAACGAAACTAAAATTCCTTGTAATAATAAAAAAAACATCACCTTGAAAGCACCTGACTTTTACGAAAAAGAAATAGAAGCGGATGAAGTTTTAGAAAAGGTTTTAAGAGATAAGGATTTTTATGATGAGTCAGGCGGGGGAATAACGCTTTCAGGTGGAGAGCCCCTTATGCAGTATGACTTTTCTCTTGAAATTCTAAAAAAGGCAAAGGAAAACGGAATACACACCGCAATAGAAACGAGTGGATATTCATGCAGGGATTTAGCGGAAATATCAGAATATGTTGATTTATGGCTCTATGACGTAAAGCTTTTTGATGATAATTCACATAAAAAATATATCGGTGCATCAAATGAAATCATACAAAAAAACCTTTCTTATCTTAACAGGAAAGGCGCAAAAATCATATTAAGATGCCCGATAATTCCAGATATTAACCTTACAAAAGAGCATTTTGAAAATATCGCCAAGCTATCTGAAAGAATGAAAAATGTTATTTCTATAAATGTTGAACTATACCATCCTTTAGGAATCGACAAAGCAAAAAGACTGGGAAAAGCTCTGAAATATGAAAACGATAAATTCCTTACCGAAGAAGAGGTAATACCGTTTATTGAATTTATGAAAAACATTACCCAAAAAGAAATCAAAATCATATAAAAATAGAAGTGACCTCTGACTGCTTTTTTTACAACAATCAGAGGTCACTTCTGTTCACTCTTGATATCTAACATCTTTTGTTATCCTCTCTTTCTTTGTCTGCCTTTTATTGCTTACGTACTTTAAATCTAAATTTTCACTTCATAACATTTCTCGCTTAAGAATACCGGGGATTTACTCGAAGCTTTTAAAAGGCGAATTGTGACTTTAAATAACCTGACGGATTAGACTAATCTATATTAAGCGTTACACCGCCGTGTTTTTTATACCGTTCTCTTCTTTTTCTTTCCTTTCTTTTTTTACCAATCCGTAAGCTTTTTAAAGTCTTAAATTACTTTTTCATTGGACTGTACCTCCCTTTCTTTGATTACATAGTAACACATAAAAAAGGCGATTTCAATTGGCAAAATGCCAAAACTTTCAGCCCCGAATTTATGCAAAAAAGAGAAAATTTGAAAGTCGGGTTAAAAAGTGTTTACAAACCTATTTATATAAGATATAATTAAACTGTTAGGGCAATAAAATGGAGAGGTGGATTTTGAGTAATTCAGCTTTAAAAAACAAGAAAGTATTTAAATTAGGTATGATAGACGGTATCCCCATAGCGCTTGGTTATTTTGCCGTTGCCTTCACATTGGGTATAGCTGCTGAAAAGGCAGGGCTTACTGCATTTCAAACCTTTATCGCAACAGGCACAACCTTAGCATCAGCCGGTGGCTATGCGGGTATAAGCGTTATTGCAGCAGGCGGTACATATTTTGAAATGTTTTTAACCATGCTTATTGTTAATGCCCGTTATATTTTAATGTCCTGTTCACTAAGCCAAAAAATATCACCTAAAACCTCAACACTTCACCGTATGGGCGTTGCCTTTGGTGTAACTGATGAAATTTTCGGTATCTCTTCGGCCGTTTCGGGTTATTTAAATCCATTCTATAATTACGGCGCAATGACGGTGGCAATTCCCGGTTGGGCAAGCGGAGCTGCTTTGGGTGTTCTTGTGGGCAATATTTTGCCTGTAAGTGTTATGTCGGCACTGTCGGTCGGCATTTTTGGTATGTTTTTGTCGGCAGGATTCCTTGACAGAAGGCGGAAATTTTCTTATAATTAATTAGTTTGATTTGCAGGAGGTAAGATTCGTGAAAATCGTTTT
>JAZNSQ010000015.1:0-33414 GCA_045591265.1 Clostridia bacterium | reverse complement strand
CCCTCCCCCCCATACCTGCCGCTCGTTTTTGATTTTGTTAATTTAATAAACAGCAAAGCCGCCCCATACGGAACGGCTCGCTGTATGTATAACCATGTCAAACTTGAAGTGCCTTTCCCCAGCACTGGTAGCAGAGGTTGGTATCGAACCAACTATTCAGCTGCGCGAAGCTGATGAGCACCTGCTCACTCCGCCAGGAGTGCGGTCGGCGTTCGGATACCGACCGCGATGTCAGATTGATGTCAAGACAAACAAAGGAGAGAACAAAAGTCGAAAAGATAGTTAATTCTCTCCGCTTCTCTTCATCTTCCATTATAATCATTTTCAAGCAAAATGCAAGGTGTAAAGCGGGGGTAATCGGGGTAATTTTTTGAAAATTCTGCAAGAGCTTTGCTGTGAAGCTCTTTACGGACATAGTCGACGCCCTTATCCGTTTCTGCTGCGACCTCTTCCCAAGTCATGCCGTTAATGTACTTGTTGAACAACAACCCCGAATATGTACTGTTAGGCATCTTACCAATCTGCTCTGATACGATGAGCTCAAATCGCTTGAACCCTTCGACCATTTCTTTGAGCTTCGCTTCCAAGTCGACCGCCTCATCGACATTGTCAGTTATCTTGTTGCCTCCGCCGCTGCCGTGCTCGTCCGTCAGCTTGGCAGACGTATCGGAAGCTCTCTCTTCGCATTCCTGTATCTTCCGCTCTATCGCTCTGATACGCATTCTCATGTTCGGAAGCTCCTCAAGGTATTCTTTTACTGTCATTTCTGCACCTCCACATAGTAGACATTGCGGTTAAGTTTCCGCCGCTTCATGTAGCGCACAGCGTCGTTCCGGGAACCAAATTCGAGAATACGGAACAATGTCAGATGTATGTATGTCCCTGTTATGCCATTACGGATACGGAACCGTGCTCCTGGAGGGTCATTCCATATCTTCATCATCGCCATTTTCTTTTTTCTCCTCGCCGCCGCGCCCTGCACAGTATGCGAAGCACATCGAGCCAAACGTTACTATAGCTCCGAGAAAAGCTCCCGCGAAGAATATTGCAAAATTACTCATTCTTCACCCTCCTGTTCCATATGTCTCTTGCCTTTTCATACGTATCATAGGATTCTGTCCGAATCAGGCACTCAGAGCAAAGAATCAGTTTCCGCGCTCCGTCGTAGTTCATCTGTGCCCTGCCGCCACAGAACGGGCATGGTTTCAGTTCTTTTTCAGCCATTAGTATTCACCTCGAAAAATCATATCTAACGCTATTTTCGCCATTGTTGTACATACACGCCGAAAGCAGATACGAGTACTATGATTGCATTTACAGCAATCGCAAAGAATTGTTTTCACGAAATCGTCAACTGTTTTCATCGTCAGCCTCCCTCTGTCCGCACACCATTGTTGTACCACGTCAGCTCAAAGTCGTCGGGGGCATCTATCTCGAGGACGGTCGTGTATCCCTCGAAGCTGATACGCATATCCCAATCAGGGAGGGAGAGGTCTTCGTCCTGCAAGCTGATACCGATGTCCCATGTTCCTGTTCCGTGCCTATCATACTGCCCAGTGACAATGAGTGCGGTTCCGTCAGCTTCAACGACGCACTGTATCGGTTCACCGCTCCCACAGTTATCCATATCATCATTGGTAGTACCGTACTCTCCGAACGTGTCATCACTGTAGCCCATGAATTTTAATGTTTTCATTTTCAGCCCTCCTGTTCCATTTCTTTATAGTGATTTCTTCTTCCTCATCCTCTGAAATGCTAACAATTTCCGCACCACATTCTGTGCAATATACTCTCTCCCAATAGTCCATTCTGTCATAGTCAACATATGCTCCATTTTCGTCAATCAGCGGAATAATATTTAGGCTGCTTTCATACTTTGCTTCACCACCACAAAACGGACACGGTTTAAGTTCAGCCATTTTCAGCCCTCCTATCTCATGAATATAACACTCCTGTCCATTATAGCACCGCATTTTCGGCAGAAGGGGTTGACCTCCTCGACAGGCTTCTTGTGTTTCTGGTATGTCCTCAATGTGGTATCATAGCGAATACTACCGCCACAGTTAGAACAATACCACATCGAATTGTTTGTCCTAAAGCCGTATTCTTTACCGCGAATCCAATATGCATGGATTACAGGTCTTACATCGGCGGATTTCATTTGGTCTATACGCCTTGCCGCTGTTGCATACGCTTCTTTTACTGGCGGATAGATGTATGCGGCTTCTAAGTCTTTCAACAATGTATACGCATCGTGCTTGCTTATATACTCATCCATTTTTAGTCTCCTCCCTAAGATATCCATAACTGTTTTCATCATCTGTATCCTCGGGTTCGTAATCCTCGCCGTCAGGAGCACCATACCAACCTGTGAGGAAGTCAATATTTGTTTTTCCGAATTTCATAACTCCGCCGCCTTTGCCGTGTGCATATCCTGTATGTTCGTGACGGTTCTGCATTTCAGCAAGCTGTCTGTCAGTCATGTTGCGGACAATATCGCCGTGCGTAGGTGTATAGTCTTCGGTTGTCCTGCCTTTTGCACAATAAAACGTAGGCGAGTGCTCATAAAAGCACATCGTGTGGTTCTCTATGTATGCAAGAGGACACTCGGGAGAATTATCAAGAATACAATCCTTACAACGTATCACTTTCATTTCCTTGCTCCTCCTTTATCCTCTCGAGCTGACGGTCAAGCTTCCGCTGTATCTCAGCATCGACATTATCCTTTCCGAGGTACAGCCTCATCTGCTGAGCCATAATGAGCACGTCCGCGGCCTCGCTTATCAGGTCGGACATTTTCTCGGCGTAGACCTCCGCGGAGCTGTCGGCAGCTCTCTCGACCTTGCAGACCGCCTTGATAGCCTCGGCGCACTCCTCGACAAATATCGCCCGCTGCTGTCCGAACGTGTAGCTCGCGGTGATACGCTCGAGTTTCTCGTTCACGTTCTGCTGCTCTCTGAGCGTCCTGACCTCGATATCATACTCAGATATCTGCCTGCACTCGCTCTCGTGCTTGTCCCTAAGCTCAGCTATCTCCGTTCTCAGCCTCTTGATGTATGCCTCTATCTCAGGCTCGGTGAGCCATCTTCCGTCTATGTACATATTCTTTTCCTCCTTCGTTCTTTTCAGCGCCTTTTCAAAAGCAGCCGCTTCATTGCAGACGAGGTCTCTCGCCCAGCGTTCAGCTTCTGTCATTTATTCCTGTTCCTCCTTCTCTCCTCAGCGTCGGCTTCGAGTATGCGCGCGATAGCCGTGTCCATTTTGCCGTCACCGCCGCAGACTGGACACACCTTCGGGTCGTAGCGTTCGAGGAGCCCGCACTTGCGGCAGCGGTACCAGGTGCCGCCCTTGTCGCGGCTGAATAGATAGAATCCTGATTTATCGTCCATTTGTAGCCTCCTCAAAAGTTGTTGATGAGAAACTCGTACTTGCTTACGTCAAAGTCGCCCTTCTTCACGCCGTCCTGCGCAAGCCACTTGCGGATAGTTGCCTCATAGTCAGCGTAAGGCTTACCCGTTGACTGGACATGACTATCGACCCGCTGAATGTAATCTCGAATATGTCCCTCTCCGTAGTCTTGATTTAGTTTATTGATTTCATCATCTGAAAGAAAAACATTCCCGTACCGTCCGCGGGGCGTTCTTTCTTTACCTCTTTTTTTAATATTTTCTTTCTTTTCTTTATAAGTAGGGTTCCCGATTTCGGGAATAGTAGGGTTCCTGTTTTCGGGAACTGTAGGGTTCCCGATTTCGGGAATAGTAGGGTTCCTGTTTTCGGGAACTGTTCCTGTTTTTAGGAATGGCAAAACTGCACAAGATTCAACAGCCCATTTTTCATAGTTTTTCACAATGGAAATTGTCTGTGGTTTTATGCCCCTGTTTGAATGGAGTTCGATGATGTTCTTTGCCGAAAGTCTGTTAAGGACTTCCGATACATGGTTTTTTCTTATTCCGACTGCGGCGGAAATTTCAGACAGAGGCATTTCGGCGTAGCTCCTGTTGAAGCCGTAGGTCCTGCGGATAATGTAGAGCAGTATCCGCATTTCGTTTCCCGAAATATTCAGCCGACAGAGAGCCTCGAGGAGCTCGTTTGCTATCTTTGTGTATCCGTTACGGAGCTGTGGATCAGCCACATTATCACCTCGCATATATCTGCATTGGGGCGGAAAAACCGCCCCTTATACAGAAATACTATATCATTCGACAATGATAGCCTCGCCTTTTTCGATGAGGTCGGAGAGCTTATCCTTGAGATAGTCAGCAACGTTCCTGCGGGCTTTTATCTTCCACGCACCGCCGTCGGCTTCGTAGAGAGCCACACGTCCGCCCTCGGAGAGGCGGAGAAGGAACTCGCTCTCGGGCTGATCTACCTCGACGAATGTGCGGAAAGGTTTGAGCCTTACGATAGGCTTTACAGCCGCATTGCCCTTAGCTACGATACCCGTGCGGACAACCACATTCTGTGTGAATCCGTCGTCAGAAGCAGTCATGCTGTTTTCCTCGACTATGGTACCGAGGAGCTTGACAACCTCGAGAAGCTCGTCGGTTTCGACG
This sequence comes from Clostridia bacterium, assembly GCA_045591265.1. Lineage (GTDB taxonomy): Bacteria > Bacillota > Clostridia > UMGS1883 > UMGS1883 > UMGS1883. The sequence goes on along the minus strand of JAZNSQ010000015.1, from coordinate 28,861 downwards.
AACTTTGAGCGCAGTGTTATCATCATAGTCTCGTAGTCGAGCTTGCGGTCGAACGGTATCTCTACAAGCTCCGCACGAACTATGTACGGAACTTCGCGGTCGTGGTCAGCTTGGCTTATTGCTGAGCATACCGTTACCGTCTGCTCGTCGTTTACGTCGATAAGGAGCGGAGCGTTGAAGTTTTTGTACTCTGCTTTGAGCACATATATAAGTCCGTCAAGGGTGTGGAATGTGAGTGTCGGGACCTTCGGCTCCTTGATTACTCTGAGTTCCTTATCGGTGTATGTGTATCCGTGTTCTTCGTGATAATTCGGAGCGCCGAGCTCCACGATCTTTTCAATAGCTGTTCTGTCCATTATCTCATACCTCCTGCAATTTTAAGAATTCTCGGTTCGTCCTGTATTTCTCCGCTGAAGCTCTGCTGTCCCGGTACCTGCGGCACCATTTCGACCGCCTGTATCTCACCGGTCTGACCGTTTGCGCCGACAAAAAGCGTTGTCTGTATCGCATTGTTCGGGAGCAGCTTACTCTTTGCCGTCGCGGTGATAACAACGCTTGACCTGTCTGCACTCGGAGCGAAATCGACAACCAGATTGAGCTGTCGTTTCTTCGTTGAGGGAGTGTTCGGGTCGAGGATATTACCTACTATCTTCTCGACCTCCATGTTGACCTGTTCCATTATGGCGCCCTGCGCCATTTCGAGAATGCTTGATGTTTCGACCATGATATTTTCCTCCTGTTTTTTATTTCTATGTCAGAACGGCATATCTTCCTCATTGAGGAGCTCCTCGTAACCGTCGAGGCTGCCGTATGACATATTCGCGTTTTCGGGTGCAGGCTGCTGAGGAGCTGTCTGCTGCCTTGGCTGCTGATACGTGGTATTCTGCCCGCCGCCGTTCTCGTTCTTGCCGCCCACGAATTCGACATTATCGACGTAGACGTCTGTGGTATAATGTGTTACATCGGAGTGGTTCTTGTCCTGATACTTGTCTGTTCTGAGGCTGCCCTCAAGACAGATCATCTTGCCCTTGCTGAAATAGCGTGAAACGAACTCCGCGGTCTGCCTCCACGCTACACAGGTGATGAAGTCCGCATCGTACTCGCCCGTGTGCTCATTTTTGAACTTGCGGTTGACCGCGACCGTGAAACGACACGACGAAATGCCGTTCTGTGTCTGTCGGAGCTCAGGATCAGCTGTGAGTCTGCCCACTAAAACTACTTTGTTGATAGGTCATACCTCCTTATAAAATCCAAGGCATCTTCTCTATTCTCTTCTGCAAACCAAAAACGAACATTAAACGTCTTTTCATCAGGATTGGAGTTGATGATAATGAAAGCAGCCTTAGCAATAGCCGTTAATTCGGAAATTTTCTGTAAAAGATAAACTACTACACTCCATTCTTTTTCACTGAGTTCCCCAAGGTTACAGTTAGTCGGCAAGAACTTGTTTTTCTGCCCTCTTGTGGCTTTTCCGCGTGGTTTCAGTACCTGAAGGATAAATCTGTAGAAATTGGTAAAATTGGTATTCTTACGTGCAGGACTTGCAGATGTATTTATTATGCCTGTCTTAGGGTCGACATCGTAGTTAAATAAAAAATTGGCTATTGTCTGGTCGATTTGTGGGAATAAAGAACGATCTGCTATCGAATGTGTCGATTTCCGCTCGCGTGAAAGTTTAGCTTTCAACTCATTATTATCATTAATAACCTGCTGGTTAAGAGCCTCAAGCTGCCCTATTTTTTTCTCCAGTGCTGATATCTTCTTGTCGTAATAATTATAATTATCCATTACTCTTCTTCCTTTCTATGGCTTGAAAAATGTACATCTCGAATTCAAACCGCTCTGCGTCGGAAAGAATTATCGCGTTTTTCTTCCACTTGAACCGTTCGTATAGTGGTCTTATTTTCGGATGATTGATGTTGATTTTATAGCCGTACTTGTTCGGCTTTGCAAAGATACTGTCGTTTTCATCATCGCGCTTTCCAAGCTTTTCGGCGTCTTCCCATGAGATTTTCTTTCCCATAAGCTACCTCCGAGGAGCTGTCTGCTTCTTGTAGTTGTGGTAGAACCAGTAGAACAGCTCAAGCATTTTTCCCGCGGTCTTTTTCTCGTCAGGGAGGAATTCCACATCGAAGCTGTAACGGTTTCCTTGCCTCCAAGCCTGCAAGGTCGTATATACCGTAGCTCCGATGTTCAGCACCTTTCTCCCCTGCCGTTCTGCTCCGTCCTTCGAGAGCTGGAAGTCTTTGAGGTGTTCCCACCCCTTGCACCCCTCGAGGATAAGCGTACACTGTACGGCATTCCTGCTTATAGTGTCAAGCTCCTTCTCGATGCGCTCGCGGTCGTTCGTGACGTTGCCGTAGAGCTCGTTTATCGTAGCTTTACGCTCGACCACGCAGGAACGGGAAAAATCCCGTCCCTCAATGATAAAGCTGTAATCGCCGTAGTCAAGCTTCCGAGACTCGAACATTATGCCATACCTGCCAAGCTCGGAAGTTATGTGCTCGTTCTTCTGTTCTCGTGTATCGACGAGGATAGTCACCTTTTTCATGAATTCCTTTTTCTCGTCACTGCTCAACGTCGTACACCTCCATTTCCTCGTGGAAATTCACAGGGCCCGTGAGCACCTTCGTGAAGCGGCAATAATCACAGTCGCCGCACCTCTGAGGCTCGAGCTTGCCCTCTTTGATCTGCTGAAAGCGTGGGGTTAGACTGACCACCTCGTTCAGAGAATAGTCAAGGTCCTCGTCGGGTATCCAGTAGACTTGCAGATTCGGTTCGGGGCGTTCCTTTGTGATAGCCGCGATATAGAACGGGAGCACATTGCCTGTGTTCTGCCGCACGACTTCGCGGTATATCGCGCCCTGTATGTCGTGACCCCAGTAGTGTATGAAATGCTGCTTGATGTGCTTGTCCTCATTCCATAGCGGCGCTAAGTCCTTCATCGCCTTTAGGTCAACGATAGCATTCTCGTGGAGGCTGTCAACCTTTATCTTGTAAGGGACGCCCGCTATCTCTCCGACCATAATAACCTGTTTTCGTCCCGACATAAAGCGCATGAATGTAGGGTCGCGCTCTGCGCGCTGTATCATGTACTCTGCGTGCTTATACTGCGCTTTGAGCTCACCTTTTTGCGTAAATATCGAAGGGTGCTTCGCCTTGAAAATATCAAGCGTGCCCTCAAAGTGCGCGTCAACGTATGAGCCGATGAGCAGGGCGTCCGTGACAGGACGCTCATACTCGCCGCGAAGCTCCGCAAGCGCAGCAGCCTCGCATTTCTGAAAGCTCTTGAACTGCGACGAGCCCATATACTTCATACTGGCTTCGGCGCTGAAATAGTTCTCGGCAGTAAGTGTATGAGGTATCATACGTAATGTACCTCCATTTCAGTCGCATCCGTTGTACGGGTGGCGATGAACTGAATACCCTTATCGCGACACTTGCTGTACAGCTTCTCACGGTTCTCGGAGGAGAGCTTTTCAGTACCGTCAATAAGAATAATCTGCAAGCCGTTTGGCTTGGATATAGCAACATCTACGCACAGGCTGAGCTGCTCGCCCTCGGAGAGATTCGCAACAGGCAGTCCGTTAATGAGTGGGATTCCGTCCGCGACTGTAAGCCCCTCAATCGGGAGCTTTGCCGTCTCGAGGATAACACCGGGAAGACTGCGCGCAAGCTCTATCTTCCGTGTGTACTCGTCAGAGCGTGCTTTGAGCTGTTCAAGCTCGCCCTGCATAGCTTTCATGCGCTGATACTCGTTGAGGTGCCGCTTCATATCCTCGGCGGTGCTGACCTCGCTCTGAAGCTCCGTGCAGTCAAGCGGCTGCTTGTCTATGTACTCATCGGCGATGCTCATATCAGCGTCGAGCTTTGTCTTAGCTGCCTCGAAACGTGTCTCGGCGAGTGCCTTTTTGTCCTCAAGAGTTCCGTTAAGTCCTGTGAGCTTATCCTCATTAGCCTTGATTTGAGCCTTCATGCGTTCGATATCTGCAAGCAGGGACTCGCGTTCGGACGCTATCTCTTTCTCGGCAGCGGATATTTCTATCATTTTGTCGGCTTCGAGCTTTCTGAGCTTGCTGTCATAACTGCTGCGGAAGAGCTTCGCGCGCTCGATGCGGCTGTTGATCTCCTTCATCTGCTCGAGCTTCTTATAAGCCCCTCCGAGGTCGTAGCTCTCCCACTTCTCCGCTTGATAGTTGTCGGGAATATCCTTGGCGATGTCCTCAATGAACGCCTGTTTGTTGCGGATATCGCGGTTCACGTTCTGACGCTCCTTGAACCACTCACCGTTCTCAGACTGCATATCGCTGAGAACTTCAAGTATGTTCTGCTCGTAGTTGACCCAGCTCGGTACTTCCCCGAACTTCTCGTTTATGTAATTGAGGTCCCACTCAAATTCAATGAGGTCGAGGATAGCGCGGTTCTTGGACTTCTCGTCCATGAGCGTAAATGCGACAGGGTCGAGCTGTAAGGGCGTGAAAAGCTGCTTGAGGAAGTTCTCGGGTCCCATTATCTCGCGTCCGTTTTCCTTCACGGACTTATAGTCTGACTTCTCCGTGCGCTTCTTACGGTTGATACTGAGACCGGTGTCGGTCTCGATAAGTATCTCGCCCTCAGTCTCGCCCTGCTTGACTATGATATTGCGGTCAGAATTGTTTGTGAGTGCATAGCGGAGCGCGTCAATAACAGAGGTCTTGCCGACTCCGTTTCCGCCTGTGAGCTCAACGGAGCGTCCGTCAAGCTCGGTTTCGGTAATGCCGAAAAGGTTTCTGATCTTAATTCTTGTAGTTTTCATTTATATTGATTCCTCCTGATTATCATTGAACGGGTCCGGTGCTTTCTGTGCGTCGAGCTTAGCCTTTTCCTTTGCGGCACATTCGGCACAAAGCTCCTTTCCGTATTTCTGATGTGTGTACATGGACAGATACTCCGCGGTCTTGTTATGTGCAGGAGCGATAGTTCCGCCGCAGTCCGCACATATAAGCGACACCTGTTTCTGCGCGGGAATCTGAGGACGTATCCTCAGACCGCCGACAGTCTCGCGCCCGAACTTAACGGTCGGGTCGTAGTAAATCTGTATGCTCCTGCCTCTCCAGTCCTCAATGTACGGGGTGCCGTATATTTTGGATATGGTTTTCATATTGGTTTTATTGAGTATGAGCGGCTTGTTTCCGTCCGAGAAGTGAGCTACAACTTCTTCCTCAGTCTTGCCGCCGACTCCGACGACCTTCTCCTTCCGAACGTAGTCGATAGTAGCTATGAGGTCACTACCCTCGGGAATAGAGTAGTCACCCATATAGTTCGGATTCGTCATTTTCTTCCAGTGAGTTTTCTCAGGCATTTATACTACCTCCTTCTGCATTGTCTCGAATAGTGAACGGGCTTTTTCCTTGAAGATTTCATCAGGATTTGCATTGATGAATTCAAGCAGACGCTTTGATGCGTCAATGGCGTTACTGAGATAAGCCTTAAATACTTCTTTTGTATCAATGATCTCTTCTTTTTCAGAGATATTTTTCAGCTTACTTTCATACTCTGTTTTCAGGCGTTCAAGCTCTGCCGTATCTGCGGACATATGTGTCCTTGTCCTTTCGGATATATCCTGCCTCGAGTGCCACTTCATCGTGGAGCTCGTCCAGGAAGTGAACGTATATCTGATTCTCCGTTCCGGGGTGCTCAGACACAGAACAGTCGAGCACTATGCCAAACTTGTAGCCGTTGTAGTGGTCAAACAGCCAGTCGTACACGTCGGAGAACTTCTTCACGCCTGAGAACACGAGGCAGCTGCGTCCGTGCCTGTCTGTGAACGATTCATCGACCTTCATCACATCCACCTCCGCTATATGTGCCTGAGAACGTCCGTAGTAAGTGCTTTAAGACTGTCGCCCGTAACTCTGACACGGCGCTCTGCAAGCGGCTCTGCAAAAGTGATAACAACGAACTCCTCGCCGTTCTCCTCGACCTGATAGTCTACATAAAGAATGTTATGGTTGATTTTGTCGAGCAACGGATACAGCTGACACTCGACGAACTGTTCTTTTTCTCTCTGTACTTCGGTCATATTCTCACTTCCTTCCAAGCTCCTTCACTCGCCCGATGTAGTAGTCGTCGCCCGTCTGCTTGTACAGTGACAGGTTCGTGCGTATCGCCGAACGTCTGAGTCTGCACCGCTTGACAACCGCGAGCCTGCGCTTGACCCACTCGCGGAACTTGACCCATACGGGCTGCGCGAGCAGGAGCGAAAGTACCAGTAAGAGCACCGAGCCCACTTTGCTTATCATTTCGCCCGTCATGCCGTCGCCTCCTCTACTCCTACGAACTTCATGAGGTCGCTTTTATTGACGCGCCATTCCTTGCCCACCTTGAAGCCTTTCAGCTTTCCACTGGCAAGATACCGCCGCACGACCTCGGGGTTAGCCTTGAGGATAATTGCCGCAAACGGCAGATTGATGACTACCGGGACTTCTTCCCAGTTGTAAACAGTCTTTTTCTTATCCATACTTAACTCCTTTCTTCGTCGCATTCCTCGCCCTCAATGACAACGCGCTCATACGCGAATTTTATCATAATGTCGGCAACCACTGCCTGACTGCGACCCGTACGTCTTGCGATCTCGTCAAGGAGCTCCCTTGACTTCTTGCTCGCACGGATATGCGTTCTTTCATCGAGGATAGTTTTTGATTCGATGATAAGTTTGTCCATTTCTTCCCCTCCTTTCTCTCGCCGTGATGGGCGGACTATTCTTCCCATTTGTGGGACGGTGTGGCTAAAAAAATATCTGCTTTTTCACTATTATCGACAATTTGAAGTACAAAGCATATCTTGTCAATCTCATCAGTATCAAAGCACGATGTCCCACTCATTCTACTTGAAAGAGTATTTGCGGATATTCCTATACTCTCTGCAAGTTTTTCCTGTGTAAGTCCTGCCCGAACGATTGCCGCTTTCAAAAGATTCCTGTTTAACATTAAGTCACCTCTTTCCTTCCCACTTCTGGGTTGACTTTATTATAACACCGCTTTTTTGATTTGTCAACCCTTTTTTGGGAAGATTTCAAAAAAATTTTGTATTTTGTATTGCAATTTTGGGAAAGCTGTGTTATAATGAATGGCAAAGGAGGTGCATTAAATGGACGAAAGAGCAAAACGAATCAACGAAGCTATTATTAAAAGTGGATACAGCTATCCCGAATTATCTAAAATAACAGGTATATCAAAATCGTCCCTCCAAAGATACGCCACAGGCGTAACTAAAAAGATTCCCTTAGATTGCATTGAAGCTATAGCTAAAGCTACTAATACAAGTGCAAAACACCTAATGTGTTGGGACGAACCCACACAATCAAAGCCCCTCACCGCAGAAGATATCCGCGCCAACACCGTCCCCGTCCCTCTGGTGGGCAGAGTTGCTGCCGGTCTGAGCTGCCACGCTGAGGACAACATCGAGGGATATATCCTCACCGACAGCGAGATACTACACGAGGGCTATGATTATTTTTGGCTCACCGTCAAGGGTGATTCAATGGAACCCGAGCTCCACGACGGCGACAGAGTACTCGTTCGGGAGCAAGAGACACTCGACAGCGAGTGCTATGCCGTAGTTCGCATAGACGGCGAGGACGGCGTTGTCAAGCGTGTGAGAATCGACCGTGACCGTATAACCCTGACTTCGGTCAACCCTTACTATCCGCCGCGTGTGTTCGAGCACGAACAGATGAACGACGTTGCTGTTGTCGGGAAGGTTATACAGTCACAACGCATTTATTGATAGGAGGTTATGTTATGAATTCAGTTCCACGTGAAAAAGGCAAAAGCATTATTCTTTTCCCTAATGATTATGTTCTTGTCGATGTAGAAACCACAGGTCTTTCAGCAGATTATGACAGTATCCTTGAAATAGCGGCTTTACGTGTAATAGACGGCGTTGTTCAGAGTGAATTCCATACTTTTCTTGCTTACGATGGCTCAATCCCGCCTTTTGTAACATTTTTGACAGGAATAACTGAAGAAATGCTTATTGGTGCTCCAAAGCCTAATGAAGCTATTAAGCTCTTTTATGATTTCTTAGGCGACAGTATTATTGTCGGATATAACGTCAACTTTGATGTGAATTTCTTGTATGATTACTGCTTGAAGTACTTAGGCATAAAGATGAAGAATGATTTTGTCGATTGCATGAGAATATCTCGTAAACTGTTTCCTGACGAAAAGCACCATAGATTAATGGATATGGTTCGATTATTGAATATCTCGGCTGAAGGTTTCCACAGAGCTCTTGTTGACTGTTATACAACAAAAAGCGTATTTGATAATCTCCGTTTGCTTGTTTTGGAAAAGTATCCTTCCGAAGCAGAGTTTTATTCAACTTTTGTAAATAAATACAGACGAAACGGCTATCCCAAAAAAGTGAACGCAAAGGATATAGTATGCGAAAGTACTGAATTCGATACAACACACCCACTCTACGGCAAAAACTGCGTATTCACTGGAACACTTGAAAAAATGGTGCGCCGTGATGCCATGCAGTGCGTCGTTAATCTTGGCGGCATTGTTGAAAACAACGTAACTCAAAAAACAAATTTTCTCATCCTCGGAAATAACGATTACTGTTCCACCATAAAGGGCGGAAAAAGTTCAAAACAAGTAAAGGCAGAGGAATTAATAAAAAAAGGAAACGACCTCAGTATAATTGCTGAAAACGACTTTTATGATTTGATTGATTTATAAAGTGTTTTCACGGTCGAAAAGACGGTCACACTCGCACAGAATCAAACGAGACAGCCCCTCTGCGAGCTCGGCAGGGTAATTACACTCCGAGAACACAAAGGGGCTTAAAACGCATTTTGAGAGGTGATTTTATGCAGAAGTACACGAAACGCTCTGACGGCAGATACCAATCGAGAGTATATCTCGGTGTAGTCAACGGCAAGGCAACATATAAGTTCGTCTACGCGAAGACAGTCCGCGAGCTTGAGGTCAAGCTAAGGGAGGTATACGCGCAGCTCGGCAGAGGACTGGACATCACAGCTCAGAGGGACAGCTTTTCTTCCTGGGCACAGAAATGGCTAATGATAAAACGCACCGAAGTCAGTCCTCACAGGTACTATGTGTATCAATGCCGCGTGAAGAATCTTTCTCCGCTTGAGGACTTCGAGGTTTCTAAAATCCGCACGATGGACATACAGGAAATCATCTTGAATCTTTCCGAGTCCTACTCGAAAAGTGTCCTCAGAGAGGTCAAATCAACGGCAAAGCAGATTTTTCAGCTCGCCGTGGATAATCGAGTTATCGACTACAACCCCGCAGACTCCGTCAAGATACCGAACAAAGCCGCAGAGCACAAGAACGAGCGCCGAGCACTGACCGAGGAGGAGCAGGCTTGGATACTAAATACACCGCACCGAGCTCAGACGGCGGCAATGATAATGCTCTATGCAGGACTCCGCAAAGGAGAGGTAGCTCCGCTCCAGTGGACGGACATCGACCTGATCGCGGGCACAATATCAGTCAACAAGTCGATGAGCCGCCGAGGTAATAACTGGGAGCTCAAGCGAGGGGCAAAGACAAAGGCGGGAGTTCGTACCGTATATATCCCGAGCGTCCTCACTGACTACCTCAGAACCCTTGACCGCAGCGGCTTCCTTGTGTGCGCTGATTCAACCGGGAAGATGCTTTCACTCTCGGGCTTCGATAAGATGTGGGAGAGTTACCTTGCAGAGCTCAATTTTCAGTATGGAGATTTCAGCTCCTGTATGGTGACGGGCAGGAACGGCAAGCTCGAAAAGTTCGTGAAGCCGAAGTCGAGGTTTGCTCCTGTCAAGATTCCGTTTGTAATCCCAAACATAACGCCTCACTGGCTTCGACATACATTTATCACGAATATGTACCTCGCGGGCATCGACATACTCACCGCAAAGGAACAGGCAGGGCACGCAGACATCAATACGACAATGGAAATCTACACCCACTTGGACTCTCAGCACAAGGTTAAGCAGATAGACAAGCTCAACGAATTTTTCAAGCGGTCGGTTTGACACCCATATTGACACCCATACTTGACTGTTTTTTACTGTTTTTGACCGCTGTTGCCCTACTGAAACACAAAAGAAAAAAGCTCTGTACTCCCCGAAGAATAGGGAATACAGAGCTTTTCAAACTGGTCGAGGTGACAGGATTTGAACCTGCGGCCCCTACGTCCCGAACGTATGCGAGACAGTCGAAGAAAGCGCTATTTTAAGCCATTAGTTTAACCAGAACGATAATATTGACACCCATTTTGACTATTCTTTGTAACGCTCAATCCTCGGAGGGAGCTTTTTTAAATCTTTTTAAATTATGTTTTCATATTTAAAGAAAGAATTGAAAATCTTTAATTAATGCTCCTCGAGGAGCCCACTGAACGTGTGGTCATCATACTTGAGCGTTACCTCCATCGTCTTCTTCGCATGAGCGGGAGCCGAAGGACGATACCCATCGTCATACACACCACCCTCGACGTTAGGGATACCTGATATCACACTGACATCAAGAGCTGTTCCGGGAGACATCGACGTGCGAATACAATAATGGCAGTGGCTACCGTTGGGACCAGACGGGATAACGTAACCCGTATAGCCTTCGATGCCGATGACATCGGTTATCTTTACCTCGTCGCCGACCTTGCAGCGTATCTCTGAAAGATGTCCGTAGTGGTAGTACCTGCCGCCTGCGAGGATAACGACGTACTGCCCGAATCCCTCACTATGGTTCGCGGAGTTCTGCCACCCAGCGAATACGACCTTGCCTGTGACAGTCGCGTGGATCTCCTTCGATTCAAGCCCGACGAGGTCGAGACCGTCGTGAGCTGTGCCCTTGTACTTCTGAGTTACCTTGAATTTTCCCATATAAGGTGAATTCATTGCTTGTCCTCCTTATCATTTACATTTTTGAGCCTTTTCAGGAGCTTACGTATCCAGCCTGCGGACTGCGGGTCTATTTCTGCGTAGTTCTCGAGGATGGATATGAGCTCCATAACGACGATATAGATAAATACTGCGATAGCCGTGACTGCGCCCGTTATAGTCGCAAGGACGTCGCTGCTGTAATACTCGCCGAGTGCCCGTATGCCTATCTCGAGCCCGCAGGCGGTAGACATCACGACGAGCTCGCAGACCTTGTTGAGCCCCCCGCGGCGCATCTTCGCCGAGCTGAGTTGTCCTGTGACGTAGCCCTTGATTATGCCCGTGACGAAGTCAGACAGGGCAAGACCGAGGACTATCGCTATCATAATGATATACTGCATCGAAAAACTCCTCATTAAGCTGCGTCCTTGATATACCATAAGCCGTTCGTTATATACGCTTCTCCGTCTATCAAGACACTCTGCAAGCCCGTTCCGCTGACGGGGGTCGCGACTGCGACGTACGCCTTGGGGATACAGAGAGCCGCATCGTTCGCCTGCGCCGACAGCGGTGCAAGGCAGATACGGTTAGAGCCGTAATAAGGCGTGCTCGTTCTGCTCATAAAGCTTGACGAGCCGCCCGCGAGGACACCCCATGAGCCGAAGGTCGACGCTGTGATTACCTCTCCGCTCGTGAGCAGTGCCGCAAGCTCGCCGTTAGAATCAAGTGTCATCGCCAGTGAATAGGCGTGGTGGCTCTCGGACGATGCAGTCTTGCCGTAGAAATCAAATATGAGACCGTTGCTGCACAGGATAGCTCCCGAGAGCAGGGCTGTCGCCGAGGCGTTGCTGACGGTGTCGGCAGTCCAGTAGGTGTTGTTCGTAGTGAAACGAATGACCTCAATGCTCGGTCCCGACGATGTTGTGAAGGTGATTTTCAGCGTCGACCTCTGTGTGCTGAACGTGATGACATTGTTCGTGCCGCTGTCGTAGGTTATTGTCACGTCATCAAGGAAAGTGCCCTCCTTGTTTTCGTTCAGCCAGTTCGTGAACCTTGTGAGGTTGGATGTGGCTGTCTGACTGAATCTTGTTATTGCCATATATTTAGCCTCCTTATATTAATGCTGCCTTGACGTTCGATGCATCATTAGGCGTGATATTAGATGTATCCGAAAACCTCAGCACAATTCTGAATTTTGTAGCTCCTGCGCTAAATCCAACGCTTAGACCCATAGCATACCAGTACAAATCGTCAATAAGCGTATTATTATCATCATACGTCAAAACATCGAATTGTAATTTTTTTGAAGACACATTTGATACTCCGTAAATTTGTATGCCTGTTTTCCCATTAGGAATACTATAATATCCCGCGCTACGAATCTTTGTTGTTGATGATGTGTTTCCACTACTACTAATTGAACCCTGCTCCATATCATTTATTTCGATTATATCTCCAGCGGGAGATATAGAACCGAGTATTGGCACACCTGCTGACTGTGCATATACAGATGCATTTATAGGCTTGCTGCCGTCACTTGGCTGCGGGACAGCTCCGCCGAGGCTAAAGCCGAACGGCAGAGCGTCGTTGATATCGAATATTAATGATACAGTATCACTCATTATCCACACCCCCTATTGCAACAGAGTGAACATACATTTTACCCAAGAGCTTGCGGAAACTGAAACCGCCGCTGATAAGTCGAAAGTGAATGAGATACAAGCCCTCTGTGAGCGATGTTGTGTCCTCGCTCGTGAGCTGGACAACGAAGCCGCCGCTCTCGGCTGTGCATTCCTTTGTGATAACCGCCGTAGTCAGAGCCCCTGCCCTTGAAACGATACACTCCATTGTGCTGCCCGACTGTATCGTTCCCTCGACCTGTACATGGAACGCGGGCAGTGTATCTCCCGACATGAGCTCCATATCAGGTATTTCGTTGTAGAATTTCATCATGAACCTCCTTGTAAAGCGTGTACGGCGTCCCACAGATCCTCGATTTGGCTGCGAACCGAATAATATGTGTTGCTTCCGCTTGATGTCCTATAGTACAGCTCGTCGGCATACGTATCAGCCGCATAAATGTCTTCCGAATGGATATCCTCGGAGTAGATATTATTGCAGCGAACCGAACCGTATTGAGAATCAAGCGTTATTGTGTGCCCTCCATTATAGTAGAAGAACAGTGCGCCTGCCTGTGCTATTATCTTGCAAAGCGTATTCGTGTTCTCAAGCACCCACTCAAGCGGAGCTAACTGATGTTTCCAGCTGTCATACTGGAGCTGGATAACATCATAGCTCTCACTGTTTGTGGTAATGTTGATACTGCCGCCCGTGATATTGATAGCCGAAGCATCAACCGAGCCGTCCGTGTGGACGTGGAACGTCCCGTTGCCGTTGAGTATCTCGAGACCGCGAAGAACGCCCGCAGTGATAAAGTCGGCAACAATGCCTCCATCGAGAGTTGCTGCCATTGTGTACGGTCCGTTGTAGCCATTATGGCTTACTGCCCAACCGTTAAGGTTGTATCGCCATACCTTTGTGGCTGTCGTCTTATCAGCGGTATCCATTATCAGAAGCTCGTTTCCGTTGCACACAATATGACCGTTAATACCTGCGTTGATAAGGTCGGTCGCGATACCCTTTGCCGACGACAGGAGCTCATTGTCTCGCTGCGGAAGGTCGTACTCGATTAGCCGTGTCGTTCGCGACTCAATATCCGTTATTTTCTCCGCTTTGTCTCCAATACGGAGCGTCGGAGTGTATGGCTTGTAGATGTCCACCGTGCGCCCGAACAGCCTCAACCGTTCGTACAGCCCGAGGAAGCTGTTGTCGAAGATGTAAGTGTTCCCACATATGAGCGGCTGGTAGTCGTCCTGTATGAGTGAGAGGTCGAGCGCCTGAGCCTCGTATGACTTGCGAATGCGGTTATTGTTCTGCAAGTATTCGGTGCCTGCTGTCAGCAGATTCGAGGCTACGGTGATGTCGTCAAACTCGACCGTTCCGACGATGATGCCGTACTTCGTGATACCCGCCGTATCGTCGATATACGGCTTGCCGCTGTTTACGGACTCTATCGTCAGGCGTTCGGCACTGTCCCCAGGAGAGAGCTGTGCTCCGAGAGGGATAAGCCGCGTGACTATATTCGAGGTGTCTATATCGACCGACAGGGACTTCATATTCTTCGCGAGCTCGATTTTGGTGGAACTGTTTACGCCGATTTGGTCGACGTAATCGAGCACGAGATTCCCGCCTACGCGGCGTACCCGTATCTCTCCGCCGATACGCTCGATGAGGTTCACACGTATCTCCTCGAGAGTGCTGCGGTATGCGGTAGTCTTGCTCCGCCTGTAGTCGCTTCGGGTGATGCTTACGGTGCCGAGCTGTATCATCTTTTCGGGGTGTCCCGATGCTACGACCTCAGAGTTATGATTCGTGAGCAGAGCCGTCAGAAAGTCCGCGGGCGAGGTATCGACGTAGTTGTGATACATCTGTATGCTGTCGCACAGGTATCCGAGGTGTCCCTCTGCTATGCACTTGATGCAGAGCTTGCCGTTCGCGTCCATACTCTGACTGTGGGAGAGGAGGTGCCCATCGAACTCGGTCTCGCTCGTAATCGTATTCTCGAGGACGATGATGTCCTTGCGGTCGTGAAGCTCCTGTGAGAACGCAGGATTCATACAGGGAATCGTGAACATGAACGAGGGTATTTGATTTATCTCCTCCGCGAGCTTCCCCGCGGAAAGACGTCTGTTGCTTCTTACGCTGAGCTCGTGTATCTTCTCGCTGTTGAGCTTAACTTCATACAAGCTATATCACCCCATTCTTCCTGTCGTTCATAAATTCGACCCAGCTCGCAGGCGAGCCGTCGTATAGCCCGACGGAAACAAGGGAGTAGAACGTAAGGACGAGCGAAGCATCACGCGCGTCGATGTGCCCGTCTCTGTTCGCGTCACAGGCGTCGAGCTGCTCCTCGGTGAGCCCCGGGTCTTCACCTGTTGATATTGCCGAGTACGCCGCAAGTATCATCGAAGCGTCTATCGAATTAACCTTACCGTCGCCGTTGATATCGGGAAAAACATACTCGGTCGGTACAGCTTCTTGAACATTAGCCCATACCTCGGGAGCAGCGGGGAAAGATACAGATATTTTGTATATTCCGTGATTCTCCGTCCAAGATATTGAGGGCTCGCGAGCTTTGTAGTGGTAATCGGGCGTGAGGTCGTCGTGAAACGTCTCGCTGCCCGTCCAGTGAAGCCACTTCTTGACGTTCATCAGCTTGCTCTCAGCGAATTTTTTGTCAAAACACGTAAACTCAAACGTATATGATAGCTTGCGCTCGCCGTAGGTCTGCTCACCGTACAGCCCGCCGAAGTCGTACACGTTATTGCTGAACGGGACGCGCTCGGTATAGTCGTCCTTCGGAGGCTCGCCGATGTTGCGGTAGATGCATTTGAGCCCGAACGTCCCGTAGGAGTGCGCGCCGTTTACAAAGATTCCTTCTCTCATCGTGCAAGACCTCTTTTCTTCAGCTCGACCGTAACGCCCTGACGCTCGTCGATTTTGTCGGCGGCGATATCAGCAACGCCCTCAGCGACGACTTCCTCACCGACCTTGAGGGTCGCATTGAACGTGATATTGGTCGGAACAGGCTCGGGAGCGGTGCTGTTGTTTGTTGTGGATGTGGTCGAATAGCTGTAATTGTTGATAATCTCAGCGGTCGATGTCGGAGCTATGTTCCTGTCGAGGCTGCCAATTCCGCCGAGTGCCTGATATGCTGTACTGTCTATCCGAGGTATACGCGGAGGCTTGCGGTCGTTGCTATCGTCAGGAAGCTTGATGTCAGGTATATCTATCTTAATGTCGTCGATAGCTTCGTGAGCCATTGAGGCAAGGTCAGGCATATTCTCGGCGAATCCTACGCCGATACCCTCGGCAATGTATCTGCCGACTTCATCACGCATCACCTTAGACGGCGACGCAATGTCGAAGGACTCCTTGAAGCCGCTGATGATACCACTGCCAAAGTCGGATATCTTATCCTGTATCCAGCTGCCCATACCCGTTATGCCGTCCCATAGACCGCGAACGAGGTTTCCGCCCGCCTCCGCCATCTTCGAGGGAAGCTCCGCGATGATCCTGCCGATATTGTTGACGAGGTCGAGAGCTGCCTCTTTTCCGTGGCTGACGAGCTTGGGGCCCCATTCCTTTACTGTGGTGACAGCCTTTCCGAGCCACTCACCGATAGTAGACGGGAGCTCCCTGATGAATTCGCCGACTTTCTTGACGATTTCACCTGCCGCCTTTCCGGCCTTCTCGGGAGCTTCGACCGCGAACTTCGCGATTTCTCCGAGAGCATTGCCGAGAGCCACGCTCATACGTCCTGGAAGTACGTCAAGCCACTCCATGACCCTGTCGATAATATCCTGTGCGCCCGATACGGCTTTTTCCTTTGCCATTATGAGCACATCGGAGAGGATATCACCGATGTCTGCAAGTGTTTGCCCGATAGTCTTCAGCAGATTCCAAACGAGTGAGATAATCATTTCGCCCGTGGATTTGATTATGCTTATTGCAAGACCAATAGCAAGGTCAAGCAGATCCGGGGCAATGTCAATAAGGACGTCCGCAAGCGCCTCGTAGAGCGGCGGCATCATGTCGTAGCAGGTTTCCTGTATAACAGGCAGCAGGTCTGCGAGGGAGGTTATCAGCGTCACAAGCGCTTCGTGTACCGCAGGGTACATCTCAGTCAGTGCGCTGACAGCTGTCTCGATGACGCTCGGCATTACGTCCGTTATCGCCTGTACGATTACAGGAGCCGCCGAGACTATCGTTTTCGCAAGCTCAGGTATTACCTTTGAGACTGCACGCTCTATCTGCGGCAGAGCTTTGGAGAGTGCCTCGATAATCTTCGGCATCTGAGTGCCGATGATAGTTACGACCTGCGGGAGTATCTCCGTTGTGCCCTTTGTGATGAGCTGTTCCGCTACATCGAGCACCTTCGGGATACCGTCGACGAGAGTGTTTATCACGCTCTCTATAAGCTCATAGAGGACGGGCAGGATAACAGGGATATTATCGAGGAACGCATTTCCGAGTGCTGAGATGAGCCCGAGTGCCGCGTCAATGAGCACGGGGAGCGTATCCGCTATTCCTGCGGCGAGTATCTGTACTAACTGTGATATGGACGAGACAAGCAGAGGAGCTGTCTCACTCAGAGCGTCACCAAGCGCCGCGACGATATCGGGTATCATCGGAACGACCGTCTCGGCTACGCTTACAAGTCCCTCAAGGATTCCGCTGAAAAGTGTTTTTGCCGCAGATATCACATCGGGGAGAGCCGATACGATACTATCGGCAACAGAAGGCAGCGCCTCGCGAATCGAGGCCGAAAGCCCGTTGATAACCCCCGTCGCCGCTGTCAGCAGAGGCGGAAGAACCGCCGTTACGAGCTTCGGTATCTCCTCGGCTATTATAGGAGCAACACTCGAAACGAGGCTGCCTATGCCCGAAAGCACCTGCTCCGCTCTCGGTATGATGTTTCCAAGAACAGATTGCAGGCTCTCAGTCAGAGCGCTGATACTGCCGTCGATGTCAGCGTCGTCCTTTGCTATCTCGACGGTAAGGTTCGCCCACGCTGCCTTCATCGCAGAAACAGAGCCTTCTATTGTGTCAGCGGCTTCATTCGCCGCATATCCCGCCAAGCCCTGCATCTCGATGTAGTCTATAAGAGCACTTTCACAGTCAGCGAGATTATCTATCTGATAGGCAGTTGCTTCACCGTTCGCGGCGTTCCACTCGTTGACCTTGTCAATGAGCTCCTCAAAGCCCTGCTTTGTCGGAGATATACCAAGCTGAAGATTATCGAGCATGGTATAGTTGGACTTCATTATGCCGTTGAACGCGTTCTGTACTGCCTCTTGAGTCACGCCTGTTGCTGCGACAACATCAGCCTCGGCATTGACTATCCTGTCAGCAAGCTCTGCGGCTGCTTGGATATTACCTCCGAGGGCGGTTTTCAGACCTGTCGAAAAGCCGTTGACCTGCTGCAAATAGTCATTCTGACTCATCTGCACGGTCTTGTACGCTTCTTTGGACTTGTCTACGATATAGTCGTAGGCTTCGCCAAAAAGGAGCTCCGTGCCGCCTACAAGCTGCTCATAGCTTGCGTAGGCTTCGAGAGAGCTCTTCGCGAACATTGCAACGCCACCCGCGGCAGCAGTAACAGAGCCCGTGATAGCAGCCATGCCCTTTTTCGCAAGTCCGCCCAAAGCGGACAGACCCGTTTCAAATCCCGACTTATCTATCGCGGTATCAAATTTCAGTGTGCCGTCAAAAGCCATACTATCCCTCCTTACGGCGTGGAACAGTACGGCTCATAGGCTCAATGTACTACTGGTTTTCCATCTTCTATCTTCACTTCAAATTCGCGCTTACAGCCGCGAGTACACTTGATGTGCACGCCGTGACACTCGGCGGAATTATCGTATATGATTGTCTTTGCTCCACAGTACGGACAGTGGAGCCATTTTCTTTCAGTCGGCGGTATGGGTATATGCATTACATCCCTCCTCCGAGAACTGCCGCGATGTCGTCCTCGTCGAGCTCGAACGGCAGAGCGTAAAGTTGTTTCATCTTCATGACGCGCTTGCGCTCGGATTCGCTCTTGATCTGCCCGAGGTCAACGCTGCGGTATCCGATACGTGTCATCATCTGCGATTCGGCAGGGAGCGCCGAGAACAGCAAGCGAAAACGCCACCAATGCATTTTAGCATTCAGCAGGTCTATTCCGTAGAATCTCTGAAAGTCGCCTATTATGAATGGAGCGTCTATCTTCCAGTTCAGTACGGGAGCGGACGGCGGCGGAGTATTGTTGTCCTCATCGTCCGAGGATTCGGGCAACTCACGTTCAAGCTCTCGAGCACGATAAAAGTCGAGTATCGCATATATGAGTTCATCCGTTATTCTCTCGGGAGGCTTGAGGAGCCATTGGATCATAAGATAGAGCTTGTCTCTCTTAGATATTTCGTTGTCCTCTACCAAATCAGCGAAACGGAACCATTCCCGAAAGTCCGTGATTATCGGATACTCGGTACCGTCCACGGTAATACTCTCGGGAAGTGGCTCGTATAGCGCATTTATCATTTTTTCTTCTTCGCAGTAGCTCTGCGCTGCTGACGATTAGGCTGGAATTTCGAGAAACGCTCTCGCATTCCGTCTTTCTGCCCTCTGACAAAGGCGAGAAAATCTTCGTACACCTCAAGGTATACTGCAATGCTCGTCTTTTTGCCTGCGAAAATCTTTTCGGAAGCTCCCTCACCGAGGACCTCGTCAAAGAATTCTCCGAACATCTTACAGAAAGCTCTGATAATCTCAGACTCTTTTCCGTCCTTCTTGATGTTCATCTCGTTTTTTCTCAGCTTTTCAAGAGCGTTTTCGTAGCGCTCGCAGTCATCGGCGTCAGTAACGTCAAACTCAAATGATGTTCCGTTCGTTTCCCACGTTATGTGGCTCATAGGCTCAATTCCTTTCATTATTCGGGCTCATTTTCACCCTGTTCTTCGGTCTGTTCTGTGAGGTCGCTGTCCACCGACATTACTGTAGCTCGTGTGGGCACTTCCTCGACTGTCTACGTATTTGATTCCGTGAATGTGCAAGTCTTCCAGTTGTCGGCACTCGTAGCAGTTCCGTACACAGGCTCGCCGTGGCACTTCAACGTACCGCTGTAAGTATATACGGATACATTATCTCCTTCACTGCCGGGTATGATAGAGTAGTCACGCTTGATCGCTGTGCCGTCCTCAACGTCAACGAGAAGTATCGGTCTGACCGCTTCGTCTCCGACCTTCTCGTGGTCTGTAATAAAGACGATATCATCCTGCACTCCGAGATTCGTATGTTTGTCGAATGCATAAGAGATAGAAGGGTCGTAACCGATAAGATCGTTCATACCGAAAGGCTCGTCAACGTACTGGCGATTATACTCCTTCGGATTCTTGTTCATTGAGAACTGCGTGAACTTTTCAAGACGAAGAAAAGTCGTTGTCCCGCCTCCTGTGGTGACACCATAGAAAGCGAGCATCTTATGACGCGGCACGATAGCAGGTGATGATGTAGGCATTGTTATTCCTCCTCATAGATAAGTCTTAGTTGTATCTGATACCTCGCGGTATCGGATTCGGCGGAAAAGGCGTATCCGCCAGTCAGCACTTCGAGGCTGACCGCGGAACGTCCATCACCTAGGTCGGGCAATATGCCCTCTCTGTTGTTTTCTTCGATCCAAAGGGCGAAGTCTTCGTAAAAACCGAGATTTGCGATATTCTGCGTCACTTCCTCGCCGAAATATTCACGGCTCGCGAAGATGAACATGAACTGCTTCTGGCAGTCTCCGTCAACATATCGCTTGTATATCGGGTCGCACGGGACTGTTTCGACTACATACTCAATCGGCTTGTTTCCGAGAATGTCAACCAAGAGACAACCGTCCTTGAGCTGAGGAAATGTCATGATGTAGTTGCGGATACACTCGATGACCGTATTAATACTCATTTCCCTTTCACTCCTTTCAGAATGTCTTCCTTGTGGTCGGCTTTCATTCGCTCGAGCCAGAACTTACCTCGCAACTTGCCCGAGAAGCCTTTATTGACGTAGTATTCCTTTCTTGCAGTCGGCTCGGTGTTGATGATAACTCCGGGAGTTTGCACCTTATGAGCTTTGCTCATAGCGCCCCGTCGTTTAAATCGTACCCACTTGCCGTGACTGTAGCTCGTTACTCCACCTTTCTTTGAGATAGGCGTATAATCCTCAAGGCGGCGAACTACTTCGTTGTCGATGTAATTCTGCGCCTGTCGGATGTTCTTCTCCGAACGTGCAGTTAAATCGGGTGCAAGGCTTAGCCCTTTGAATTCGATCATATTTGTCACCTCACGATGAGCTCGATGTGCTGTACTCTCGACGAGCCGAAGCGCAGGTCCTTCACTTTCATTATCGTGTGAGAGGACTGCGGGGGCTGTTCGTCACGAACAATGCCCTTGTAGATCTTATCGTCAGGCTTCGGCAGGTAGTCCGTAGAGGCGGCAGGTATGCAGACATACGCTTCATCCTGTGCCTCTCTGTCCTTTCCGCCTGCCTGTCCCTCCGACGGTTGCCAGTATATGTGCCCTGTGACGTGACGGACGTATGTGGGCGACCGATTGAGCACAGTCTTTTCGTAGATTGTGCAGCCTGTCATATTTGTGAACATTGGTTTACTCCTCCGTACCGTAGAGCTCGAGAGCTCCGTATACCTGTCGTTTAAGTCCGAGCTCCTTCAGCTCGTTCCGCAGGAAGTACAGCGACTGTCCCGCATTGAGATAGGTCATTGATACGCTGTAGCTGCCGTTGGTTTCCGAGCCCTGTGTGAGGGCGGGTGAAGCATCCGATATGGAGTTCAGTGCCCTCGTAACAGACTGGACAACAATGCTTTTCACAGCTTCCTTGTAGTCATCGTCTGCGGAAACCGCCGCATCAAGGTTAATACCGTACTTATTTGCGATAAGTCTCAGCTTCGAGGAAGCAGTGCCGAGAAGTATCTCAGCTGCGCCCCTCTGTGTCGCTGTCAGACTTATCCCCAGCGCTGTTATGTCCTCTACGCTTGCGTACACCGTTACCATTATCTTCCTCCTTTTCCACAGGAGTATCGTCCTCAGCTGCTTCAACCTCTGCCTCTTTGGGCTGAGTGCTGACATCAGTTTCTGTGAGATGAGAGCGTTTTGTGATAACTACTTTGTCATTGTAAACCATAATATCCCTCCCTTTACGAAGTCTCACAGGTCAGACCTGACAGGCTATAAGTCTGCACCGTTGTGTACGTGCTTCCGTCACTGCCTGTGCAAGACTGGACAACCTTGAATTTCTGCGTGTTCTTGTCAGTAACTTTAAATACACCGTTCTTGTCGGGGTCGTCGATACACTCAACAAGACCACCGCCTGCGGAAGGCTCGAGACCTACGAGAACGGACGTCGCGTCAGCGTCAATGTTCGTGAACTTGACCACAAGGAAGTTTCCTGCGCCCCAATCCTGCACGAGTGCCTTTGATGCGTCACTGTAGTATTTGAGAGTACCTGTGATAGCACCGTTAGCGACGGTTACACCCGTCTGGAGGTCACTGACCTGTGTGCCGAATATATCCGTCTCACCGTCTTCGGCTGCTACGGTGAGACTTGTCAGGGGTTTGTTGCTACGATACGAGCAAACGAGCTTGCATCAAGGATAGCCCAACCGATGAACGCCTCGGAGCGGAAGCATACCTGATTCTTGCGCTTGAGGTCGCCCTGTCCGTCGGGATCACCGAACTCGATTATCTCGAACGTTACGTCCTCAGCATAGCCCCAGCGGAATGCACTTGCGAAATCGCCGACAATAGCACGGTCAAGGCTGCTGCCGAATGATACTGTGTTGTTGATATCTGCCTTCATGCCGCCGAAGCTGCCGGGGTTCGCGCCGAAGCGGAACTCGGGATACATGGGGGCGTGAGAGTCAGCCATCTTCATGGAGCCGAGAGCCGAACCGAATGAAGGAGCCATGAGCAGACCTGTTACATTGTTGTCGGCTGCCTGTATAGGCGATACTGCACTGTCGATATTGTCGTCGGGAGTTGAAGCATTGTAGGTGACTGTAGTCGCGACAGCGTTATCGAAGCAGTTATCTCCGATTTTGCTCGAAGCCTGATTTGTCTTCGGGTTCACACCGTGGATAGCGCAAATGTCCAGAGCTCTTGCTATCTTCTTCGAGAAACCCTCGCTGAAAGCGTTGAGATAAGGCAGCTGCTTCTCCTCAGACATCTTCATGAACTCGTCGGTCACACGGTGCTGGTATATGATTTTGAGCGGTACGATGGATACGGGCGCGACAGATGCGTCTCCTGCGGGCTTATCCTCGCCCTCTCCTACGATAGCAGCTTCGCCGTCCATACTGAAAACGAATATGTCAGTACCGCTGAACGGTACGCCCTCGCTCTGGCTGAGCATGGCAAGAGATGAGTGTCCTTTGACCTTGTTAAACATCTCGAGCGAGAGCTCATGAGGGAAAAGACCATTTGATGTAGTTATTGTTCCCATAAGAATAATCCTCCTTAATGTTTATTGAGCTCAGTAAGCATTGAAAGCTGAGCAGCGGTCTTTGAGTTGGTGACGCCCGTATCGCCCGAGAACTTCGGCGAGGGCTGCTTCTTGGGTGCGAGATAGCCTGCGAGCGCGTCAGCGTCCTTGCTGATATCCTCGGCAGTTTCGCCCGCGAGCTTATCGGCGAGAGCTATGGGTATGCCCTTCTCGCTTGCGGTCTTGATTTTGAGCATTTTCAGCTCATATGCCTTGTTCTGAGCACTTGCGTCGTCGCGCTCTTTGGTGAGCTTGGCAGTGTCCTCGGGAGATGTCCAGCCTTCATACTGCTTCTTGGTCTCTTCGACCGCAGAAGCAACAGTTGCCTGAACAACAGCATCAAACTCTTCCTGCGTGTTGATTGGTGTGAATTCCATTGATTTTTCCTCCTTTTCGGGATCATATTTCTTTGTAACTCCTGCATTTATCTGTGCAGGAACAGCAACAAAGCTCCATTCGTAGGCGTCGGTGACGTCGTCGAGTATCACATGACACGTCTTGCCGAAATACTCCTTGCCCTTGACGTGTTCGCAAGCTGTCTCATTTTTATTACAGCCGCATATCGAGCAGATACGCTTATTCGCAGAAACGCCGACGCTAACCTCTTTCTTGATTCCGCCGTCTATTTCGGCGATGAGGTCCTTATTTTTGTCGGTACGCACCATGTATGCCATACCCTTGAGGTACCTGTAGGTTGCTCCGTACTTCGTCGTTTTCGTCGGGTCTGTGATGACCTCGGTATCATAGATTCGCGCTGTCTGATTCTCGCCCGTCGGATAGTGGTCAAAAATACCTGTTTTTCCGACGTAAAGGCTCTTCATCTTATCGAGAGCCGCATCGGAAAAGCGTTCGACGTCTCTGTCGATGTCATTATCGCAGAGAGAAACAGGAAAAGCGTAGAGCTCCTCGGCTCTGAACGCCCTCCGCGTAAATCGGTTGATTTTTTCGAGTGTTTCTTTGTCCATACAGACACTCCTTTCTGAAAATGGGTATAAAAATAGCACTTGCAGCCGACATTGATGTCGGTCACAAATGCTTATTTCAGTATTTTATTATCTGCTCCTTTTTCTCAGGCTTCGTGGAGGAACATAGCCAGTGCGCGAGAGAAACGGACTCGACAAGCGAGACATCAGCTCCCTCGAGAATGGAAGTGTATCCGTAACCGCCCGATGAACCGATAGCCCTATGTTCGCAGTTGGATACTGCCTGCGTAAGGGCAGGTTGTCCGCTGTGGCATATCTGCCCGCCGAAAAGCTGTCCCTCGAAAAGCGTATTTGCCTCGATAACGTCCGCGACCTTCGGGAGGATAGCCTTGCACTTCACTCCCGCGTCCTTCATCTCGTTTTCGAGGATATTCTGATTGCCCGCGCCGTCGATAGCGACCTTCTCGGCACTGTTCGCGAGCAGATACGCGATTATCCAGCTGTTGCCGTCCCTCGTCGGGCGGCAATCCACAGACTCGACGAATACTCTGTTATCGGATGTGCGGACGGCAACCGAGAGCGAAACATTCGAGGTCGTTTTCGCGTACTTCACGCCGAAAAACAGTTTGGTCGGCGTGCGGAGCTCGGGCTTTTCTATGATGTAGCTCTCCCATTCCTTGAGGCTGATAGCCGATTTCTGAGAATACACGATCCACAGACCGAGACGCTGTATGTTATCATCGACTTGGTCGTCGCCGAGTTCGTCACGGATAGTTCTTTCACTAAGAATATACCCGAGCGACGGGTTGGTCTCATACCACAGCTCTACATTGTAAGCGTCGGAGAGCTTCGGAACGCTCCACTCTGCCCAGCCTGAATTTGTATTCTTGCCTGTAAGAGTATTCTGTCGGTATTTCTGAAATACTGTACCCGATGAAACAGCCGTCGGAGGAGTTCCGCACATAAGCGTCTGCGGGTTCGGTGAGCTCGTCACGACGTATTTGAGTGCGCTCTCTTGGTCAGCGGTGTACTCCTGTGCCTCGTCAATCATAAGGTCGTCATAGCCCTCGCCGAGTCCGCCCTTGCTTGAACGGGTGCGGAAGTTGATAAGGGCGCCGCTGTTATCTCTGAGCCACTCGATGCTTTCTGTGCCGCGGGTCTTATAGGTCTTGAAATCGACGTCCTCAACGTAGCCTGCTCCCGACAGCTGTGAGACACACCGCTCCCACGCACTGCTTGACGTAGTCGTTCGGTGGGCGGTATACAAAACGCGCCTTCCGTGAGTGATACCCCAGATGGCGCGTGCGATAAGTATTTCTGATTTTCCGTTTCGGCGCGGTATCGACCACCCGAATTTCATGTGGACCCACAGACCGTTTTCATCCACTGCCATGATATCTTCGAGCATAAGCTCCTGCCACGGCATTGTTTTACGGCGGGATCTGTTGTAGAGCTCGCAGGCTTCCTCTCCGAGGGAGTGCGAGTACGGCAGGACAACGGCAAGGGTCGGCTCTTGTCTGCCTACACGCTTGTCGAGCATTAGTCCGCTCCTTTCGTTAGGCTCAATGGCTCAAAGGTTTTTCCAGTCGAACGTCAGCGGGAGAACGCGGTTCGATATCAGCTCGGGAGCCGTGCAGAACTCGATTTTCTGAACGAGCTTGTCTGACTTCTGTCGGTTGCAGGTCAGGTGCGCGAGCTGAAGATTGGAGATGTCGGAAGGGTCACCGCCCTTCGCGACAGGTATGATGTGGTCGATACACGGCGAGAGCGGGTGCGGAAATTTCAGCTTGAAGTCTACTCGCTTCCCGCAGATACCGCAGACCGTCTGCGTCGCGTATATCTTTTTCTTGTTGCTGTTGAACTGCGCCCTCTGCGTTCCGTTATGGTCGGGGCGGAGGTTCGGCTTCGCCATATTTTCGCCTCCATTTTTGTGTTGCAGGATAAAGCGGCGGGGTCGCCGCGGTCACAACGTGCGGCAAAGCCGCCCGTATTTCGGCAAGTGCGGCGTTTTGAAATAGGGGTCAAAGTGTACCTGTGTATTACATTTCAGGGGTCACGGTTACGATACTCGCCGATGTTTAGGCTAAAACATAGGGGTCAAGGCTGATTATTTCAGCTCAACGCAGAAGACATTGTCAAAGTTGAAAATACCTATCCACGCGCTGTTCTTCTTGACGATAACAGCGTTTCCGACGAAGCCGTAATCGTCCCACTCGTCTTTTTCGTAGGTCTTTGTCTCGCCGCTCTTGAATGTGATTTCGATTCTCTCGAACGAATCCATTACTGTACCTCCTTCAAATGGGTATAAGAAAACCGCCCATTACTGAGCGGCTTCTAATTCGTTTTCTTTACAGTCAAATATCTTCCATTTGCCTCCATATCCCTCATTGAGATTAGGAGTGTCACTTTCAACAGAATAGATAACATCTGCTCCAGTGCCTGAGATATTAATGATAGTCCCTACTATGCCACTTTTTATTATACGTACTTTGTCATATAGTTTCATTTATCATCATCCTCTCTGTGCGCAGTAATGATTCTCGGAATGCCATTTGAATTTTCTATCTGCCAAACGGTGCGAAAGCGTTTCTTTTGAGTTATCCCCAATTCGCAGAATACACTAAATCTCTTGCCATGCTTTGTAGTGGTTTCATCAACACGCTTACCACCTTCAAGTGCAGCAAGCAAATCGTTTCGTAGCAACTCTGAATCATCTGAAGAATAGCCAACACCGAAGAAATCTTGTGAATGCTTTGCATTCGGTTTAAGGAAGAAATCTGAAATTTTTGAATCTTCAATAATTCCCTTTGATTCCATTTTACCACTATTTCCGCCACTTGTCAACCCTCTGATTTGTGCAAGATTCCGCCTCTCAATTTCTTTAGCTTCTTCTTGCGTGAGAACAAGCGGATTATATTCCGCGGGTACTTCTCCGCGCTCAGCCCATGTTTTGCCGCGAGTTGTTCCGTCGCTGTTGTATTTGCCGCGGAGCACCTGTCCGTCGTAGATAATAGTGCAGTCACAGTTATCGTGGCGGCGGAAGATACCGTCGGGCTGGTCGCCGAACTCGTACTTCCCCGCGACATCACTGCACCACTCGCAGCACTTTGTGCCTATGCGAATGATGTAGCATTTCAGTCCCGCGTCATGTCGGAACTGAGCGTTCTTTTTGATGCAGTCATCATGGAAGGACTTTGACACATTGGCGACAGGTGCGTTAGCACGCCGCTTTATCGTTTTGAGCGGCACGGTAGGGTCTTCGAGTGCATGAGCGACTTTGTCAACACGTTCTTCGGGAAACTTCGGCTTCTGTGTCTTGATGTGTATGCCGTTCTGCTCGTCGATGCTTACCTGCACACTCTCAAAAAGCTCGTTTATCGTGGAATGCTGGTCTCTCAGAAGCTCTTTGCATACGTACTCCTTAGCGAGCGGTGAAGTTATCTCGCCGACATTCTCCTGCAAGACTGCACCGATATAGTTAGATACTATCTCGGAATACTTTGCGGTATCAGTGAAGTCGGCACTCTTGTTTGCTATCTTCTCAGCTATCTTTTGGAGCTGCTTGTCGCTGCGGATACGCTCGTCGAGCTCTGCTCTGAGCTTCTGATAATATTTCTCGGAGGCGGCTCTTCTCTCAGCTTCATTCATTATCGCTCTCCAATCCCGTCATGCGGTGGATAGCCTTCGCACCGATGAAGTCGGGTACCGCCTGATTGATCTTGTAGATAGCGTCGCCGAGAGCTCCGAGAGCTGCGGCGTCTGGCTCGAATATGGGCGCCCACACGGGCTTGGTATTTGCAAAGGCGCGGCGATCGTAGGACACGTTGTCGCGCAGACAAGCGGCAAGATATCCCGCATTAAGGAAGCCGACGCCGAAGGTGCGCTGAGCCTTACGGGCGGCAAGACGGAGCTGCTCGTGGCTCGCACGGATAGCGTCATAGTTCTGAGGATTCGCCGTTGAGAAGCCAAGGTCGTCAAGAGTAAGATTTGTCTCGCCCGCAAATACAGACGCGAATGCTTTGAGCTCCTCGACGTATGGCGTCATGCTCTGCTGCTGGAACTGTCCCATTGTCGGCTTGTTGCCTTCCTCGTCGTTTCCGAACGCGAGGAACGAGGACATCGTCGCCTTTGGTTTATCGAAGCCTGCTATTGCTTTATCTGAGAGTCCGAGCACATACTTCTGCGGGAAACTATAAAATTCGGCTGACACGTCCATACGTCGGAACGTCCTCAGAACCGCTTGCGTGATGTCGATGCAGGTCCGTGAAATGCGGCTGTGTCCAAACGGACGCTTGGCATCGGGTCTGTTGATGATCGGCACAAGCAGCGGATACGGCGCACTGTGAACGAGCGTCATAGACTCGTCGAGCTTGCCGTGCACGTAGTAGTCGGTCTGGAACGGGCGGAAATATGCCTCGAGCGTAGGCGTTTTGTGTTCGTCGCGTTCGAGAACCGCATATCCCTCTGTCAGCAGATTGTTCGTAGTGTCGATAGTTCCCGTGGCGTTTCCGCCGTCAATGACCTGCATGAACGGGTACCCGTCATCACCACGCCCAATGTAGATGAAACTACACGAGCTGATGAGGGCGGACAGTATCGAGCTGTCAGGAAGCACGTCGGGGTTGTTGAGAGTGAATATGCTTCCGATCTGGAAGTCGTCGTTATCGAATCCATCGAACACGACCCTGTCAGCTATACTGTCTACTGCCTTCGCACACCAACCGAGCGAGTATGCGAGCCAACGAAAGTCAGAGGGAATCATACTGCTGAAATCGTTGATACGGTTTTTCATCTCATAATACTGATATCTCGTAGATACTCTCAGCGACTTCTGTGCCAGTTTTTTCTTGAGATACGGGAGTCCGTATTCCATTTTTTTCACCTCTGATTTCTTTCAGCGCAGTTTTTTGAGCAAGTCGGATCG
>JAZNSQ010000014.1:0-137149 GCA_045591265.1 Clostridia bacterium | reverse complement strand
ACAAGACCGATTGCAAGTAGCTGATAAAACAATTTTTCTTTATTCTTCATAAGGCTACACCTCCGTTATATATTAGACGCATTTCATAAGGTAAAAGTTTCCTCATATATAATACTTTTGAGAGTGTCAAAATGTTGCATTTGATTAGTGATATTTTGGTGGAATAACTTTTCTTTCGTGTGTTACAATTTTTTCTATTGTTGCAATATATCCGTCTTTGGTTTCTTCTATAAGTAAATGATATTCACTAACAGTATTGTTTTCAATATCATCACAAGGAATCATCAATCTGTACTGTGATGTCATAGTCTGTTGCGGTACATAGTATGTGTAGTGCTTATCTTTTTCCATTTCAAGTCCTGCGATTTCTTCTATCACATAAGAGTATGGAGAGAATGTATCTTCTGTTTTTGCATCATCTGAAATGGCTGATTCGGTTTGTCCTGCTCCGGCTTGCGGTTTATCAATAATTCCGTCTGTCAAGATTGAAACAGAGGTAGTCTGTTCTCCGGCTTCTGTTAAATCATAAGAGAATACAAAGCCTTTCAAACCGTTTTCAGTATTAAATAAGCTGACAGGAATACTTTGTCCTTCTTTCATAGTTGCAGACTTCACATTATGGTCATTGTCAATAGCATACGCTGTCAAACCGAAAATGACTTGTTCATTATCGGCAACCTCTGTTGTATCGCCGTTTTTTCCTATATTGAAAAATGGTGTAATTCCGAAAATCAAAGCGATAACTGCTGCACACGCTACAAGTGATTTCCAATTAAACTTATTCTTGTTTTCCTTTGCTTGATATTCGTTTGCTTCAGCAATGTACTTATCGCTGATTTCGCCTAACGCTTTAGAGAAGTCTTTTGATTTCATACTAATACCCCTCTTTCTATAAGATAGTTTCGCAAATATTGTCTTGTTCGGGTAAGTCTGACAGATACATTTTTTTCTGTCATTCCCATACGAACTGCTATGTCTTGGTATGTATCGGAAAACCAATATCTTCTGAGGAAGATTACACGATTTTCCAAAGATAAACTATCCAAAAAGCTCTCAATGATAGCAGTTAGTTCCTTTGCTTCTATTTCGCTTTCAACCGTGTCAGATGAAGATAGGCATATTTCCAATTCTTCCATAGCTACATCGTATGTGCTATTTCTTTTGATGGCGGTATTAAACTCATACCTTTTAAGAGATACATTTCTTACAATTTTACAAAGAAAGGTAAGAAGTGGGTTAGGTCTTGTTGGTGGTATAGCGTTCCATAATCCTAAATAAGCATCATTTACACATTCTTCTGCATCAAGTTTATTGTTTAGTATGTTGTATGAAATGCTATGACAAGTCCTACCATATTTTTTTGCTGTTTCATCAATCGCTTGTTCGGAACGGCTGAAAAACAGCTCTATTATTTTTTCATCTTCCATCAATAGCACACCCTCCTTTCATCTATATACTACGGTTTTATTGCGAAACACTACATAGAAAGAGTGAAATTTTTTCAAAATACAACAAAAACCCGTCCAACATTCAAACGGCATAGGAGAAATGTCGGAAACAGGCTTTTAGATTAAAACAGCTTTGCAAGTACAAAGCAATATTAAATTGTCTATGGTTTTGACAAGAACAGGGCGAAACAACGCAAGCGATGTTGTAATTTGAATTTTCAAAATCGCTTTTAATGTTGTAATTTGAAACTAAAGGTAAGTCGTATAACGATATTATAATACCGCCAATATGTATTCTCTTTTTCATAATCGCACCTATTTTCTTATCTACAAAACCATTTACCACCTTTTATGTGTAGTTATACACTTAAATTATACCATAAAAGTTCTTAAAAATCAATCGTTAATACAAACGAAAATACATAGCTGTTTTATTGCTGTCTGAACAATAAAATTTTACTCATATATCCCCGAAAATACTTCTCTCTCTTTTGATTGCTCTTTTTCTCTTTATTGCCGAAAATACAGCTATTAGTAACAACACAAAATTTAGTATTACAACATAGCATATCATTTTATATTCATACATATAAAAGCCGGATTTGTGAAATTCATATTTTTTGTTTTCTAAATGTCTATCTATTGTTATATATTCCATTTTAATGATAAAGTTGGTTATCGGTAAGTGAGTTATAGCAACAGGATATTCAAGTACACTTTCAACAGGTATTGTCCTTATTTCCATATTTGTCGGATTCATAGCGGTTGCCATAATATGTCCCGTGAAGTTTTCTCCAACACCCCAATACTTATCGTTTACTGAAAAGAATCTGAAATAATTTGTTATTTTGTCTTGCTGTATGCTTATCTTTTCTTCTGTTACAATTCCACCTTTTGTATATGATACAAAATCAACTGTAATTACAGTTATAGATATGACAAGAAGAAAAATACTAATTGTTTTAAGCAATATCCTATATGCCTTTTTTGATGAAAATTGGCTTTTTATAAGCATCATTATTGACACAAATATTAGAGATAACAACGCAAATAATATGAACATCTAAAAACCTCACTTTATATTAAGGATTGCAATTTCCGCAAGGGTCATATCCCTGTGAAATCGCTTGCTGTCTTGAACTTATCGGAACTTTGTTTTTGTCTTTCATTTGTTTAACACTACCACAATAGGAATGGTGGAATTTCTTTGTGTTCTTATTGCCGATATATGCTGTTCCCGATGATGTGTTTTCATTAGTATCATTATTGGGTTTTGTTACGGCTGCCGAGCTGCCATACGGAGCAGAGCCATCTTCTGCTTCATTATCTCCGTTAGCATAATTTATCTTTATGCCCGGCTGAACATTGTAACAAAAGACATTAAAGCAAATACTCTCTCCGCTGTCCTCAACAGAATATCCCTCCATAAGAACACCCGAAGCTAAAAGATTATCACCCTCAAATATAGGGGTTACTCTGTATAGAGCGTGATTATTAGTTTCTTTTACATAGTCGGCAACCATATTTTCAAACGGCAACATACCGTTTATGTTCATATATCGAGTGCCTGTTATCAGATTTCGTTCATTTGCATTTTCGCCTGTTAGCTGAAAGCCGAGAAGATGACACCTGTTATACAAATACAATCCGTCAACATTTTCATATCTTACTGAGTGCCAACCCGAAGGCTTAACCATACCGATTGAGCCTCGTTCTCCTGTTGGCATCAGCTCCGTACATACATTTGCATAAGCAACTCCGCATCTGCCGAGAGAGTCAAGGTTTGAAAACTTTTCAAACGGCTCTGTTGTTAGGTCTGATTCCGTAAAAAATGGTACATTGTCGTTAATTGCCACATAAGGTTTTCCGCTATATTTGGGTACGCTGTCTATATTAAAGCTCTGTTGCTTTATCTGCTGTATCGGAGCTTCTTCAATAGGCTCACTTTGATTATCTTCTGTAATTTCATTGTCCGTTTGGATATTCTCAACAATGCTTTCCTGTATTTGTTGCTCGTTGGTATTTGGTACATCTGCTGTTCCGCAACCACTTAAAACAAGCAGCATTGAAAGAATAACCGCTATTATGCTTGTGTATCTTTTCATTTTACATAAACCTCCACTGTAATTTTTTCGTGGGAATTACCCTCAAATTCGCTAACTTCGGATAACTGCCACTTTGAAAGGTCTATGTCAAATGTTTGGTCTGCCGGATAGCTTCTGTTCCACCGAAAGACAATCATTTTTTCAATCCATTTTTCAAAAGGTTTTAGTTCTTTGTTTTCTACAAAACAATATTCACCGTTTGCAGCTTCAGATAAAAATGTTTCATCAACATTAACATTAACTGTGCCTACTTCCTCAAAAAGAGGATAAGAATACTTGTTTACCCATATTTTACTGTTCTTTGCCATTTCAACAACTTTTTGAATGAGTAATATATCTCTGCTTTGTCGTCTTTTATTAAAGGTCATTCCTAAATTATCGTCTATACATACTATTACAATCATAGTTTCACCTTATATCTCCCCATATTCTAAAATGTTGACTATCTCAACACCTTTTCCTTTTGCATACCTTATGGTGTTTTTTGTACCGCCACTTTCTCCGTTATACGCTGCAATAACTCTTGAACTGTGGTCAACCATAAATACATTACGAATTTGAAAGCATTGTCTTGAATAGTGTTCGCACACATATTTTACATAGTCAGCTCTTTGCATAATATCATTATAGCATTTTCTTTCAACATCAGACCACCGCTTTTCAAATCCTTCGTATGGAGAAGCACATATCAGCTTGATTCTATCATCATATTTCTTTTCTTCAAGCACAAGCTCGGCTGCCCACATATCTATACCGCAAGCCATACCCGAAATAAATGTCGTGAATCCGTCATTGATAGCTTTTTTTATTGCAGTTTGCAAAAGGTCTTTAACCTCATTTTCTGAAATATTTAGTTTGTGTGGGCGATGCCCTGTAAAACAACATCTATGTTGTCGTAGTTCCTTTTCACTCATAATAAATCCTCCGATTATCCGTCTATATGATTAAATACTTGATTTCGGGCAAAAATAAAAGTCGTTAAGTACATTACTTAATGACTAATTCTCATTTTTGCCCTTATCAAGCACTATTTATTTTACAATGACGGACTAATTTGACGGATTATATAGTTTGCCGAGTCTATCCATTTCTTTTCGTTTATGCTCCGGCAGAGAATGTGAATATAGATTGAGCGTAACGGTTGGTGATGAATGACCGAGTATTTCTGAAAGTGTTTTAATATCCATACCAATCTCCAATGCTCTTGTAGCAAAAGTGTGTCTTGTCGAGTGAAATTTACGATATGGTATATCAAGCTCCGACAATATATCTTTGTATCTTCTTGAATATACATTAGGCTCAATAAATTTGCCTTTCCTTTGAATAAGAAAACCACTCCCAATTTCTATCGCTTTCAGCTTGGCGATTAAAAACTTTGGAAGTGGTATATCTCTAATAGATGATTCGCTTTTCGGTGTGGATATTTTCAATTCAGTTTTCTTTTTGCCGTCTTTACTTTTTACCCGATACAAAGTATGCTCAATAGAGATAACACCTCTTTTTAAGTCAATATTTTCCCAACTCAATGCACATAATTCACCAATTCTTATACCTGTATAAAAGCAAATAAGAATACCAATGTCATTTGGATTTTTCGATGTTTCTATATAGGCTTCGATAGCCTTTTGCTCCGGCTTATTGAAAACTTTAACCTCTTTTCGTTTGACTTTTGGTAGTTTGATTTTTCTACACAAATCGGAGGTCAAGTTTTGTTCAGCAGCTTCATCAAGTCCTAATCTGAGAATGGAAAACACAGACCTTACAGACTTTGGAGCAAGCACCGCCAACAACTCATCAACAAACTGCTGTATATGTTCATCTGACAATGCTTTTAACTTTATTGCACCAAGTCGCTTTTTAATGTGCTTATTGATATTTGATGAATAGGTAGTATAAGACGAGCGTTTAATTCTTTTTTGCGATTCAAGCCATTTGTCAAACCACATAGAAACTGTCATATCTGAAGATATAACTTTTTTCTCAATTTTCGTATTGGCTTTTGCAATCGTCAATTTTTCTTTTGCTTCTTTATAGGTTTTTCCATACACATATCCGTTTTGAGCCTTTCCATCTACATCATATCCTTTTATATATCTGCCTTCCCATCTTCCATCTTTTCTCTTATAAATATTTTCTCCGTGTCGTGCCATATATTTATACCTCTCTTTCTGACTAAAATTTTGACGGCGAATTTCACAAAAATATACCCAAAATCTTGATTTTTGAGCAATAAAATGATATAATTGACTATAAATATTTTATCATAGACTATTTCTGTAAAGAAGCTATGAAACCTTGATTTTATGGCATTTGTACAGTATTTCTACATAAAGCAATTAAGTAATGTACTTGATTAAAAAAATACAATCGGAGATGTTGAAAAAAACACCTCCGATTTTTGTATTTAATAGCAGTTTGGTCTTACCGCAAAACCAAAACCGCCTGTTGTGATAACAACATTATTTGCTCCGCTTGAACAATGAATGACAAGCACATTGCCACTATCATCTTTTCCCGCAACAATGCCAACGTGCGAAACATCATTGTAAAAAGCTAAATCTCCGGCTTTTGCGGAAGATAAAGATATTCTTGTGCCTTTTGAAACCTGTGTAGATGTTCCGTGTCCTATATCTGAAGCTGAAAATCCGGCATTGACAAAACTCCAAGTAACAAATCCCGAACAATCAAGTCCGAAAGGTCGCATACTTCCCGATGAGCGACTACCTTCAGCAGTAACAAGTTTTAACTTGCCCCATTCGCTATCCCAACCGATAGCTGCGGATTTACCGCCCCAAAAGTAGTTCACTTTTCCGACAAGAGAACAAGCCTTTTTTATAACTTGCTTTCTTTCCTCAGATAAACTGTCGGGAAGTGAATCAATAATCTCTTGTGCTGTTGCATCAGAAATTGCAAGGCTTTGTGTAGCTCCAATATACGCATCACTATTTTCAAGCAATGTTTCAAGAGCTTCTTGCTGTTTTCGTGTAAACCCGTATTCTGAAATCATATCGTCTTTTGTTTTAGGTGTAATTGTGATGTACAAAACCGTTTCAGATGTTTCTCCGCTTGTTACAGTTTCAGTTCGGGAAGTGATTGTGTTCATATCCCAAAACACATCTTTGAGCTTTTGTTTTTTAGCATCATCAATTACAACAACATCTTGTACTGTATCGTCCTCAACTCCTGCAACCTTAACAGCGAACACCGAAAGCACCAACCCCCATTCAGTTTGTTCACCCTCCATAACCACTCTGTCGTGTGTTGTGTTATCCTCGATTTCCGTCAGCTTATTTGAAAGCTCAACATTACACTCTGCAACAATAGAAGATATGGGTATGCTGTCTGCATCTGCTGCTTCGTCAGAAATAAATATCCCGAAAGGACTTCCGGCGATTGCTGCAACGATTATAATAACAATCAGAATTACCAAAACAACCGCTACACCAATCCAACCAAAGGCTGCAAAAAAAGCTGCTGCTGCTTTTGTAACTGCGGCTACAACAGCCTTACCGATAGCTGCAACAGCTTTAGCGGTTTTTATCGCTATAACCTTTGCTGCCCTTGCTGCTTTGATAGCTGCTTGTTTTGCTTGCCGTGCAGCTTCTTTAGCTGTTTTCTTAGCAAACTCTTTTTGAGTTTTTACAGCCTGTTTAGTTGCCTTTGCTGTTTTTGCTTTTGCTGCTTTTCCTTTGTATGCGTTACCGCTTTTTACAATGGATTTAGATTTGCCGACAACATTATCACGGGTTTTCAATGCTTTTTTTGAGTTGGTTGTGCTTCGATTAACACCTTTTACAGTTTCCTTTGATTTAGGTGTGTTATAAGGCGATTTCACAATTTCGGATTTACTGTCCCTCAAAGATTGCATATAGCTCTCTTTGGTCTTGACAACAGGCTTATCCGCTTTTGCTTTATCAGCAGTTTCAACCTTTCCGTCAACAATCTTTTCTTTGGGTTGATTTCCGTGTGAAGCAGTAGAAGTGTTTTCGGCATTTTGAGCTTGCAGTTCTTCAGCTTGTTTTTTCTCGTATTCAGCTTTTGTTTTCAGTTTGCCGGAAACATATTCTTTTCGTGCATCTTTTAGGGTTATAGCAGTATCAGTAGTTGGGTTTTTATCTGTTGCTGATTTTGACTTGACACCTTTTACGGCATTTTCGGGTGTATGCTCACGGATATAATTTTCTTTTGTCTTGACACCGTGAGCAGAAACATTGTCCGTACTGCCGTTTTGCGATTTCAAATATTCCTCTTTGGTCTTAACTGCTGATTTTTGCTGTGCGTTTGTTTTAGCCTGTTCAACGGCTTTTTCGTTTTTCGTTACAGTTTCCTTATTGCTATAATTTTCTGCCGTTTTAGGCTCATTCTCGGCTGTTTTAGGTGCGTTTGCTTCATCGGTGGGTAACTGTTCATCAGACGGTGCTTCGGGAGCTTCATTATCTCTTGCTTTTACCTTGTGATTATGCTCCTTAATTCTGTTCTGAACAAAGGTCTTGCTTTTGTGATATGCTGTATCTGCCGTTGTGTAAGCAGTATTTTCTACATTGTCAACAGCGTAGTTTTCGGGGCGGTCTGTCTGTTGCTGTTCCGATGCAGAAGATAGCTGTTTTTCAATAGTCTGCTTGACAATAGTATCTTTCATTACAGCCTTTGCATCTTTAACCGTGTTTGTAACAGCTTCTTTGCCTTTAACTGCAATTTTGGGTGTGTTTTTTACCGTCTTTGGAGTAGAGGTTGGTTTTGTCTTAATATCTTTCTCACTCAAAGAAAATCACCTCATTACTTTGTGGATTTTATATCTCTGCACATCTTCATTTCACAGTATTTAATTAAATCATCAATGGATTTATGCTTTTTGTTGTTATATACTCCGTAACCGACAGCAACTCGCACTTTCAAACAACGGTCTTTATTTTCAAAGCTCATAAAATCCATAAATTGAGAAACAAAAGACAGTATGTTTTTATCCGCAATACACACAAACTCATTGTCGCTGACACGGAATATATCAGCCTGTTCACCAATGGTCTTTTTGAGTGTATCAGCAACAAATCTGATAGCTTCATCGCCTGTATGCAAGCCATAAGCAGAAATAATCTGCTTCAACTCATAAAGGCTTACAACAGCAACCGTCATATTATCATATACAGTTCTTTTACTGCGTAGCTTTTTCATCCGTTCATCATAGGAAACACGGTTAAGTGTTTCTGTCAAAGAATCTGTATAGACAAGATTAAATATTTTTTCTGTTATTTTGTTTTTCATAATGTCCTCCAACTTTAATAAGGTATGCCGATATAATCACACACGGTTTTGTAATCGAGCTTATCAAAGAAATAATTATACAATGACGGGTGCGTGATTTTCAGCATTTGTAATCTGTTAGGCTCACTCTCTAAATGACAACCAAAAAGACAACCGGCACAGCCTGTACGCTGATAGCCTGTAAGATAGAGTAAGCCGTTTTCATTTCTTTGTATATCGCCGTATAAACTGCAATATGGAATTTTGGTTAAGTTCAGATATTCCAAGATGTCCTGCTTAGTCCAAAAGGAAAGCGGAGTTGACTTTGGCTCTTTTGCATCAAAGGCATTACAGCCTTGTTTCAACCATATCTGTTTTCTTAAAAGGCTTTCTTCTGCAAGAGTTCCGACAATGGATTTACTGCCTGTTATTTTACAGTAAGAAGTCATTGGTGCTTTTTTTAGGTGATAACAGCAACGGTCATTTATCAAAAACGGAGCGTCTATAAGATATTGCCACCTTTTAGGAATAGAAAATTTTGATTTAGGCATTATCCCTGTTTCAAGGAATTTATCAGCCGTTTTCTTTGATAAACCAAACATACACTTCATAAAAGGAAAAGGAATGGTTGAAAAGTTTTCTCTCAACCATTCCACAGGCTTCAGATGTATTCCGTTTTTGTATGCTTCAAAGCAACCGTCATAAGTTCTCACCCTATGAATATAATTTGACACCTCTTTTGAAAGTACAGGATAGCCGTATTTCTGAATAACTGTCGCATAATTGATTTTAGGTCTTAAAATTGTCAAATCATCAAAGGTTTTTACGAACTTTATCATTTCGGGATATTCCATTGTGGTATTGACATAAACAGCTTCAATATGCGGATATATTCGTCTTGCTAAGTCAAGTAAAACCGTAGAATCAATACCGCCGGAAAATGCAATAAACACATTTCCTTTATAGTACATATACCATTCCATAATGCGGAGCTGCGATACACGGATTTTTCTTTCAAGCGACCAATTACGCATTACGGCAAGGTCAGCGTTAGTATATTTGCTCATAGTGTTCGCTCTCCTTAAATGGAAAGGGCGAAGCACGAAGCTCCGCCCATATCCGTTATATCTTTTTTACTTCTGAAAGTCGTGTCATTCCGCTTTGAGATTTCGTAAACACAACCTCAATCATACTGTCAACCTCGATTTCCCTTAGTCCGTGATAATCGTTGTCCTTATAGGCAGCACCGATTATCTTATCGCCGTTTTCAAGGGTTATAAAAGCAAGTATATTCTGCTTTTTACCATACCTCTTAAAATCAAGCGTACCTTTGTATGTGCCTTCTTCTGTGGGAAAGCTGTAATCATTGAAATTTATTTTATATTCTTTTGACATAATGTTATACCTCCAAAATTTATTTTGTATTAACCCTCGCCGGGCTTCGTTGACATTAGTTTGTAAAGCTCCGTATCTGTCGGAAAGTCATTTACAAACGGTACGATTGAGCCACCGACTTTGATTAGTCCTCGTCCTGCTCCTGCATTGGTGATGTAGCTCATCTGAGTATCGGAAATGTTAAGAAGCTCTGCAAGGTCTTTTCTATCTGACGGCGATTGATTGAGCATTAACAGAAATTCGCTGTTTGACAGCATACCTCTTGCAGTTTCATTTAGCAAGCAATCTGATATATTCTGTGTTATGCCTGTAAGCAAACCACCGTATTTTCTAAAGCGTTTCCACGCTTTCAAAAGAAAGTCAGCACTATACTGATTCTTAAAGAAAAGATGTGCTTCGTCAATGTAAACTCTTGTGTATCTGCCACGCTTTCTGTTTTCGATAACTCTGTTCATTATGTTATCAAGCATAATGAGCAAGCCGATAGATTTCATCTGTTCGCCAAGCTCTAAAATGTCGTAGCTTATAATACGCTTGTTGACATCAACATTACTTTCGTGTGCAAATGCGTTAAGGCTACCCATAGTAAACATTTCAAGACAAAGTGCAAGGTCGTGAGCTTCTGCTTCAGGTTGATTTAACAGCTCATCACGGAGCTGTACCAAAGTAGGCTCTTTGTCTGTTCTGCCATTCATATAATCAGCGTAAACTCTGATTGCACAACGGTCAATAATTGACTTATCCTTTGCACCGACACCGCCACCCATACGAGAATCGCCGTTCTTCAGAAGTTGGTCGAACAAGGAAATTAAAAACTCCGATTTCAGCGATACAGGGTTTTCGTCCTCAACATCTTTGTTGATAGCCATAGCGTTAATGTAGTTGTTAGAAGCAGCCGATAGTCTGATAACCTCGCCACCTAAATTTTTGACGAGTGGTGAGTATTCTCTTTCGGGGTCAATGATAATAATATCATCTTTTGAGAATATGGCTGCAAGTGCAATTTCGAGCTTTGAAGCAAAGGATTTACCTGAACCGGAAACACCGAGAACAAAGCCGTTACCGTTCAATAACAATTTGCGATTACACATCAGAAGATTGTGGGATATTGCGTTAATTCCGTAATACAAACCCTCTTTGTCGATAATCTCCTGTGTTTTGTATGGTATTAAAACGGCGGTGCTTTCTGTTGTCAGCGTTCTTATAGCTTTAATCTTCATCAAACCATACGGAAGAACAGTATTAAATCCGTCCTCTTGCTGATATTTCAAAATTGCAAAGTTGCATAAATGCTTTCTGCCGATAGATAAAAGCGTTTCTGTGTCATTATTCAGCTCGTCAAGAGTGTCTGCGATATGCACAAGAGTTACCGTAACGAACATCATTCGTTGGTCTCTTGTGGTAAGGTCATCAAGAAACTCTTTGATTTCTTTTCGCATTTGCTCCATTTCATAAGGGATATTAGCTGAAAAATTGTTATTCATATTTTGCTTCTGTTGCCATTTGGTAATATCCGTTTCAATGGCAAGGAGCTTTTTCTGAACTTGCTTCACGGCATCATCTGTCGGAATAGGCTGTATATCAACAGACAACATCATACTGCGTGAAAAATCCGTCAGCTCCGAAAGCATACTGTCTTTTAGAAATGACGGATATTCTTTTAGGAAAATAACCCTTGCAAACTTATCTCCGAGCCGTATGTGGTCGCTCTTAAATTCAATGCTGTCGGGGCATATAGTGTCCTTAAAGGATTTACCCCTTGCCATTTCCTTTTTCATATCAAAGGCAAAGTCATTGAC
This sequence comes from Clostridia bacterium, assembly GCA_045591265.1. Classification (GTDB taxonomy): domain Bacteria; phylum Bacillota; class Clostridia; order UMGS1883; family UMGS1883; genus UMGS1883. The sequence goes on along the minus strand of JAZNSQ010000014.1, from coordinate 125,161 downwards.
ATCACCGTTTCTGAAAAAGTCATAAAAAATACGAAGCCTGTCTTTATATCCAAGCTCCGTAGTATGTGATGACAGCTTTGCAAAATCGGCTGTTAAATCGTTTCCGACACGGGTAAAGAATGTCCGAGATTCTTCAACATTCTTTTTCTCACTCGACACGGTTATATATTTATCGTGTACAATGTTATTACTGTCTGCCATTTTGTCTGAAAAGATTTCTGCAAGCTCATTGGCATATACAGAATAATTACCCTCGTCATTAGGTATTGCCAAGCTCGACAATACCTCTTTACTAAGCTGTCTGTTAAAAACACTTATTTTTGCCATAGCGTCTGTTGGTAGTCCGTTTATGAGTGCAGAATGAGCAAGAAACATCTGTAATTGGTCATCATCAGAAGCCACAGCGTAGTTTATATCCGAGAATCGCCAAGTCTTAGAGTAAGTATGCCCACACTTGAAAATACCGTCCCTGTACAGGCGGTCAATCGGTATTGATTGCTGTACTGATTTCGGTATTTTTCTTTTTTCCTTTTTTACCTTTTTCTTTCCGAACAGGAACATCAGCTAAAACCTCCTTATATGCTTCATACAAATAATTTTCACTCTTGTATGGGCGAACTCCCGAACACAGAAATTCGCTGTAAACAAAAGCTACTATAAACTGCTCAAAATTCATTCCGTTGTATTTGAAAAATCCTGCTGCTGCCAACGGTGCAGCACAGACGATACAAAGCCACGAAACCGTTTCCTTGTCAAGCACCTTACTAAGTCCGAAGTAAATACCCACAGCAGCACCAACAGCAGCAAGTGAACAAGCGAACTGTCGCATTGACAAACCAAAAAACAGGCTTTCGTGATAGTCTTTGATTTCTTTATTGATACGAATTTCCAAAATCAAATACCTCCTTATCTTTCCGGCTCATTCTTTTTAGGTGCTTTCGGTTGCAACTCAGTAGGCTTTTTACCGTTATCCGGCTGAATAAAATCAATTCTGTTTGCAGCATAAAAAGCGTTGCTGTTGAGCTGTCTTTGCCACGCTCCGTCAGACGGCGCCCACTTAAAGCCATTTGCTTTTAGTGCGGCTCGTTCTGCATCACTCGGCTTTTCATCAAAGAGAAGCTGCAAACGGTTTTTTTCCTCATTGATTACAGCTTCACCGCCCTCAAACTGCCAACCGACAAAGCCTGTTTCCTTATTTGCGGTAAGCTGTTCAATACGCTTTTTCAATCTGCGAATTTCGCTACTGTTATTTGTCAGCTTGTATGACGGAAACGGCTGTTTTTCCCACGAATAACCTGTCTGAACATCAATGTCAAGTTTTCGTGCCTGTTGTTCGTTAAGTCCCTCACAGCCAAGACAAGTGCCGTTTTTCTTGTAATAAGCATTGACTTTTTTCATAAAGTCCTGTTTCTCTTGACATTTTTCAAGTTTTTCGGTCAGCTTTTCAATAGCTTTCGGGTCATCACTACTGATTGCTACATTGTTATAACTCATAATAAAAATCCTCCTTATGTTCCAAGCATTTCTTTTATAATTCTATCCGAGCCTTTTATAAGACCAACAAGAACAAGCATATTAAAAATTACCTCGCCAATGTATTTCCATATCATTGTTACGGTTGTAATGCTTGTATCAAGTGTTGGTGTGCTTGCACTTGAAAAGGCTGAGAAAATAATGCAAGCAAGCACAATTACAGCTCCCTCAAGACATACACCCACATAGGATTTTACAAAGTGTTTTCCCATTTCTGCCGTGCCTTCTCCGGCAAAGGAAGAAAGAGGAACGGGAGCTAATGCGGTGTACATATACAAGCGGAAAAACCGTCCGTACACGCTCATTATCATAATGAATGACATAATGGTTATAAACAAGCTACCTAAGATTGTAACAAGCCATAAGGGTATGCTTGCCCAAAATCCTGCATCTTCAACGGCTGTTTCGATAGCTGCCGGAAGTGTAACCGAAGCTGCACCAAAACCGCCAAGACTTGTCGCAATCTGCTGTACAACTCCACCGCAAATCGTATATAATGCCACCATTAAATCCATAGCGTAGGTTATAGCCACTTTTGCAGCGACAAAGCGTATAAAATGCTTTAAGGCATATTCGGGCCGTTGAAAGTCCCGAAAAGATGCCGTGCTTTTGAATACGCTCATAGCAAAAAACAGAACAAGCAAGCCGTAGCCGATAGCTTGAAGTCCACCGTTTATGCCCTCGACAACGCTCCATATTGTACCGCCTTTGAAGCTTTGCGGAGAGGTTGTTATCAAAGTCCATATTTCTGCCATTTTGTCATTCCAAGTGCTAAACGCATTTTCAAGATTGGCAACAATCCAATTATCGCTCAAAAGTATTCACCTCCTTATGTGAGTTGCCACCACGAAAGGGGGCGGCAACTCCGATTTATAGTTAAGCCATAATTAAGTCCAAAATATCCTTTGCAAAAGCGATAATAACACCGCCGAAGAATGTCAAGAAGCCGTTTGCTCTCTGTGAAGCATCGTGGGATTTAAGCGATAAACCAATCTGCACAATACCGAAGCCGAGAAGAATAAGACCGATAGCTTTTATTGCCGAGAAGATAAAGTTTGATAAGCTGTTTATTGTTGCCAACGGGTCAGCAGCAAGTGCGGTGTTTGACATCATTGCAAGCATAAGCATCATAGATACAAGCACCATTTTTGTCTTTCTGAGAATAGCAGATATTTTTTCGATTTTGTTATTTCTTTTCATTTCGCAATAACCTCCATAAATTTGTTTTAATTGATTTGAGTGTTCTGATAATAAGCGATTTAACTCGCTCTTTGAGTGGCATTTTCTCTTTCTTTTCCTCTTGTTCTTGTTCTTGATGTACAGGCATATCCACAAAGGTAATGCCGGAGCTTTTAATTGTTTCCTCGCTGAGTATGATTTCGCCGTCAACCTCGTCAAGTTTAACGGAAAGTGTGTCTTTAAGAAATTTACTGCTCTTACTGTGAACATAAGGCATAGCACCGCCATCAACGGTTTTCTTAATATTCGGGTGCGTTAAAATGTCAAACTTTTTATCCATAATTGGTTTTTCACCACGAATAAAAATAAGTGCGTTGCTGTTATCAAGCAAGCGAACTTCGTCAAGCGTTAAGAGTTCACGACCTGCATTTTGGTAGTTCGTGTTACTGCTGCCGTGCTGTCCTTTGGTTATTCCTCTTGTTCGGGTGTCAATGGTTTCTTTTCCAAGCATTTTAGAGATATATTCGTGCGTGGATTGCTCATTACCACCCAAATACAGCATTGTATCACAGTTTCCGACTAAACTTTCCCAACTGTCTTTGAATAGAGCTTTAAGCTGTGCCATATTCTGAATAATAATACTTACAGATATTCGCCGTGAACGCATTGTAGCAAGCAATCTTTCAAAATTATCGGGCAAAGCTACATTAGCAAATTCGTCCATCACGAAATGAACAGGAACAGGCAACTCTCCGCCGTGTTCGTGGTCTGCCTTGTAATAAAGCTCTTGAAACGCTTGCGTATAGAGCATACCTACAAGATAATTAAACGAATTGTCGTTATCGGGAATAACACAGAAAATGGCTCGTTTTTTCTCTCCAAGCTCTCCCAAGTCAAGATTATCATAAGAGGTCATTTTTGCAATTTCCGGCAGATTAAATGCAGCAAGTCTAACTGCTGCTGATATAAGTATCGACTTAGCCGTTTTGCCCGATGCCTGTTTGAAAATCTTATACTGTTTCAAGGCGATATGTTCGGGTTTTTCGTCCTCTAATGCTTCAAAAAGCATATCAACAGGAGATTGATAACCCTCGTCATCGTCCTCAACGGTTGCAGCATTTTCAATTAAAAACATAAGCATTTCAAATGTCTGTTCTTCGGGTGGAGCTTCGTGCAAAAGATAAAGCATTAAAGCTGTATCAAGAGCGATTTCCGACTTTTCCCAAAAGGGGTCATTCTGCTGTGCGTTTTTAGGTGTTGTATTCTGAATAAGGTTTGTAATCAGCTTTATAACATCTTCATCGGTACGAACATAAACAAAGGGATTGTAGCCGTCTGAATCCTGCGGATTTATCAGATTAAAAACCTTTATGTCATAACCTTGCTCCAACAAAAGCGGAGCAACAGCACGCAAAATTTCGCCTTTCGGGTCTGCAATAACAAAAGATGTATTACATTGCATAATGTTTGGTTTTGCATAAAATCGGGTTTTTCCTGCACCCGAACCACCGACAACAAGAACATTCAAGTTCCTGCGGTGTTTCTTTGCGTTCAAGCCTATTCGCATATTTTGGGATAAAAGTAGATTTTGAAATTTATCAGTTCGGTCAGCATACCTTTTGACAATGGCTGAAACAATACCCCACTTAGCAGAGCCGTGTTCTTCGCCCGGTCTGCGATTTTCCCGTGAGGAAAAATACACACCAATTCCCATAAGGTAGAGAAAAAGAAAAATGAGTACAGTTTTCAGACTATACTCATTAAGAGAAATATTAAATGGATTTTCAAGAGTTGCTGTCAGCCTGTCAATAAGGTCAAACAGCTTAATACCTTTTTCGTAACAGCTTGCAACAACAAGGGCAAGCCAAGCTACAACAGGAGATAGAACAGAAAAAAGAATTATTAAGGTCTTTGTATCATTCTGTCTGTTCAACTTGAATCCCATCTAACCGTTGATAATTTCATCGTCAACACCTTCTTTCTTAAATTACAAAGAGGATAGATCTTAAAAACCTATCCTCTTTGATTTACTTATTAAATTTTTCATTGTACAGCTTCATCAAGGCTTGCAGCCTTTCATTTTGCTGTACCCACAAAGCAGTTACGGAAACACCTGTCTTTTCGTCAATATGATTACCATACTGCATTATTTCTTTGTTGGTTGCGTAAATGCGTGTGTCCTCTGTCTGCTTTGGAGTGCCATCATCAAGCCACTTTGCATACACGGTGATGTTTTCGTTAAGCACGATTTCATTTACACGCTCAACCTTTGTGCGTGGGTCAGAATACCAACCGTCAAATATATATCCGTTTTTTGTAGGTACATATTCGTTGAGATTTACTGCTGTTCCACGAGCTAATTCAAGTGGTCTGATATATGTACCGCCGTCAGAAGCGAAAAACACATATCTATTTGCGTACACAATGTTGTAATACCCGATTGGTAAGTCCTCTGTACTGCAATTTGCTGATACGGTAAATGCACCTCCGAGCATCAAAACCGCCATTACTAAACATAAAATTTTCCTTGTCATTGTTATTTCCTCCTTTAAGAAAATATATTTTTGTTTGTCCTCTGATTTCATTATATAGGCAATCTAAAACAAACGCAAAAAATTTTCAGAAGAAAAAATTTTTTTGACAAAGCAAAGGGGGCAATTTTGAAATTGCCCCACAAAGCGTAAGTTATTTTACCCAAGTTTCGCTATCGTCAGAAACGATTGCATCGTGTTCGTTAGCTGCTTCGTGAATATCTGCAAAGTACCATTTACTGCTGTCGGTTACATCTGTAAAACGATTGAGCTTTGTGTAGTTATCTTTAATATATTCTTCGTCAGCGTTTCTGCCTGTTGCACGATTTACAACTGTAACAACTTCTGCACGGGTGATGTTGTTATCGCCCTTAAATGTACCGTCTGCATATCCGTTTAACCAACCGATATGTTTTGCATAAGCAATATCAGCGTATGCCCAATAACTGCTTGCAACATCTGTATAGTTTACGGTGTAGCTGCTCTTTGTTACATCGTTGAAAATATCGTAGTATCTAACAGACATAGCCACAAATTCAGCTCTTGATACAGAATCATTAGGTCTAAATGTTCCGTCAGAATAGCCTTTGATTACATCGTATTTTTCAAGGTAAGCAACATAGCTTGAATACCATTCGTTTGATGATACATCTTTGAAAGAGGATTTACCGCTTATCTTTTCGCCCTTTTCTTCGGAGATAAGTCTTGCGAAAATTGCAGCAGCTTCAGCACGGCTCATATCGCCGTCAGCTCTGAATGTTCCATCGGGATAACCAAAGATATATGCTGAATGTTTTACTGCCGGAAGTGAAACAACACCGTCAGCATTTGTTTTGCCTGTTGCTTCGGTCTTGTTTTTATCTTTCAGAACAACCGTGAAATCAGCCTTTGCTTTGCCGTTTCTGTCTGTAACGGTAATTGTGTAGTTATTATCTTCTAAGGTTTTTCCTGTCGGGAGAGTAAGAGTTACTTTGTCGGAAGATACAGATTTTGTAACAGATACGGATTTTCCGTCTTTGTCGGTTACTTTTACATTTACGGTTGAATAGTAGCTACCGCCACCACCGCCACCGCCGGAGCTACCGCCCGATGATGAGCCACCACCGCCGGAAGATTTGACAGGAAGTGTTACCTCACCGTTAGCGTTTGTAGTACCGCTTTTTGATGTAGTCTTATCTGTAATAGTTACTGATACATTTTTAACTGCTTCGCCTTTTTCGTTTTTCACGGAAACAGTTGTCTGATTTGATGTAGTAAGAGTATGTGTGTCGGGAAGTGTTACATAAACCTTGCCGTCTTTTACAGTAACGAAAGCATCTGCAATAATACCCTTAGTGTCTTTAACAGAAACAACATACTTTGTTTCTACAACCGTACTCGGAGTGTCCGGCTTTCCATCGCCGTCTGTGTCTGTGCCGTCCTGTTCGTTCTTATCGGTTACATCAGAATTACCGTCATTGTCGGTAATATCTTCGTTAAGAGGTGGGAATATGACTAAGCCGTTTTCATCTGTAACACCTTTTAATGTTTTTGCAACAGGCGGTGTCTGCGTGTCATCTTCTTCGTCCGATTCTTCGCCATCTTCGGTCTGTTCCGAGTTCTCTCCGTTAGTGCTTTCTTCAACATCTGCGATTGTTTCCTCAATCGTTACAGCCATATTCTTAACAGGATTATTGTCTGCCTTATTAAGAACTTTTACTGTAATTCTGTTTGCATAGTCAAAGAGTACATTTTCGGGGAGCTTAACTGAAATATATGCAGCCGTTTTTACTGTTTCATCTTCGTTTTTAACCTCTGCATTATATGTGATAAATGCTTTTTCGATAGGCTTTGTTTCGTCAGAAACAGTTACGATATATCCGTCAACCTCTGCATATCCGTTTACATCTGTATAGTCAATGTTAGTTGGCGGTACGGTTGCCTTGCCGTTTTCGTCTGTAAGGTTTGTTTCTGATTTTTCTGTGCCGTCTGTAAATGTTATGCTCACATCTTTTACAGGTGCATTTTCGCTGTCTGTGATTGTTGCTGTAATTCTGTTTTCAATAGCAATTACAACACCATCGGGGAGCTTTACATTTACCTTGCCGTCAATCATTTCAATATATGCGTTTTCAATAGGCTTGCTTTCATCTGTGATAACTACATTGTAGCCATTCACAATCGCTTTACCCTCAGAATCCGTCATATCTGTATTTACAGGCGGTACAACGATTTTTCCGTTATCGTCTGTAAGTGCTGTATAGGTTGCTTCTGTAATATCTTTTACGGTTACACTCTTTTCCTTAACAGCTTCTCCAATAGAATCAAGCACGGTTACTGTAATTCTATTTGCATAGCTGATAGTCTTTTCATCGGGGAGCGTTACAGTAATGCTGCCGTCCTCGTTGTGCTGAACATAAGCATTTGGAATAACACCAAGCTCATCATTTACAATAACATTCAGCTCGTCAATATTTACTTTTCCGTCCTCGTCTGTATATCCGTCCGAAGCAGTAGGAAGTGTTAGCTTTCCATAAATGTCGGTTTTGCCTTTCTCTATGAAATCTGCATCACCAAGAGCAATTACGGTTACATCACTCTGCGGATTTCCGTTATGGTCTGTGATTGTAACGATTACAGGATTTTCTCTTGTCGGCTTAATTCCGTCCGGCAAGTCAACGACAACATTATTGCTTTCTCCGATATAGATGTCGCAATTAGGAATTACAACATTTGTCTTATCGGTTACTGTGATAACAAAGGTTTCTTTTTCTTCGTTTTCTTCTTTACCGATAGTACCGTTATCATCGCCTGTGTTGGTTTTACCGTTAGGAACGATAAGCTGTCCGTCAGCGTTTGTAGTTCCCGTTGCCTTGTTGCCGTTTGCATCTACAATGTTGATATAAAGGTTTTCTTTCGGGAGCTGTGTTTCTGTGTAGAACGCTGTAATAGTAGTAGGCGTTTCAAAATCAAGAAGTCTGCCGTTTGTCAGCTTGATTGATACATTGTCGTTTACATCAATGGTAAGCTCTGAATTAAAAATCGGCTTGCCGTTTTCGTCTGTAAGGATAATTGAATAATCTCCGATTTCAGCGTTGCCGTCCTCGTCAGAATTATCTTTATCAATAAGCTGCGGAAGTTCTGCCGTCTGCAATACTGTATTACATACTGTACATTCAATATGCTTTGTTCCGGCATTTTCGATTGTTGCAGGAACATCTACAATCCAATCTGAAGGAGTATGTCCCAAAGGCTCTTTATAATCTGCCTTATAGGTATCGCCACATTCGCTACAAGTGTAGGTTGTATATCCTAAACCTGTACAAGTTGCTTCTGTAATTTCTGCTGAATAATCGTGAGGGATTTTGTCTGTGTAGTTGCCCTTATATTCATCATCACAATCATTACACTTGAAAATGGTATATCCCATTTCAGTACAGGTAGGAGCAATTACAGTTTCGGTATAGGTATGTTCCTTGTTTTCTGTGTAATCACCGATATAGGACTTTCCGCAATCGGGGCAAGTGTAAATTGCATAGCCGTGTTCTTCGCAAGTCGGCTCAACAGTTTCTTTGTTGTAATTATGCTCCGTCATATCGGTATAATCTCCAACATAACTATCTCCGCAATCCTCGCAAGTATAGGTTGTAAATCCCATAGCCGTACAAGTAGGAGCAGTTACAACAGCCTTGTAATTATGAGCTGTTTTTTCTACATAATCCGAAACATATTCTGCATCACAATCAGCACAGGAATATGTAGTATAGCCGTGTGATGTACAGGTTGGCTCTGTTACATCAGCAATATAGTTATGTTCTGCCTTGTCTGTGTAATCAGAATTATAGGTATCGCCACATTCGCTACAAGTGTAGGTTGTATATCCCATAGCTGTGCAAGTAGGCTCTACAACTTCAGTTTCGTAATTATGTCCTTTTGCGTTTTCAAGTACAGTTCCGCAATCTTCGCAAAGCTGCGGTGTAGTACAGGTAGCTTCAGCTCCGGCATTATGACCGTTTGCAGATGTAGCCTTAATCATTTTTTCATCACAGTTGTTACAGCTATGTTCTATAACACCCTCAGATTCACAGGTGGAAGATGTAACGGAAGTACCCTCGTCCCAATCGTGTCCTGTTGCTTCTGTGTAGTTATCTACATAGTTAAGACCACACATTGTACAAGTAGAGGTTGTATATCCCTTGTCAACGCAAGTAGGCTCTTTAACTACACGCTCGTATGCGTGAGAAATGATAGGAGTAATGTTTGTAATGTAGTTATATCCGCAAACCTCGCAAATATTATCTGTATATCCAACATTACGACAAGTCGGGTTGTGATTTACAGCCTTGTATTTATGCTCGCCTGTTGCAGTTGTCGTTTGGTGGAAATCTCCGCAAGATTTACAAAGGGTAAGAACAAGACCGCCCTGTTTACAAGTTGCTTCACGAATTACAACATCATCATAATCGTGTCCGAGTGCAGGAGTATAATTTCTCTTGTCAAGCTCTCCACAACCTAAACATTGAAATCTCTCATACCCAAGCTCGGTGCAGCTCGGCTTGACAGTTTCAAGATAATGATATTCGTGTTCGTGAACAGTAGGAAGAACAACAATAGTTCCGTTTGAGTTGTTTTCTTCTTCATCAGCAATAAGCCATACATACGATACACCGTTTTCGGTCATAACCTCTCCGGCATAAGAATAATCAATTTCGTAGTAAACGGTATAATATCCTGCCTGTGTATAGTTCGGAGCAGATGTCTTGTTACACTTATCGGCTGTTGTACCATAACGGATAGAAGTTCTGACACCACTTTCTGATAAATCAGATACAGAAAGTGTATGAGCTTCGCCGTCTGCTGTGCCGTAGTAGGAAGTAATAACGGATTTTGCCGTTACATATTCGCTTGTTTCATATCCGCAAGTATCGCAAGTTTCCGTGATATAGAAACGATTATTTCCAAGCTGTGCATCTACTGATTCTATAAAATTATGGTCTTCAAGTCCTCTTGAAGCACGGGCAAATGTACCTTTACAGAATTTGCAGTATTCGCCACGCTTTAATGTTGTAAGGTGGTAGTCCTCGCTATAAGGCTCATAAGTGCTGCTGTCAAAATCCAAATAAAAATTATGGTCGCAACTATATAAGCCATACACATTATTATTAAAACCGTATTCCGTTTCTCCGCTGCCGGAGTTTATAGTTCCGCAAGTTTGACATACAGCCTTAGTCCAATGATAACCCGTGTAGTAAGCATCAATGCCGGGAGTACCATCGTCAAGATTTCCTGTGCCATCACCATCAATCAGAGTGCCGTCTGAGTATCTGACACCACGATTAAGTGCCGTTTCTCCCGATTTTGTGTATTCGGGAACACGGTATGTCATTACTGCTGTATTCTTTCTACATACGCAACAATACTGTGTTTCGTTTGTGATAGTAGCATTTACATCAAGCTCGTTAGTTCGGTTATTTGACGATAACCACGAATCAGCAGGGTCAACATATTCATTGCTCTGAGCTGCATATACTGCCGGAATGAATGTTGACAGCATACAGATAGTAAGAATGATTGAAATTATAGATTTCACTTTGCTATTCTTAGTCATATAAAAATTCCTCCGATTTCATATAATAGTTTATTTTGTGGGTAGAAGCGTTTAATTCATTTAAGGCGGCTCAAAGAGCCTGTGCAGTAAATACATTATCGGTTTTTACCTTTCTTTTTGTTTTTCTTCTTTTTCTTGTTAGGCTGAGTATGTTGCTGAGTCTTAGCTTTTTCGGGAGCTTTATCAGCTTTCTGCTGTTTTTGCTGTTCCTTAATTTCCTCAACCTTTTTCTTTACAGATGGTTTCCCATTAGAGGGGTTGCCCTCTTTTTCCGTATCCCCGCATTTCGTAGATTCTCGCTCTTGCTGATTTTCTCTTATGCGGGGATTGGAGTTTTTTGAGTGTTCCTCCTGTGCCTTGTCGGGAGCATCTTTATTTTCACCGTCTTTCTCCGGCTCAATCTCTGCTTCGATTTCCGGCTTGTTATATCCCATAATTTCCAAGATACGGTTTATCTGCGGAACATCGTCCTGTTTTGCGATAATATCGCAAAGTCCTGTATTGTTGTTCTCGTCCTTAATGGGAGTAAAGAGAACACCGTATTTATTAGCTTCTTTATTGAACTGTTTAAGGTCGCTTTCTTTAATCTGAAGAATACATAAAGGCTTGTTGGATTGGAGCAGTTTCTTCATATTGGTTTTGCCTTGTGTCTTGTTATCCTCTTTGAGTAGAGCGATAATGATAGCTGCAAGGTTTTTAGCTCCAAGTCCGGTCAACTTGACAACTTCTTCTGTAATCATCAAGCCTTCTTTTACCATTAAATCAGCGACTTCTCCGCTTGTGTTCATTTTGCATTACCTCCATTTCTGCCTGTTGCTGCAAGCTGTCGGCTTGCTGCTTTTTCTGCGTTATTTTTTCAACATCTGAATAGATTGCTTTACACATACGAAGTTCGCTCCGTAGAGTAGTAAGCTCTGTATTGATTTCTTTTGCTTTATTTTTTATCTCGTCTGCGTTTTCTTCTGTCCGTTCCGAGTAAAGCTGTTTTCTCTGCGTTGTAAGCTCGTCAATTCTTGCTTCTGCTTTTCGGTGATGTGCCGTAAGGTCAGCCACCGTTTCAATGTTATTGTTGTATAGGAATTTGAATTGTTTTTGGTATCGTTCAAGTTTGACGATTTCATCACGCAAATAGAAAGACACCCTTTGCGGAACTTGTTTCTTTTTAATTTTTCCGAACAGATACAGATAGTGATAATATAAAGCAACAAAGCCTTTGAGCTTTTTCGATTCATAATGTTTGTATTGACTATCAAAATCAAAACCGCCTTTGTACATATCAGAGGGAGAAGCCATTTGAATACCATTCCTTGCTGCTATAATTCGCTCCTGTATTGCTTCTTCGGTATAATGCTTTCCGAGTTTGTCAAGTCGGATAGCTCTATCTCCGTAAGGTGGAACGAATGATGTAAATTTGTATTTAGCACCAAAGCGTTTCATCACGAAACCACGCTTTTCAAGATTTCTCCAAAAGTCCTTCATTGTGTATGACGATTTGATAATCTCATCAATATCTCGCCGTACTTGACAGCGAATAGAATCGCCCTGTTTTTCTGCCATAGCTTCAGCGTACTTCATTCCTCTGTGCTTCGGATTTTCTATAACCGATAAACAATGCTTTCTGCAAATATCATCTGAAATACCTCGTATATCCCCAAAGTAGTCCTTAAAGCTGTTTCTGTATTTTTTACCACTCTTAAATGAAACAGAATTTATAATGATGTGATTATGATAGTGGTCGTGGTCTAAATGTGTAGCTACAACGACCTCATAATTGTCGGCAAAAAGCCTTTGAGCAAATTCAAGTCCTGCTTGATGTGCAATTTCGGGGGTTGTTTCAAAATCTTTGAAAGATTGTACTATGTGATATGCAATAACACCGTTTTTTCGGTTATGCTTTCCGAACTTCTTTTGAGTTTTCAGCATACGCTTATATGCGTCTTTCCGGCAGTTGAATGATTTGACATATAAGCCTTGTTCGGTCTTGTCATCATTTCGGATATATTTTTCTACATCTTCGGCAGCCTCCATATCAAGGTGATATTTTGTTTTTTCGGGGTTGACAATATAATTAAGACTTGAATCAAGTCGGGTTTTAATGCTCCATATTTTCGTGATAGCCATTATTCCAAATCACGAATCTTCTCCATAATATCGTCAACAAGTTCGACAGCGTATTCAATCCTGTCGTTTGTTATTGTTCGCTCTGCGTTTGCTATATGAGCAATCTGATTTATATTAACTCCGATAGCATTTATCTCTTGCAAGAGCTTATAATATGTGTCGGGCGGTCTTGCCCTTATCGTTTCACCGTTGATTAACTTTCGTATAAACGGCTCTTTTTTTAGTCCGGCGATTTTAGCCTGTTTTGTCAGATGCTCAAATTCTTCATCATTCAGCCACAAGCTAAATCGCCTGTTTCGGTATCTCATTTCAAACACCTCCTTATCGTTCATAAGCTGTATCACGCTTTTTTCTCTGTGCGTTTGAGTTCCGAGTGCTGTGTTCGTTTTTCATATTTTCCTTTGCTTTTTCGCTGATTTCATCAACAATTAAATCGTAGCCTTTGAAAGTACCGTCTATTGTTGTGAAATCTACATTGTAATCTTTCAGCATTTTCAGCATTGGCTCTCTTAATGCCTGTGCTTCTTTTTCGGTTTGCAATCTTCCGATAGGGTTGTAATCTTTTACTCTGTCAATGAAATAATTGACATTGTTATATGAGTTAAAGACATTGAAAACAACATCATTGAATTGCTTTCCGAGTATCGGACTTTTGTTATAAAAGGCGGTAAGGAATAACGGGCAATCGGTAACAATTACATCAACCTTATCTTGACATCGGCTTATGCGGAAACTCTGCGTACCGAAAATATAGGCTTGATTTTTGAATACCTCTGTGTTGTTTTCCCATACCATATCCTTTGCAAACTCTGTTACAAGCTCTGCGTTAATGCCACGCATTTTGAGATTGGAAAATATGTAAGCTGCTCCTGTGGATTTTCCTGCACCCGGAACACCAAACAAATTTACAACAATCATCTTTGATGCACCTCATTTCATAATGCCGTATGGTAAGGGGTATTAGGGGCGAAGCACCTAACAAGGGGCATTTGGGAGTACAAATGCCGTGCTTGCTACAACAAATGCGGTGCATTTGTGTACCCCTTAACACCTTAGTCTGCGATACACTCGCAACTGTCTTTTTCGGGACAGTTTTTACATTCTTCGGGGAGTTCTTTCTTTTTCTTTTCTGTTGCTTTCCAAGTACGAATTTCAATGTTATCGCAACTGAAATCATTAAAAGAACTCAACATTGTTCGCACATTTGTTGTGTTCCCATCGGGGAACTTTTCGCTTGCATCAACTATGATGTAAACAACATTTCCGAAATTATCTCCACTTGCATATTTTTCAGAAATCTCTTTTGCTTTTTTTCTGACAGCTTCTTCTAAGCTATCAGCTTCTACAAGCTCCTGTTTGGAATAGGTAAGAGAGATTTGAACTTCATATTGCTTCATCGGAAACACCTCCAAAAAATTATTTACAAGTTGTCCTTGTAATTTCATTGTAGCAATTTGTACTCCCAAATCTGACCTCGTAAAAAAATATTTTTTTGCATAAGAAAAAGTCTGCCGTTTTCAGCAGACTTTCTCAGCGTTGAAGTGAATCATAACAACCGCCGTAGGTGTATTTGATTAACTGATATTCGTAGGGGTGCAGTTCGCCTTTTAACACTTGCTCTCTTAATTCATAAAGAGTAGCGATTGCTCCGTGAAACTGTGTATGATTATTAGGTAACGATATGTAATAATCGTTGCCGTCCCGTGCAACATTCAATCCGTATATGGAATCCATTTTATAAATGGTATGCACGGTTGCCGTTTCGGAAGTCAAAGACGGTCTTTCAAGTGCGTGTCTGCTTATATTGAATACCTGTGCCATTTTCCGTATTAGTTCGGGATTGGGTGTTCTGACATTAGCTTCATACTGAGCTATGCGAACATCTGCTGTGCTTTCGCTGAAACCAAGCATAAGTCCAAGTTCTTTTTGAGTAAGTCCGTAAACTTCACGACAGAACTTAATAACATTTCCTGTTGTCTGATAGTCGGGGTGAATTTCATATTTAACCATAAAATATCCTACCTTTCATATTCTTTGTTTTTCTTTTTATTTTGTTCTTTTTGTGGTGAAATTTCAGAAGATTTATCTCCTAAAATCTCTGCCGTTCCGTCAAGTTCCTGTTGCATTGGAATAAGTTGCTTCAACAGTTCTTCACGATATTGCATATCGGATATTCTGTTAATATAAATTCCAAAGGTGTCAAGGAACGGTGTTCCGTTTTCCTGAAAAATACGAACATCACCATATAAGCCTTTATTACAGATGTATGCTGCAACTTCCTTTATGCTGTGAAGTCTTGCTGTGCTACCGTCATCAGCGTGTCCTATTAAAACAGGATATTTTTCTTCAAATTTCATATACATCTACCTTTCTAATTCTTTATTTCTTTTTTTGTCTTGCTCTGATACATCTTCTTCGGAAATAGTTGTATCAATAATCGGCTTTTCCTTTTTAACCGTTAAAAGTGCGTTTAGCTCTGCTAATCGTGCAGTATGAGCTTGATATTCTTCTTCACGGTCAAACGGCTTTGCAAACTCAATTTTAGATTGTTCAAGTGCCTTTTCACTTTCTTTAAGCTCGTTTTCCCAATAGGCGATTTTATCGGTAATGCCCGACAATGCGTTGTCAATTCTCTGAATGTTACCGTAAATATCATCACCCAAAGTAAGCTCATAAGATGTGTTTTTTCGTAAAATCAGCTTATGCTCTGTCAAGAGGTAAGGAGAACTGTTACCGTACAAAGCAAACCCCATATATTCACCGAGATATATTTCATCAAGAGAACGGTGCTTATCAAGAGCTTCAAGTAATGCTTTTCCGGCATCTGCTTTTTCTGTGTACTTTATATCTTGAATTGTCATACCGTAGAAATTACTTTTTTCGGGTAAGGGAGTTTTCTCTTTGTATTCCGTTATAAAAGCAATGTCTTTTTGATGAACTGCAATTTTACCCTTTGCCGTTGCTATCTTTGACGGAATGTACTTCAAAATAGCATCTTCAAGACGGTAATGCTGATTTTCATAGTTGTTACGACTAACCTTTAATTTCTGCACAATAGTTTCAAGCTCCATTTTTTCCTTTATTAAAGGATTTCCTGTTGCAAGTGCCTTTACTTCTGCATAGGTCAATGTGTCGTTATCAATGTCATCAGCAGAACGGGCAGGAGATTTGCTCGTCATTATCTGTGATATGAAACGCTGCTTATTTTCAAGTATCTGATAGTTATAGCTGTCGAATGTATCTTCAGTAACATACTGATATAAACGCACCTTTTTATTCATATTACCTCGCCGTACAATTCGCCCCATACGCTGTTCCATATCTCGTGGTCGCCAAGGGCAGTCAAGATTGTGTAAAGCAATCAATCTGTCCTGTACATTCATACCGGCTCCCATTTTCTTTGTAGAGCCGATAAGCACACGAACATCACCGCATTTTACAGATGCAAATAATTCAGCTCTTTTAGTTTCTGTCGTTGCTTCGTGAATAAATGCGATTTCTTCTCTCGGCACACCCAATTTCACTAATTTATCACGAATATCGTCATAGACATTAAATGAATGGTCTTGTGTCGGAGTAGATAAATCACAGAAAACAAGCTGTGTACATCTATCAGCAGTTGTTTCTTCCCAAATGCTGAAAATGTTTCCTATTGCCGTGTTTATTTTACTGATTTCTTCATCGGGGTACAGAGGATTTACAAGCCTTTGGTCGAGTGCAAGTTTTCTGCCGTCATTTGTGATTTTCAGCATATTATCCTCATACGGCTTAACTTTTCTATCTCGCACATCTTCAGCACGGTCAGCTAAGTCTGCAACATATTCTTTTTGGTCATCACTCGCTACAACTTTTACATTTATAAGCTCCTTTTCGGGTACAGGGAGATTAAGCATATCGCTTGTCTTTATATCTGCAACCTCTTTGAACATAGCCATTAGTTCGGGTATGTTATTGAACTTTGCAAATCTTGTTTTCATACGATAGCCTGTTCCTTCGGGGGCAAGCTCCATAGCTGTTACGGTTTCTCCAAATTGTGCTGCCCACGCATCAAAATGAATAAATCCACGCTTTTCAAGCTCGTTATACTGCAAATATCGCTGTATGGTGTAAAGCTCAACCATAGAATTTGAGATAGGTGTTCCTGTTGCGTGTACATTTCCTTTATAATCTGTCAGCTCGTCAATGTATCTGCATTTCATATAAAGGTCTGTTGCTTTTTGTGCTACTGTCTGTGTTATTCCGGCAACATCTGTCATTTTGGAATAAAGATAGAGGTTTTTGAACTCGTCTGATTCATCAATAAACAGCTTATCTACACCAAGCTGTTCAAACGATACGACATTATCCTTTTTGGGAGCTTCTGTCAGCCTTTTCAATTTGTCTAAGAGATTTTTCTTAGTCTTTTCAAGCTGTTTTACTGAAAATCCCTCATTTTTCTCAATCTTTAACCTTTTTATACCCTCAGAAATTTCGTGAATTTCGTGTTGCAGTAATGCCACTTGTCGCTCATAGGAAATAGGAATTTTGACTAATTGGCTGTGTCCGATTATTACGGCATCATAATTGCCTGTTGCTATTCTTGCACAAAACTTTTTACGGTTTTTAGCTTCAAAGTCTTTCTTTGTTGCAACCAAGATATTTGCTGCCGGATATAAGGAATAGATTTCTGCTGCCCATTGTCCGACAAGGGCATTAGGAACTACAAACATACTCTTTTGACACAAGCCAAGTCTTTTTGCTTCCATAGCGATAGCTGCCATTTCGTATGTTTTTCCTGCACCTACACAATGAGCTAAAAGAGTATTGCCACCGTAAATACCTCTTGCAACAGCATCACGCTGATGTGGGAGCAAACTGATTTCGGGATTCATACCGACAAACTTAATATGGCTACCGTCATATTCTCGTGGTCTGATATTGTTCATTGTTTCGTTATAGAACTTTGTCAGCATTTCTCGTCTGTCGGGGTCTTTCCATATCCAATCCTTAAAGGCTTCACGGATAAGTTCCTGCCGTTCCTGTGCTGCAGCCGTTTCGGTTTCGTTTATTATGGGTTTTCCGTTTCTGTCTTTGTCATAAACCTTGCTGTTCTTAAACCTCAAACAATCTTGAATCAGCCAATAAGCATTTACTCGACTTGTTCCATAGGTAACATTTGCTCTTACATTATCGCTCCTGTCAGCACTTTTTCCTGTTACATTCCAATCGCCTGTAATGTCAGAATACAGAACATCTATGTCATCTTGATATTGTTCGGGAGTTTCAAGCAAATCAAATATAAACTGCCTGTAAACCTCTGTCGGAATCCAATGTGTTCCCAAACGCACGGCAATTTCGCTTGCTTCAAGGTCTTTCGGTTGCACCTCTTTCAATGCGGCGATGTTGGCATCAACCAAATGCTTTTTATGGTCGGGTTGTGCTTCTCGCATAGCTTCAGCCATTTTCAGCTTTAGTCTTACATCGCCCGAAAGATATTCGTCTGCCGTAACAAAAAGGTATTTGTGCAGCATTTCATCATCGCCAACAAATTCCTCAACATTTGTAGGGCATTTTATATCTCTGAAAATAATACCTTGCAAATCTTCTTCAAGCTCGTCAAAGGTTTTGCCGGATAAGCTCGACATAAATCCCATATCAACTAAAGCTCTTTCTGATATAGACACCTCTAATGCTTCAACAGCCGTTTCCACCGATTGAACAGGGGTATAATTTTTAATTGTTCTTTTAGTGAACATATCAGCTTTACGCTCAAAATTACCTTTGTTATCAAGCACTTCCAAAGAACATAGAAGATAATAACTACCGTCATCAGAAAATGCCATTTCGTTTCCTCTTGAATTGATACGGTCATATTTTTGCACATACGCATCGTACAGCTTGTTAAGCTCCGCTTGCTGTTCTGTGATTGATTCGTTAGTTGCATCGTGTAGCTGTAAATCTATCAGCTTATATGTACAATCACGAAGTTCAATCAATCCTTTAATACGACTTGCTGCTGTTCTGTTTACCTCAACCTTGTGCATTAAGCCATTTTCACGGAAGTAAATTTCACCCTCAACCAATGTATAACTGAAATTTTTAACATCGGGGTCAGCAGGAATAGATGTAACCTCATAATCTGAACTGCTTTCAATATCATATTCGGGTATTTCTGCTTCAAGGTTTTCGATAGCTCGCCCAAGCTGTTCCGCAAGGCTTGTGTCATTGTTCGGTTGACAAACAAGCTGCGGACCGTATGGGCCGGAGATAACTTCAAGATTTCCAAGTACCATTTCGGGGTGCTGTGTGAAGTATTTATTGATAGTCAGAATATTGTGCGTTGTGTTACCCTCGTTGTCCGTGTAGTCATTTTCATAGAATACATCTGTATCAATCCAATCGGGAGCATCTTCTTCAAGATTTCGGATATAGTCCAATTTTTGAAGAAAAACAATGTCTGTATTGGTTTTTGTTCCTGCATTTTCTGAAAAGGCATTTATCGGTAAGCGTACAGCTCCGATAAGGTCGCAACGCTCGGCTATATATCTTCGTACACGGTCATCAGCTTTATCCATTGTACCGCCACCTATGCCGTTAGTAGTTATAAAGGCTATAACACCGCCGGAGCGAACTTTGTCAATGGATTTAGCGAAAAAATAATCGTGTATGAGAAAATTGTACTTGTTATATTCGCTGTCAAATACCTTATAACCGCCAAAAGGTACATTACCGATTGCAACATCAAAATAGCTGTTAGGAAGTGTGCTGTCCTCATAACCTCGTATCTCAATGTTATTTTTCTGATAGAGCTGTCGGGCAATTCTACCGCTTATGCTGTCAAGCTCAACACCGTACATTTTACTGTCTTGCATACTGTCGGGAAGTGTACCCATAAAATGTCCTGTACCACAAGAGGGGTCTAAAATGTTTCCTGTCTTAAATCCTATATTATCCAATGCTTTATACATTGAACGCATTATAACAGGCGGTGTGTAAAAAGCTGTCAATACACTTGCGTTAGCAGATGTATATTCTTCTTCGGTCAGAAGTTCTTTCAGTTCTGCATAATGCTTGTTGTTTTCATCAAAGCAAGAATCCAAACCGCCCCAACCAACATAGCCGGATAGGATTTCCTGTTCTTCGGGTGTTGCTAATCTGTTCTCGCTTTCAATCTGTTTTAGTGTTCTGATAGCAGCAACATTGGCTTCGTATTTTTCTTCTTTTGTACCGTGTCCGATATTATCGTTGACAATATGAAAATTACGCTTGTCGTGAGCTTCAGCTTCGGAGATTTCTTCGGTTTGTTCTTCTTCGGGAGCAGAGGGGGCAAGAATACCGTAAGTATCTGTTGAAATCTGTACAAGGTCTAAATTATGAGTTTCAACATAGTCAGAAACAGTTTCTTGTGTACCGACAATAGAAGTAATATCTCCGTCCTTATTAAAGGTTAATTCTATTGTTTCGTCTTGCCATTTAACTTTTTGAATTTCTTTTACAAATCCGTAGCTGTCATTATTTCTAAACCATTGATTAGCAAAAGAATTAAGCTCACGCTCCAATGTTTTATTTATTCCGTTTGGTGTTTCGGTTGTCTGATAAAAGCTCCCTTGTTGAAACGACACCGCCGTTAAGGTTTCATTTTCATTATCGAAAACAAACTCCATATCGGGGTCTGCAATCGAATCACCGTCTTGTTTGTAATAATGAGAAACAGCAATACGATTTCCCGATAGGTGTTCAACAGTAAGGGGCATTATTGCACTTCCGGCTACAAAATGAATATAACTGCTTTCTTTACTTAGTATTTCGGGAGCAAGTTTTTTGAGTAAAACATAGTTTCTATGTTCGTATGTGTTGCTTTGTGGTTTTTCGGGAGCAGTTTGGGGTTTCCCAATATCTCTGATTTCCTTTGGTATGCGTATTTCAATAGCCTTGTTATAGGCATCTTCCATACCGTGATGAAACATTAAATCCTTAAAATCGTTCAAATTCTTGTCTGTGAGCTTGAACAGATTTAGTCCACCAATATCCAACAAAACCTCATTGATAAGGAATTGATAAAATTCTTGTCCTGCCATTCTCTTATCGGGAGCAACACCAACTATGCCGTTATCGTCAAATTCCATTTGCACATCATTTCTTCCGATAGCAGACAGAATATCTCCGATAATTTCTGTTTCACGGTCATAAACAGGTAAGTCCTTTTCATACAGGATAAGCTCATAAGTTTTCTCAAATGCGTGTGATTCAAGCCGTCTATGAAATTCAGCCATATCATAATACAGCTTATGAAGTGATGCGTTTTCTTCAAATGGTAAGCTCATAACAGCTCGCTTTACAGCTTCATCACATTCAAGTCTTGCATTTTGTTCATCGGAATTATAGCAAGCATTGACATAGGCTTCATCGTTCAAAACCTTGCTGACAATAAGCGGAGCGTATTCGTCAAAAATCTCTCTTATAGTAGGCTCTTTTTCTTGCTGTACATTACTGCCATAATGATTTATTGTAATTTCGCCTGTGTCTGTATCAATGCTGTTTACAACAACAGCATATCCGTTGTTCTGTAATGCTTCAATATTTGCTTCTAATGCGTGTGCAGGAACACCGCACATTGAAACACGCTCTCCGCTTGCAGTAACTTTGCCTGTAATATGCAAATCTCTAAGCTCTGCAATTATTTCAGCATCTTTGCCATAGAACTCATAGAAATCTCCAAGCTGCACTATAACAACGCTGTCGGGGTTTTCTTCTTTCAGATGTTTGTATCTGTCGTAGGAAGAAAGAGAAGAAAGGTTGTCTTTTTCATTATCAATCAGCACTTGCTCATAGGCTTCTGCAACTTGTTCTGCGTTAGGTGCTGTAACACCGTCATTTTTCAGTTTATGGTCGATTGCATAATTGATAATTTCATCATCAACAACATATTCCGCTTTGGTAAGAATTTGTTTAGCCTGTTCGATAACAGCAGACAAGTCATATTCCTCTTGCTGCTTTTCAACATTAGGAATATCCAAGTATGGTATAGCTCTTTTAATTACAAGTCCGATACGCTCTGAATATTTTTCCGGCTCATTTTTAATAATGGTATTAAAGCCGTCCATAATGATAGCCGTAACACTTTCGCCCTCTTTTTTTCTTCCGTGAAAGGAGATTCTATCCTCTTGAAATCTTCCTATCGCACCTATACAAGCATACCTATTGATAGCTTCTGAACTTTCAGCCTTTGTTTCGTCATACTCACGAACTATGGCTCTCATTTCATCTGCTATTTCTTTACGCTCTGTATATTCTGCCATCATTTCCTTGTATGCAGGATATTTTTCTTTTTCTTCCGGCGATAAGTAGCGGTCATAAGCTACAAGATTTCCTATGTATTTTGCAACTGTTTCCCAATTCAGAATTATATCGGGGTGAAGCATATCGTTATATTTTGAAATGTGAATACCTTTGCCGTTAGAGCTTACATATCCATTTGTGCCATCTGCAAAAGTAAAACCTTTACCGCCGTGTCCATATTCCTTTTTAAGAAATTCAGCTCGTTCTTTTAATGTGCTTATTCCTGTAAAAAGCTCATAAATGCGATATTTGCCGTGTGTAAAATCGCTACCTTCTTGTAAAACAGCATCAATTTCTTCCTGTGAAAGCGAAAAAGCAGAACGATTATCTCGCTCTGCTTTTCGCTGTTCAAGGCTATTTATTTGTTCTTCTTCGGTGGGGAGCAGAAAACTTAGCTGTACACCAACTCCCGAAGCACGATTTCCTCCGCTGAATGGCGAAGATTGTTCATAAGTCCCGTCCATTTCATCGGGTCTTTCGCTTTCAGTTCCTCGTTCACTCCGTTGCTCTGTGCCATCGCTGTTATCAATTCCTGTACCTGTGTTCTCGCTTGTTCGTCTATCTCCGACAGATGTTGTAATATCTGTCCCTTTATCAACATCATCGAGTACAGACAGGGGCGATTCTCTTTCAGATATGTTCTCCGAAGTCTGCCGTATTTGCCTATCGGTTTGTTGTGTGTCGGAGCTGTCAAGTTCGGGTACTTGTAATCTCCTATCTGAGTGTAGGTTATCTGTGCTGACACTTTCATCATTCCTTTCCATATTTTCATTGTCGTTAAGGTCTTCCTGTTTATCATTATTATATACAGGATTATTTTCTTTTGCAAAAAATTTTGCTTGCTCTCTTAATTTTCTTTTTTCCGCAATAACGGTTTTGGATATTTCTCTTATGCCTTGTTCTGCAATACTGCTTACAGCACTACCCAAAACATTTATGACTTCGGGTGTATTGAAATCGGCAATAGCTTGAAAATCCTCACGCTCAAAAATCTCTTGCGGTTTCAGATTTAATCGTTGCATTATCATAAATGCAACAGATGCTTCAGCTATTCTTTGGAACTCTACATCAATATTAAATTCGTCCAAGTCCTCTAAAAAGCTGTTTTCCTTTGCATATTTCAGCTCTGCCAAGTAATCAGCCTTGCTGTCCTCAACAGCTATCCTTGCAGCGTTTATTATGGCATCTTCAAGAGTAGTTTTATCGGTTAATTCTCCAAAGGTATTTTCAAGTGTTTCTATGACAGCATCTTCCAAGCGGCTGTCATACTGCCATAGATAAAATCTTTTGCCGTCCATACTTCGTGTATCTGAAACATCATATACATATTCCAATTTATATCCTTTATTTGTTTCACGAAGAAGTGCAATACCCTCAACACCTTTTCTTATCCAACGATACCAACTCTTGTTTTCGTGCCAAAATTCAAAAGTTCCACAAGCCGTTGCGTGTGGTCGTTGTGCGTATATAAGGATTTGGTCTGCAAAGGGATATTTGAATTGCCAAGCTGCTGAACTTAAAAAAGCCGTCCAATTTTCATAATTAGACAGCCTTTCCATAGTTTCAAGCGATACAGCAGTTATGGCTTTAACAGTAGAAGCCATTGTACCACCTCCATATTAAATTTATCTGCTCATACTTTTTTCTTCACGCATTTTGTCGCATATTTTTATACCTTGTTTTACGGATTTTATATCTCCGTTTTCAAGTTTCTTTATGATAGTTTCCTTATGTTGTTCATTCAGACAATGGATATGTCTGCAAAATCTTTGAACATCGCCCAAAGTGTCGCTTTTAGGGTTTACAATTCCGCATATAAGCTCTCCGACATCATCATTTGGAGTAAGCTCTATTTGCAAAAGTCGTGCATTATCTAACCGCATTACACTCAATGGGGTAAGAATACCAATACTTTCTAAATTTGCTTTCAAATCTGCATTTTTACAAGTCAAATCGGCAACAAGATTATTTGTTAGAAAGCGTACACTTGCAGTTACCATATATAATCACGCTCCTTATTATAAATTTGTGTAACGCTTATCTTTCCGGCTCTGATTTTTTATGCTCAATTCCTGCGTGTTTTTTCAAGCCGTTCATAGTCTTTTTGTTACAACCCTCAAAATCTGCTTTGCAGCTCATAAAGTCCTCAAAGCACCTACGAAATTCGGGTGTATCAATATCTACTAAATATCCGTTGCCGATACCTTCAAGATGTGAAAAAAATTCCTCTGCTGTTTTACCGACTTTTGCAGCTTCGATAATATTGTTTTTGCTGTTTTCGATATATACAAGCTGTCCTCCGGCATTGGAATCGGGGTTATAATAAATCTCCGTAACACCGCCGTCCGTTTTCAGAAAAACATCACGCTTTGTTTTATCATAATGCTGTTCTACAAACTGAGTGTTTCTGAATTTATCAAGAGCCTTTGTATTATAACAGTACATATAAAAATTATATTGTCCTCGTCTTGCATCACAGCGTAGGTAATATGTGTTTTCCTTTGTTGTAATACGATAGCCGGATATTTCCGTGTCATTTGCAAAACGCTCCGCTTTGGTGTCGTATGCGACATTGTGCATTTTAATTCTACTTTGCAAAACAGGGGTGTCCGATTGAAAGCGTAAATAATTGATAATATTATCACATTCAATACTGAAATCTTGTGTCTTGTATTTATTGTAGTTGTCCTTATTTTCAACCATAGCCGTTGTCTGTAAGCGTTCATCAATGGAGTTATCAAAATATCCTCTTATATAACAGATACAACCTCTGTTTTGAGATTCATCAGAAAGTTTGTACATATATTCAAACTCTGATTGGTCTATTTTTTCAAGTGTATATGACGGAACATCTTTCGGGCGATATGTACTGCCACCACGCTCCATTATCTCAGCAAACTCGCATATATGAAATTTATTAAATCCGATTTGCGTGTGGTAGTCATCAAGATATGTGCATTTTCTATCTGTTTTAGCTCCGTCTGCAAGCGTAACTGTTATGCTTTCGCCGTCCTTAATACGAAAAAGCTCGTTATATCGGCTATCAATAAAGCGTATTTCTTTATTATCCATCAGCGTTCAACCTCCTTATGCGTTCTTTGGGGGAATTTCCAACCATAGACAGCTCCTATGTCATCACCGAGCCGTCTTGTTACCCTTGTTATATCTCGTCTTGTTGCAGTTCCTTCATAGATTTTCTCTTGTAATCTTTCTATTTGACTTTCTGTAACACCGTCTTTGAATGTGCGATAGAGGTAGTAGTTTCGTCCATCGTGATGTATAGCTGTACAGCGGAAATCCCCGTTTTTATCTACATACCATTCATTCATATCACATTCAGATTGAAAACAATCTCTGATATTACCGCTTTCAATCATCTTATATCCGTTTGCCCTGCCGTTCCATAAACCTAAATCGCCTATGACGATAATACTCTGCGGAAGTTGGATATTAAGATTTATTCGTTCATCATCTAAGTAATCATTGTTGATTTCATACATCTTAGCGATTAGTTCGTCCTCAGAAGCATCGGGATATTGCTCAATTAGGTCATCTTTCCACTTTTCAAAATCCAAGTCCATATCCGACCATACAATATGATTTTTTTGCATTATCGCTCACGCTCCTTTTGCGATTTGCTTTTCTTCTTAGGTTGCTGTGCTGTTTTTTCCGGCTCTTTATGTTCTATAAATTTACCTGTGTATTCAAACAATTCGTTTTCAGCAGGTAAGTAGAGCTTTCTGTTTTCAAGGCACTTAAAAACATCACATTTTGAATTTCTCGATGCTTCATAAAAATCCTTATGTGAATAAATCGTCTTTGCCTTACCGTAAACGCCCTCATATAATTCAGTCCACATTCTTATATTTTTATCAGAATGACAATATTGTGATGTTCTATATATAGGCTCATTCTTAGGTAATTTCCCGACAGGCAAAAAATGATATTCGCCATATTGAAATGTATTAGGATTTTTCATAGCCTGTTCGCATTGTAATACATCTACAAGCCATTCGGGGTAAAACTCCGGCTTTAATTCTCCGAGAATTTCGTATCTTTCAAAACGGTGGTCTGATTTATTAAACGGCTGATAGCAAAATACAGCGTTTCCCATAGCATTAGGATTTGCTCCGTTACCGCCTGTACATCTGATAATTTGGTGTGTATCTGTTCTGTATTCGGGGAGAAGTACATCGGCTTTTACAACAAGTATTTTATCTTCAAGATTTTCTGCAAAACAATCTCTGCTACACATATCAGCAGTAATGAGATTCAACGGCTGATTTTCTGCTTTCATAAGCTCCGAAACTCTTGAAACCTCTGATTTTACTCTGTTTGCAAATTCTTCTACAATTTCCAAGTAATTATTACTTACAACAGCTTCGTCATAATATTCAAAAAAGCCATTATTACCAACATAGCAAGTCATATAGTGATTACCGTCTTTATTCTTCATATCTTCACCCATAACAAGCTCTTTATTTGCAATTTTGAAGCTGTTTGTAACCTCATATTCTTCGATTTTTCTTATATCCTTTTTGCTCATAGTTTTATACCTCACATATTACAATCTCTTTTTTGTCCTGTTGCGGTGTAATGCTTATAGTCATAGGGTGGATATTTCTTCATATCCTCGCTAAACTGCTTTTTGGATTTATAAAATCCACATTCTTCATTATCACAATATCTTTTTTTAAGTATGCGACACAAAGAGGAATTTTTGTTATAAGCAAAACAATCTCTCTTAGTCATTAAAATCACTCTCAATCTCTTTTAATTCGATAGTGCTGACAATTTTATAACCGTGCTTATATGCAAGCTCTTTCAGCTCCGATATAAGCTGCCGTCTTTCTTCACGCTGAACATTCTTCAACGCTTCGTATGCCGTTAGGTCTTTACAGCCACTTTCATTAAATCTCATATCGGGTTGTTTTGTGTTTGGCATAACATCACCTCTCCGGCTCTTTCTTTTTCTTTTTGCTTTGTTTATCAACCTCAGTACCCCATATAGTTACATTCTTTGCAGGGATTTCGCCTTCGTTAAGTAACTTCATCAAGGTATTTAATGTTCCGTGTTTTTGAGAATATTCTCGTATCTCGTTACGATATGGTGTTGATAAAGTTCTGCATAAAGAACATTCGCTACTTTTTCCAACACAGCCGTCAACATCTCTGTATGTTGATGCCATATACATCAGATAATGACACCCACAACCCGAACAATGAAAACATCTGTCCTCAACAATTCTGCTTGTAATTTCGTTACATTTTTGGGGAAACAGGTTAATGTTTTTTCTTATGGATTGTTTTGAAACAATAACATACTGAATTGTGTTAAATTCCTCAAAGTATAACGGCTTGATTTTATCTCTATGAGTTTTCACAATATCAAAAAATTCTTCAAAACCGTAAACATCTTCTCTGTTTTCGTTCTTCTCATAAAACAAGGTAACATTTTTTTCTTTTTTCATTGAACGCATAACATCACCTCTCCGGCTCTTTCTCTTTTGGCTTTCTGTATCTTTCGTAAAAAAGAGCTTTTTCATATCCTCGTTTACAAAAGTCCTTTTCAGCTAAAAGCAAGTCATTGAATAAACGCTCATCAGTATATGTTTGTCTGTCGGCACATTCCCAAGTTGCGTATTGATTAGGTACGGTTAAATGTACGCCGAGTACAAATTCGGTTTTTCCGATTGTAATTTGATTTGTTATTATATATCCTGCGTGTAATCTCCAATCCATAGTGTTTACCTCCATAAAAAAAGCCGACACTCTTTTTATTAGATGTCGGCATTATCTGTATTAAGTTTTTCAAGTCTTTCGTCCTCCTGTCCGGCTACAATAAAGCAGCACATCATTACGACACCGAAAATACCTCCGGCAATAAAAGCCAATATAATCCATAGCCAAGTCATATTTTATCGCTCCATTTCTCTTTGTTTTTTCTTATACATATTTTCAAGCAGTTTGAAAATTGTGTCCTCAATCTGCTGTTTTGTGTATCCCTTTGGAAAATACTTTCTGATTTTATCTTCTTCAAAGGTTATCTTTATTTTTTCGGGTTTTTGCTCCTGCATAATTGCCAATATGGATTCGGGTGTTAAATTGCCCTCATCACAAAATCTGCGTATTTTTTTAGCCTGTTCGATAGAGGGTGAAGTTTCTTCGCTCTCCATAGTTTGTAAAACTTCTACCTGCTGTTTAGCACTTAGATATGATAATTCGACAGCAGCGTTCATCGCTATATCATTAGAATCAACCTTTTCAAGTATTGGGTCAATAAGGTTTGTCAATCGAATATATCTCTGAATTTGGATACGACTTTCTCCAACTTGCTCTGCTAAAATATCGCCCGATTGCTTGCCGTTAAAATTCAGACCAATTTGTTCTGAATTTTCTTGTGTAGGTCTGCCTGCCTTTCTTTTCATAGCTTCAAGCTTCATTTGATAGGCAAAAGCCTTTTCACTCGGTAGTATGTGTTCACGCTGAAGATTACTGTCAACAAGAAGAATTGTAGCTGTATCATCATCAAGATTTTTTACTACAACAGGCACTTCGTCAATTCCTGCAATTTCACAAGCCTTAACTCGTCTATGTCCCGAAAGTATTTCATAACCGCCGTCTTTATGCGGTCTTACTACAACAGGGGATAACACACCGCTTTCTTTTATGCTTTCTACAAGTTCGTCCATACTTTCATCAAGCAATACCTTAAAGGGTTGCTGTTCGTATGGTTTTAACTCTGATATTTTCAAAGGTACGATTTCCTCTGTTTTTCGTCCTGCATCTGTTTTGAATAACTCATCGAGTGTACTCCGACTTATGTTTATTCCGTTGTTTGCCATCTTCAAGCACCTCCTTTGTCAGATTTCTATACGCATCTGCTGCTATGCCTTTTTTGTCGTATTCAAATATGCTCTTACCAACAGCAGATGTTTCAGCAGCTTTTACCGATAAGGGAATTTCTGTCTTGTAAATCTTCAAATACTTAGCATAATTAAGCCTTACAACAGAAGATACAGATTTAGAGTAATTTGTTCTGCGGTCAACCATTGTTAGAAGTATGCCACCGTATTTCAAGTTAGGGTTAAGCTGTCGCTTTGTTCTGTTTACTGTTGCCACAAGCTGCTCCAAGCCTTTTAACGACAGATAGTGAGCTTGAACAGGGATAATAACTTCATCAGCAGCAGTTAAAGAATTTACTGTCAGCATACCGAGAGATGGGGTGCAATCAATAAGCACATAATCATAATTATCTTTTACGCTGTCAATGTAGTTTTTTAGGACATTATATCTTTCATCAATATTTACAAGTGCTGTTTCCAATCCCGACAATTCAATGTTTGCCGGAACTATATCAACACCTTCTTTGTGATGTAAAATGCCCTCGTCCTGTTCAATAGGTATTTTTTTCATTACCTTTTCCATTAGGGTAGATAGCGTTATGTCTAACTTATCGGGATTTTGATAACCCAAACTCTCTGTCAAACTGCCCTGTGCATCACAATCCACAAGCAAAACTTTCTTACCCTCGTTAGCAAGACCAACACCTAAATTGACGGTTGTTGTAGTTTTACCAACACCGCCTTTTTGATTTGCTATTGCTATTACTTTACTCATTTTTTTACCTACCTTTCTTGTTCCAATCGCTTTATTAGCATTTCGCCGTCAACATTCGTCAACACCTTAAACCAATCTGAACGGAAGAAACGCTTTATGGAATTTCTTGTTTGATAACAACCGCTTTTTCTGAAATCGTACACCGCTTGCAATATTATCGCATTTGCTAATTTCTCGTAATTTTCTTCATACATCAACTATCGCTCCAATTCTTTTTAGGGTGTGCCATATCGTGTTTTACTTTTGCGGAGTACCAATTATCAGCGGTTTCAAAGGAACGATATATTGTGGTAATTAAAAATGCCCGTATATTACGGACATTTGAGGTGTTTTCTTTTAATGCAAAATTGATATATTCAATGTGTGAACTGTCAATCTTCAAAAATCTGCTTTTAACAATTTCCTGTGGATAGTCTTGTTTGTTGATACGGATATAAGGCTCTTTGCTACAAACAACATCAACCATCAGCTCCACAATCTCGTCAAGCCATTCTGCCGTGTACTCCTTAACGATTATGTCATACTCAATATTTCTTTTTATTAGCTGTTCATAAGTATTTCTTTCTTCAATCCATCGTATCATATCGGGTGGTTGTGTTGGAGCAGACGAACACACACTATTATCATTTTTGATAGGATATGATAGGATAGTCTTATTAAAATCAGTTTCATTCTCTTTATTATCACTTATATTATTATCACTACATTTCGATTGTCGAAAGTCTGCATTTTCGATTTCCGAAACTCTTGAATTTTGATTATCAAAAGTCTTGACTTTCGATTTCCCGAAGTCTTGACTTTCGATTTCCGAAAGTCTTGAATTTCGATGCTCAGTATTGTTAATAATAAAGTTTTTGAGATAGATAATCGTAGGTTTGCCTTGCCCTTGTTTTTTTCGTTCTATAAGACCAATACCTTTTTCGCTGTCAAGCTCTGCCATTAGCTTTGTAGCCTTTTCTGTACCACAACACATCTGTTCTATAACATCATTTGTTGTGAAGTAGATATATGCTCGTTGCTGTTCATCAAGCCAACCGTTTTTAATGGATAGGCTCATTCGGTCAAGCATTAGACCATACAACAATTTTGCACTATCAGACACACGCTTAAATTCCGGCGAGGTCATAAGCAATTTTGGTATTCTGTAAAATGTAAATTGCTCTGCCTCACTACCATAGTAGTAATCAAATACGATTGACATTGTTTTCACCTCCGTTTTTTCTATTTATATATATAAAAAGAACATTACCAAACAAAAAGTTATAGTAATGTTCCACAAATTTCCATTTTTCTATTTACTTCAAAATTTTTTTATGCTAAAATAGGTACATCGTTGAAAAATGATTGTGTGAGTTTGCTAATAGCTTGCTAATTGAAGCACTTAAAACCACACATAATTAGACGATATTGTATAATACGAAATAACAATAGGTACGCCTGTAAATCCCGTAGTTATGCGGATTTCACGGATTTATCGAACACGGTACAACCTTACGGAAAATATGGTACAATTTGCTCCTAAGGGCTAGTCATCGGTTCGACTCCGGTCGGGGGTGCCAAAACAAAAATCCTGTCGAAAGATAGGATTTTTTGTTTTGTATTATTCATTTTTCATTATTCAATATTCATCATTCATCAAGTCCGACAGGATTTTTTAATGAATAATGAATGATGAAGTCGCCTTCGGCTAATGAATAATTAATAATTGAATTTCTTTGCATATAATGATATAATGCTTTTGGTGATGAATATGAAAGAGAATATTTTAATAGATAAATCAATAGATTTTGCTGCAAGAATTATAAAATTGCAGAAGTATTTAATAAAGGATAAAAAAGAAACAATTATATCAAAACAAATAGTCAGAAGTGGCACGAGTATTGGTGCAAACATTAATGAAGCCAATTACGGGCAAAGCAAGGCTGATTTTATATCAAAATTACATATCTCATTAAAAGAAACTGCTGAAACTGAATACTGGTTGAGATTACTTGTTAAATCAGAATTACTTACAAATGATGAGGGAGAATCTTTGCTCAAAGAATGCCTTGAAATAAAAAGAGTGTTGATTTCCTCAATCAACACTGCCAAACGAAATATTGATAAATAAACCAAACTAAGCTGTCACATTGTGGCAGTTTTTTCTTGCATTTTATTTGTATATATGCTATACTGTATTTGCGACATAAAGTTAATATATCTCAATAACACAGGTGTGTTTTTTTACCTTTTGGTAAAAATGCATGCTCCATTTTCGAATACTTGTGTTATGAGAAAACTTTGTGTCGCAACAATGGGAGTTATGCATTTTTCGTGCGTAGCTTCGGCTGCGCACTTTTTTAATTTGAGAGGTAAACAAATGGACATAAAGCTTGAACTTTTAAGAGATTACATAACAGATTTTATAAAATGTAAAATTGAAGATTTTGAAATTGATGCAACTCAAATTGCTGATACAACTGCTATAAAAATTTTAAATGAAATACAAAAGATAATTATGGACAAAAACTATTCCGATTTTGATGCAATAGAAGAAATTGTATACATATTTGAAAAATATAAAATCGATGCAGGCAGTCGCCATGATTTTTAATCCCTTTAAGGAGCAATGAAAATAGGCAACTGGGGCGGAAAAACTGTAAACACAATAAATAAAACAAATAAAATGCAAATCAGGGCAAAAATCATACCCTTATATTTTTCAAAGCTTTTATTTTGAGAGCTTTTATAAGAAACGTAAAAAGCAAAAATAACAGATATATAGAAAATAAGTATGTCGATAATTGCTATGTTAAAGCCAAGAACACCTGTATATGTATAAAAAAGCACAGGGATTAAAAATGTGCCCGAGAGAATTCCAAGCATAAATGAGGGAGAAAGCTTTTCCTTTGAAAACAAGGAAAAAACAAGCATAGGGAAGAAAAGAAGCTTCATATGCTCCCACACGGATTCGTTTACGGGCGTAAAAAGACCCACAAAGTAGTTTTCGCCCGAAAATTCATAGGCAAAGTGAAGAAGTGTTCCTAATACAGAAACAAAAACTGCACCCAAAATCATACGTGACTTTAAATTTTTCATAAAATATCACCCAAGGCATTTTATGAAAGGAAAAAGAAAAAAAGTACAAATTCAAAAGAATTTGTACTTTTCTTATTAGTCAAGATACTTATTTATATCCGTTTCCATTATCTTTTTTACTAAAAGAGAGGTGTTTTTTAAGTCGTCCTTTGAAACAACCTCACAGGGCGAATGAATATAGCGCGTAGGAATGGAAATTGTTGCGGAAGGAACACCCGCACCGGTAAGGTGGATTGCACCGGCATCCGTTCCGCCGTAGCCTGCCGCCTCCATCTGATAGGGGATAGAAATTTCGCGCGCGCAGTCTGTAAGAAGCTTTCTCATTATGGGGTGAATTATAAATGATTTATCCATACACTTAATTGCAGGTCCATCACCTAATATAAGGTTATATTCGTTTGAATAAGGCGTATCACCTGCGCCTGAAACGTCAAGTGCCACTGCCACATCAGGATTTATCTTATTTGCGGCAGTTCTTGCACCGCGAAGTCCAACCTCCTCCTGCGCGGTAAATACCGCGTAGATATCATTAGGGGAATCTTTAATCTCACGAAAAGCGCAGATAAGCGCGTAGCACCCCGCACGGTCATCAAGTGCCTTTGATATAATTTTATCGCAGGCGAAGATACATTCTCCCGAAAAAACTGCCATATCGCCTATTTTAACAAGGCTTTCTGCTTCTTCCTTGTTTTTTGCGCCTATATCAATAAACATTTTGTCAAAGCCTATTTTCGTGGGGTCTTCCCTATTTTCATAAGAAATTGTGCCTGTAACTCCGTTTGTGAAACGGACTTTCCTATTTATGCAGTTTACTTTAGCTTGCCCTCCAACGGGCGCAAAACGGATAAACCCCTTTTCATCAATAAAGGTTACCGCAAAGCCAATTTCATCCATATGAGAAGCAAGCATTATTCTTTTCCCGCTACCTTTTTTATGGCAGATAAGACTTCCTAAATTATCGGTGTAAATCTCATCTGCAAAGGGGGAAAGCGCCTCTTTAATTATATCTCTTACCAAGTCTTCTCTTCCTGATGGTGAGGCACACTCCGTAAGTTTTTTTAAAAGCTCCATCAAAGCCCGCTCCTTTCTAAATTCGTAAGAAGTGCATAAGAAAGATTATATAAACTCTCAATATCTTCCTTGTGGCACACGCTTATCGGTGAGTGAATGTATCTGCACGGCACCGCCAAAACAGCCGTTTTAACACCTTCGCCGTTTAGCTGAATGCTCCTTGCGTCCGTTCCGCCCGCCGTGGTTTTCTTAATCTGAAGCGGAATACCTTTTTCGCGTGCAAGATTTAATATAAAGTCAAAATATTTTTTATCAGAAATTGCTGCAGCATCCATAAATGTCATTACTGCGCCTTTGCCGAGGTTTGTTACCTGTGTGTGTGGCTCACTTCTGTATACATCCGCGCAGGTAGTCCCCTCTAAGACAAGTGAGATATCAGGGCTTATTTTTTGCACTGCAACTCTTGACCCGCGGACTCCGATTTCCTCTTGCACACTAAAACAAAAATACATATCGTTTTCGTATTCTTTTTTCATAAGCTCAAGCATTACGGCGCAACCGACTCTATCATCAAGAGCTTTGCCTTTTATAAGATTATCGCCAAAACAGGTAAACTCCCCGTCAAA
The DNA here is from genome assembly GCA_045591265.1 of Clostridia bacterium. Lineage (GTDB taxonomy): Bacteria > Bacillota > Clostridia > UMGS1883 > UMGS1883 > UMGS1883. Next base: position 90,557 of record JAZNSQ010000014.1, on the reverse strand, counting down.
TACTGCATAGTCCCCGATTTCCACATATTTTTGGGCATCTTCTTTATTTTGAGCGCCAATATCAATATAAAGGGATTTTAATTTAGTCGGCGCTTTTGTTTCCTCCGCACCTTGAAGATGGATTGCCTTGCTTCCTATAATTCCGGGAAGACGGTCTTTTCCAATAAGAACTTTTTTACTGTTTAAAACCGAGGTTTCAATACCGCCAAGCGTGTCAAACCTTAAAAATCCGTCCTCGGTTATACCCGTTATCAAAAGCCCCACTTCATCCATATGGGCACAGACCATAACGCGCATTCCATTTCCTTTTTTATGAAAGATTAGGTTTCCAATAGAGTCTATTTCATATTCTTTTACAGGTGAATTATTAATGATGTATTCGCGCACGCTATCTTCAAAGCCCGAGGGGGATGCCACAGCACACAACTCCTTAAGCATCATAAATCTTCACCTGCCTTTAGGTTAATTAAAAACATCGAGATAAGCTCTGCCGCACTTTCAATATCTTTTAATGAACAAACCTCATAATTTGAATGCATATACCTGAGCGGAACCGATACAAGCGCCGTTTTAACACCAAGGCCTGACACCTGAATTTCCCACGCGTCCGTTCCGGTACTTGATGCACACGCTTCTTTTTGAATGTCAATACCATTATCTTTGGCAATCGCAATTAGTTTTTTTGTTAATTTGGTGTGAAGATTAGGTCCAAGCGTTATTACAGGCCCTTTACCGCATGGGAAAGCATCCTCGGTTACTCCCGGGCTTTCGCCGTGGCAAACGTCAAGCACAATTGAAATATCAGGCTTAACCCAAAAAGACGAAACCCTTGCCCCGCGAAGGCCTAATTCTTCCTGCACTGCCGCCACAAAGTATATATCATTTTGAATTTTATATTTTGAAATGGCTTCCATAACGAGAAAGATAATAGCAAGACATCCGCGGTCATCAATGCATCTGCCTGAAACCATATCCCCTAAAAGCGGGGTAAAGAACGTGTTTATGGATATGACGTCTCCCACGCTGACCTTTTTTTCAGTCTCTTCCTTTGAAAAAAAGCCAATGTCAACACAAAGCTCGTCAAAAGAAGGCGCCTCACTTTTCCCTTTTAAAAGGTGGGGAGGTGTAGCACCGATTACCCCAAAAAGCTTTTCTTTTCCGAAAACGGTAACTTCGCTTCCTGTAAGCACTTTTGGGTCAAATCCGCCAACGGTAATAAACTTAAGACTTCCTTCATCCGTAATTTTACTTACCATAAGCCCGATTTCATCCATGTGCGCTTCAATCATAACGGAAGGAGCATCGGGGTTTGTGCCTGAAATTTTGCCTATTAAATTTCCAAGCTTATCGGTTTTTATTTCATCGCAGTACTTTTTAAAAAAATCTCTGACAACGCCTCGCACGCCGTCTTCATTTCCGCTTATTCCTATTTCGCTGTCAAGAAGTTTAAGATATTCAAATGATTTCATACAATCACCTATTTCAGTTTGTTTACAATGCTTTTAAACAGATTGCCTCTTTCTTCAAAGTTATTAAACATATCAAAGCTTGTGCTCGCATTTGAAAGAAGAATAATATCTCCCGCACTTGAGGCGCGCCTTGCAGAGAAAACTGCCTCTTCGTATGTTTTGCAAAAGTCAGTTTTAATATCCGCGCCAACCCCTGTTTTTTTAACGTAATTATCAAGAGAAGCCTTAATTGCATCGCTCGTTTTCCCGATAAGAACAAGGTGCTTTACTTTTTTTGCAATCGCCTCACCGATTGCGTCATAGCTTATTCCCTTATCCTTACCGCCTGCAATAAGAATTACCTTATCAAAAACATTAAGCGTATTTATTGTTCTGTTGGGGCTTGAATCAATTGAACTGTTGTAATATAAAACTCCGTCAAGCTCGCGCACAAATTCAATTCTGTGACTTACACCGCCAAAGTTTTTTGCCACAGCTTTTATCGCGTCAATTTTAGCATAAGGGTACGTTGCACAGATTGCAGCCATATAGTTTTGAACATTGTGCTCCCCCGGAATTTTTATATCTTTTCTGTCAAGCACTTTTTCTCTAAAAGCATAAATTGAAAAGTCGTCTGCATAAACCGTAAGAGCTTTGTCATAACCAAATGTGCGCACTTCTCCTTTTGCTTCTTGCGCGCACCCGAAAGACTGTTCGTTTTCATTATTAACTACTAAAACGCCCTGGCTATCCTGGTAAAGATAGATGTTTTTCTTCGCCTCTATGTATTCTTCATAGGATTTATGAACGTCAAGATGATTTGGCGTAATATTTGTGACCACAGAAACATCTGCACTTTTTTTCATAGTATGAAGCTGAAAGCTCGAAAGCTCAAGCACCGCAAGGTCGTCCTTTTGGATTTTGTCTGTATCACAAAGAAGCGGATTTCCGATGTTTCCGCCAAGGTGAGTGGTGTAACCGCTTTCCTTAAGTATCTCATTTATAAGTGTCGTGGTTGTGGTTTTCCCGTCACTTCCCGTAACGGCAATTATTTTTGCGGGGCAAACCTCAAAAAACACTTCCATTTCGCTTGTTATAATGCTACCGTTTTCCTTTGCTTTTAAAAGAGCAGGATGGTCAAAGCGAAGTCCGGGCGTTCTGAAAATTAAGTCACCACGAATGTTATCAAGATAATCTTCTCCGCATTTAAGGGTGACGCCCATTTCCTTTAATTGAGAAGCTTTTTCCCCAAGATCTTCTTCGCTTTTTTTGTCGCAAGCCGTAACGCGTGCGCCCGACTCACACAAAAGCTTTATAAGGGGGAGGTTACTGATCCCAATTCCCACAACGGTAACATTTTTGTCAGAAACATATTTTTTAAAACTCTCAAATTTACTTGACACGTCATTACTTCCTTATCTTATATAATTCGTCTTTATCTTTTCTTCTGTTTCAGGCGGGTTTATTCCCGCATTTTTTCCTGCCTCAATGCATTTAAGAATCCATGCCATATTTCTTGCTATTGTGCGCATTACCTGAATGCCCTCGCTATCTTTCATAACTTCCTCGGGCGTGTTTCCGTGCACCATTGGCCAGTACTGACCATTTATAATGGGCATCTGCATAAATTCAGGATATTTAAGAAGCTGGTCTATCGTAGTAGTTGAGCCCGCACGCCTGCAGGAAGCGACTACCGCGCACGGCTTTTGGCAAAGCTTTTTCCCGCCTGCATAAAAAAGGCGGTCAAGAAAGGACGTCATCGCCCCCGACATAGACGCGTAATGAACTGGTGAGCCAAACACAAAAGCGTCAGCATCATCCAAAAGCAAAAGCGCCTCGTTTACGCAGTCGTCTGTTATGCATTTGCCATTTTTTGCGCAAAATCCGCACCCCATACAACCCTTTGTTGTTTTGCCTGCATGAAAAATTTCGGCATTAACACCGTTTTTCTCAAGCTCTTCCTTTATTATATTAAGTGCAGCATGGGTGCACCCTTTTTCCTTGGGACTGCCGTTAAACAAAATAACCTTCATACAAATCTTCCTTTCCAAAAATCAGGGATTACAAGTTTTGCAGGGAGAGTAGCCAAATCTAATTGCATCCTCCCTTGTTTTAAAGCTAACTGAATTTTTAGAGGCGGGTTTGCCCGCACAATCCTCCCAATGAAATTTCTTTGATTTTCTGTTTCCTATGTATGAAATTTCAGAGAAAGAATTTTCAATTACGTTTCCCTCATCATCATAAAGCTTATTCCCGTCACAATATATTCTTATGTCCCCTGAAATATCCGTTCTATAGGTTTTAATTTTAAAATTATCAAGTCTGTTTAGCGTTTCCTCGTGCGGATGCCCATAGGAATTTCCCTCCCCGCAGGAGATGATTGCAACAGACGGGGAAACCGCGTTTAAAAAACTGTTCTGGCTTGCGAACCTACTTCCATGATGCCCTATTTTTAAAAGGTCAGAGTTTATCTTTTCTCCCTTCCGGGTAAGAAAAAGCTCAGGCGCCTTTTCGGCGTCACCCGTAAAAAGAAACTTCTTCTCCCTGTATGTAACTAAAATTACAAGGGAATTATCGTTTGTGTTTTCAAACTGTGTGCCGTCAGTTAAAAATTCAAACTCAAAATCGTCCGTTTTGTACACGCATCCCGTATCTACAGGTGATGGGGTAATGTTTCTTTCTAAAAGAGCGTCAACAAATTTTTCAAAAAAGTATGAACTTGAAGCCTCCTCCGACATATAAACAGACTTTACATCTGTTTCTCGAAGAAGCTTTGCCCCTCCGCCAAGATGATCTTCGTGAGGGTGGGTTGATATGAAAATGTCAATTTCCGTAGCTCCTATGCTTTTAAGATAGGAAACAAGTTTTTCTTCGCTTTCGCCCGTTCCCGCATCTATTAAAAGAGTGGTTTCGCCTGCGCGGATAAGTGTCGAGTCCCCTTGCCCCACATCAATAAAATGAAGTTCAAGCATGTCTTCGGGCGCTCTGTAGCTTTCTATATCAGAAGGGGTCAAATCACCAGGCGCAGTGTAAGATGGCACACACGCCGTAAGGAAAATACACAAAAGCCCCAGTAACAGTTTTTTCATAGAGTCCTCCTGTAAAAAAAGCCTGACGAGACGTCAGGCATTTTGTAAGCTTATTCTAAAAAATTTGTCTGAACCAAGTCGGCAAGTTCATTAACGGCTGACTCTTCATCGGCACCCTCGGCAAGTATTGTAATGCTTGTGCCACGGGTAACCCCTAATGATAAAACGCCAAGGAGACTTTTTGCGTTAACTTTTCTCTCATCTTTGGAAATCCAAATTCCCGATGAAAATTCATTTGCTTTCTGAATAAAGAATGTTGCCGGTCTTGCATGCAAGCCAACTTGATTTTGCACAACAATTTCTTTTGAATACATAAAAAAACTCCTTAGCCAATACTGATGATAATAGTATACAGCCTTTTTTTAAATTAGTCAACATTTTTTTTAAGGAGAAATGGATTTATTTAGGTAAGCATCGGGCACGCTTCCTACAATTAATGTCTGGGAAAGTGGCATTGTTGAATTTATGGTAAGAGTGCTGTGCGCAAGAGGCATCACAATCGCCATATCAACAGTGACCTTAAGATTAACTGTGTGAAGTGTCTGATTTATTCCCGCCTCTTCAAAAGAGTGGAAGATGTCAGCGTTTGCAACAGATATTGGAGAAAATCTGACACTTACCCTCGGACCAACGGAAGAAAGAAGGTCAAGCCCCACAAGGCTTGTTATATAAAGCTTGTTTTTAATTACCGAAATCTCGTCAAGCTTGTCGCCGATTGCCATTCCCAAATCGTTTGCAAGGCGGTTAATTGTAATGGTGTTTGATGATATGCTTGTGACTCTTCCTTGCGCGTCTCTTTTTATAACGGCAAGATTATCGTAGGAAAAAAGCTCCTCAAGCATAATCTTTTTAACCTCCTCGTCCACCACCTGCGACACCACATTTTTTGCATAGCTTTGAGTTATGGTAATTATGCGGGGACGAAGCTTTATTGTAAAAATGTAAGAAGACCATATAAATAAGGAAACCAGAAAAACAATTAATATATAAGGAAGAAACACAAATTTGCGCTTTTTTATTATTCTCATAAAAAAACCTCTCATTATAAATATATGAAACAAAGAGAGATTTAGGCATCATTATATAGGGTGAATTTCTCCCTATATAATGATGCCTTTAGTTCAACTTTTTATATCCGTCACGCTAACTGTATCATTTTCCACGAAAAAGCTTACTTCAAAGCCTGCAAAAGAGAAGGTGTAGGTCCTTTCGTCATCGTGGTAAGATGGACGCGGGTCATTTTCAAGCATTTTAGTAAGAACGCAAAGCTTATCCTTCGGGAGTATATTTTCCGCATCACACAGAAACTTTACCTCAAGCTTTTCTTGATGTAAACTGTCTGTAAATCCGCACACAGCGTCAGGATGACTGTCAGAATATGAAAGATAAGGCTTTATGTCAAATATCGGCGTGTTATCCACCAAATCTGCACCGGCTACTCTAAGTGCCAGTCCTGAAGATTCCGTCTTAAAAACTTCCAGAAGTTTTACGGAGGAAAGCCCCAACGCGTTTGGTCTAAACGGTGAGCGCGTTGCAAAAACGCCCATCCTTTTATTCCCTCCAAGTCTTGGCGGGCGCACCGTGGGAGAAACCTTCAACGAATTATTTTCAGAAAACTGCCAGATAAGCCACAGGTGAGAAAAATTTTCGATACCGCGCAAAAAGTCAGGGTTTTGAAATTCCTTTTCAAAAACAATTACCGATTCAGCTTCCCCAATAAGTCCGCTTTGTCTGGGAACGCCAAATTTTTCCTTAAAATCATTATGAATATATGCGACAGGCTTTAAATTAAAAAATTCTTCCATATTTATATAATCTGACTCTTATTGGGGAATATTATCGCGCAGATTATATAAGCGATTATTCCGCTTCCTCCAAGAGCCGTAAAGAGAACCCATAAAAGTCTTATAACTGTAGGGTCAATATTTAAATACTCCGCAATACCCCCGCACACACCACAAAGCTTTTTCCCATCTTCAATTTTGTATAATCTTTTGTTCATAATACCACCTCGTTTTTTTATGATTATAACATACCTTTCGGGATATTTCTACACCTTATCTTAAAAAAGTTAAAATCCAATACTATTGACAGAAAAAGGCAATCATGTTATAATTACGTCGATTTAAAGATTGGAGAGGATTTTAGTGGAATATTTCTGGAAGAAAAAAACTATTACGGCGTATATAATGAGCGTTTTTGTTTTTTTTGTTCATATTTCATCCTTTGGGGGAATGACCCAATTCTTGCCTAATGCAGTTGTTAATAACGTGCTTGTAAGGAATATGCCTATTTTTGCAGTAAGACTCTTTTTTATGGTTTCAGGTATGCTTTTTTTCAGAAACTACAGTCACAAAGGTTACTTGAAGAAAATAAAATCAAGAATTCACACCCTTCTTATCCCTTATTTAATCTGGAATACAGTATGGATGTTGTTTGAAATTGTAACATCCTACACACCAATATCACAGCTTTTTATACTGCGAGAAAAATTTGTAATTAATCTGCCAAATGTATTGGATGGAATTTTCCGCTATGGCTGCAACTCTGTTTTCTGGTTTATTCTGCAACTTATGGCACTAAATTTAGTATCGCCCGTTATATATTACGTAATAAAGAATAAAAAAGTGGCTTTGGCATTTTGTGTGCTCTTTATTGCGTTTTCAAAATACATAAATGACCCCACAGGAACCTTTTTCAACCTTAAAGCGTCCATATATTACATTATTGGCGGAATTATAGGAATGCATTATTTTGATTCCATAGTCAAAAAGTCAAGCAGATCCACAGCAATTAAGGCGCTGATAATTTTCCTTCTGACAGTGGCATTTGAGTGCTTGGCTGATTATTATAAGTTTAGATATCCGATCCCGTTTAAAATTTTATTTAGAACGGTAAACGCACTGGCTTTCTGGAGACTTAGCGATCTGTTTATAGATAAGCTTTCTGAAAAAAGATTTTATGGTTATTCCTTTGCCGTTTATGCAATGCACGTAAATGTTCAGGCGGTGGTATGCAGGCTTCTTTATATGATTATGCCGAGAAATGTGTATTTTGCAATACCAAACTTTATCGGCACAGTTGTGTTGACCTTGCTTATAATAAACACCTTCTGCAAACTGTGTGAAAGATATACTCCAAAGGTATACAGAGTTATTATGGGAGAGAGATAAAACATAGATGCGGGCCAATAATTCGGCCCGCATCTATAAATTGTAAAAAAATTAAAAAAATTGTTGACATACTAAAGCAAATATGTTATATTATTCTTACCTTGCCGAGCAGGCTTTTTTTTACGTGCAAAAAAGAGGCGCAGGCAAAGGCAAATATTTCTCAGGAGGCGCAATTATGAGAGTAAAAATAACATTAGCATGTACAGAGTGCAAACAGCGTAATTACAATACTATCAAGAATAAGAAAAATGACCCCGACAGACTCGAAATGAACAAGTATTGTCCTTTCTGCCGTAAGCACACCGTGCATAAAGAATCTAAATAATAGAGGGTGAAAACATGGGAGAAACTGTTAAAAAAGAAGGTATCTTTGCACGCCTTGTAAAAAGCATTAAGGCGTCAAAATCTGAATTTAAGAAGGTTGTATGGCCTACAAAGAAACAGCTTCTTAATAACACAACAATCGTTATTATCGCATTGTTGATAATCGGACTCATTATATTTGGTCTTGACTCACTCTTTATATCGCTCAGCAAACTTGTTCTCGGATAATTTAAGATAAGGAGGAAGGGCGCTGCGCCTGATGTATTATGAGTGCTGAATTAAAATGGTATGTTGCTCATACATATTCAGGGTATGAAAACAAAGTCAAAGACAGTATTTTAAAGACCGTTGAAAATCGTGGACTCGGTGAGCTTTTCGGTGAGGTATGTATACCTATGGAAGAGACTGTTGAGGAAAACGAAAACGGTGTTAAGAAAACTGTTTCTCGTAAGATTTATCCGGGATATGTATTTGTTAAAATGAAAATGACAGATGAGAGCTGGTATGTTGTTCGCAACACCCGTGGCTGCACAGGCTTTGTTGGTCCGGGAAGCAAACCCGTCCCGCTTTCTGAAGCAGAGGTTGAACGTCTCGGCGTTGAAGTAACCAAGGTTGACGTTGGTGTTGAAGTCGGTGACACTGTTCGTATTACAGATGGAACGATGGAAGGCTTCATCGGCGAGGTTCTTGAAATAAATCAGGAAAAACGCAAGGTATGCGTTATGGTAACAATGTTCGGCGGAAGAGAAATGCAGGTTGAATTTGAATTCTACCAGATCGAACCGCTCGAGTAATATCGGTTAATGGGCCTTCGGGCTTGTTGATAGATGGGAGGGCTTATGCCCGCTAACACCACATTTTTCTAAGGAGGTGCAAACCATGGCACAGAAAATTACAAGTTATATCAAATTGCAAATCCCCGCAGGTAAGGCTACTCCGGCACCGCCGGTTGGTCCCGCTCTAGGTCAGCACGGTGTAAATATCGTGCAGTTCACAAAGGAATTCAACGAGAGAACTGCTAAAGACGCAGGCTTAATTATCCCTGTTGTTATCACAGTTTACGCGGACAGATCCTTTAGCTTTATCACAAAGACACCGCCGGCAGCTGTTCTTATTAAGAAGGCTTGTAAAATTGAAAGCGGTAGTGGGGTACCGAACAAGACTAAGGTAGCCGAGCTTAAGAAGGCTGATCTTCAGCAGATTGCTGAAACAAAGATGCCTGACCTTAACGCTGCAAGTCTTGAAGCTGCTATGAGCATGATTGCAGGTACTGCAAGAAGCATGGGCGTAACAGTCGAGGAGTAAAACAAAAAGGCAGACAAACTGCCACAAAAACGTGGGAGGGTTTTAACCCGTTAACCACAAGGAGGTAACAGTAATGAAACATGGTAAGAAATATTTAACCGGAGCTTCACTTATTGAATCCGGAAAGCAGTATGATCCTGCAGAAGCTCTTGACCTTGTTGTAAAGACTGCCAGTGCAAAATTTGATGAAACAATCGAATTACACGTAAAGCTTGGCGTTGACTCACGTCACGCAGATCAACAGGTAAGAGGTGCCGTAGTTCTTCCTCACGGTACAGGCAAGAAGGTTCGCGTTCTTGTTTTTGCTAAGGGAGAAAAGGTAGAAGAAGCAAAGGCAGCCGGCGCAGAGTACGTTGGCGCTGAAGAGTACATTGAAAAAATCCAGAAAGAAAACTGGCTTGATTTCGATGTAGTTATCGCAACACCTGACATGATGGGCGTTGTTGGTCGTATCGCGAGAATTCTCGGACCGAAAGGTCTTATGCCCAACCCCAAGGCAGGTACAGTAAGTATGGAAGTTGGTAAGGCAGTAAACGATGTTAAGGCAGGTAAGATTGAATACCGTCTTGATAAGACAAACATTATTCACTGTCCTATCGGCAAGGCATCTTTCGGTGCTGAAAAGCTTAAAGAGAACTTTGATGTTCTTATGGGCGCAATCATTAAGGCTAAACCGGCTACATCAAAGGGCCAGTACATCAGAAGCCTTTCAACAGCAAGCACAATGGGCCCCGGAATTAAAATTAATTCTGCAAAGCTCATGTAATTGTTGACAAATCAAAAACAATCGTGTATTATATACACGTGAGTTAAATTTTCCATAGACAGCAGGCGTAAAAATAAGACCTGCCGAGGAAGTATTCCTACAAAAAACTCGGGATTCTTTGTGTCTATGGACAAAGAATCCCTTTTTATTATTTATTGTGAGGTGAGAATATGCCAAGTCAGAAAATTCTCGAAGAAAAGAAACAGATAGTTTCTGATCTCGCAGAACAGTTGAAATCAGCTGTTTCAGGCGTGCTCGTAGACTATTGCGGACTTTCTGTTGAACAGGATACCCAGCTTCGTAACAAGCTTCGTGAAGCAGGTGTTGAGTACAAAGTTATTAAGAATACTCTTACACGTTTTGCAGCTAAGGAAGTTGGTCTTGATGAACTTGATCCTATTCTTAACGGGCCCACATCTCTTGCTCTCAGCATGACAGATGAAGTTGCACCCGCTAAGGTTATCGCAGAGTTTGCAAAGGCAAATGAACAGCTTGAAATTAAAGCAGGTTTCCTTGAAGGTAAAGTGATTTCACTTGATGAAGTTAAAACACTTGCCGCTACACCCAATCGTGAAGTTCTTCTTGCTAAGCTTCTTGGTAGCTTGAATGCTCCCGCAAGCAACCTTGCACGTACATTGCAGGCATTGGTTGATAATGGGGTTGAGCCTTCAGAGATCAAGGTAGAAAAGGAAGAGGCTCCCGTAGAGGAAAATGCTACAGAAGCTCCGGCTGAAGCAGTAGCAGAGGCTCCTGTAGAAGAAGCTCCTGCAGTTGAGGAAGCACCCGCTGAGGCTCCTGCAGAGGTAGCAGAGGAAACTCCCGCAGAGGAAAACGCAAATACTGAAGAATAAAAATTTATCTAATTTAATTTAGGAGGTAAACAATAATGAGTAAGATTGAAAACATCATTGCTGAAATTAAGGAATTAAAGCTCCTTGAAGTAGCTGAACTTGTAAAGGCTATGGAGGAAGAATTTGGCGTAAGTGCTGCAGCTCCCGTTGCAGTAGTAGCAGGTGGCGCAGCAGACGCTGGCGCAGCAGCTGCTGAAAAGACAGAATTTGACGTAGTTCTTGCAGATGCAGGCGCTGAAAAGATTAAGGTTATCAAGGTTGTTCGTGAAATCACAGGCCTTGGTCTTAAGGAAGCAAAGGACGCTGTTGATGGCGCACCCACAACTCTTAAAGAAGGCGCTTCTAAGGAAGACGCTGAAAAGATTAAAGCAGATCTTGAAGCTGTTGGCGCAAAAGTTGAACTTAAATAATTCAATTTCAATAAAAACTGCGGTAAATTTTACCGCAGTTTTTTATTTGAGAAAATTTAAAAAAAAATTAAAAATTTTACAAATTTCTGTTTACTATTTATGTTTTATATGCTATAATGAATAAAAATAGTGTAATTTGCACAAAAGTCCTTATAAAGTCAACTGGAAATTTGAGGAAAAGGTCCAAAAAAACCAGAAACTAAACGCTTTAGGTGTATTTGGTTATTTTGCCGAAAATAAACGGTTGGTTTTAATAAAGGATGATGTAAATTACGCAAAATCACCTCAATATCGGAAAATTTAAGGAAAATGAATGCAGGATTTGTTTTTTAAAATTATATCCGAATTGAGAAATGTAGCACAAGCTACCAAAAAAGCCACCAGTGGCTTTAAAAACAAGTTTTGAAAGGAAGGAAAACAGAAATGAACAAAAAGAAAATTTTGTGCCTCACTCTTGCAGTTGTGATGGTTGTCGCACTTGCATCAGGATGTAACAAAGAAAAAACAAACGGTCTCGGATTTGAAAGCGATATGCCCAAGGGCGAAATAAGCTATCCTATCGATACAGATGAGAAGCTTACATATTGGGTAGAGCTTCCCGGCTCAATCGCAACAGATGTAACAAACTTTGCAGAAACTGATTTTGCAAAAAATCTTATGGAAAAAACAGGTGTAGAGATTGAATATCAGCATCCTGCAGCAGGTACAACACAGGAAGCTTTCCAGCTTATGATGGCTTCAGGTAAAACTACTGATATGATTCAGCAGCAGTGGCTCAGCCTTGGACCGCAGGACTATATTGATAACAAGCAGATCTATGCTCTTAATGACGTTTTAGAGGACTACGCTCCTAACCTCAAGAAATATCTTGATGAAAATGAAGACGTTGCTAAGATGGCAAAAACAGAAGCTGGCTACTACTACTCATTCCCATTTGTAAGAGAGGATGAAATCCTTCTTACATCTACAGGTTTAATGCTTCGTAGCGACTGGCTCAAGGAAGACGGTCTTGAAGTTCCTGAAACAATCGAGGATTGGGATAAGGTGCTTGAGGCATTTAAGAAACGTAGTGGAGTCACACCTTTTGCAACACAGGCATTTACAAACTTCTCAAGCGGTTTTGGTACATACTTTGGCACATATGTAAAGGATGGCAAGGTTGTATACGGTCCGACAGACGATAAGAGCTTTGAAGCTTATGTAGCAAAGCTGAATGAATGGTTTGAAAAAGGTTATATTGACAAGAACTATCTTGCAACAGACGATACAACATTCCGTGCTAGCCTTCTTAACGGCAAAGCTGGTATTTACTATGGTGCCGGTGGCGGCGGAATGGGTTCATTCCTTAAGGAAATGAAGGGTGAAGCATTTGACCTTACAGGTGCTCCGTATCCTTCAGAAAAGAAGGGCGAACCTGCAAAATTTGGTCAGAAGGACTACAGACATTGTATCGGTGGCGTAGTAATCACTACAAATTGTAAGAATCCTGCACTTGCAGCACGTTTCCTTGACTATGGCTACACAGAAGAAGGTCATATGACATACAACTTCGGTAAGGAAGGCGAAAGCTACAACATGGTTGACGGCTATCCGACATATGTTGAAGAAATCACAAATAACGCTGAAGGAAAATCTATGAGCCAGATGCTTGCACATCACTGCCTCGCTGGTGTATGGGGACCGTTCGCTCAGGATAAGAGATATATCGAGCAGTTCTACGCTACAGATCAGCAGCGTGAGGCTCTTAAGTACTGGTCAGCTAATAAGTTTACAGATAATAAGCTTCCTCCTGTTGACCTTACAACAGCTGAAAAGGATACAGCTTCAGCTATTATGACTGAAATTAGTACATACGCAAACGAAATGTTCCATAACTTCATCACAGGCAGAGAGCCGATGAAGAACTATGGTAAGTTTGTTCAGGAAATTAAGAAAATGGGTATCGATGAAGCGCTTGAAATTTATCAGGCAGCATACGAAAGATATATCAAGAAATAAAAACACTTTATAAAATAGGGGAAGGGGCATTATAAGAATGTCAGACACAACAATTACACCAAGCCTCTATAAGAAAGACAATTCTTTTCTTGGCAGAGTCCGTGCGGACTTTGCCAAGAATAAGGTTTTATATCTTATAGCGTTGCTTCCGGTTTTATACTATATAATTTTCTGTTACATACCGATGTATGGTATTATAATCGGATTTAAGGACTACAAACCAGCCTTTGGTATTACAGGCAGCCCTTGGGCAGACAGTTTTGGTTTTGCTCACTTTATAAGATTCTTTAAGAGCAGATACTTCTTAAGAACCTTGTGGAACACAATAAGAATAAGTGGTGCTTCACTTATCTTTGGTTTCCCGGCGCCGATACTTCTCGCGCTTTTAATGAATGAACTTTCAAATAAGTATTTCCTTAAGACAGTTCAGACAATCACATATCTTCCGCACTTTATTTCACTTGTTGTTATGTGTGGTATCATTAAGAGCTTTACGAGTACAAACGGTATAATTACACAGCTTCTTGCGCAGTTTACGGGAGATACTACATCAATTCTTCTTAAGCCTGAATGGTTTACAGGAATTTATGTCGGAACGAACATCTGGCAGGAAGTTGGTTGGGGTTCAATCATCTATCTTGCAGCACTGTCGGGTATCGATCAGGAGCTTTATGAAGCGTGTGAGATTGACGGTGGTGGCCGCTTAAGACAGGTTTGGCATATTACTCTTCCGGGAATATTGCCGACAATTATTATCCTTCTCATTATGAGAATGGGTTCTATCTTAGGTGTAGGATACGAAAAGATTATTCTTCTTTATAACGAGCTTACCTATAAAACGGCAGACGTTATATCCTCTTACACATACAGAGAAGGTCTTATTAACGCAAACTTCAGTTACTCAACAGCGGTTGGCCTTTTCAACTCAGTTGTAAACATTCTGTTCTTGTTTATTGCTAACACTATCAGCAGAAAAGTTTCAGAAACAAGCTTGTGGTAAGTAATTAATAAGAAATAATACTGAGAAAGAGGTAAAAGAATTATGAAAAGAAAAAATAGTATGTCCAGAAATCTGTTTCTGGCGTTTGACGTAATAATATTACTTGCTCTCGCGGTCATCTGTCTTTATCCGATGCTTTACGTTTTGTTTGCATCATTCAGTGACTCCGGTGAGCTTATGAAAAATGCAGGCCTTTTGTTTAAACCGATTGGATTTAATACAAGCGCCTACAAAGCAGTTATTGAGAATCCCAATATTCTTATAGGTTATAAAAATACCATCTTTATTTTGGTAGTGGGTGTACTTATCAACTTGTTTATGACATCTCTGATTGCATATTTCCTTTCAAGAAGAAATGTTATGTTCAAGGGCGTAATCATGGGAATGGTACTCTTTACAATGTATTTTGGCGGTGGACTTATTCCTACATACCTTCTTATAAATAACCTTGGTCTTTATAACTCAATTTGGGCACTTATTATTCCTACTGCGATAAACACATATAATATGATCATTATGCGCACAAACTTCCAGGCAATTCCGATAAGCTTGGAGGAAGCGGCATATCTTGACGGTGCAACACATATGCAGATATTGTGGCACGTTATACTTCCGCTTTCAAAGGCTATAATAGCAGTTATGGTGCTTTATTATGGGGTTTCACACTGGAACTCATGGTTTAGTGCAAGTATCTATCTTCAGGATAAGACAAAGTATCCGCTTCAGCTTGTTCTTAAGGAAATACTTATTGCAAACGATACTAATAGCATGACAGGTAGTGTAACCGGCGGTGCGACTAACTCATCAGATGCTGAAAGCATTGGTGAAAGTATTAAATATGCATGTATAGTTGTGGCAACTGTTCCGATCCTTTGCATCTATCCGCTTCTTCAGAAGTATTTCGTAAAGGGCGTAATGGTTGGTGCGCTTAAGGGTTAATTCTGATAACTTATGAATTAAAAAAACTTCCCTATATAAAACAAAAAATATATCCGTTATGATGAATTCATCATAACGGATTTTTTTATACAAAAAACTGCACTGTGCAAGCACAGTGCAGTTTGATTATTTTAATATTAGTTAGTAATAACTTTTTCTGTTTCCTTATCAAAGATGTGAATTTTTTCAGGATCAAGACAGATATCAATATCAGTATTAATCTGTGATGTGCTGTCAGGTCTAACTCTTGCAGTAAAGTTAATTCCGTCAATTGTTATATAGAGGTAGGTTTCTGCACCCATAAGCTCTGTAACTTCAACATTAGCTTTGCATACAGCATCTTTGTATTTTGCAAGTGAATCTGCATCATCATACATATCTTCAGGACGGATACCCATAGTAACTGTCTTTCCTACGTAATCCTTAGCTTTAGCAGCCTTTTCTGCTGTAAGCTTAACTTTGTGTGAACCAAACTTAATAAATGTATCGTCACCTTCAACTTCAATAACTGCATCGCAGAAGTTCATCTGAGGTGAACCGATAAAGCCTGCAACGAAAACGTTACAAGGATTGTTGTAAAGTGCCTGCGGAGTATCAACCTGCTGAACAAGACCATCCTTCATAACAACGATTCTTGAACCCATTGTAAGAGCTTCTGTCTGGTCATGAGTAACATAGATAAATGTTGTCTGAAGACGCTGATGAAGCTTTGAAATTTCAGTTCTCATCTGAACACGAAGCTTTGCATCAAGGTTAGAAAGCGGTTCGTCCATAAGGAATACCTTAGGCTCACGAACGATTGCACGACCAAGAGCAACACGCTGACGCTGACCACCTGAAAGTGCAGCAGGCTTACGCTCGAGGAGATGCTCAATATCAAGGATACGAGCAGCTTCAGTAACTCTCTTCTTAATTTCATCCTTCGGAGTTTTTCTGAGCTTAAGACCAAATGCCATATTATCAAAAACTGTCATATGAGGATAGAGAGCGTAGTTCTGGAAAACCATTGCAATATCTCTGTCCTTAGGAGCAATGTCATTTACAAGCTTATCACCTATGTAAAGCTCACCCTCACTGATTTCTTCAAGACCGGCAATCATACGAAGTGTTGTAGACTTACCGCAACCTGAAGGTCCAACAAGTACAATAAACTCCTTATCAGCAATATCAAGATTAAAATCCGATACAGCAGTTACTCCACCAGAATATCTTTTATAAATACCTTTTAAACTTAAACTAGCCAATTCAGCTACCCCCTAAATTTAATTATAAATTTACACCTTAAACATTATACCACATAATTTTCCAAAATAAAATACGCTAATTGTACAAAAAAATGCTATTTTATTTGTGTATATTGCATAATGACTCTAATTCTTTGCTTGTCAGATGACGGAATTCTCCTTCCTTAAGCGTTTCGTCAAGAAAAACATTTCCATAGGAAAGACGCTTAAGATAAATAACTTCATTACCAACTGCCTTTGCCATTCTTTTTATCTGGTGGAATTTTCCCTCGGTTATAGTAAGGTGAATTTCGTTTTCGCTGATTCTTTCAACTTTAGCGGGCTTTGTCTTGATATCACCTATAAAAACGCCCTCTTCAAGCCTTGAGATATCCTCATCTGAAATACTTTTTTCCAGACGAACAAAATAAGTTTTCCCAAAATCTTTTGACGGGGCGCAAAGCTTGTGACAGAGGTCTCCGTCATTTGTAAGAAGCAAAAAACCGACTGTGTCTATATCAAGTCTCCCCACAGGGAAGAGATTGTATCTGAAATAAGAATCGCCAATTAAATCAAGCACCGTTTTTTTAGATTTATCCTCCGTAGCACTTACATAGCCTGCGGGCTTGTTAAGCATAAGATAAACATATTTTTTATAAGTAAATTCTTTATCATTTATGAATAAAGAAGAGTTTTCGTCCACCTGTGCGGAAATATCGGTCAAAATAATGCCGTCAACCGTAACATTTCCCTTTTTTATTTCCTTGCGCGCTTCACTGCGCGTAAGCGCACCTGCTTCTGAAACTAATTTATCAAGACGCATAAAATCAATCCTTTTCGTATTTTTTCAGCAGTGGAATCATCATTCCGTCAAGTCTCACGGAGGATATATCCCCGCCAATTATTCTGCCGAGGTATACATACACATTTGCCCTTTCTCCGCTTTTAAGAAGATAAGTATAGCGAGTGCATTTTTTCCCTTTATATAAAGAAAGGTCATACCCGCCCGCTTTTAAAAGAGCGTTATAATTTTCATACACCTTCCCGAAAACCATAGGGATTTCAATTTCTGAAATTTCATAGGGCTTATGAATACACTCATACCCCATATTTTCGACAATTTCATAGTAATCAGTACGTGTTGAACCCATAAAATATATAGAAAGAACAGATATAATAAATACAACAAAAAATTTTTTCATTAAAATATACCCCCTCGGAATATTTATTCCGAAGGGGCACGTGTTATTCTGCAGAGAAAGGAAGAAGTGCAATGTGACGAGCGCGCTTAATAGCACTTGTCAACTGACGCTGATGCTTTGCACATGTGCCTGTAACTCTTCTGGGAAGAATTTTAGCACGTTCAGAAACATAGCGGCGAAGTTTTGCAACATCCTTATAATCTATTTCCGTAACCTTATCTGCACAGAACTGACAAACTTTCTTTTTAGGCTTGCGAGCTCTGAAAGGTCTTTCGGCTTTCTCTTTTTCCATCATAGATAAAACCTCCCTTATTTAAAATGGTAAATCATCATCTGTGCCCATGGGTGATATAGGGTCAGGAAGCGTGCCGAAGTCTGTTGACGCAAAATCGCTTCCGCCGTCATTAAATGAAGGAGAAGAATCACGCTTGCTTTCAGCAAAGTAAACCTGGTTTACCAAAACTTCTGTAGCGTAATGTCTCTTACCCTCCTGGTCATCCCAAGTGCGAGTCTGGATACTGCCTTCAACGGCTGCCAGACTACCTTTTTGAAAATATTTCGAAATGAATTCTGCCGTCTGGCGCCAAGCCACGCAGTTAATAAAATCTGCCTTACGCTCTTCACCCTGACGTGCGAAGTTACGGTCTACCGCCAGTGAAAACGAGCAAGTGCTTGTTCCCTGCGGAGTACTGCGAAGCTCGGGGTCGCGTGTAAATCTGCCCATCAATATAACCTTGTTAAGCATTTTTTTACCTCCTTACGCTTCTTCTTTGCGAACTGTAATTGTACGCATAACACCGTCTGTAATTCCGTAAACTCTGTCAAGCTCCTTAATAAATTCAGGCGCTGCGGAGAAGTTTACAAGAACATAGTAACCTTCTGTCTTGTAATCGATTGGGTAAGCAAGCTTTCTCTTTCCCCAAACGTCTACACTTTCAACTGTGCCGTTGTCACTAATAAGCTTCTGGAACTTTTCTGAAAGAGCGCCTATAGCTTCCTCCTCAAGTGTAGCATCAAGAACAAAAATGGTTTCATACTTGTTAATAATTTCAGCCATTTTTACACCTCCTTCTGGACTTTGGCCCCCAAAACGGGAGCAAGGATTGCATTTACATAAAATGCTAACTAATTATATACTTATTTTAAGAAAATGTCAAGGTTTTTTTCTTTTTTAAAACTTTAACAAAAACTATTGATAAAAAAGGGCGTTTATGGTATACTTTAATAGATGTGCCAGCCGGGGAGGTAGCGGTTCCCTGAATCCGCAGTCCGCTACAGCGGAGGTAGATTCCCCGATTGAGGTAGGCTTTCTGTATGGCAGGGTCGGAAAAGTAGTGTTGACGAATGGGTCCTGCGCAACGCTTGGGGTGTGAACCTCGTCAGGCGGGGAACCGAGCAGCGATAAGCACTTTCGGGTGTGTGCCGCAGGTTCGCCTGTTTTGAGCTAACTATTCGAATTCCGCATATGGAGGTTTATCGATTTCGGGGTGTGCATCATAAATATAGCTGCCGCAAAGGGCGGCTTTTTTACAAGGTGGAGGAAAAAGTGGAATATAGGGCACTTTACAGAAGATGGCGCCCAAAAACATTTGATGATGTTGTAGGGCAAGGCCATGTAACTGAAACAATCAAAAATGAAATAAAGAATAATACCTGTGGCCACGCATTTCTTTTTTGCGGAAGCAGAGGTACGGGTAAAACCTCAACCGCAAGGATCTTAAGCCGCGCAGTAAACTGCGAAAACCCCGAGGACGGAAATCCGTGTAATAAATGTCCAACCTGCCAAGGCATTGAAAACGGAAGCATTATGGACATTGTCGAGATTGACGCGGCAAGTAACAGCGGTGTTGATAATATAAGGACACTTCGCGAGGAGGCGAGCTATACTGCAGCTGTAACTCGTAAGAAGGTATATATAATTGATGAGGTGCACGCACTTAGTAAGGATGCATTTAATGCACTTTTAAAGCTTCTTGAAGAGCCACCGGCGCATGTTTTATTTGTGCTCGCAACAACAGAAGCGAATAAGGTGCTTGAAACAATCTCTTCAAGATGCCAGAGGTTTGATTTTAAGAGAATTACGCCTGATGATATCTATGCGCGCCTTGATTACATCTGCTCGGCAGAAGGGATTATGGCAGAGGAGAGGGCACTTCGAATGATTTCAACGTCTGCGGCGGGGTCTCTTCGTGATGCGCTTAGCCTGCTTGAGCCGTGTCTTGCACAGGGCAAAGAAATAAAGACAGAGTTTGTAGAGGAGCTTCTTGGTAGAGCAGAAAACTCCTCAGTGCTTGAGCTTTGTGAAAGCCTTGGCATTGGTGACTCAAAAGCTGTCTTGGAGTCGGTTTCCTTCGTATGCTCGAGGGGAAAAAATCTTTCTCCGTTTATAGAATCTCTTATAAAAGCGCTTCGCGATATGCTTGTTATAAACATAACGGGAGACTCGGCAAGTGATTTTGAAGGGGAAGAGTACGAATTACTTAAAAAATACAGTGCATATTTTTCGTCAGAAAAGCTTCTTTATGCGATAAAGCTACTTTCAGAAGCAGTGCAGACTGCAAGGTTTATGACAGAACCGAGAGTGGTCTTTGAATCGGCACTCGTTAAGCTTTGTATAAAGGGTGGTGACGGGTCGATAGACGCACTCCTTTCAAGAATAGGTGAGCTTGAAAGAATGCTTGAAGGAAAAACGGTCATTCCCGAAAAAGCATCTCGCGCGCCTGAAAAAAAGGCAGAAAAGAAGGAAGAAAAAAAAGAACTGCCAAAAATAAAGGACAGTGAACTTGTAGAAAAAATAAAAGGTGTATGGCCCGAGGTTATGAAGGAGTTAAGTCAGAGCCTGATGCTTTACGCAGCGCTTGAAAATGCGTCACTTCGAGAGGAAAAGGGAAAGCTTGCACTTACCTTCCCCGAAAAGGGCGGTCAGGAGATGCGCGCACTTATAATGGATAGCATAGGTGAAATTAAAGAGGCAGTTTCGCGCCAGCTAAATGCAAGCGTGGACGTTGTTGTAAGGCTCGAGAGTGATTTTTCTGAAAAGCAGGAAGAAATGCACGATATATTTGATGATATAATAAAGTTGCCGATAACTAACAGAAAGGAAGATTAAATATGGCAAAAGGCGGATTTCCGAGAAATATGGGCGGAATGAATATGGGTAATATGGGAAATATGATTCGTCAGGCACAGAAAATGCAGGAGGAAATGTTAAAAGCGCAGGAGTCGCTTTCGGAGCAGGTTATAGAAGCTTCTGTTGGCGGCGGCGCAGTAAATGTTAAGGTAAATGGAAAAAAGGAAGTTATAGAAATAAAGCTTTCTCCCGATGCTGTTGACCCAGACGATGTTGAAATGCTTGAGGATATGATTTTAAGTGCGGTGAACGAAGCACTTCGCAAGGCAGATGAAGCAAGTGCAAACAGTCTTAGTAAAATTACCGGCGGAATGAATATTCCCGGATTATTCTAAACGAAAAGAAGTGATAAGATGTATCCAGATTCACTGCAAATACTTATTGAAGAATTTGAAAAAATGCCGGGCATTGGGCATAAGAGCGCGGTAAGGCTTGCCTTTCACGTTATGAATTTGCCAAAAGAAAAGACAGACAGATTTATAAATGCTATTAATAACGCTAAAGAAAAAGTGCATCTGTGCGAAAAGTGTCAGAACCTTACGGATAAGCCACTTTGCGAAATCTGCGCATCGGAAAACAGGGATAAAAGTACAATCTGCGTGATGGAAAGCCCGAAAGACGTTACGGCTCTTGAAAAAACGCGTGAGTATAAGGGACTTTACCATGTGCTTCATGGTGCAATTTCGCCGATGGATGGCGTAAGCCCCGAGGACATAAAAATAAAAGAGCTTATCGCGCGCCTTACTCCCGAGGTGAAAGAGGTTATAATGGCTACCAATTCTACGGTTGAGGGTGAAGCTACCGCAATGTATATAGCAAGGCTTTTAAAACCGATGGGAATAAATGTAACACGAATTGCCCACGGCATCCCCGTAGGAGGAGATATAGAGTACACTGATGAAGTAACTCTTGCACGCGCTATGGAAGGCAGACGTGAAATATAGCCATTTAGGTATTATCCGTAACGACGAAAAAGAGGACGCAAAAAACAGATTCGGATAAATACTTCAATGGCGAAAGAATAAATCCCCCGTTTAGTGAGTATAAATTCATTAAAAGGGGGATTTTTATGTTAAGCAGGGAAGATATTATGAAAAATGCAAAAAAAGTCATCGAGGGAATTCGCGATACGCGTTATTTAACGTGTGATATCGAAGAAAAGCTTGCGCTTGCAAAAATGGAGGTAGCACACACAAGGGCAGGCCTATTTGATGCGTCCGATGAAAAAACTGCAAAGCTTTATGAGGCGAAGCTCAATGCCGCACTTGAGGAGTATAGGCGCGTACTGCGAATCTCACGCGAAAGGAAAGTAATATAAAAAAAGAGGATGTGCATCCTCTTTTTTATTTGCTCATTTTTTTAAGAAGCGCCTTAAGGTCATCTTCTGTATAATTATATGTGGTGTTACAAAAATGGCAGTTTATTTCTGCCTTGCCGTCTTCTTCGAGAATCTTTGTAAGCTCATCTTTGCCTATACTTATAAGCGCCCTGTCAATTCGGCTGCGAGAACAGTTGCATTTAAAGGAAGGAACCTTTTTGTCAAAATACTCTATCTCATACCCATCGAGAAGTATATTTACTATATCCTCGGGGGTTTTGCCACTATCTAAAAGCTCTGTTACAGAGCCTATGGAATTAACCGCTTTTTCAACTCTGTCAATATCTTCGTCATAAGCACCGGGTAAAATCTGAAGAATAAATCCGCCTGCTTTTTTAACGGAGTGGTCAGTATCAACTAAAACCCCAAGCGCAATCGCAGTGGGGAGCTGTTCGCTTTCAGCGTAGTAGTGTGTAAGGTCTTCAGCAACCTCACCGCTTACGAGTGGAGTTTGTCCAACATAAGGCTCTTTAAGCCCAAGGTCACGGATAACGCTAAGCATACCGTCAGTACCAATTGCCCCACCAACGTCAAGCTTACCCTTTTTATTTAGAGGGAGATCAATGTATGGCTTGTCTACATATCCGCGCACGTCACCTGCCCCATTACCTGTCGCAATAACTCTGCCGATAGGACCACCGCCGTTTAACTGAATAGAAACGCTGTCAGTTTCACTCTTAAGCATACATCCCATAATGGCAGCTGCAGTAAGCGTGCGGCCAAGGGCAGCAGTAGATGTGGGGAAAGTTTTGTGAATTTTTTGTGCAGTGTTACACATTTTAGTTGTATCGGCGGCAATAACTCTTATTGCACCGTTTGTTGTAATGGCATTAACTATATAATCACTCATAGTTTTTCCTTTCATAGAAGAATCTTATACAAAAAGTATTTTATCTTTTTGGTGAACTATTGTCAAGTGCATTAAAATAATATTGCAAAGAATGAGGCATGATGATATAATAAAAAAGGTGGTGATAGCATGCAAATGGTTCTAATAACGGCGCTTGGAATAGGTGCGGCAACAGTAGTAGGTGCGCTTATCGGCTTTTTGTTTAAAAATATAAGTCACAAAGTAAGTGATATGGTAATGGGATTTGCGGCAGGCGTTATGCTTTGTGCCGCGATTATGGGACTGATACTTCCGTCTATGGAAATAGAAAATCCCTTTGCGGTGCTTGTTACGACTTTGGGGATTTTTTTTGGTGCCGCAATTTTAAATGTGATAGATAAAACAGTTCCGCATCTTCACAGACTTGCAGGAAGCGATACTGAAACCCATAAAAACGCGGATATAAATAAGATTTTACTTTTTGTGCTTGCTATCGGAATACACAATTTTCCCGAGGGGATTGCCGCAGGTGTTGGCTTTGGAACGGATAATATTTCAGCAGCATTTACAATAGCCGCTGGTATAGCCCTTCAGAACATTCCCGAGGGTATGGTAATTATTGCGCCGATGCTTGCCGCGGGGATAAGCAGAAAAAGAACCTTTGTTATTGCTCTTATAACAGGACTTGTTGAGGTTGTAGGAACGATTATAGGTTTCACGGCGGTGAATTTATCAACGGCAATACTTCCTTTTGCACTCTCCTTTGCGGGCGGAACTATGCTTTATGTTATAAGTGATGAAATGATTCCCGAAACGCATGCACACGGGAACGAGCGGGCATCCACGTTTTCACTTTTAGCAGGCTTTTGTCTTATGCTTTTAATGGATTTTTATATTTAAAAAATAAAAACAATTCCTTGACATAGAGAGTATAATATGGTATTATGATTAAAATATCTTTAATTCGGTACAGAGATATCGGCAAGATATATTATACTAAATTATAATCATGCAGCTATCTGCATGCAGTTTTGTTGTGTAATAAGTCTGCCGATTATGGCAGACTTTTTTTAAAATAAGGAGAGTATTATGAATTATTCTGTTACAAAGAATAATATAGAAAAAATTGCTAAAGTGCTTGAGAAGGTTAACCTTTCCAATCACTTTGATTTGTCATTTTCAGATAACCTTGTTATATTGCCCGGGTTTGCGGATGTGCATGTGCACCTTCGTGAGCCGGGGTATTTTTATAAGGAAACGATTAAAACCGGAACGATGGCTTCGGCGCGCGGGGGATTTTGCGATGTATGCTCCATGCCGAATCTTTCACCTGCACCCGATACTTTTGAAAACCTGAAAAAACAACTGGATATAATAAAAGAGGATGCCTGTATCCGCGTGCACCCCTACGGCACAATTACAAAAGAACAAAAGGGTGAAGCGCTTTCCGATATGGACCAAATGGCAAAAGATGCCGTGGCGTTTTCTGATGACGGGCGTGGCGTGCAAAACTCCGAAATTATGGAAAAAGCTATGCAAAAAGCAAAAAGCCTCAAAAAAATTATTGCCGCGCACTGCGAAGATAACTCGCTTTTAAATGGTGGCTATATCCATGACGGAGAGTACGCAAGACTCCATAATCACAAAGGTATTTCGTCAGAAAGCGAATGGGGCCCGATACAAAGAGATATCTCTCTTGCAAAAAAAACGGGCGTCAGTTACCACGTGTGCCACATCTCAACAAAGGAAAGCGTTGAGCTTATAAGAAAAGCAAAAAAGGATGGGGTAGATATAACGTGCGAAACGGCACCGCATTACCTTATCTTTAATGATATGGACCTTAACGAAGACGGAAGGTTTAAAATGAACCCGCCGATAAGAAGTGAAGAGGACAGACTCGCTTTAATCGAGGGGATAAAAGACGGGACTATTGATATGATTGCAACTGACCACGCGCCCCACTCCAAAGAAGAAAAAAGCCGTGGACTTAAGGATAGCTTAATGGGTGTTGTAGGGCTTGAAACGTCTTTCCCTGCGCTTTACACCCATCTTGTAAAAACGAATGTTATATCCATGGAAAAACTGATGGATTTAATGTGTTATAACCCAAGAAAAAGGTTCAATCTTCCACTGGAAGAAGGCGACTTTTCCATCTGGGATTTAGGGGAAGAGTACAAGGTTTACCCCGAAGAGTTTTTATCAATGGGAAAAGCAAGTCCCTTTACGGGCAAAAAGCTTTACGGAAAATGCCTTCTTACAGTTGTAGATGGCAAGGTAGTATATGAAGGAGGAAATATAAATGGCTAAAAGAACGGATTTAAAAAAGATACTTATTATAGGTTCAGGCCCTATTGTAATAGGTCAGGCGGCAGAGTTTGACTATGCCGGAACGCAGGCGTGTCTTGCCCTTAAGGAAGAGGGGTATGAGGTTGTGCTTGTAAACTCCAACCCTGCAACCATTATGACAGATACAACAATTGCAGATAAGGTGTATATGGAGCCTCTTACTCTTGAATACGTGGCAAAAATACTCCGCCACGAAAGACCCGATGCAATCCTTCCCGGTATTGGCGGACAAACTGGTCTTAACCTTGCTATGCAGCTTCAGGAAAAGGGAATATTAAAAGAATGCGGAGTAGAACTTCTTGGTACAAGCAGTGACAGTATTGCCCGTGCAGAAGACCGCGAGCTTTTTAAAGAGCTTTGTCAGTCTATAGGAGAACCCGTAATTCCGTCTGAAATCGCATATTCACTTGATGAAGCGAAGGAAGCCGCAAAAAGAATTGGCTACCCCGTTGTACTTCGCCCTGCATTTACCCTTGGCGGTACCGGTGGCGGATTTGCCTACAACGAGGAAGAGCTTATCGAAATCGGAACAAACGCATTTAAGCTTTCGCCCGTAAGTCAGGTGCTTATTGAAAAAAGCGTAAAAGGATACAAAGAAATTGAGTTTGAGGTTATGCGTGACTCAAAGGATAATGCAATAACCATCTGCGGGATGGAAAATATTGACCCTGTCGGCGTTCATACCGGTGACAGTGTGGTGGTTGCCCCCATCCTCACTCTTAATGACCACGATCTTAAGATGCTCAACGACAGTGCAATAAAGCTTATCCGTAATCTTCACATTTCAGGCGGATGTAACGTACAGTTTGCACTTAACCCCGAATCTTCAGAATACTATCTTATAGAGGTTAACCCGCGCGTTTCACGTTCAAGCGCACTTGCATCAAAGGCAAGCGGATACCCGATTGCAAGAGTAACTGCAAAAATTGCAGTAGGTATGACGCTTGACGAAATAGAGATTGCAAACACAACTGCCGCATTCGAGCCAAGGCTTGACTATATCGTGGCAAAATTCCCGCGTTTCCCATTTGATAAGTTTACATCTGCAACAAACAAGCTCGGCACACAGATGAAAGCAACGGGAGAGGTTATGGGTATTGGTACAACTCTTGAAGAGTGTATGTTAAAGTCAATCCGTTCTCTCGAAATCGGTGTTTGCCACCTTTATATGTCAAAGTTTGACAATATGTCAACAGAGGATATGCTTACCTACCTTGAAGATTTCCATGACGACAGCCTCTATGCTATAGCGGAGCTTATAAGCCGTGGTGTAACTGTAGAAAAGCTTCATGAAATTACAAGAATTACCTCGTATTTCCTCGAGGCAATCAAAAGAATTGTAGATTTCGAAGAGGTTGTAAAGCAAAACAAAGATAATTTTGATATACTTAAGGAAGCTAAGAAAATGGGCTTTTCAGATAAGTATATTGCTCGCCTCTGGAATGTTGACGAGATGTATGTGTTCGAAATGAGAAAAGAAAAGAAACTTTTCCCCGTATACAAAATGGTTGACACCTGCCACACAAACGCTTACATTCCATATTTCTACTCAACATACGGACAAAAGAACGAAACTGTTATTACAGATAAAAAGAAAATAGTGGTGCTTGGCGCAGGTCCGATAAGAATTGGTCAGGGCGTTGAGTTTGACTATTCAACAGTTCACGCGGTTACAACGATAAAAAAATCAGGCTATGAGGCTATTATTATAAACAATAACCCCGAACCCGTTTCAACAGACTACACAACGGCAGACAAGCTCTATTTTGAGCCTCTTACTCCTGAGGATGTAATGAATATTATTGAGCTTGAAAGACCCGAGGGTGTTATTGCATCACTTGGCGGACAGACTGCAATTAACCTTGCAGAGCCGCTTCGCAATCGCGGTGTAAAAATAATCGGTACTGATTGTGACGCTATTGAAAGAGCAGAAAACAGAGATTCCTTTGAAAAAATCTTAAAGGAGCTTGATATTCCCCAGCCCAAGGGTAAGGCAGTTACAAATATAGAAGACGGCGTTCGCGCCGCTGAAGAAATCGGCTACCCCGTGCTTGTTCGCCCGAGCTTTGTGCTCGGCGGAAGAGCGATGCAGATTGTTCCTAACGAGGAAAAGCTTCGTCACTACCTTAAAACAGCGGTTGAAATTGACGAGGATAAGCCCGTTTTGGTAGATAAATACATTATCGGTAAAGAAGTTGAGGTAGACGCGATTTGTGACGGGCAGGATGTGTTCGTTCCGGGCATTATGGAGCTTATTGAAAGAACCGGTATCCACAGCGGTGACTCAATAAGTGTATATCCGCCATTTAGCATTTCAGATAAGGTTAAAGGCATAATCTTACAGTATTCCAAAAAGCTTGGCCTTGGAATAGGAATTGTGGGACTCTTTAACATTCAGTTTATAGTTGATAAGGAAGATAATGTGTATATCATCGAGGTAAATCCGCGTTCTTCAAGAACAGTGCCCTTCCTTTCAAAGGCAACGGGCTACAGCCTCGCAGATATCGCAACAGAGGTAATACTCGGAAAATCACTTAAGGAACAGGGAATTTTCGCCCTTTATCCTGAAGAGAAAAAGCGCAGATACGTAAAAGTACCCGTATTCTCATTTAACAAAATCCGCGGACTTGACGCGTATCTTTCGCCTGAAATGAAATCAACAGGTGAAGTTATCGGCTATGATGATAAACTCAACCGTGCTATGTATAAGGCCCTTCAGGCATCAGGAATGAAGCTTCAGAACTATGGCACAGTGCTGGCAACAATCGCAAATCCCGATAAGGAGGAGGCGCTTCCCCTTATAAGAAGGTTCTATAACCTTGGCTTTAATATTCAGGCGACAAAGGGTACGGCAGAATTCTTAAAGGCTAACGGAATTCGCACACACGCGCTCACTAAAATAAGTGAGGGAAGTGATGAAATCCCCGAAGCAATAAGACAGGGCCATATTGCCTACATTATAAATACAAGTGATATCGGAAATTCAGATGTAACTACTAATGACGGTCACGAAATCCGTTCTCTTGCAACGGAGAACAACATAAACATCTTCACGTCACTTGACACCGTTTCAGTACTGCTTGACGTGCTTGAGGAGACAACAATCTGTACTTCGACAATAGATTCTTGAGGTGAATTAAATGAAGCAAAGCATTTTTAAAATAGAAAAGAATGAAAAAATTGCAAAAAATGTTATGCGTATGGTGCTTTCGGGCGACACAACGTTTATCACAAAGTCAGGTCAGTTTGTAAATATTAAGCTTGACGGGTTTTTCTTAAGAAGACCGATATCTGTCTGCGATTACGATAAAAAAACTCTCACTTTAATTTATAAGGTAGTGGGTGACGGGACAGAGGTTATGAAGGGCCTTCCCAAAGGGGAAAGCCTTGATATCCTTACGGGCCTTGGTAACGGCTACGATACCTCAAAAAGCGGGGATAATCCCCTCTTAATAGGTGGCGGTGTAGGTGTTCCACCGCTTTATAACCTCTGCAAAAAGCTTATAAAAGAAGGCAAAACTCCCACTGTAATTTTAGGCTTTAACACAAAAGATGAAGTTTTTTACGAAAAGGAATTTAAAAAGCTTGGCGCAAAGGTTTTTGTTACAACTGTTGACGGAAGCTATGGCACAAAAGGCTTTGTAACAGATGCATTAGGTGACATTTCCTACTCATACATCTACACCTGCGGGCCCGAGATGATGCTTAAAGCAGTTTATAACGCGTCAAACACTTCAGGGCAATTCAGCTTTGAAGAAAGAATGGGTTGCGGCTTTGGCGCTTGTATGGGTTGCTCCTGCAAAACAAAATATGGTAACAAACGAATCTGTAAAGACGGACCCGTGCTTGAAAAGGAGGAAATCATATGGTAGATACAAAGGTAAATTTATCAGGGCTTGAGCTTGATAATCCCATAATCCCCGCAAGCGGAACATTTGGCTACGGATATGAATTTAATTCCTTTTACGATATAAATATTCTCGGCACATTTTCCTTTAAAGGAACAACTCTATCTCCTCGCTTTGGAAACCCCACACCGAGAATTGCAGAATGTAAAAACGGAATGATAAACAGTGTGGGCCTTCAAAATCCCGGTGTAGAAAAGGTAATAGCAGAAGAGCTTCCCAAGCTTAAGGAATGCTTTAATAAAAAGGTTATCGCAAACGTGGGCGGATTTTCGATAGATGAATACGTAAGCGTCTGCGAAAAGCTTGATAAAGAAGACCAGGTCGGCATTTTAGAGGTTAACATAAGCTGCCCCAACGTTCACAACGGTGGTATGAGCTTTGGCACTGACCCCAGTATGGCTTATGAGGTTACAAAAAAGGTAAAAGAGGTAACTAAAAAACCCGTATACGTTAAATTAAGCCCCAACGTAACAGATATAGTTTCTATTGCAAAGGCGTGTGAAAGCGCAGGGGCAGACGGGATAAGCCTTATAAACACCCTGCTCGGTATGAGAATTGACGTAAAAACAAGAAAATGTGTTATAGCAAATAAAATGGGCGGATTTTCAGGGGATGCGATTTTCCCTGTTGCAGTAAGAATGGTTTATCAGGTCTATGACGCGGTTAAAATTCCGATTATCGGAATGGGTGGGGTATCTTCTGCCAAAGACGTTATAGAAATGATGATGGCAGGCGCAAGCGCGGTGCAAATCGGCGCGGCAAACCTTGTAAATCCCTATATATGTAAGGAAATTATTGAAGCTTTGCCAAATGAAATGAAAAAGTATGGCATAGATTCATTAAAAAGTATTATCGGAGGTGCACACAATGGGTAAAGACGTTATTATAGCTTGCGACTTTCCAAACGGTAAAGAGGTTTTAGCTTTTTTGGACAAATTTCATGATGAAAAGCCTTATGTGAAAATCGGGATGGAGCTTTTTTACGGAGCAGGTCCCGAGATTATTCGTGAAATCAAAAAAAGAGGCCATAAGATATTTTTGGATTTAAAGCTTCACGACATTCCAAATACAGTTATGAAAGCGATGAAGGTTCTTTCAGAGCTTGATGTTGATATGTGTAATCTTCACGCAGGCGGAGGAGTGCCAATGATGGAGGCTGCGATTAAAGGACTTACCCGCGCAGACGGCACAAGACCCCTTCTTATCGCGGTAACACAGCTTACCTCAACCAGTCAGGAGATTATGGAAAATGACCTTCTTATAAAAGAGCCGATTGATGAGGTTGTTCTTCACTATGCGAAAAATGCTAAAAAAGCAGGTCTTGACGGCGTTGTTTGCTCACCGCTTGAGGCTGGCAAGGTACACGCAAATTGCGGAAGTGACTTTTTAACCATAACTCCGGGAGTTCGCTTTGCAGATGGAGACATAGGCGACCAGGTACGTGTTACAACACCTGCTAAAGCAAAAGAAATCGGCTCTGACTACATAGTTGTAGGAAGACCGATTACCGCAGCGGAGGACCCCGTAGCTGCATATCGCAGATGCGTAAGTGAATTTGTAGATTAAACAGGAGGATAAAAATGAGTACAGAAAGATTAATTGCAAAAGACTTACTTTCAATAAAGGCAGTATTTTTCCGCCCGAATGAGCCTTTTATCTGGGCAAGCGGAATTAAAAGCCCGGTGTATTGCGATAACCGCCTTACACTTACTGCTCCCAAGGTGCGTACAGATGTTGAAACCGCCCTTGCAGAAACTATCAAAAAAGAATACCCTGAGGCAGAGGTTTTAATGGGTACATCAACTGCAGGAATTGCACACGCTGCAATCACAGCGCACATTCTTGATATGCCGATGGGATATGTAAGAAGCGGTGCAAAGGACCACGGACGCGGAAACCAGATTGAAGGAAAGCTTGAAAAAGGTCAAAAGGTTGTAGTTGTTGAAGACCTTATTTCAACAGGCGGAAGCGTAATTGAGGTTGTAAATGTACTGCGCGAAGCAGGTGCAGAAGTGCTTGGAGTAGTTAGCATCTTTACCTACGGAATGGAAAAGGGAATTAAAAGATTAAGCGAGGCAAACGTGAAAAACGTAAGCCTTACAAACTTTGATGTTATAGCCTCTGTTGCGGCAGAAGAAAACTATATAGAAAAAGAAGACGTACAGCGCCTCATCAAATTCAGAAATAATCCGTCAGACGAAAGCTGGATAGGAGAATAAAAATGAGAAATCTTATTGATATTTTAGATTTATCAGTAGAAGAAATTGACAATCTCATAAAAAAGGCTAATGACATAATAGCAAATCCTGAAAAATATCGTGAGAAATGTAAGTACAAGAAGCTTGCCACACTGTTTTTTGAGCCGTCTACAAGAACGCGCCTTTCCTTTGAAAGCGCAATGCTTGAGCTTGGCGGAAGTATTTTAGGCTTTTCAGAAGCAGCGTCAAGCTCCGCAGCAAAGGGTGAAAGCGTGTCTGACACGGTAAGCGTGGTAAGCGGTTACGCGGATATTATCGCGATGCGCCATCCTAAAGAGGGCGCGCCTCTTGTCGCATCAATGAAAAGCGATGTCCCCATTATAAATGCGGGTGACGGCGGGCATAACCATCCAACACAGACACTTACTGACCTTCTTACAATAAAGCGTGAAAAAGGAAGACTCGATAATCTTACAATCGGCGTTTGCGGTGACCTTAAGTTTGGAAGAACGGTGCATTCGCTTATCGCGGCAATGTCAAGGTACGAAAACGTAAATTTCGTTATGATTTCGCCAAGTGAGTTAAAGCTTCCGCGCTATGTAAAAGAAGCGCATCTTAAAAGTAAAAATATAAGCTATATCCAGACAGAAGACCTTGAAAGCGTTATGGATAAGCTTGACGTACTTTATATGACTCGCGTTCAGCGTGAAAGGTTTTTTAATGAAGAGGATTACCTTCGCTTAAAAGACAGCTATATTCTTACAACGGATAAGCTTATAAATGCTAAAGAGGACTTAACGATCCTTCATCCTCTTCCAAGAGTAAACGAAATTTCAACTCTTGTTGATGAAGATGTGCGCGCGTGCTATTTTAAGCAGGCAAGAAACGGAAAATTCATCCGTATGGCGCTTATTCTAAAGCTTTTGGAGGTGGAGTAAATGCATGTTGATTCAATCAATAACGGAATAGTTATAGACCATATTGCAAGCGGAAAGGCAATGCTTATATATAATATGCTTTCACTTGATGAGCTTGATTGCCCCGTTGCAATCCTCAAAAATGTTCCAAGCAGAAAAATGGGGAAAAAGGATATCATAAAAATAGACTCCGATATCGACATTAACCTTGATGTACTGGGATTCATAAGTCCCAACATCACCGTAGCAATTGTAAAAAACGGAAAGATTATTGAAAAGAAGCATATCGCTCTTCCCGAAAAGCTTACCGATATAATTAAATGCAAAAATCCAAGATGCATAACTTCAACAGAACAGGATATCCACCATATCTTTAAGCTTGTTGACAAGGAAAATCAAATATACAGATGCATATACTGTGATGCAAAGGCATAACAAAAGCCCGAACGTAAATTTTCGTTCGGGCTTTTATTTATGGTGATTGACTCAAAAAATTTGTTATGGTATAATTAGGGCATATGTAATTGTGGGGTGAAATTATGGAAAGAAGAGTATCGCGCCAGATTAATGTCGGCGGTGTTAAAATAGGGGGTGGCGCACCTGTAAGCGTGCAGTCAATGTGTAATACCGACACATTAGACATCCCAAAAACCCTCGCGCAGATAAACGAGCTTTATGAGGCGGGGTGCGATATAGTGCGCCTTGCAATAAGGGATGAAAAATGCGCAAAAGCCTTCTCTGAAATAAGAAAAAAATCACCTCTTCCAATGGTTGCGGATATTCATTTTGACTATAAATTAGCGCTTTTGTGCGCTCAGGGCGGTGCCGATAAAATAAGAATTAACCCCGGAAATATCGGCTCAAGGGAAAGAGTTAAGGCAGTGGCAGATGAATGTAACAGCTGTAATATCCCCATAAGAATTGGTGTAAACGGTGGCTCCCTTGAAAAAGAAATTTTAAATAAATATAAAAGCCCCACTCCCGAGGCGCTTTGTGAAAGTGCTATGCATCATATTACGCTCCTTGAAGATTGCGGGTTTACAAATATTGCGCTTTCCTTAAAATCAAGCAGTGTTGAGGATATGAGCAAAGCTTACAGACTCATTTCCAAAAAGGTTGACTATCCCCTTCATTTAGGAGTAACGGAGGCGGGTACGGAGTATTCGGGAATTGTAAAAAACAGTATAGGAATAGGCTCTCTTTTACTTTCGGGCATTGGTGATACAATAAGGGTTTCACTTACTGCCCCGCCTGTAAAAGAGGTAGTAGCAGGAATAGAAATATTAAAAGCACTAAACCTTAAAAAAGGGCCAAGACTAGTTTCGTGTCCAACGTGCGGAAGATGCAAGGTTAATATGATACCCGTTGCCGAGGAAGTTAATCAAAGATTAAATAAAATAGATAAAGATATCTCTGTTGCAGTTATGGGTTGCGCGGTAAATGGCCCGGGCGAAGCGCGTGAGGCGGATGTAGGTATCGCCTGCGGGGACGGCGTTGCGCTCATTTTCCGAAAAGGTGAAATATTAAAAAAAGTACCGATAGATTTTGCAGTGGACGAACTGTTTAACGAAATAGAGGGTTTTTGATGGAAAAAAAATATACGCTTAAAGATGTGTTCCCTAAAGTTAAAGGGGAATATAACTTAGGTGACGTATGGGTAAAAAAAGTTGATGCAGATGCGCGCTTAAGAAAAATAGAGGCAGAAATCTATCTTGAGGGCGAAACCTCATTTTTGGGGATTGCATCATTTTCAGACAGAGCAAAAAGTACATATAATTTAGCGGAGTTAAATCTTAAATTTTTCGGGGAAAGCACACCTTCTGTATGGAAGGTGAGGTTTTGCCTTGATTTGATGTGCGAAAAAAATCCTCTCTTAAAAATGATTTTGGATAACTCGGAAATCGAAATGGATGAAACAATTACAGTAACTATCCGCCACGGCAATAAAGAAGTTTTAGAGAGTGAGAATATCTGCGAAAAGCTCGGAAAAAAGCTAAGGGAAATCTTTAATATAAAGAAAGATGTAATCCTTCTTGAAAATGAGATGGAGGTTATAAACGAGCTTAAGCCCGTGGAATTCGTTAAAAAAACCTCTGCCCCTGAAAAAATAGTTTCAGTGGCAAGCGAGGGGGCACTCCTTGGAAAACCCTTTAATCCCAACGACATAACCCCCATAAATGAGGTCAGCACAGATATTTCCCAGTGTATGATAAAAGGGGATATCTTTAACATAGACACAAAAGAAATTGCCAAAATCAAAAAGCATATAATTACTTTTTATATAACTGATTACACGGGCTCACTTACCTGTAAGTGTTTTGTAGTAAGCAAAGCCGTAGATGAGGTTGTGGGTGCGCTTAAAAAACAAGGATGCGTTGCCGTTCGCGGAAAGGCAGAGTTTGACAGCTTTTCTCATGAGCTTACAATAATGGCGCGTGACATAATTCCCGCAGAAAAAGAAGTAATAGAAGATAATGCCCCCGTAAAACGCATTGAGCTTCACGCTCATACAAAGTCATCTGCGATGGATGCGGTGGTAAGTGCAAAGGACCTTGTAAATCAGGCAATTAAATTTGGGCATAAGGCTATCGCAATCACAGACCACGGTTGTGTTCAGGCTTTCCCCGAAGCTTTTAAAACCGCAGGGGATAAAATAAAAATTCTCTACGGGTGCGAGGGGTACTTAATAGAAGCGGGCGCACCGCTTCAGAAGGATACCAAGCGTTACCACATAATTCTCTTTGCAAAAAACCTTACAGGTCTTAAAAATCTTTATAAGCTTGTAAGTGCATCAAATCTTGAGCATTTTTACAGAAGACCGCTTATTCCAAGGGACGTATTAGATAAGCACCGTGAGGGGCTTATCGTAGGCTCGGCGTGTGAGGCGGGGGAGGTTTTTCGTGCCGTCTTATTTAATGAGGACGAAAAGGAAATTGAACGCATTGCCTCATACTATGATTATCTTGAAATTCAGCCAATCGGCAATAACGGCTATTTAGTCCGCAATAATACAGTGGAAGACGATGAGGCACTTCGCGAGCTCAACAGAAAAATCGTGCGCCTCGGAGAAAAACTGGGAAAAAAGGTTGTTGCAACGGGAGACGTGCATTTCCTTTCTGCGCGCGACGAAATATTCCGCAGAATTCTTCAGGCAGGGCAGGGCTATCAGGATGCAGACCTTCAGCCACCCCTCTTTTTCCGCACCACCCAAGAAATGCTTGGGGAATTTAGCTATCTCGGTGAAGAAAAAGCAAGAGAGATAGTTATAACAAACACAAATTATATAGCCGATTTAATTGAAAACATAAGACCTGTGCCTGAAGGTAATTTCCCTCCCAAAATTGAGGGCAGTGCGGAGGAAATTGAGCGAATTGCAAGAGAAACTGCAACCTCTCTTTATGGAGACCCACTTCCTGATGAGGTTGAAACAAGGCTTAAAAGAGAGCTTAAAAGCGTTATAGGTAACGGCTATGCCGACCTTTATAATATTGCAAGACTCCTTGTTAAGCACTCGCGTGAGCAGGGGTATGTTGTAGGCTCGCGTGGCAGTGTCGGCTCGTCATTTCTGGCTTTTTGCGCGCAGATAACAGAGGTTAACTCTCTTGTGCCGCACTATCGTTGTCCCAACTGCAAGAACACTGAATTTATTTATGACGAAACGTATGATGCAGGATGCGACTTGCCGGATAAAAATTGCCCCAAATGTAATGCGCCCTACGAAAAGGACGGGCACAATATCCCGTTTGAAACCTTCCTTGGTTTTAAAGGTGATAAACAGCCTGATATCGACCTTAATTTCTCTGGCGAAAATCAGGCAAGCGCCCACAGATACACGGAAGAAATTTTTGGCAAGGGCTACGTTTTCCGTGCGGGAACTGTAAGTACCGTGGCGGAAAAAACAGCTTATGGCTATGTAAAAAAATACTTTGAATCGCACGAGAAAAATGTTCATAATGCAGAGGTAGAAAGATTAAAGCAAGGCATTATGAAGGTTAAAACCACAACGGGTCAGCACCCCGGCGGCGTTATAGTTCTTCCCAAAGGACACGACATTCACGAATTTACCCCCATTCAGCACCCTGCGGAGGATACTGAAAGTGACATAATAACAACTCATTTTGACTACCACAGTATTGACGAAAACCTGCTTAAGCTGGACATTCTTGGGCATGATGACCCCACAATGATAAAAATGCTTACAGACCTTACTGGCGTTGACCCGCATACAATTCCTATTGATGACAAAGACGTTATGAGCCTCTTTTTAAGTCCCGAGGCGCTTGGCGTAACGCCAGAAGATATAGGAAGCGAAACGGGTACCTTTGCGGTGCCGGAATTTGGCACAAAGTTTGTAAGACAAATGCTTGTTGATACAAAGCCGACAACACTTGGCGAGCTTGTAAGAATTT
Organism: Clostridia bacterium; assembly: GCA_045591265.1. GTDB lineage: Bacteria > Bacillota > Clostridia > UMGS1883 > UMGS1883 > UMGS1883. The sequence goes on along the minus strand of JAZNSQ010000014.1, from coordinate 53,714 downwards.
CGGGTCTTTCTCACGGAACGGACGTATGGACAAATAACGCCCAGACGCTTGTTTCAAAGGGAATATGCACACTTAAAGAGGCAATCTGTTGCCGTGACGATATAATGATTTATCTTATTAACCGTGGCCTCCCGCCCGCGCGTGCATTTACCATTATGGAGCAGGTTCGTAAGGGCAAAAAGCTAAAACCCATTGACGAAGAAGAAATGCGCGCAAAAAATGTGCCTGAGTGGTATATTGAGTCGTGTAATAAAATCCAGTATATGTTCCCGCGTGCACACGCCGCGGCGTATGTAACAATGGCGCTTAAGGTTGCATATTTCAAGGTGCATTATCCGGTAGCATTTTACCAATCCTACTATACTGTGAGAGCAGATACGTTTGACTATGAAACGATGGCAACGGGCAGAAAAAATGCACAAAATAAACTGCGCGAGCTTTCGCAGCTTGAAAAACCTTCTGCAAGGGACAAGGCAACACTGACAATTCTTGAGGTAGTAAATGAAATGTATGCAAGAAAAATCGAATTTTTACCTCTTGATATCTATAAGTCGCACCCCACAAGGTATTTAGCCGTTGACGGAAAAATTCTTCCCGCATTAAATAGCGTGGCAGGTCTTGGGGACAAGGTTGCCCAGTCAATAGCTGACGCAAGGGAAAACGGACCTTTCTTTTCGATAGACGACTTTAAAGGGCGCACAAGCGTAAGTGATACACATATCGAAATGCTTAAAAGCTTTGGCTGCTTTAAGGGAATGCCGCAAAGTGCGCAGGTAACACTGTTCGATTAACAAAAATTTATCCCCTTTAATATAATATAAATGAAAGGGGGTGCCTGTATGCGGCGTACTTTTAAAAGACCCTGCGGGATAGGAGTTTTGTCCTTTGTTTTAGGGATTTTTACGGCGCTGATACTTCCTGTGTGGCTGCTTGCAGTTATTGAAGGCGCCCTGATTATAGTGATAGGTTGCACATTAATCAGAAATTAGAAAGGGAAGTTGATATGAGAGTATTAGTACTTAAGGTGCCTAAATACTTAAGAGGAATTACAAAAGCAATCTTTAAAATGTAAAAAAAGAGGATGTGAATCCTCTTTTTTTATTTCTCAATGTAAGCTGAAACTGCCCCACGTTTTCTTAAAATTTTATAGATACTTCCCTCGCTTTTGTCAGGCGCACATAAACCTATCTTAAAAAAATACTCCGAGCTGCTCTCTAAAAGAAAGTCGAGCAATACTCCTGCTACTGCCCCCACAACACTCCCTGCGATAAGGCCGGTTACGGGGGATATCGTCCCGAAAAACCCAATTTTGGGGATGTAAGATGCGCAAATGCCCAAGATTGTTCCCGCGCCCGAGCAAAGCATTGTGCTTTTATAAGCATAGCCGGGTGCTAAAAATTCACCCTCATCCGCCACGGCTAAAGTTAACTTGCTTCCCTCACACACCCTTTCGCTAAGCGCCGAGGCGGTGGATTTGGCAATATTATCATCATCAAAAAAAGCAATTATTTTTTTCACCTTGTCACCCCTTTTTTCTATTGTTTCCCCAAGGGTAATAATTATCAGTAAAATCAAAGAAACTATTGAAAAAAATAAATTTAACTGATATAATATAATAAGATTAGTATTGGAGGTATGACAAATGAAAAAAAGTTTACTGTTAGTATTAATTCTTTCTCTTTCTTTTGTGTTCTCTTCCTGCGGCAAGGACAAGCACAAAATAAATATTAAAGAAGACGCAATTCGCTTAAAGGTTGATGAGAAATATACAGTTAAAGCAAGCACAAAGAAAAATGATAACATCACATGGACAAGTAATGACGAAAAAATTGCAGTTATTGCGCCTGACGGCACTGTTACTGCAATCTCAGGCGGAATAACAACCATCACAGCCCGCACAGAAAAAAGCTATGCCCATGTAGGCGTTGTTGTTGAGGGTGCAGTTTCATACATAGATCAAAACGGAAATCATAACCTTGTATTTAACGGGGAGTCTGATATTGAAGAAATCGTTGTTGGCGTAATTGGTGGCGGAAAGGGTGAAGTTACCATTCACCCCGGGGATAAATTTACCTTAAAGGCTTACACAACACCATCAGATTCGCAAGACGAGATTGTGTGGCAGTCACAGGACAAAAACGTTGTAAGAGTAAACTCAAAAGGTGAGATTGAGGCAATAAAGGAAGGTATAACTTCAGTTTACGCTTATGCGCCAAACGGTGTTAAGGGTGAGCTTTTAATAAGAGTAAGATAAAGGAGAATGACAATGAATTTTTTTGAACAGCTAAACGAATTTGACAGTGAAGTATATGCTTCTTGCGCGCGTGAGCTTTCACGCCAGAGAAATAATATTGAGCTTATAGCTTCAGAGAATATTGTTTCAAAGGCAGTGCTTTTAGCGGCAGGCGGAGTACTTACAAATAAGTATGCAGAGGGCTACAGCGGCAAGCGCTACTATGGCGGATGCGAATTTGTAGACGAGGTTGAAACTATTGCAATAGAGCGTGCTAAAAAGCTTTTCGGGGCAGAGCATGCAAATGTTCAGGCACACAGTGGTGCAAATGCAAACCTTGCAGTATTCTTTGCATTTTTAAATCCCGGCGATACCGTTATGGGTATGAATCTTGCACACGGCGGCCACCTTTCACACGGCTCACCCGTAAATATCAGCGGTAAGTATTTTAACATCGTGCCTTATGGTGTAGATGATGAAACAGGTCTTATCGACTACGATAAAATGCGTGAAATTGCGCTCAAGTGTCGTCCCAAGCTTATCGTAGGCGGTGCAAGTGCATATTCAAGAACACTTGACTTTAAAAAGTTCCGCGAAATTGCAGATGAAGTAGGCGCAATATTAATGATTGATATGGCGCACATCGCAGGACTTGTTGCGGCAGGTCTTCATCCAAGTCCCGTGCCTTATGCAGATGTTGTAACAAGCACAACTCACAAAACCCTTCGCGGACCGCGTGGCGGACTTATCCTTTGCAAGGAAGAATATGCAAAGCAGATAGATAAGGCAATCTTCCCCGGAATACAAGGAGGCCCTCTTATGCATATTATCACTGCAAAGGCAGTGGCATTTGGTGAGGCGCTTACAGATGAATTTAAGGAATACCAAAAGCAGGTAGTAAAGAATGCAAAAGCGCTTTGCAATAGCCTTAAAGAAGAAGGAGTAGACATAGTTTCAGGTGACACAGATAATCACCTTATGCTCCTTGACCTTCGCAAGTTTGATATAACAGGAAAAGAGCTCGAAAAACGCCTTGATGAGGTGCATATCACAGCAAATAAAAATACTATTCCCAATGACCCGCAAAGTCCTTTTATAACAAGCGGAATTCGCATTGGTACTCCCGCTGTAACAAGCCGTGGCTTTAAGGAAGAGGATATGAAGACAATCGCTCGCCTTATAAAGCTCACGATTACAGACTTTGAAGAGAAAAAAGAAGAAATTATACAAACAGTTAAGACCCTTTGCGATAAATACCCAATATATTAATTAAAAGCAGGGATGAAAAGTTATGCGATATCAAACGTCTTTAAGGATTAAAAATCTTCAGCGCATTCTCCTTTTCGCAATTTGTGATTTAATAGTAGTTTTATTTTCAATTCAGATGGCACATCTTCTTCGTCATAATGAATTCGATTTATTTGCCTTTTCATTTTATACGAGGTATTTTGGCCAGATAGGAATTATTGTTGTAAGTTTGTTTTCAGTAACAAGCCTACTTAACTGTTACGCAATATCGTGGCGCTATGCATCGGGAAAGGACTATCTCTTTTTAAACTTTGCCGTAGCAGTGGGCACCTTTATTGCAAATCTTCTTACCCATATGCTCGTATTTAACGGAAGGCTTTTTACAAAAAGTGACTTTATTATAATTATGCTCCTTTGTATGCTTGGCTATACTGCGGTGCGTTTTATGGCATCAGTTGTAAGAAGTCTGCCCCCCCTTCGCGAAATTTTAAAAAAGCCCTCACAGAAAAAGACAAGGGTTTTGGTTGTAAGCGGTGGAGATACAGGCTCATCAATTATAAGAAAGCTTCAGCACGAAGGGGAAAAATACCCCGTTGCGATTGTGGATAACGATCCAAGAAAGCACGGTATGAGAATAAGCGGTGTGCCCGTTGTCGGAAGCTCAAACGAAATTGAAAGGGTATGTAAAGAAAACAAGATAAAGGAAATTATTATCGCAATTCCCGAAACAGAAGAAAAAGAAAGGGAAGAGCTTGTAAGAAAATGCCGCGCAACAGGTCTTAAGATACTGTCTGTTCCAACATATGATGAAATTATGTCGGGAAAGGTAAAGTTAAGCCAGATGCGTGAAATCACCCCGCAGGAACTCTTAGAGCGTGACGAACAGCTCATTGACGGGGAAGAGGTTTTTAATTACATAGGCGGAAAAACCGTGCTTGTTACAGGCGGTGGCGGAAGCATAGGAAGTGAGCTTTGCCGTCAGATTGCAAAGTTTAAACCCAAACGTCTTATAATATTTGATATCTATGAAAATAACGCGTACGAGCTGCAGCTTGAATTAAAGCGTAAGTATCCCGAACTTAAATTAGAGGTTTTAATCGGCTCTGTAAGAGACCGCGAAAGGCTTGACCTTCTCTTTGAAAAATATAAGCCAAAGGTAATTTTCCATGCGGCAGCGCACAAGCACGTGCCACTCATGGAGGACAGTCCTGAAGAGGCAATTAAGAATAACATCTACGGTACATATAACGTAGCTTTGATGAGTGAAAAGCATGCGGTTGAAAGATTTGTTCTTATATCAACCGATAAGGCGGTAAATCCGCTTAACATTATGGGCGCAAGTAAACGTATAGCAGAAATGGTAATGCAGCAGTTTGCTTTAAGGCAAAGAAACAGCGGCGGGAAAACCATCTATGCAGCAGTGCGCTTCGGTAACGTTTTAGGAAGTAACGGAAGCGTTCTCCCGCTATTTAAACAGCAGATAAAAAACGGCGGGCCCATAACTATTACTCACCCCGAAATAAACAGATTCTTTATGACAATTCCCGAGGCAGCACAGCTTGTTATGCAGGCAGGTGCCTTTGCTGACGGCGGTGAAATCTTTATACTCGATATGGGTGAGCCTGTAAAGATTGTTGACCTTGCCAGAAACCTTATCGAGCTTAGCGGCTACGTTCCCGATGTTGATATCAAGATTGAATACGTTGGTCTTCGTCCCGGTGAAAAGCTTTATGAGGAGCTTCTTCTTGATAAACAGCGTCAGGCAGCAACAAAGCATAACAGAATTTTCGTTGAGCCTCCTGTTGAGGATATGAATTCCATTGTAAATGAAATCTATGCTCTTCGTGAAAAGCTTACCTGCGAAGTTGAAGGATACGAGCAGATGATATCTTGGTTTAAGGAAAACTTTGCTCACGAAAGTTAAATTATTACATAATTGTTAAAAAATATTTAAAAAACACTTGATTTTGTTACAAAAACATGCTATAATTCTCCCTGTTGGTGGTTAAATGACTATCAATAGGGAGAATTTTAATGTTAAATATAAAAAAAGTTTTAAGCCTATTAGTATTAATAATAGTGATTTTTGGAAATTTGAATACAGTGTTTGCAGAGGATATTTTTGTTCCTGACTATCTTAATGATTATGGCGCTCAAATTTACGCGGGTGCCAGGTCAAACTTTTCAAGAAGAAGCTTCAGCGGTTATTGCGGAACATACGTAAAATGCCAGCTTATTGCTATGGGTATTTTGGACAGGAATACCTCTCTTCACGGAAACGGAAATAAGTGGTACGGACTTTTAAAGGATATAGATAAGACGTCTACTGGCTACTTTGCATATAGTGAGGGCGGGGCAGACTGCTTAGCGCGTCTTACCGAAAAGTACGGAAATGACCTTAAAAATATAGTTGTGTCACTTCCTATTCAGGCGCACTATTCCGCCAGATACCCCGGTGCAGGTCACGCATTTATAATCTATGAATTAAAGAATGGAATCGCCTATTATTCAGAGTCTTTCAGCTTTGGCGGGCATCGTGAGGGAAGCGTTATTGCAGAGCCGGTAGAAAAACTTTTAGAGCGCTACTCCAAAAGGCACGGAAGTCCCCTTGGCGCAATAATGTTTTCAAAAGAGGATTTGGACCTTAAAAAAGCAATGGAATTGGGAGTTTTAACCCAGAATCAGAAGGAAGACATTTTAGCGCAGATAGAAAATCTTTCCGATTTTACCTATCTTGCAAATGAAGTTATTTATAATACTCAAGCAGTACTTGCTTGAGTATTGCTTTTATTGACTTTTTCTAAAAAATGGGATATAATCTTTTTACACTGAATTTGGAGAAAAATGTATGAATATAAAAAAACTACTCATATTAATAATAGGCATCTTTTGTGCGATACTTCTTTTTAACGCAGTCGCAATAATAGAGGAATACACAAATATAGCTGACGGGAAAGAAGAGGTAAGCGTAACAATCCCCAAAGGTGCTTCGGGGAAAACTATTTCAAAGGTGCTTCGTGAAAACGGTGTTATTAAAAGCGAGATTGCATTTAGGTTAAAACTTAAAACTTCTCCCGATAAAAACAACTTAAATTATGGCACATTTAAAATGAAAAAGCATCTTGGCTACGGAAAGATTATTGATATACTTAAAAAGCCTACAGAAATGACGAAAAGTGTAAAGCTCACCATCCCCGAAGGATTTAGTGCCGAAATGATAGGTGCTCGCCTTGAAAGTCTTGGAATTTCAACGAAAGAAGAATTTTTAAAAGAGCTTAACGAGGGCGACTTTGACTTTGATTTTATAAAGGATATTCCCAAAAATAAAGATGTCAAATATAAGCTTCAGGGCTATTTATTCCCGAATACTTATATGATAAGTAGTGATGCTTCCGCAAGGGATGTAATAAATATTTTGCTCTCTGAATTTGAAAAGCAATATGAAAAAATCAAAAAAGAGTACAAAATAAAGGGGGATATGAATACCATAATCACCCTTGCCTCTTTAATAGAGCGTGAGTCAAAGCTTGATAGTGAGCGCACAAAAATATCAGGCGTTCTTCAAAACAGACTTAAAAAGAATATGCTTCTTCAGATTGATGCCACGGTGGTATATTTAATATCTGACGGAATGTATGATGTAAATAGGGTGTACTATAAGGACTTAAAGGTAAAATCGCCGTATAATACTTACTTTAGCGAGGGGCTTCCCCCCGGAGCTATATGTAACCCCGGGAAAGAGTCTATAATTGCCGCAATAAAGCCACAGAAACATTCATACCTTTTCTATCATACAGACACAACAAAAAATGACGGAAGTCACATTTTTAATGAAACACTTGAGGCGCACAATCAGAGTAAGTGAGGCGTTTATGTTGGAAAAATTTATAATAGACAGAATAGAAGGGGATTTTGCCGTGCTTGAAAGGGAAGCAGGTGGCACAATAGATGTTCCCCTTTCCCTTATAAAAAACGCAAAAGAGGGGGACGCAGTGCTTTTTGACGGCGAAAAATACACCATAAATGAAAAAGAAACGAACGAGCGTAAAAAACGAATTCAGGAAAAAATGAAAATGTTATTTGGTAAGGACAATTAATTATTGACAAAGTAATTGGTTTAGTTATAAAATAATATAGTACGATATAAAAAAAGAGGTGAGAAAATGGACGCACATAGTAATAGCGGTGAAAGTATCGGTCGACAATGCATAAAAAAGGGCTTTTGCGTTCATTTTCGAAAGTTCTTATAAGCATACAAAGCCGATATGCCCACGGGCACTATCGGTTTTTATTTTGCTTGCTTTGCGCTTCGATACATGCCTTTAAATAAGAAATGGGAGGCTTGTGTTATGGAAGAAAAAACAACAAAAACAATAGAAGAAACACTTGAAACTTTAATAAAAGAAAAAAAATACAGTGCGGTAAAGGATATAATGGAAACTATGCACGAGGCGGATATTGCAGCAATCCTTGATGAGCTTCCGCCCGAGACTGTGCTTAAAATATTCAGGCTTCTTCCGAAGGAGCTTGCGGCAGAAACCTTTGTCGAAATGTATGAGGATCAGCAGGCGCTTTTGATACAGAGCTTTAGTGACAGTGAGCTTAAAGAGGTCATTGATGAGCTTTATATGGATGATGCGGCAGACCTTGTAGGAGAAATGCCGGCAAACGTCGTAAAAAGGATTTTACGTCAGGCAAATCCTGAAATGCGAAAAAAAATAAACGAAATTTTAAAATATCCCGAGGACAGTGCGGGAAGCATTATGACAACGGAGTTTGTAAGTCTGCACGCCACAATGGATGTAGAAGATGCTATAAAAAGAATAAGAAGAACAGGGGTCAATAAGGAAACAATTAACACCTGCTATATTACAGCCGCCCATGGGAAGCTTCTGGGAACGGTATCTATTCGTGAGCTTTTGCTCTCAGAAGAAAATGCCACTATGCAGGACATTATGAATGAAGATGTGATAAGCGCGCTTACAACAGAGGACCGTGAAACTGTTGCGCGTGACTTTGCAAAGTATGACCTTTCTGCCATGCCTGTAGTGGATGAAGAAAACAGGCTTGTCGGCATTGTTACAGTCGATGACGTTATGGACGTTTTGGAGGAAGAAACTACAGAGGATATTGAAAAGATGGCAGCTATCACGCCTTCAGATAAGCCATACCTCAAAACACCTGCATTTGAAACCTTTAAAAGCCGAATTCCCTGGCTTTTAATCCTTATGATATCGGCAACATTTACAAGTATGATAATCAGGCGCTTTGAAAATGCACTTCAGGCACAGATTGCACTTACTGCGTGCATCCCTATGCTTATGGGTACAGGCGGTAACTGCGGAAGCCAGTCGTCAGTTACAATAATCCGCGGACTTTCGCTAAACGAGATAGAGTTTAAGGATTTAATAAAGGTAGTATGGAAGGAAATAAGGGTTGCTCTCCTTTGCGGAATAGTTTTGGCAATTGCAAACTTCTTTAAGCTCCAGTATCTTGAAGGAATCAGTGCCAGCGTCAGTATGGTTGTAAGCGTTACACTTATTTTAGTGGTGCTTGTTGCAAAGGTGGTAGGTTCAATTCTTCCCCTTATTGCAGATAAAATGAAGCTTGACCCCGCCGTTATGGCAAGTCCCTTTATTACCACGATTGTTGACGCGATTTCACTTATCATATACTTTGAAATAGCAAGGCTTATGCTTGCAATATAAAAATCAGAGGCTGTAAAAGAATGTTTACAGCCTTTATTGATTGGTGATATTATGAATGATATTTTAAAAGAAAAATTAGATAAGCTTCCCCAATCACCCGGCGTATATATTATGAAGGATAGCGCGGGCAGTATCATCTATGTCGGAAAGGCAAAGGTGCTTAAAAACCGCGTAAGGCAGTATTTTCAGTCCTCTAAAAATCACAGTGCAAAAACGATTGCGCTCGTATCTAAAATAGCTGATTTTGACTATATAATTTGTGACAGTGAAATGGAAGCCTTGGTGCTTGAGCTTAATCTCATAAAGGAGAATAAACCTAAATACAACATTCTTTTAAAGGATGACAAGCACTATCCTTATATTAAAATAACAATTAATGATGAGTATCCCAAAATGCTTTATGTAAGAAGGATTGAAAATGACGGGGCAAAGTACTTTGGCCCGTACCCAAGCGGATATTCAATTAAAGAAACAATAGACCTTATAAAAAATATATTTATGCTTCCTCACTGTAACAAGACTTTCCCAAAGGATATAGGAAAAGCACGCCCGTGCCTTTACTATTCAATGGGGAAATGTATGGCAGTATGTAAGGGAGATGTAAGCAAAACTGAATATAAAAAGCTTTATAAAGAGATAGTGCATTTTTTAGAGGGCAAGGATAAAGAGGTAATAAGCCTGCTTGAAAAAGAAATGAACGAAGCGGCAGAAAAATGCGAGTTTGAACGTGCCGCAATACTTCGTGACAGGCTCTTAAGCGTTAAAAGACTCAGCGAAAGGCAAAAGGTTATTTCAGACTCCAATGCCGATATGGATATTTTCTCGGTGGCGATAGAGGGCACACTTTCTTCTCTGGAGGTATTTTATATCCGCGCAGGAAGACTTATCGGGCAGGATAGCTTTAATCTTTCAGGCAGTATATATGAAGACGAAAGCAAGCTTTTAAGTGAATTTTTATCAACCTTTTACGCGCGTGATGCTTTTATTCCCCCGACTGTTTTGGTTTCAAGTGAACTTGAGGACATAGAAGTATTAAAGGAATACCTTTCTCAAAAAAGCCAAAGAAAAGTGGATTTAAGAAAGCCCGTTCGCGGCCTTGGCAGAAAATTAGTTGATATGGCGCGCGCCAATGCGCTTAAAAATATTGAAAACTATAAAACAGAGGAGGTAAAGGAAAGGGAAACTAAAAAGTCAGTTATAGAGCTTTCACAGCTTCTTTCCCTTGAGGTTATTCCCGACAGGATTGAAAGCTATGATATATCGCACATTTCGGGCGCAGATACCGTTGGCTCGATGGTTGTTTTTAAGAACGGTAAAAGTGCGAAGAAAGAATACAGAAGATTTGAACTTAAGGGTGTAGATAAAGCGGACGATACCGCCTCAATGAGTGAGGTTATAAAAAGAAGATTTACCCACGAAAAAAGGGTTGGTGACGGACATTTTAAAGAACTCCCCGACCTAATACTTTTAGATGGCGGAATAAATCAGTTAAACGCCGTAAAAAAAATAATGCAAGACATAGGCGTTTTCATTCCCGTCTTTGGAATGGTGAAGGATGACCGCCACCGCACAAGAGGTCTTGTGTCAAATGAGGGGGAGGTTTACCTTCGCCCCACGTCATCCGTCTTTCATCTTATAACCGAAATTCAAGACGAGGTGCACCGCTTCGCAATAGAATATCACAGAAGGCTTCACAACAAAAGAAGCCTTGAAAGTGAGCTTGAAAAAATAAATGGCATAGGAAAGGCAAAGAGGATAAATCTTCTTTCTCATTTTAAAAATATAAATAAAATAAAAACTGCCCCGATAGACGAACTTTCCAAGGTAAAAGGTATAAGTCAAAAGGACGCAACGAAGATATATGAATACTACCATAGCAAATAAGCTATGGTAGTATTTTTTACTTGACTATATACCCTAAAATAGTATATTATTATATAGTTAGGAGTAGTAGGCTCTCATATAAATTTTAAAGGAGTGCTGTTATGAACGGCATGGCATATATAATGGTTGTTTTCGGGATAGTACTTGCCAAAGGGCTTGGCTTTTTCCGTGACATAATATTTGCATCAACCTTTGGTGCAACAGTCCAGACCGATATGTATTTTCAAATATTCGGACTTGTAAATTTAGTATTTACCGGGATTGGCGTTGCACTCTCAACTCTTGTTATAAAACAGCTTAATAAGGAAGAGTGTAATACCGAGCAGAAAAAGAAAGAGTATGTATCCTCATTTATAACAAAGACAAGCGGTGTGGTTTTAATTGTAACTGCCCTTTTGTATCTTTTTGCAAAAGAGGCTGCAGGCCTTCTTCTTCCGGGGCTTAAACCGAAAGAACTTTTGGAAGCGACAAATCTTATGTATATAATGCTTCCGTCATTTCTTTTTACTATAATTGCCTATATTATTTCAGGCGTGCTTCAGAATAACGGGGTATTTTTCATAACCTCTATTATGAGCCTTCCGTTTAATGTAGTTATTATAGCCTCGCTTTTATTCCCGAACGTAAGCATATTTACAGTGGGAATAGTTACAACGATTGGCTGGCTTTTGCATATAATAGTTCAGCTTCCCGCCTTTTATAAAAAGGGCTACAAGCTCTTTAATTTTAAGCGTGGCATAAAAAAATCCACAACAAAAAATGGCGAATTACTTTATATCTTTATTTCAAATATGATGTTTCAGGCGTGCTTTATGATTGATAAAGCGTTTGTAAGCGGGCATGCGGGCGCAGCATCCACCATAAATTATGCGTCAAACCTATTTATAACTATTGCAAGCGTGTTTGTTGTTGCGATGAGTAATGTTGTTTTCCCCTCAATAAGCAAAAACTATGAAGAGGGAAATATAAAATATGTAAGAAGCCTGCTTAAATATATAATTACTATAATGACCGCGATTTTTACAGCATTTATTTTAACAGTTTGTTGCTTTGGCAAAAACATAATAGCAATTTTGTATGAGCGTGGGGAGTTTACAAGTGATTTAACTAGCCAAACGGCGATGCTTTTTGCAATTTATACGCTTGGCGCGCTCGGATATTTATGCCAGGATTTGTTTAACAAGATTTTATATCTTGACTCAAAATATTCCTACACCGTTATAGGAACAATTGCGGTGATTTTACTTAAGCCCGTTTTAAATAAAATCCTTCTTCCTTTCGGCGCATGGGCAGTGGCAGGCAGCACAACCGTTTTATTTACGCTTTACGCCGTAAATATTGCTTTTGCGCTAATAAAGGTTACGGGAAATTATTTTGATAAAGAGCTTATAAGAAATATAATTAAAATATTTACTGCAGGACTTATAGCATTTATCGTATTTATAATGACAAAGGAATTTATGCCGAGCTTTTTTGAAGGGAAAATAGGCTTTATTATTCCGCTTTTACTCTGTGCAGTTTCTTATATTTTCATATTGTGGAAAAACCAAATAATAAAGACTATAATAAGCGGAAGAAAAACAGAGGGGGAAGTTTTATGAAAAAGAAAAGTATTATAATAAAAGCAGTAATTTCAATCATTTTAGTTTTATTTATGCTTCCTTCTTTTGGAAAAAGATTAAAAACAGAGCATAATAATAAAACCGTTGTAGTGGCGCTCAACTTTAACAGCTACAGTAAATTCCTCAGCGAAAAGGAACTTAAGAGGTCCTTTGCCGAAAATAAAAAGGCAGGCGTAAATACTGTGCTTGTAAGTGAGGATGCAGCAAACTCTCTTTCAGAAAGCGGATTTATAACTGCAGCGAAATACAAGGATATCTGCCATAAGTTTGACGCGGAAAGCACCGAAATCGAAAATCTTTTAAAAAATGACAAAATTCATGAGGATAGCTATGTTTTTATAACAACAGATGAAAGTGCAAAAAGCTTTCTTTCTGAATGGATACCCGCGAAATATAACGAGGAAGATTACTTTTTCGGAAAAACTTCTTTAGGTGCGGACGTGTATGCAATTTATGACGAAAACGTGACCGACTGGCAGCTTTTAGTCGGTTTTGACCGTCAGAAGTTAGATTTTACGAAAGAAAGCGGTATGGATATTGCGCTTTCAATGAACGTTGGCGCGTACAAAAATACGGATTATGTAAAAATTTTAGACGAAATCATAAAAGAGTATAACGTAAAATATCTTAATCTTAAAAAGAATACAAAATTTACTCTTGATACAACGAAAACTGCAAAGGAAAACTATAAGGCACTTTCAAAGCTTATTAAGGACAACAACCTTACTCTTATTCTAACGGAGGAGGAAACACAGCTTTCAAACCAAAAGCCTATTGGATATGCAGACTTTATAAAAAGTGCCAACGGCAGGGTTTTAAGGAGCTATGACACGTTTGATTATCTTAAAAATGCAGATACTGCAACCGATTATGAGCAGAGATATCAGAAAATCATAAACTCCGTTGTGGACAGAAACATAAGATTTGTAAATATACTTATGCTTTCAAACGGAAATGACGGATTTTTGGAGAAAGACGAAAAAACAACTCTCGCAACAAAAAATGCTATAGAAAAGCTCCGTGAATTTGGTTTTACTACCCAAGAGGGTGAAAGCTCACTTGGAAATTACAGCGTAAACAGGCGACTTTTATCAGTATGCGCAATGCTTCTTATGATTCTTATGTGGCTTGTAGTTATTGAAATTTTAATGGGCAGAGAATTTAAGTGGCTCACTATACTTGCCATTATCGGTGCAGTGCTCGGCGCTTTATTTACATTTGTAGCACCCGAGGGGATAATTTTACTTTACCCCTCACTTTATGCTATCACCGCACCGTGCTTTACAATAACTCTCGTCTTCCGCTTTATTACATCAAAAGGCGAGAAGTGGGATCTTCTCCCGTCAACATTGGGCGCAATCTTTTTAGCACTTTTACTTTTCTTAATTACGGGAATTGTGCAGTCTGCACTTCTTTCAGGCGCGGACTACTACCTTAATTCCATCATTTTCAGGGGAATTAAGCTTTCACTCATTGTACCGATACTTTTCAGCGTTGTTGCTTACTTTATTATAAAATCACAAAAGGAAAATAAAAATATCATAAAGGCCACCATTGACCTCTTAAACACAAACATTAAGGTTTACTGGGTGGTTTTAGGGGTTATTCTCGGTGCAGTCGGACTTATATATATAATCCGAAGCGGAAATGTTAAAGAGATATCAGGTGCAGAATCAGCGATGAGAAACACCATTACAAACCTTATGGCAGCCCGCCCGAGAACAAAGGAATTCTTAATCGGCTGGCCGTGCCTTATTCTCTTTGTGTATTACGTAAATAAAACAAACTATGAAGTATTTAAGTTTTTATTTGCGCTTGGCTCATCAATTCTTTTTGCATCTGTAACAAACACGTTCTGCCACGTCTTTACTGATGCAGCAACTATCTATATGCGCGTTATAAACGGCTTTGCGCTTGGCGTTTTGGTTTCGGCAGTATTTTGTGTTTTAAACATAATTTTCCTTACGATTTTAAAATATATAGAAAAAAAGGGTGCAAATGAATGAAAAGTTTTTTGACAACTCAAAAAGCGACAAGGCGCCTCCTTCAAAGTGTTTATGAAAAAAATTATGCACATTCATACATTTTCGAGGGACTTACGGGAGTGGGAAAATTTACCGCCGCACTTCTTTTTGCATCGGCACTTCATTGTACGGGCGAAAAAAAGCCCTGCGGTATTTGTCCCGACTGCAAAAAGCACTGCGCAGGGGTGCATCCCGACCTTTATATAATTGATAAGGAAGGAACAATCAAGGTTGACGATATAAGAAACCTTACGGAGGAGCTTTTTATAAGACCCGCCGTTTCAAAAAAGAAGATATTTATTATAAGAAATGCAGATAATTTAACGCAGGATGCACAAAATGCGCTTTTAAAGGCGTTTGAAGAACCGCCTGAATATGCAATTATTATCCTTATTTCCTCGAATTCAGGTAACCTTTTACAAACTGTACGCTCGCGCGGAGTGAAAATAGAGTTTGAGGCTTTTTCGGAGGAGGATATTTTTAAATATCTTACAAGTTTTTATAATCAGAATGAACAAAAAGCACGCTTTATCGCAAAGTATTCAGGCGGTGTAATAGGCAGGGCAATAAGAATTTGTGAGGATGAAAGTTTTTTTAGTCAAAGGCAGGAAATGTTTGAAAAAATAACGCGCCTCACAGGTGCGCGAAGCACGATATTTGATGTCGCGGAGCTGTTTGGAATAAAGAATAAATCCGGCTTTTTAAAAAGTGATTTTGCATTTGAGCTTTTCCTAAGCTTTATGCGTGACGTTTTAGCCCTTAAAACGCAAACGGAAATAATAAATGTTGATATGAAAAAAATGATTGAGGATTTTTCTTCAAAGGTAACGCTTACAATGGCAATAACCATAACAGAAAGAGCCTTAAATACGAAAAAGCAACTTAATGCATCCATGAAATATGATTTATGGATTGTGGATATGCTTATAAACTGTTGGGAGGATATACATGGTAAAAGTAGTAGGAATTAAATTTAAAGATGCAGGCAAGGCATATTACTTTGCACCCGGCAAATTAACCCCGTCTGTCGGGCAGGCAGTAATTGTTGAAACAGCACGCGGTCTTGAATACGGTAAGGTTACAATTCCTCTTACAGAAGTGGATGAGGGGGAAATTGTATCTCCGCTTAAAGAAATTGTGAGAATTGCCACAAAAGAGGACGAAATTCAGCTTGAAAAAAATAGAGAAAAAGAAAAAGAAGCTTTTGTCATCTGTGAAGAGAAAATTTCCAAGCACAAGCTCGATATGAAGCTTGTTGACGTTGAATATACCTTTGATGCAAATAAAATTCTCTTTTATTTTACATCGGAAGGAAGGGTTGATTTCCGTGAGCTTGTAAAGGACCTTGCATCTGTTTTCCGCACAAGAATTGAGCTTCGCCAGATAGGTATAAGAGATGAAGCGAAGATGCTTGGTGGCCTAGGCATATGCGGACGCGGACTTTGTTGTTCTTCATTTCTTGGCGGATTTCACCCCGTTTCAATTAAAATGGCAAAGGAGCAGGGTTTAAGTCTTAACCCCGCAAAGATATCAGGTAACTGCGGAAGACTTATGTGTTGCCTTAAGTATGAGCAAAACTGTTATGATGAGTTTTCTAAATGTATGCCCTCTGTTGGTTCGCTTGTTTCCACACCAAAAGGAAAGGGAACGGTTTTAAGCACAGTTCCTTTCAGCGGACTTGTAAGAGTTAAGCTTGAAGACGAGCTTGAAACCCAGATTGCAGAGTTTTCGGCAAAAGAGCTTCAGATTATCAAAACTGCGAGAGCACAAGGTAGTTTGGATGTCGATATGAAAGAACTTAAAAAGCTTGAGGATAATTAAATGAAAATAGTTATTTTAGATGCAAAAACAATGGGTGAGGATATTGATTTCTCACCCATTACACGCCTTGGGGATTGTGAAATCTACCCCACAACAAATGAAAATGAGTGTGCCGCGCGAATAAAAGATGCGGATGTAGTTATCATAAATAAAGTGCAGCTTGGGGAAAATATCTTAAAATGCGCAAAGAATTTAAAGCTTATTTGTCTTTTTGCGATAGGCTTTAATAATGTCGATATAGAATTTTGCAAGGCGCGGGGTATTTTAGTAAGAAATGTTCCGGGTTACTGCGTTGAAAGTGTGTGCCAGCATACATTTGCACTTTTATTTTCATTAATGGAAAACATACGCTATTATGACGATTACGTAAAGGATGGACTTTACTCAAAATCAGGCGTTGCAAACCATATGGGGAAAGTGTTTAATGAAATTGCAGGCAAAAAGTGGGGAATAGTTGGACTGGGCGCAATAGGGCGCGCTACGGCAAAAGCGGCAGCTGCCTTTGGGGCAGAGGTTTGCTATAGCTCTATAAGCGGCACGAAAAGAGAAGAAGACTACCCGTGCGTTTCAAAAGAAACCCTTTTAAAAGAGTGCGATATAATAACCCTTTCAACCCCGCTTAACGAAAATGCGTTTCACTATATCGGAGAAAATGAGCTTAAAATGATGAAAAAAAGCGCTGTTATTATAAATGTGAGCCGTGGCGCAGTAATAGATGAAAATGCGCTTGCCAAAGCTCTTGATGAGGGAGAAATTTTTGGCGCAGGGATAGATGTATATTCGGAAGAACCGCCTAAAGAAAATATGCCTCTTTTAAATATAAAGGATAAGTCAAAGGTGGTTTTTACACCGCATATTGCGTGGAGCTCTGTAGAGGCAAGAAAAAAATGCGTATCTATGACGGCAGAAAACATAACGGCTTTTATAAATGGAGAAAAGCATAATGATGTTTGGTAAAAAAAGCATTACCTTTTTAGTAATATTTGCAATTATAACTTTTATGGTGTCGTATTGCGCATACGCCACTTTTGGTATAGACATTTTTATAGATGGAAAAAAGGTAGAAGTGCAAGACTCTCCTTTTATCCATAATGGCAGAACGCTTGTCCCTCTCCGCGCTGTAGGGGATGTACTTGGTGCAGAAATTTTATGGGACAGTGAAAAAAATATTGCGATTGCTAAAAACGAAGAAACAGTTGTTGAATTTTCCCACGGGAAAGAAAGTATAACTGTAAATGGAGAAGAAATAAAGCTTGATACTTCCCCTTTTATAGTGAAAGACAAAATGTTTGTTCCACTTCGTGCAGTGGCGGAAAGCTTTGGAAAAACTGTGTCTTTTGACGGAAAAAGGGGAATAATTAATATTTCAGGGAAGAATCCTCTAAAGGTGCATTTTTTATATGCCGGGCAGGCTGACTCCTCTTTTATAGAGCTTCCCGACAGTAAATGTATGCTCATAGATGCAGGGACTGCGGATTTCGGGAAAGAGCTTGTTAGCTTTATAAAAAAGCTCGGCTATGAAAAAATCGACACAGTTATTGCAACGCACCCTCATGCGGACCATATTGGCGGAATGAGTGAAATTTTAAAAAGCTTTGAAATAGGGCACTTTTATATGCCGAAAAAAACTCATACCTCTCAAACCTTTGAAAATATGATTTCACTTCTTCAAGAAAAAAAGATAAAGACAAACTACGCAAAATCAGGAGACGTTTTATTTGATGAAGATGCAAAGTGCACTGTGCTTGCACCGGTCAGAAATGATTATGAAAGAATGAATAATCATTCTCTTGTTTTAAAGCTTACTTACGGTGAAACAGAAATCCTTTTTTCCGCCGATGCTGAAATTGACAGTGAGCTTGATATGTTAGAAAAAAACCTTGACCTTGATAGTGACGTCTTAAAGGCAGGGCATCACGGAAGTGACTCCTCAAGTACGGATATGTATATAAATGAGGTATCACCTGAAAGCGTGGTTATATCCGTAGGAAAAGATAATCCGTATGATTTTCCGTCTCCATCTGTTCTTGAACTTTTTGATAAAAATAATATAAATGTTTACAGAACAGATATCTTAGGCACAGTGGTTTTAGAAACAGACGGATTTGTATATACAATAAATTAAAAAGTGGATGTAAAAAATTACATCCACTTTCTTTTTTTAATATGAGTAATCCTGTAAGCCGAGTTCAGTCATAGGGAAAATTCCCCGAAGCGGTCATCTATCTAGGCTGTATATCTCTACACAGCTCAAGCCGCCCGTCAGATTATAGGCCGGACAAGCCAATCTATTCGGCGTTGCTACAGGTGGGGTTTACATGGCACAAAGCGTTACCGCAATGTCGGTGAGCTCTTACCTCACCTTTCCACCCTTACCGATACAAAAGCATCGGCGGTTTATTTCTGTTGCACTTTCCTTAGAGTCGCCTCCACCGGGATTTCTCCGGCACCCTGTCCTTCGTAGCTCGGACTTTCCTCGTGAGATTAATCTCCCGCGACCGCTCGGATTACTCGTAAGCATTTTATCATACTATTAAATCTGTGTCAATAATGGGGTTTTGAGAAGAGGAAATGTGGCATATCAGCTCTTTGCCAAACTTTTCTTTTAGCAAATTACAAAGAAGCTTGCATACGGGTACTTCACTGTCAAAATGGCGTATTTCGATAAAATCAGTTTTAGCACACGAAAACGCCAGATGCTCGTGATGCTTTAAGTCCCCCGAAATGTAAACATCGCATCTGCCAATCACCCTATCTACAAGCTCACCACCGCCACCGCCGTTACAAAGCGCAACAGTTTTGATTGGTCTGTCACATTTTGCAGTTGAGAAGAGGTTGCTTACGCCAAGCTCTTTTTTAATTTTTGCACAGAGAGTTTTTATGGTTTCACCCTCGGGCGCTGTGCATATTCTTCCAAGGTTTCCCTCGATATTTTCAAAAGCACAGAGATTGAGCTTTGAAGCGATAAGGTCGGTAAGTCCTCCCGGCGCACTGTCAAGGTTTGTGTGCACGCTGTAGATAGAAATTCCATTTTCAATCGCGAGAATAATTGCTTTCCCCAACTGTGTTTTATCAGTAATTTCTTTTATCGGATTAAAAATTGCAGGGTGGTGGGTAATAATAACATTAGCCCCCTTTTCCTTTGCCTCACAAACCGCTTCATAAGAAAAATCAAGCGAAATAAGAATGCCCTTCACCTCTTTTTCACTTTTTCCTATAAGAAGCCCGATATTGTCAAAGTCCTCCGCATATTCTTTAGGGAATTTTTCTTCAAGATAGTTTATAATTTCTGAAAGTTTAATCATTTTTATCATCCTCAATAAGCTTTTCGTATTCGTTTTTAAGGAATATATATTTTTCGCCTTTTTCCCTTGCGCCTTCACCCATTTTCTTTAAGATACTGTCTATTTCATACAGTCTGTATTTTACATATTCATGAAAAAGAGGTGGTTTTTCGCGAATGAGGCACGGCCCTATTTCAAGCTCTGTTTCGGTAAGACTTTGGCTTTTTCCGCGAGTTGCCAAAAGCGCAACATACATCTTTTTATCCTCGCGCGCTATAGCCTCTTTTTTAATCTCAAAGCCGTTTTCACATAAATATTCTCTTAAATAGCGGTGCATCGTCTGTGGCTGAAGAACAAAGTTTTTAATGCCGATATCTGTCTTTAAAATCTTTGCAATAAGCTCCCCGCCCATACCTGAAATTATGCAGGTTTCAGCCTCGCCGTACTTAAAGCCCGAAAACCCGTCAGAAAGACGGGTTTCTACTTTATCTTTTACTAAAAAGCTTTCAATGTTTTTTTGCGCATAAGAAAGAGGACCCTCATTTACATCAGACGCAATAATTCTCTCTGCGCGGTTATCCTTTGCAAGATAAATCGGAATATAGCCGTGGTCTGTGCCAATGTCACAGATAACACGGCTTTTGGGAACAAGCGAAATTATCATCTCAAGCCTTGGGGTAATGTGCTTTTTAATGTCATGCATTACTTTAAAAACTCCCCGACAACTTCACTTATAACCTTTCCGTCTGCTTTTCCTTTAAGTTCCGCCATAACTTCTTTCATAATCATTCCGCGGTTTTTGGTTTTTAAAACGTCAGAAAATTTTTCTACAAGAATTGCGCGCACCTCGTCAGAGTTAAGAAGCTTGGGGGCGTATTCTTCAATAATCGCATAGTTTGTTTTGAAGGCTTCAAGGAGTTCCGTTCTGTCTTGTGGGCAGGTATCAATCTGCTCTTTCGCCTGCTTAAGCTCTTTTAATATAACGGAGTTTGTCATTTCTTCAGTTATATCATTTCTCACTCCGTTATCAATTCCATACTTTTTCACTGCTGCGATAAGAGATGAAATAACATCCTTACGGACCTTGTCCTTAGCCTTCATGGCCGAAATCATATCTTTTTGCAAATTTTCAAGTGTCAACTTAATCAAAACCTTTCTTTTTAATTTGGCATAATAAAATGGTCACTCATACTGTAGTATTTATCGGTGCTTGCGGCAATTATATGGTCAATTACGTGTATGCCGACAGCTTCAAGCACATCGCAAAGCCTTTGTGTTAAAATTCTGTCGTTTTCCGATGCCTGCATAGTGCCCGATGGGTGATTGTGCGCTAAAATTACAGCAGCGCTGTTGTGACGAAGTGCGGTGGAAACAACTTTTCTCGGATGAACATTTGCCTGCGAAACCGTTCCCTCATCAATTATTTCAAATGCAAGCACACGCCTTTGAGAGTCAAGGCAAATAAGCGCAAATACCTCATTTGAGAGGCAACCTATCTTTTTAGAAACATATTCGCCTGCGTCATGCGTTGTGACAAGCATTTTCTTATCTCTTACAAAAAGGCTTGTGTAAAACTGCGAAAGCTGAGGAACGAGCTTAAGAAATATTGCAGTATGTTCTCTTACCCCCTGAATTTTGCAAAGCTCCTCAACATCTGCGCCAAATACCCCGTCAAGAGTGTGAAAGTGATTAATGAGCCTATGTGCAAGCGGGTTTGTATCTCCCTGAGGTATGGTGTAGAACAAAAGAAGCTCGAGCACCTCATGGTCTTCAAAAGAGCTTAATCCTTCCGATAAAAATCTTTGTTTCAGTCTTTGTCTGTGTCCTTCGTGCATAATCAAAATCCCATCATTTTATAAAATTCATCTTTGGTAATTAATGCGTTTAATGCATCTATCAGTGAGTTAACACTAATTCCTGCAGGGACAGAAAGCTTTTTGCACAGCGATATGCGTAAAGCCTTGCTTTCTTTTTTGCCGTACAGGCCTAAATCAAATAAATCTCGTTTTGTTACTTTTTCAGTTTCTTCATTTTTTGAGGCGTAGGAGGAAAGAACCTCTAACAAGACTTCTTCATCAATCCCCTCAACGCCAAGCTTTCCTTCCTTTGAGGGAGTGTTTTTTCTTTTTTCCTTTCCGAAAACTTCAGGAATGTAGGCATTTGTGACGCTTCCTTCATCTACAAAACCCTTAATATGATTTCTTATCATAAACCCTGCACGGTCAGAATCTGTAAGAATTAAAATTCCGCGTGTTTTAGCAAGCTTTTTTAAAAACTCACGCTTTTCCTTATCCTTAAATATCCGAAAACCCTCGGTTGTAAATATCGGGCAATCACACACCTTCTCAAGGCGCATTTTGTCATATTTTCCTTCTACGATTACGGCTTTATCAATCTTTATCATTACTTTGTTTCAATAAGTCCGTAGTTTCCGTCATTACGGCGGTAAACTATGCTTGTATTGTTTGAGTCTGAATCAAGGAAAACAAAGAAAGAGTGCCCAAGCATATTCATTTGAAGCACGGCTTCCTCCGCATTCATCGGTTTAATTGAGTGCGTTTTTGTTTTAACTATCTTGATTTCGCTTTCGTCCTCAAAAGAATCTGTGCCAAAATCAAACTCCTTAATTACTCCTGTGCGAAGCTTTTTTTCAAGGCGTGTTTTGTTTTTCCTGATCTGGCGAACAATTGAGTCAACTATTTTGTCCGCTGCATTATATAATTCATCATTTCTTTCTTCAGCGCGGTAAATCATATTTTTGCTGCGGATTGTAACCTCAACAATTTTTTTGTCACGCTGATAGCCTACAACTATGTCGCAGGAAACATCATCATCAAAAAACTTGCCTAACTTGCTAACCTTCTTTTCAAGCATTTCTTTTTGCTCTTCGGTAAGACTGGTTTTTCTTAAAAAAATGTTGATTTTCATAATAGTGCCTCCTTGTTTAATATAGAGAATATATCTCTAGTACAATTATACTATAATTTTTAATATTAGTAAATACCTTTTTAAGAATTAGGTATGCCTTACGCACCCGCAATCCGTTGACAAAAGAGGAAAACTATGATAAAGTTTATTATGGGTAATTTTATATGAGTATTACCTTAAAAACATCGAATTTCAAATGCAGAAAATCTGCAGTATTTAATAAATAATTGGAGATGCATTTTATGACAAAACCAACTATAAGTATAAGTTTATTTGTAGTATTTCTTACAATAACAATGTTTTTTTACGGGACAATAGGAAACGGGTATTATCTGATACTTTTATCGTTTATTCCTGTTGTTGCGAAGCTTTTAAACAAGATATCTCTTGAAACCACCTTTTCTCTTGAATGGTTCTTCTTTTTGCTTTCAGGCGTGGTGTCGACTCTTCTTACGCGTTCAAGAGGCGGGTCGCTTCGTTTTATGTATCTTATGATTGCATACTTCCTAATAAGAATTATTCTTGATAATGAGTATAACTGGCAGAACCTATTTGTAAAAGTTACATACTTTTTTTCTTTTCTTTGCGTGGTAGCCACTCTTATGTCATATGTCCTTCCTAATGTTATGCTAAAAATAGCGGAAGTATTATACTCAGGAGATACGTTGAAGATTTACAAGGACCTTTTTGAAGGAGGGGCTTATCCCGGACTTCAAGGACAAACGGGTATAAACGCATTTCTCATCTCATTGTTTATAGCATTTTTAGTGAGTGATCTGGTAAACGGGGAAAAAAGAAGTACTATATATTTATGGCTGGTTCTTTCGGTGCTGGCGCTTCTTATGACACGGAAAAGAAGTTTTCTTATGGCGAATGGCTTTGCAGTGCTCGTTTTATTCTGGAGAAATGCTGTTTCAGACGCAAAAAAAAGCAAAAGGATATTTAGAATTATAGTTTTGGGAATTATAGTATTCCTTGTTTTCAGATATAGTCCAATAGCGCAAAATATTATAGAAAAAATGAATATACTTGACGATGCGGGCGATTTGTCAAACGGACGTTACGAGCTATGGCGTCTCACATTTGATATATGGAAGCAAAATCCAATTTTAGGTGCAGGAGCAGGAGCTCTCTTGGATTCTTATGGTGTATCGACTCACAACTCATTTATTCAAGTGCTTGCAGAAATGGGAATAGCGGGATTCATAAGCTTTGTGTCGTTGGTGCTGGTAACGCTTTCGAAGTCGTTTAAAAAATATGAATTTTTACTAAACAGCAAATATATCAGCGACAAGGATAAAAAAAATTGCGGTATTTCAATTTACGTTCAGGTACTTTTTATTGTGTATTCATTTTTTGGAAATCCGCTTCACGGGATATCATTTATGTTGCCTTACGTAATCTTTACTTCTCTTATAGAATCGTATTATAATGGAGTTCAATATAACCTTGTCAGAAAAGGGTGAGAAAATGAAAAAAACGGGGACAATTACCTACCACAGCACCAGAAATTGCGGGGCGCTTCTTCAGGCATATGCCCTTCAAAAGACTCTGCGTAAACTTGGTTTTGACAACGAAATTATAGATTACAGATGCGAAAAAATTGAAAATCAGTATAAGCTCAAAAAGCTTTATGAAATAAGGAGCGAAAAAGAGCTCATCAAATGGGTGCTGACTATAAGGAAGAACGCTCAAAGCCAGAAAAAGTTTGATGCTTTTAAAAAAAAGTATCTTAAAATCAGTAAGCCCTATAATAAGAAAACTATATCAGAGGCAAAAGGATGCTATGACACCTTTATAACCGGGAGCGACCAGGTATGGAATTTTTCCTTAAATGGTAACGACTATGCGTATCTATTAGATTTTGCAGAAGGGAAGAAAAAGATTTCCTATGCAGCAAGTATGGGAAGCAGCTCTTTGCAAAATACAAATGAGGCGGAAATTAAGGACAAGCTTTCCTCCTTTAAAGCAATATCTGCAAGGGAAGAAGCGCTTGATAACATTATAAGGGACACTTTTAATCTTGAAAGCCAGATGGTTTTAGATCCGACACTTTTACTTTTAAAAGACGATTACGATTTTACTTGTAACCTGAAAAACAAGGGAGAATACATCTTTGTATATACAATAGCTTCAACACCAAATATTGAAAAAGCGGTAAAAAAATTTGCTAAAGAAACAGGGTATAAAATAATCTGGGGACATATGTCCTATAGAAAGAAAAAAGGCGTGATAAATAAAACAGATATCTCGCCCGATGAATTTGTAGAATACATAAAAAACGCAAAATATATCTTTACAAGCTCGTTTCACGGAATGGCACTTTCAATAGTTTTACAAAAGCAGTTTTTCTATGATTTGGATATAAAAAAGGACAATAACAATTCAAGACTTGAAACACTTTCAGCTCTACTTGAATTAGGAAACAGGGAGCTTAAATGTGAAAATGAAAATTTACTTAATAAAGAACCTATTAACTACGAAAAGGTTAACTCTCTTTTAAACGAGAAACGCCAAAAATCAATCGAATTCTTAAAAACCAACGTGTAAAGGACAGGAGATAGGCCGATGATTTCAATAATTGTTCCAATCTACAATTCTGAAAAATGGCTTAAAAAGTGTATAGAAAGCCTGATTTCTCAAACATACACAGATATCGAAATAATCCTTATAAATGATGGCTCAAAGGATAACAGTCTTGAAATTTGCAGAGAATATGAGGCAAAGGACAGTCGCATAGTAGTTATAGATAAAGAAAACGGCGGGGTATCAAAAGCCAGAAATGAAGGCATAAAAAAAGCAAACGGGGAATATATCCAGTTTGTTGACAGTGATGATTATATTGAAAAAGATGCATGCGAAAAATTAGTTTCTGCCATAGAAGGGCAAGATATGGCGATATGCGGATTAAAGGTGTGGAAAGGCGAGAAACTGCTTCGCACTCCGCATCTTGAAGATGAAAAATGCATTCTGAGGGAAAATATTGACGTGTATTTTAAGCTCAGAAAAATAAACCTTGGTCCATGCAATAAACTGTATAAAAAAAGCATTATAAAAAAGCTTTTCCGTGAGGATTTATCTTTAGGAGAGGATACAGTGTTTGTCCTTGATTATATGCGTAATGTAGAAAAAATACGAGTTATAGCGGATTGCCTTTATAATGTTTCGCTTGACAATGACAACTCCCTTAACAGAAACTCAAAACTTGATAAGATTGATTCACTCATTGACCAAAGGGTGATTGAAGAAAACTTTTTAAAGGAAATATATGGGGGAGACTGTAATCTCGCACAAATGTATGATTGCTATGCAAAACTTATACACTCCTGGTTTGTGGATGTGTCGCACGAGAAGAATTTCAGGGAAATTATACGAGGATATATATCAAACGAGCTATTAAGAGAAAAGATAGAAAAGAGCTTGCCTGAAAGATGCGACTATAAGATATTTAAGTTCCTATATGTCAGAAATTGCACCAATCTAATGTTTTTGTACGTTAAGTTAAAGAGCATTATTGTAAGAATAATGCATTAAAAATGCATCAGGAAGTGATGGAGTGAATAAAGATTTTATAGATACAATATATCTTTTTTCCTGCGCGTCCTACGGAGTGAAGGCGGATGAAAAAAGAAAATACAACTTTAAAGAAATTTACAACATATCCAAAAGTCAAGGCGTCTGGGAAACTGTATTTTTAGCTGTAAGTGATATATATAAACAACATCCTGAAAAAATTCCGAAAGAGACTTTTGAAAAACTTGACGCGCAATTTACGATGAATATGGCAGTTCAGTACAAAAGACTTTCCTTTATTCATTCTCTTATGAAAAAACTTGAGGAAAACGGTATAGAATGCTGCATACTTAAAGGTGAAAGCATATCAAGGTTTTATCACACTCCCATCGCGCGCGTGTCGAGTGACGCGGACATTCTGATAAATCCCGAGAAACTTGACAACTGTCTTAAAATAATGGAGGATATGGGCTTTACAATCGGGGAAAAGGTGTATGAATCACATCAGATTGAATGCACTCATCCCATAGCAGGACTTGTTGAAATACACACAATGATGTATGGCAAAATGACCGGAGATGTAAGCTTTCGTAACGAGGTAAAATATGAAGAAGCGCGCATAACAGTCAAAGCGGAAGACGGCACAGAGTATAAAACGCTTGGGATAACTGATAACTTTTTGTTTTTGCTTCTTCATTTTGCAAAGCATTTTCTGTCGTGCGGTGCCGGGATAAGACAACTTGGAGACCTTCTTATATACACGAAAAACTGCTTTCGGGAAATAGACTGGGAAAGGGCAAACCGCTCCATAAAAAATTTAGGTTTTGAGAAGTTTTTTAAGCATATAATAAGAATTGGTGAAATTTATTTTATGTTTCCCGAAAATCTTATTAAGACAGACGAACTTGATGAAGACATTGTTGAAAAAGTTTTCGAGGATATGTTTAGTGGGGGACTCTTCGGGCACGAGGATGGTGCAAGGCAAGGCTTTTACAACCTTTATTTAAGCGAAAGAAGCAAATCGGGAAAATCAAGCTATGAAGCTTATAAAAATAAAAGAAAGCTTTCGCGCCTTTTTCCTGGAATAGAATTTATGTCCGTAAATTATCCTTATGTAAAAAGGTCAAAGCTCCTTCTTCCAATTGCGTGGGCGCATAGAATTTTAAAGGGAATTATTCCTCAAAAAAGGAAGAAAGAAGCACTTTCAAGCGAGCATTTGGAAAGACTTGACCTTTTAAGAAAACTGGAAATGGTATAATAAAAAGCACTTGCAAGTGCAAGTGCTTTTTTGTGTAGAATGAAATCGATTACTTTGTTCGCGATGAAATTCAAACAAGTTTGGATGAAATCAAATCCGTCTTTAATCCGCCGTAGGCGATTTCATCTGCAAAGCAGATTTCATCAATCAAGGATTGATTTATTCCGTCTGCAAAGACGGATTTAGTTGAAAAAGACCTTAACTTTTCATTAAAGTTAAGGCCTTTTTCTGGTTGCGGGGGCCGGATTTGAACCAACGACCTTCGGGTTATCGCTTTGCGCCGTTTGCGGTGCCCGAAAAAACTATCGGGCTTTCGCTTGTCCTCAGTTTTTTCGACCGCTGCACAACTCTGCGCCCTCGCTTAATCTGCCACCGGCAGCGCTCAGGCTTGATTCCCAACGAGCCACGCTCGTCGGTCTCATAAAAAAAGTTTTTTACAAATCAAAACAGCCGTCAAAGACGACTGTTTATTCGTGGTTGCGGGGGCCGGATTTGAACCAACGACCTTCGGGTTATGAGCCCGACGAGCTACCAGACTGCTCCACCCCGCGATATTTATCTGTCAACGAAAATCATTATAGCACATAAATAATGTCTTGTAAAGTCTTTTTTTGAAAATAATAAAATAATTCGAAATCTTGCTTTGAGATGTTACAAAACAGGTGTATAAAGCGCATAGGGGGAGTGGTTTCTATAATTTAAAAATAATAATTATATTATGTTAAGTAAGGTTTACATAAAAAAATACAACCCCGAGAGAAGAAATTAAAGTTTTCCACAGGAAAAAGCTTAATTTTATGGTTTTTAACAGGAGTTATTAACAGATTTCACAGAAAAATACTAATAAAATATTTAAATTGTGGAAAACTTATATGCGGAGAAATTAGGCTAAAAACGGTTTACATAAAATTATGGAATTAATAGGTAAATGCGATATTTTTCGGAAATATTAACTTAATTTTACTAAAAAAACATTTTCTTTAAGGGTTTATTAATTATGTAACAGAAATAATAAATAATAGTAATCAATAAGGAGAGATAGCAATGGAAAAAATATCATATATAATTAAATCGGAAAATGGTATACATGCGCGTCCTGCAGGGATACTTGTAAAAAAGGCAGGCATGTTTGAATCAGACATTAAAATAGAGCTTCGTGATAAAAGCGCAAATGCCAAAAAGATATTTTCAGTTATGGGCCTTGGTGCAAAATGTAATGACTGTGTATTTATCACGGCTGAGGGCACAGACGAAAAAGAGGCAATAAAAGAGATGGAAGAATTCTTCAGATGTAATTTATAAGGAATGATAATATGATAAAGTTAAGCGGGAAAGAACTTTCCTTTGGTATTGCAATAGGAAATGCATATGTAATAAAAAAAGAAGCTATGCCTTCATCCGATAAATGTGTAAATAAGGAAGAAGAAAAGAAAAAGTTTTTAAATGCAGTTAACGATTTAAAATCGGAGCTTAAAAATATTGAAGAGGACTCAAAAAGTGCGGTAGGAATAGCTAATGCCGAAATATTTGAAATACACCAGCTTATGCTTGAGGACGAAGATTATATAGATGAGATATTAAATCTTATTGAAAACAATAAAAGCGCAATCAGTGCAGTTGAGGAAATAAGCGAGCTTTTCTCAAAGAGGTTTTTGGAAATGGATTCTGAATATATGCGCGAGAGAAGTGCGGATGTACTGGATATATCGCACGGGATTGTGAATTTTTTAAGAGGAGACAAAATAGAAGAGGATATCCCCGAGGGATGCATTGTTTTTGCAGAAGAGCTTTCGCCAAGTCAGGTAATAAAGCTTGGAAAGAAAAATACGCTTGCCCTTGTAACGAAAAAGGGGTCTCGGCTTTCGCATGCATCAATTCTTGCGGGGATGCTCAATTTAGCGTCTATAGTTGTGCCCGAGTTAGAGCTTTCAGGCGTTAAAAATTCAGTTATTGCGGCAGTCGATACAAAATCGGGCAGCGTTTTTATAGAGCCTGATGAAAATACAATCAGCTCTATAAAAAAAGAAATAGAAGGCTATAAAAAGTATAAAGAAGAGCTTGAGTCTTTTCGCAAAAAGAAGACAATCACAAAAGATAATAAGGAAATAATGCTATATGCCAATATAAGTGGTCCCGATGATGTGGAGGCAGTAATTTCAAATGATGCTGAAGGCATAGGGCTTTTCAGGACGGAATTTTTGTATATGGGAAGAAAAAATCCCCCAAGTGAAGATGAGCAGTTTTTCGTATACAAAAATGTGCTGGAAAAAATGCAGGGCAAAAATGTAATTTTAAGAACATTTGATTTGGGTTCGGATAAAAAGGCGGATTATATTCATTTTGAGCATGAGGAAAATCCGGCCCTTGGAATGCGTGGAATAAGGCTTAATCTCCTTAAAAAAGAGATGCTTAAAACACAGCTTCGTGCAGCATACAGAGCTTCGGAATATGGAAATATTCTTATAATGTATCCTATGATAATTTCAGAAAGCGAGCTAATGGAAGTAAAGGAAATTTCAAAAGAGGTAAGAAAAGAGCTTGGAATAAAGGAAGGTAAGGTCAAAGAGGGAATTATGATTGAAACTCCTGCAGCTGCAATTATAAGTGATAAATTGGCGGGGATGGTCGATTTTTTCAGTATCGGGACTAATGATTTAACACAATACACCCTTGCTTGTGACAGAGAAAATCCGCACATTGAAAAAACGTATGATATAATGCATCCGGCGGTGTTCTCGCTTATAAAAAATGTGTGCGAAAACGCGCATAAAAATAATATATGGGTGGGCGTTTGCGGAGAACTGGCAGGAAACCCTTTAGCCATTAAAAAGCTTATTTCCTATGGAATTGATGAAATAAGCGTATCGCCCTCTAAAGTACTTTTGGCAAGAAAAAGTATATACGAAAGTTAAAGAAAGATAATTTAGTGAAAATGGGGCAAATGCCTTGACATTAATAGCGGTATAGGTATAAAATTAGTTATATCAGAATTGGAGGTATAATGATGAATATACTTATAACAGGCGGTGCAGGTTACATCGGAAGCCACACGTGTGTGGAGTTACTTAATGCAGGGCACGAAATAGTGGTTGTAGATAACCTTTCAAATTCAAGTCCGAAAGCTATTGAGGCAGTAAAAAATATAACGGGAAAGGATTTCCCTTTTTATGTTTGTGACATTTTAGATAAGGAAAATCTTTCAAAGGTTTTTGATGAAAATAAAATTGATTCAGTCATTCATTTTGCAGGTCTCAAGGCGGTTGGAGAATCGGTCGAGAAACCCCTTGAATACTACCATAACAATATGACAGGGACTTTTATACTTCTTGAGGTAATGCGTGAGCATAATGTTTATAATATCGTATTTTCTTCTTCGGCAACAGTGTATGGCAATCCAAAAACGGTGCCGATAAAAGAGGATTTTCCAAACTTCGCAACAAATCCATACGGCGCTACAAAGCTTATGCTTGAAAGGGTGCTTTCTGACGTTTATAACGGAGATAAGCGCTTTAGTGTGGTGCTTCTTCGTTACTTTAACCCCATAGGCGCACATGAAAGCGGAAAAATAGGGGAAGACCCCAAGGGTATTCCCAACAACCTTTTGCCGTATGTTGCACAGGTTGCAGTAGGCAGACTTGAAAAAATCAACGTATTCGGAAACGAATATCCCACAAAGGACGGTACAGGGGTGCGTGACTATATTCACGTTGTTGACCTCGCGCTTGGCCATTTAAAAGCAGTGGAAAAGAAAAGTAATGAGCCGGGCGTACATATTTATAATCTTGGAACAGGAAACGGCTACAGCGTACTTGAAATAGTAAAAGCATTTTCAAAGGCATGCGGAAAAGACCTTCCGTATGTCATTGCACCACCAAGAGCGGGAGATGCTGCCATTTGTTATGCAGATGCAACAAAAGCAAAAGAGGAGCTTGACTGGGTAGCTGCGCGTGACCTTGAAAAGATGTGCGAGGATTCATGGAATTGGCAAAAAAATAACCCCAACGGGTACGAAGAATAATAAAAAGGGGGATTTGAAAATGGTTAAAATAAAGTTTGACAGCTCAAATGCTGAAAAATTTGTATCAAAAGAAGAAATAAAGGCTCTTTCTCCTTTTGTTGAGGCGGCACACGATATGCTTCACAGAAAGACGGGCAGAGGGGAAGAATTTTTAGGTTGGGTGGACCTTCCTGAAAATTATGATAAGGAAGAATATGCCCGCATTAAAAAAGCGGCAGAGAAAATTAAATCAAACTCAAAAGCGCTTATAGTTATCGGCATTGGTGGATCATATCTTGGTGCAAGAATGGCGATTGAAATGCTTAACCACAGCTTTTATAACGTAGAAGAAAGCGCACGTGAGGGCTATCCCAAAATTTTCTTTGCAGGAAATAACATCAGCTCAACCTACCTTTCTGATTTAATTGAAACAGTAAAGGACATTGATTTTTCGGTAAATATCATTTCAAAAAGCGGAACTACAACAGAGCCTGCGATAGCTTTCCGTATCTTCCGCGATATGCTTATTAAAAAGTATGGAAAAGACGGCGCGCGTGAAAGAATTTTTGCAACAACAGATAAAGAAAAGGGCGCGCTTAAAAATTTAGCAGATAAAGAAGGCTACGAAACCTTTGTTGTTCCCGATGATGTTGGCGGACGCTATAGTGTACTGACGGCAGTTGGTCTTTTGCCTATCGCTGCAAGCGGAATTGATATCGATGCGCTTATGCTCGGGGCAAAAGATGCTATGGTAAAATACTCAAACCCCGACATTGAAGAAAATGATTGCTACAGATACGTTGCGGTGAGAAATGCACTTTACAGAAAAGGAAAATCAATAGAAATGATGATAAACTATGAACCGCAGGTGCATTTCTTTGCAGAGTGGTGGAAACAGCTCTTCGGTGAAAGCGAAGGTAAGGAAAACAAAGGTATTTTCCCGGCTTCAGCAGATTTTTCAAGTGACCTTCATTCTATGGGACAATACATTCAGGAGGGGCAGCGCATCCTCTTTGAGACAGTGCTTTTCTTTGACAATGCCCGTAAGGACATACAGATTGAAGAAGACGGCGACAATGTTGACGGATTAAACTTCCTTGCAGGAAAAACCGTAAGCTTTGTTAATGAGCAGGCGTTTAACGGCACACTTTTAGCGCATACTGACGGCAATGTGCCAAACCTTGTAATCCGCGCAGAAAAGATGGATGCTTACTGCCTCGGAAATCTTATCTATTTCTTTGAAAAAGCGTGCGGTGTAAGCGGATATCTCCTTGGCGTTAATCCGTTTGACCAGCCGGGTGTTGAGGCATATAAGAAAAATATGTTTGCACTTTTAGGAAAACCCGGTTATGAGGAAGAACAAAAAAAGCTTTTAGAAAGACTTAAATAATAAAATATTGCATAATAAAAGCCTTTGCGGGAAAGATTTAATTGAGAAATCTTTCTTGCGGAGGCTTTTTATGATTAGTAAAGTTGAAATATGCGGAGTAAATACATCAAAATTACCAATGCTTTCGGCACAGGAGAAAAAAGAACTGTTTGAAAAAATAAAAAAAGGTGACTCGCACGCGAGAGAAACCTTTATAAAAGGAAATTTAAGACTTGTACTAAGCGTTATAGGGCGCTTTAACAATCGTGGAGAGAATGTAGACGACTTGTTTCAGGTGGGGTGTATCGGGCTTATAAAGGCAATAGATAATTTTAATACAGAGCTGGATGTTCAGTTTTCAACCTACGCAGTGCCCATGATTATAGGAGAAATAAGGCGTTATCTTCGTGACAACAATTCAGTGAGGGTGTCACGCTCGCTTCGTGATATTGCCTACAAGGCACTTTGTGTGCGCGAAAAAATTATAAAAGAAACTAACCGTGAGCCAAGCATAGAGGAAATAGCAAAAAAAATAGAAGTCTCAAAGGAAGAGGTGAGCATGGCGCTTGACGCCATACAAGAGCCAATATCTCTGTTTGAGCCCGTCTACCACGATGGAGCAGATGCAGTTTTTGTTATGGACCAGGTGTCTGACAAAAAGAATGTGGATGAGGCGTGGATAGAAAGAATATCTCTTCGTGAGGCTATGACAAAATTATCGGACAGAGAAAAGCTTATTATAACGCTTCGTTTTTTTCGAGGGAAAACACAAACAGAGGTTGCCCAGGAGGTTGGAATCAGTCAGGCGCAGGTATCAAGACTTGAAAAAAGTGCGGTACAGAATATGAGAAAAAGCCTATAAAACGGGAATAGTAAAAAAGTCCAGAACGTAAAAAGGCAAAAAAATAAATTTTCAAAATAGTCACTTGATGAAAAAAAATAGCAGAGTTATCTTTTGGTTGAAAAATCTCATTCATTCGATTTTTCTTTATTTTTAAGCCTTTTTACTACGAACAAACTTCGTCTCTCGTGCGTCGCAAGGCTCGCTATGGTTTAAGTTTTGTATAACTTAAACTTGTCGCTCGTTTGCTCCTTTCCCCCTTAAAGTCTTGCGACTTTCGGGGACCCCGAAAAGCAGACATTGCTTTTTGGGGAAAGGAAAAGCAATGCATTGAGCGAAGGTTTTGTAATTATTGCAAAACCAAAGCGATGTCTGCTTTGCTTTGACGCTATACAGCTTCGGATAACCCAAAGCTTGCGCTTTGGCTCAGTTTGTCCGTTCTGAACACTTTTTACTATTCCCGAAAAGAAGAGAGCGTAAAAATAAATTTTTACGCTCTCTTTTATTTTTTCATATATGGATATGGATCAAGATGTACTCCATTATCTATAATTTCAAAATGAAGGTGCGGTCCTGTGGATCTGCCTGTATTTCCGCTTAATGCAATTTGCTCTCCTTTATTAACTACCTGCCCGACAGAAACATCAATTTTATTTAAGTGAGCATAGGCGGTCTGGTTTCCGTAGCCATGGTCAATTTTTACATACTTTCCGTATCCGCCTGCATTTTCGGATACATAGGAAACTGTTCCGCATTCGGCTGCCAAAACAGGGGTATCTTCATCTACGGCAATATCAATTCCCTCGTGGTTCTTTCCCCAACGGCTCCCAAAATGAGAGGATATAATTCCCTTAAGGGGGTAGATTACACCTGTTTTTAAAATATCCTTTTGTTTTGTGCCTGTGCGCACTATTTTAGCAATAGGTCTTGAAAGTATATTTTCATAGGTTGTTTTTTCTTCCTGCAAAAGTCCATTTTTATAAGTGCTTGTGCGAGAGACTTCTTTTGCCCCCAGAACGCCTTCTGTCACGACAACATTTTCGCCAAGGTAAAGAGTATTATCTTTTTGGGTAAGTGTTTCAAAGGGAAGTACCTCGCGAAGATCACTGTTTACTACGCTTACAACATTTATTTTTCCGCTATCGGAAAGTGTTTTTTCGCACTCCTTGACGGAAAGCAAGGTATCCTTTTTGACAACCTCTTTCTTTATTTTAGTTTCAGAGACGGAGGAAACCGTGCCGTTCATAGAAAAATCTTTTATGTAGTTTTTTAAAGCAGTTTCAGCTTCTTTTTGTGTTTTGGCAGTAAATATCTTTTCACCGGCGGAATAAAGAGTGTAGCCATAAGAATAGTCGGGAGAGCAAAGAAGTATGTTCTTTTTTAGGGAGGGTGCGGATAAAAAGCTTTTTTTGGGATGAATTGTAATAGTTCTTTTTAAAGCATCATCAAAAGAAAAATCCTCTCCGAGTTCTTTTTTTGCATCTTCTACTGCTTTTAAAAATGTGGAATTGTCTTTTACAACACCAATTTTTTCTCCGTCCTTATATATTGCAGTACCAAATGAAAAAAAGTTAAAAAATACAGTGGCACAAAAAATACAAGTTGCAAAGGAAAAAGCATATTTAAAAAAGGCTTTGTTAAGGCATGTGGCATTAGAGGAATAATATATAAAAAGCTCCTTTAAATATCCGAAAAGTCCTGATAAAGAAGGCGAAATATTAAGATTTATTTTAAGTTTTGGCTTCTTTTTGGGTAAAACATTAACGGCAGGAGACTCTGCTACCGTGCCGCCCGAAATTATAAAGCCGTTTCTTCTTTGAGAGTGCTCAATTTCCTGCATAAAAAAACCCCCATATACATTAAAATGTATATGAGGGCAAGTACTAAAAATTACTTTTTATTTATTGATGAGCGAAGAATTTTTCTTGATGCGTTCTTTTCAAATTCTGTATCACGGAAAACAATTTTAGAAATTTGCTTGTATGAGGGAAGCTCCTTAAGAACTTCACAGATATCGGCGTTAATATCGCTGTTACCCATAAGGTCCTTGTCAGGATAAATTTCAGCGCAAAGAGCCGGCTGACCGTTATTATCCACCTCGTAGACAACAACTTCCTTTACATAGAGGATTTTTTCTATGTAAGCTTCAATTTCCTCAGGGAAAATATTTTTACCGTTTGAAAGAACGATAATATTTTTCTTTCTTCCCGTAATCAACAGCTGACCTTTTTTGTTAAGGTAACCAAAGTCGCCTGTATAGAACCAACCGTCTACAATAACCTCTTTGGTAACCTCGGGCTTCTTGTAGTAGCCGAGCATAACGGTGTCACCCTTAACACAGATTTCGCCGATGCCATTTTCGTCTTTATCCCTAATTTCAACCTCAAGGCAGGGAAGGGTGTAACCTACTGTGCGATAATCATTGTCAAAGTCGTTGTTAACGCTAACGAGTGGTGAACATTCTGTAATGCCATATCCGTTTAGCATAAGGATGCCAATAGAGTCGAAGAAATAAGACATTTCATCAGAAATCGGTGCTCCGCCACAAACTATTCTGTCAAGTCTTCCGCCAAGAGCATTGTGGATAGAGCTAAACAGCTTTCTTCTAAGATCAATGCCAATTTTTCTGAGGCCGTTTGATATCTTTATAAGAAGCATAAGAGCTTTAAGCTTTCCTTCTTTTTTAGCAGTACGGATAATATTTGAATGAAGTGCAGATGCAACCGCAGGCACAACATACATATATGTAGGTTTGTATTTAACAAGGTTTTTTGCCACGTTCTTAAGACTGTCGTTAATGCATACCGTGGTGTGCTTATGGATAGCAACCAAAATTCCGCAAACAGCTTCATACGCATGATGATACGGAAGAAGTGAAAGCCCCATTTCGCTTATTGTAGAAACCCTGAGTCCGTGATAAATGATAGAAACAAGGTTCTTTTCAGAAAGCATAACACCCTTTGCCAAGCCTGTTGTACCTGATGTGTAAACAAGCATCTTAAGCTCCTCGTAGATGTTTTCCATATCAGAAAACTCCTTGTTACCCTCTTTGTAAAGAGCGCGTCCCTTTTCTCTTAAAAGGTTAAAGGAAAGGAAGTTTCCTTCGTCCTCTTCTCTGTCAAGTCCTATAAAGTATTTGATATTTGAAAGAGAGTCAAGATTTTCGCGGATCATATCCTCTGCTTTCTTGCCGTAAAATAATACCTCTGTATCACTGTCATTTGCAACGTATATAAAGTCCTTTGCGGGAAGCTCTTTATCAATACCTACAAACACATTGTCAGAGCGAAGTACGCTAAGAAATACATTTATCCACTTATAGCTGTTGTCAGCAAAGCAGGCAACGTGCTTTTTTGAAACGCCGAGATTTGCAAGAGCAGTTCCGAGCGAAAATACATCCTCGTAGAATTCGTTGTAAGTAACTCTTTTTTCTACTTTGTTTTCTTTGTGAATATAGGCAGTGTGCTCACCTGCCTCGTTTTTAGCAAGTTCAAGTAGCTCGCGAATTGATGAAAGCGGTGTAACCTTTTTTAAATAGCTTTTTTCCATAAAACTTTCTCCTATAATTAATTTTTATCTGTCAGAAGCTTGTTTACTTCCGCAATGAATGTACTGACGTCTTTAAATTGACGGTAAACCGATGCAAAGCGCACATACGCAACCTCGTCAATATCCTTAAGCCCTTCCATAACCTTTTCGCCGATTTCCTTTGTGGAAATCTCTCTTTTTAAGGTGTTTTGCAAATCAGACTCAATTTTGTCAACCAAAAGGTCAAGCTGATGTGCTTCGACAGGCCTTTTTTCGCATGCACGCGTTAATCCTGCAAGAAGCTTTTCACGGTTAAAGAGCTCTCGTGTTTTATCTTTCTTTATTACTATAATAGGAAGGCTTTCTACATTTTCGTATGTAGTAAACCTCTTTCCGCATTCGATACACTCACGCCTTCTGCGGATGGCAACGCCCTCATCAGTTGGGCGGGAATCGATAACCTTACTGTCATCAAACCCACAAAACGGACAACGCATACCCTCACTCCTTTAATTTATAAATTCTCTATAGCAGAAATTTTTTCAAGTCTCTTAATATGCCTGTCTCCTTCAAAGTCCGCCGCTATATAGGCATCAACAATTTCCTTAGCAAGAGACGGCTTGGTAAATCTTCCGCCAAGTGCAATTATATTTGCATTATTATGCTGTTTTACAAGCGCAGCGATTTCTGCTGACGGACAGAGTGCACAGCGTATTCCGCGGACCTTGTTTGCTGCAATAGAAATGCCAACACCCGTTCCGCAAACCAAAATGCCAAAATCCACATTTTTGCTTGCTACCTCTTTTGCGCAAAGAAGTGCATAATCGGGGTAGTCCACGCTTTCAGGGGAATTTGTGCCCAAATCCACAATTTCGTGCCCTTTTTCCAAAAGGTACTCCTTAAGAATATTTTTAAGCTCATATCCGCCGTGGTCGGCAGCCATAGAAATTTTCATATCATTTAACCTCTTTATTTAAATTTAATTTTTCTTCAAGTTCACGCTCTGCCTGTGGTTTATTAAGATAAAGGACATCGAGCGCCTCTGGAGAAACCGCCTCTTTAAAAAGTGCCGCACGGCAAACAGAAGAAGCACGCGGAAGGCAGTTTTGAGGTGGTGCGAAATATGCATTTTCGCCCAAAGCCTTAAAAATTTCTTCCTTATATATATGTACCCCGTCACCCACGAAAATACATTTATCGTTAAGTGATGCGCAAAGTTTACTTACTTCTATAAGCTGAGGCTCACGCACAAGGGCGATTCCCTTTCCGTCAGATTTATAAACTGCGCTGTAAACAGAATTTCTTCTTGCATCCATAATTGGACATATATAACCGTCAAAAAAAGTAATGTTGTGCGCAAGTGCTTCAAGCGTGCAAACGCCAACTGCCTTTTTGTCTGTGCCAAAGGAAAGCCCCTTTGCCGTGCCAATGCCAATTCGAAGTCCCGTAAAAGAGCCCGGACCATTTGCGCATGCAAAAACATCAATATCCTTTGGTGTAAGTGATGCGCCGCGAAGCACCTCATCAATCATAGGCATAATCGTTTGTGAATGGGTAAGCTTTGAAGTAAAGCTTATTTCACCTTTTATAACCTCATCCTCCATAATCGCAACAGACGCGGTGAGAGAGGAAGTATCAATTCCAAGAATTCTCATTTTAAAGCTCCTTAAATTATCTCAATAAGCCTTTCATCCAAATTGCCATCTGTACGGCTTATTTTAATAACCGTTTTGTTTTCGGGAAGAAGGTCCATAAATTCGTCAGGCCATTCAATAAGCGAAATTCCGTTTTCAATCTGCTCTTCAAAACCGATATCATAAAGCTCATCAAAAGATGAAAGACGGTAAAGGTCATAATGATTTATAGTTTCTCTTCCTATATATTGCTGCATTATGGTAAAGGTTGGGGAGGAGACGCCCTTCTCTATTCCGAAAAAGCGCGCAAATCCGCGTGTAAAGGCAGTTTTGCCGGCACCCAAATCCCCGACAAGACAAATAACGTGCGGAGAAGAAATGCTTTTCGCAAAATCATATGCAAATTTTTCAGTTTCACCTGCACTGTGTGATATGTATTTCAAAACATTGTCCTCGCTTACAATTATTTATAAGGAAAATTATAGCACACAAACGAAAAAAAATCAATAAAAAACAAGAAAAAGATAAAAAACAAGAAATTTTAACAAAAAACAAACAAAAAAACGCTTATTTATTTGTTTTTTTGTGAATTTATATTGACAATTTGTGTGTTTTTGTGGTATTCTATAGTCAGTAATGATATAAAACGGAGGGGAAACTATGAATTTCGAGATGTTGGAAAAAATAAAGGCCACCCCAAGGATCGAAAAATTGAAGGAGATGCTGTTTGCCGAAAATCCTCGTATCGAGGGTGACCGTGCAAGACTTATAACTGAAAGCTATAAGATGACAGAGCATCTTCCTGTTATTAAACGCAGAAGTGCGGCATTTAGTCACATTCTTAAAAATATTCCGATAACAATCCGCGAAGGTGAGCTTGTTGTCGGCAGTGCTACAATAGCGCCGAGAGGCTGTCAGACCTTCCCTGAGTATTCGTTTGAATGGCTCGAAAAGGAGTTTGACACTATCTCTACAAGAAGTGCAGATGCCTTTGACCTTGATGATGAAACAAAGGAAACACTTCGTGTGGCGCATGAATACTGGAGAGGCAAAACGAACAGTGACCTTGCCGAAAGCTATATGGCACCCGAGGCGCTTAAAGCGATAGAGCATAACGTATTTACAGTCGGAAACTATTTCTATAATGGTGTAGGACATATCAGTGTTGATTACGGAAAGGTGCTTAAGATTGGTTACAGCGGAATTATTGAGGAAGCTAAAAAGCAAATTGAAAGCCTTGATATTACTTGCAGTATGTACCCCGCAAAGCGCAGCTTCCTTGAAGCAGTTATTGAAACAAGCGAAGCAGCAATAACCTATGCGGAAAGATACGCTAATCTTGCTCTTGAACAGGCAAAAACTGCAGACGAAAAGAGAAAAGAAGAACTTCTTAAGATTGCAGAAAACTGTAAGAAAGTGCCCAAATATGGCGCAACAAGCTTTTATGAGGCTTGCCAGTCGTTCTGGTTTGTGCAGATGCTTATTCAGGTGGAAGGCAGCGGCCACTCCGTTTCTCCGGGAAGATTTGATATGTATATGTATCCTTATTTTAAAAAGGATTACGAAAGCGGAAAAATTTCGCTTGAAGATGCACAAGAGCTTATTGACTGCTTGTGGATTAAGCTTAACGACCTTGATAAAGCGAGAGACCACGCTTCAGCAGAAGGCTTTGCAGGCTACAGCGTTTTCCAGAACTTAATCGTAGGCGGTCAGACGCCTGACGGACGCGATGCAACAAATGAGCTTTCATTCCTTTGCTTAAATGCAACATATCGTCTTCAGCTTCCGTTCCCCTCTCTTTCTATAAGAGTATGGAATGGTTCACCGAATGAGCTTTTGGTTATGGCAGCGCACGTTACAAGAACAGGTGTTGGACTTCCTGCTTACTATAATGACGAAGTAATTATTCCTGCTCTCCTTAGCAGAGGACTTACTCTTGAGGATGCAAGAAACTACTGTATTATCGGTTGCGTTGAACCGCAGTGCCCCGGTAAAACTGACGGATGGCATGACGCTGCATTCTTTAATATGTTAAAGCCTCTTGAGCTTGTGTTTGCAAATGGTAAGCTTGACGGAGAAGAGGTAAGTATAAAAACAGGTGAGATTGAAGAGCTTGACACCTACGAAAAATTCTTTAACGCCTATAAGGAGCAGATTGAATACTGTATTGAGCTTATGGTCAATGCAGACAACGCTGTAGATAAGGCACATGCAAAACGCACACCGCTTCCGTTCCTTTCTTCAATGGTCGATGACTGTATCGGCAGAGGAAAGTCGGTTCAGGAGGGTGGCGCAGTATATAACTTTACAGGTCCGCAGGGCTTTGGTATCGCAAATATGGCAGACGCCCTCTACGCTGTAAAGACTCTTGTTTACGACCAGAAAAAATATACTCTCCAGCAGGTTAAAGATGCCCTTAAGGCAGACTTTAACGGAGAAAAAGCAAGCGTAAACACAGAGGAAGTTACTGTTAAAATTGCAAAAGAGCTTCAGGATAAAAATGTTGAAGTTAACGAAGCAATTATAAAAGAAATTTATCAGAGTGTAGAAAGCCAGAGTGCGCAGAGCGGAAATCCCCTCTATGCGCAGATGCTTTCAGATATCGAAGCACTTCCCAAATTTGGTAATGACAATGATGAAATTGATGCCTACGCAAAAGAAGTGGCTTACCTTTACACCAAGCCCATGCTTAAGTATCGTAACCCGCGTGGCGGAATGTTTCAGGCAGGTCTTTACCCGGTATCAGCAAATGTTCCGCTTGGTGCCCAGACAGGCGCAACTCCTGACGGAAGAAGGGCATTTACCCCGATTGCAGACGGTGTTTCACCTTGTGCAGGGCGTGATGTAAACGGTCCTACTTCTTCAGCTAACTCTGTTGCAAAGCTTGACCATGGCGTTGCATCTAACGGAACGCTCTTTAATATGAAGTTCCACCCGTCTGCACTTAAGGGTGAAGATGGTCTCCAGAACTTTGTAGATTTTGTAAGAGGGTATTTTGACCGCAAGGGTATGCACGTACAGTTTAACGTTGTAAGCCGCGAAACACTTCTTGATGCGCAACAGCATCCTGAAAACTACAAAAACCTTGTAGTGCGTGTTGCAGGCTACAGCGCACTCTTTACAGCCCTTTCACGTTCGCTTCAGGACGATATAATAAATAGAACAGAGCAGATGCGCTTCTGATTCGGAGGAAATTAAATTGGATATTTCAAAAACAAAAGGCAGAATTTTTGATATACAGAAATATTCAGTGCATGACGGCCCCGGAATAAGAACGATAGTGTTTCTTAAGGGGTGCGCGCTTCGTTGCAAATGGTGTTGCAATCCCGAGAGCCAGCATTTTGAGCTTGAGCATATGAAAACGGAGGATGGCTCAAAGCTTGTAGGGCAGGACATCACGGCAGGGGAAGTTATAGAAATAGTTAAAAAGGACTATAACTACTACAGACGAAGCGGTGGGGGAATGACGCTCTCCGGTGGGGAGATGCTTCTTCAGCCCGATTTTGCGCTGGCACTCTTAATGCTTGCAAAAAGAAATGGAATTAATACGGCGGTTGAGTCAACGGGATTTGCGCCCTTTGAAACTATTGGGAGACTACTTCCTTACATAGACACATACCTCCTTGATATTAAACACATCAATCCCGAAAAGCATAAAGAGTTTACAACTAAAGATAATGCCCTTATCCTTGAAAATGCGGTAAAGATTGCCCAGCACGCGAAAAAGTGCATTGTGAGGGTTCCGACCATTCCTACCTTTAATGATACGGAGGAGGAAATACTCGAAATTGCCCGCTTTGCAAGAGAAAAAATGCGTGTTGACGAAATAAATCTTTTGCCGTACCACAAATTCGGGCGCGACAAATATGAAAATCTTGGTAGAGAGTATCCCATAGGGGATGAGATAGATACGCCAAGTGATGAAAAGATGGAAAGACTTAAAAAAGTTGCCGAGAGCGTTGGGCTTAAGGTGAAAATTGGCGGATAGGAGGTGCTTTGATGA
The DNA here is from genome assembly GCA_045591265.1 of Clostridia bacterium. Taxonomy (GTDB): domain Bacteria; phylum Bacillota; class Clostridia; order UMGS1883; family UMGS1883; genus UMGS1883. The sequence goes on along the minus strand of JAZNSQ010000014.1, from coordinate 10,819 downwards.
GAGAATTTGAGCTTCACGACAAAATGAGAATAATTCAGGAAATCGTTCCCGGTAAACAGATTACACTTGCACACGTTATCGCAAATCCGGATGATATCCTCTACAGAAAGCTCGGGCTTGACCCATCCATTGATTATTCAAGGGCGGCAATCGGCATAATAACAATGACGCCGAGTGAAACCGCAATTATCGCAGGCGATATCGCAATTAAATCATCAGGCGCACAAATAGGATTTGTAGACAGGTTCAGCGGAACATTAATCGTTACGGGAACAGTTTCCGAGGTTGATACCGCGGTTCGCGCAGTTTGTTCTTATGTAAAGGAAACACTCGGCTTTACCGTGTGTGAAGTTACAAAGACATGAAAAAGCTTTTATTAATAGGAAGAAGCGAAGCAGGGAAGACTACACTTACACAGGTGCTGCGCGGAGAAAAAATCCACTACGAAAAAACACAGATTGTAGCTAACGGAGATTTTCTTATAGATACACCCGGTGAGTATATGCAAAATCCCGAGCTTGGGAGGGCACTTGCACTTTATTCTTATGAGGCAGACGTTGTAGGTCTCTTAATCAGTGCGACAGAGCCGTTTTCCCTTTACCCGCCGTGTGTTGCACAGATGGCAAACCGTGAGGTTATAGGAATTGTCACAAAAGCGGACGAACCCGATGCGCGTGTAGATATGGCGAAAATGTGGTTAAAACTTGCAGGATGTGAGAAAATCTTTGTTACATCCTCATATAATAATGACGGAATAAGTGAGATTTTAGAATATCTCTCAAAAAAATAACACAAAAAACCACAAAAAACCACAAAAATCTATTGACTTTTATAGGTTTTAGATGTAAAATATAATTATAGAAGTTTATATTTATTTCTTTTAAAGAAAGGAAGTTTTGATATGGTAAACGAGTACGAAATCAAAAAACAGATTTGCGAAATCGGAAGAAGAATTTATGACAGAGGAATGGTTGCTGCAAATGACGGTAACATCTCAGTTAAAATTTCTGACAATGAATTCCTTTGCACCCCCACAGGTGTAAGTAAGGGCTTTATGACTCCCGAGTTTATCTGTAAGGTTGACAAAAATGGTAATCCCATTGAGACAAATGCGAAGTACAAACCCTCAAGTGAAATCAAAATGCATATGAGAGTTTATCAGGAGCGTCCTGATGTAAATGCAGTAGTTCACGCTCATCCTATTTATGCAACAAGCTTTGCAATTGCAGGCATCCCGCTTACACAGCCTATAATGCCTGAAGCTGTAATTGCTCTTGGTTGCGTTCCGATTGCAGAGTATGGTACACCTTCAACAAACGAAATTCCCGATGCAGTAGAAAAGTATCTTCCTTACTTTGATGCAGTTTTACTTGCAAACCACGGTGCACTTTCATATAGTGATTCACTTCTTAATGCTTACTACAAAATGGAATCACTTGAATTTTACGCACAGCTTCTTTACAATTCAAAGCAGCTTGGCGGACCGAAGGAATTTACAGATGAGCAGATTGAACAGCTCTATGAAATCCGCCGCAAGATGGGCCTTAAGGGTAAGCATCCGGCAAACATCTGTGTAAACAACAGAGATGGTAAGAAGAGCTGCCATAACTGCGGTTCATGCTCTATAGCACACGGTGGTGCTTCAGCAGGAAGTAACAACGAAATCGTTGCTGAAATTACAAAGAAGGTTCTTGAAGCAATAAATAAATAAAATTTCCATATATTTTAGAAAGGAATGAAAGGAATGGACATTAATTCAGAAAAAATTCAACAGATTGTAAGTCAGGTTCTGAATGAAATGAACGCTGCCGGCTCTGCTCCCCAGAAGAGTGCAGGTCCTATTCCGAAGACCTCACGTGTTGCAATGCTTACAAAGCTTGAGCATTACGACATAAAGGAATTTCCGATTCCCGAGCTTGGGGATGACGATATCCTGGTAAAGGTTGAAGGCTGCGGCGTTTGCGGAACAGATGCTCACGAATTTAAGCGTGACCCGTTTGGACTTATCCCTGTTGTTCTCGGCCATGAGGGTACGGGCGAAGTTGTTAAGGTTGGTAAGAACGTTAAAAAGGACAGCGCAGGAAAAGACCTTCGCGTAGGAGATAAGGTTGTTACATGTATGATATTTAAGGATAATCCTGATATCACAATGTTTGACCTTAATAAGCAAAACGTTGGCGGTGCTGATGTTTACGGACTTATCCCCGATGATGACGTTCATCTTAACGGATGGTTTGCAGACTATATAGTAGTAAGAAAAGGCTCTACAATCTTTAACGTAAGTGACCTTGACCTTGATTCAAGAATACTTATTGAGCCTTGCGCAGTACTTATTCACGCCGTTGAACGTGCAAAAACAACAGGCATTCTTAAATTCAACAGCCGTGTTGTTGTTCAGGGTTGCGGTCCTATCGGACTTATATGTATCGCAATTCTTCGTACAATGGGTATTGAAAACATTGTTGCAGTAGACGGTCAGGATCAGCGTCTTGAATTTGCAAAGGAAATGGGTGCAACAAAGAGTGTAAACTTTATGAACCATAAAGGCATTGAAGCCCTGTCCGGCGCAGTAAAGGATGCATTCGGCGGTTACTTTGCAGACTTTGCATTCCAGTGCACAGGTTCACCCGTTGCACATGCAAACATCTATAAATTCATCCGTAACGGTGGCGGTCTTTGCGAACTTGGATTCTTCATCAATGGCGGAGATGCTACAATCAACCCCCATTTTGATATCTGTTCAAAAGAAATCACAACCGTTGGTTCTTGGGTTTATACACTTCGTGATTATGCAACAACATTTGATTTCCTTAAGAGAGCAAAGGGTATCGGCCTTCCTCTTTCAAAGCTTATTACTCACCGCTATTCACTTGAAGAAATCAATGAAGCACACGAAACAAATCTTGCTATGAAGGGCTTAAAGGTAGCCATCATAAATAAATAAGAATTTAATTAAATTAACATATTTTTTAGGAGGTAACAAAAAATGTCACAGGAAGCTTTAGGTATGATCGAAACAAGAGGTCTTGTTGCAGCAATCGAGGCTGCAGATGCTATGGTTAAGGCAGCAGAGGTAACACTTATCGGTACAGAAAAAATCGGTAGCGGACTTGTAAGTGTTATGGTTCGTGGTGACGTAGGAGCAGTTAAGGCAGCAGTTGAAGCAGGTAATGCTACAGCTCAGAGACTTGGCGAAATCGTTGCAGTACACGTTATTCCTCGTCCTCACAATGACGTTGAAAAAATTCTTCCAACAATCTAAGTAAAGTGAGTTGATTGAAATGGCAGAGACAAAAAACACAAAGGCTACTACAAAAAAAGTAAGCGAAGTTGCAGAAAAGCCTGCAACACAAACACCAAAAATTAAGGAGGTTGTCAAAATGACACAGGAAGCTTTAGGTATGGTTGAAACAAGAGGTCTTGTTGCAGCAATTGAAGCAGCAGACTCAATGCTCAAGGCAGCAAACGTAACACTTGTAGGTACAGAAAAAATCGGTAGCGGACTTGTAAGCGTTATGGTTCGTGGTGACGTAGGAGCAGTTAAGGCAGCAGTTGAAGCAGGTAGCTCAAATGCTCAGAGACTTGGTGAACTCGTTGCAGTACACGTTATTCCTCGTCCTCATTCTGATGTTGAAAAAATTCTTCCCATCCTTAAATAATAGGGGGACTACTAATGTTAATTGCTAAAGTGGTCGGAAGCGTTGTTTCGACTCGGAAGTGTGAATCCCTTGTGGGAAACAAATTTTTGATTGTAGAAACATTTCCTAAATTTGCAAGCGAAACAAAGCGCTTTATCGCAGTCGACAATGTCGGCGCAGGTATGGGCGAAGCGGTTTTGGTTGCTACAGGCAGTGCAGCACGCGTTGGAGTGAAAGAGGAATGTACTCATATTGATGCTCCTATTGACGCGGCTATCGTAGGAATTATTGACGATGTTTCGTCAATCTAAGAGAATTTAGAAAGGAAACGGCTATGAAGTTTGACGAGCTTAAAAACTTAATAAAAGAGTGCGGAGTCGCAGGCGCCGGCGGTGCCGGATTTCCAAGCTACGCGAAGTTAAGTAAAAAAGCAAGCACAATTATCCTTAACTGTGCTGAGTGTGAGCCTCTCTTTAGACTCCACCGTCAACTTCTGCGCCGTTATTCTTTCGAAATCATAAGCACTTTGGAAATTATTCGTGAGTGCCTTGAGGCTGATGACTTTTACATCGGCATTAAAAAGGGATATCAGTCAACGTCAGAAGCAGTTGAAAGAGATATCAAGGCCTATAAAAACGGCCACGTAAAGTACCTGTATGAAGTATACCCTGCAGGTGACGAAATTATACTTATATATGATACGACAGGAAAAACCGTTCCCGCAGGCGGACTTCCCATTGACGTTGGGGTAATAGTTTTCAACGTTGAAACGGTTTTAAATATCTATCACGCATTAAACGGAAAAAAAGTTGTAAACAAATATGTTACTGTCGGCGGTGCAGTTAAAAATCCGCAGACATTTTGCGTTCCGATTGGAACTCCGCTTTCTTATCTTGTTGAAAAAGCAGGCGGTACAACAGAAGAAAACACAGTCCTTATTTCAGGCGGTCCGATGACAGGAAAAATTGCGACTCCTGACGAAACAGTTACGAAAACAACAAATGGCGTGCTTGCACTTCCCGAGGATAACGAGGTAGTAGTGAAGCGCCGCCAGAATGTTAATATATTAAAAAGAAGAACAATGTCGGCATGTTGCCATTGCAGAATGTGTACCGATATGTGCCCCCGTTACCTTTTGGGGTATCCTATCGAGCCTCACAGATTTATGAACGGCGTAAAAAATGATGACCCGACAGACACACAGGCGTTTTTAAACACTCAGTACTGCTCGCAGTGTGGAATATGTGAAATGGTTTCTTGTAAGCAGGGACTTAACCCAAGAACACTTATTGGCTTTGCAAAAGAGACAATTCAGAAAAACGGCTTAAAACGACTTGAAAAGCTCCCTGCTACTCCAAAGCCGGAGAGAGATCTTAGAAGATTGACTACAGCAAGGCTCAGGCAAAAGCTTGACCTTGAAAAATATAATAATCCTTCACCCCTTAGTGATGAAGAAATTAAGGTAAAGAGATTATACATATCACTCCGCCAGAATATCGGTGCTTTAGGAAAAGTTATTGTTAAAGAGGGCGAATATGTAAATATGTATGATACATTGGTAGAAGCCCCTGAAGCTTCACTCGGCCTTCCCATTCACAGCCCGATTGACGGGGTTGTAAAGAAAATAAGTGATTCAAGTATAATAATTGAATCTGCAGAAAGGAATTGATACCCAAATGAATAAAGCAATAGGTATGGTAGAATATACAACCGTCTCAACAGGTATGCAAGCTGCAGATTTAATCGTTAAAACGGCTAATGTGGAGATAATTGAGGCAAGCACGGTTTGTCCCGGAAAGTATCTGGTAACATTCTCGGGAAATATAGCGGCAGTAAAGGCTGCTATTGAAGGGTGCAAGACTCAATTTCCCAAAAAGCTTATAGACAGCTTCATTCTCGGAAGCCCTCACGAAGATGTGCTTCCCGCAATCTGCGGCGCGACAGAAGTAAGTGAGGTTGAGGCGCTTGGCGTATTCGAAACGTACAGTGCAGCAGCGGCAGTTGTTGCGGCAGATAATGCGGTTAAAACATCTATGGTTAAGCTTATTGAAATCCGCCTCGCACGTGGTATGTGCGGAAAATCATACGTGCTTATCACAGGTGAGGTTGCGGCGGTAACCGCAGCTATAGAAAGAGCAAAAAATGAATGTGCCGATTCGGGAATGTATCTTGACAGTGCAATTATCCCGAGGCCGTCTAAAGATTTGTGGAAGAATATTTTATAAGAGGTGCTATTATGATAGATGAAAAGTACATTACCCAAATAGTTGAAAATGTTATAAACGAAATGCAATCAAAAGGCCCCGAAAGAAAGCTTCTTGGCGTATTTGATGATATGAATGAAGCTATCAGTGCTGCCGAAAAAGCATATAAGCAGTTCCGCTCATATACAGTAGAGCAGCGCGAAAAAATGATAGAAAAAATCCGTAAGTACACACTTGAAAATGCAGAATTCTTTGCAAAAATTGGTGTTGAGGAAACGGGTATGGGCAGAGTTGAAGATAAAATCATCAAGCACCAGCTCGTTGCAGAAAAAACGCCCGGTACAGAGGATTTGACTGCAAGCGTGTGGACTGGTGACAGAGGGCTTACTCTCGTTGAAATGGCGCCCTACGGAATAATCGGAAGTATTACACCTTCAACAAACCCCAGTGAAACAGTTATCTGTAACTCAATGGGTATGATTGCAGGCGGAAATGCGGTTGTATTTAACCCCCATCCCGGTGCAAAGAGAACATCCAGCGCAGCGGTAGATATGGTAAACCGTGCAATACTCGAGGCAGGCGGTCCCGAAAACCTTGTAGTAACAGTTAAAAATCCGACTCTTGAAACATCAGATATTATGGTTAAGTCACCTTCAGTTAAGATGCTTGTTGCTACCGGTGGCCCCGGCGTTGTTAAAATGCTCCTTTCTTCAGGAAAGAAAGCTATCGGCGCAGGCGCTGGTAACCCCCCTGTAATAGTTGACGAAACAGCAGATGTAAAGAAGGCAGGAAGAGATATCGTACTTGGCGCAAGCTTTGATAATAACCTTCCTTGTATTGCAGAAAAGGAATGCTTTGTTGTTTCTTCTGTTGCAGATGCGCTTATTTCAAGTATGCTTGAAAACGGTGCTTACCTTATTAAAGGTGCAGATATTGAAAAACTTAATAAGCTTGCACTTGTTGAAAAAGATGGCAAGAAAGTAATTAACAGAAAGCTTGTTGGCCGTGATGCAGGAAAAATCCTTAAGATGATAGGAATTGACGCAGATCCGCGCCTTATCATATGCGAAACAAACTTTGAGCATCCTTTTGTTCAGGAAGAACTTTTGATGCCCATACTTCCCATTGTGCGCGTAAACGATATCAATATGGCTATCGACTATGCAGTTAAGGCAGAAAATGGTCGCCGTCACAGTGCACATATTCATTCAAAGAATGTAGATAATCTTACAAACTTTGCACGCGCAGTTGAAACAACAATTTTTGTTAAGAATGCGCCTTCTTATGCAGGTATCGGTGCAGGCGGTGAGGGTTATACAACCTTTACTATTGCAGGCCCTACAGGTGAAGGCTTAACTGCTGCACATTCATTTACACGTGCAAGAAGATGTGTAATGGTTGACGGGTTCCATATTGTTTAAAATTGCCGAAAGGAAGAAAATTGATGAAGGCACTTGGAATGATTGAAGTTTACAGCTTTACAACTGCATTATGTGTGGCGGATACAATGGCAAAGGCAGCTGATATAAAGGTTATTGCTTTTGACAGAAACCGTCCTATTAGTCCCGATGTTCCGGCTCCCTTGGTAATGGAAGTTAAAATTGAGGGCGAAACTGCAGCAGTTGAAGAAGCGATACAGGTAGGTAAGAAATATGCCGAGGAGAAAGGAAAATACATAACCTCTCACATTATTCCCCGTCCTGACAAGCAGACGGAGAAAATGGCATATCTTATCGATATAAACCGCGACAAATATAATAAAAAGATGGTGAAAAAATGAGTATAGGAATTCTTGAGGTTCAGGGCTTAGTCGCATCTATTTCTGGCCTTGATGCAATGCTTAAAGCAGCTAATGTAAGAGTAATTCATACAGAAAAACGCCTCGGCGGAAGACTCGTTACCTTCATCATTTTAGGACACGTGTCTGCGGTAAAGGCGGCAGTTGAAGCAGGTTGTGCGGAGGCACAAAAGCTTGGTGAAATCTTTGGCTGCGAGGTAATTGCAAATCCGCACGAGGAAATTATGAAATATTTTGACCTTGATGCTTAAGCCTTAATCCTTAAATCTGGAGGATAGTTATGAATATAAATGAAATTGAAGGAATAGTTAAAAAGATTTCATCTGAATATGTAAATCAGGATGAAGTTAAAATAGGTGTGTCTGCCCGTCACGTGCATCTTTCAAGAGAGCATCTGGATATTCTTTTTGGAAAAGGGTATGAGCTTACGAAAAAGAAAACACTTATGGGCAGAGAATACGCGTCTGAAGAGCTTGTAACACTCGTTGGACCGTCACTTCGTGCGATTGAAAAGGTGAGGGTTCTTGGCCCCGTGCGTAAAAACACACAGGTAGAAATTTCACGTACAGATACGTTTGTACTAAAAGTAAGCCCCCCTGTAAGACCTTCGGGAGAAATCGAGGGCAGTGAAAGAATAGTAATCGTTGGCCCTAAGGGCAGTGTTTATCTTAAAGAGGGCGTAATTATTGCAAACCGCCACATTCACTTAACACCTGAATTTGCCGAAAAGCACAAAATTAAGGATAACGATTTAGTAGATGTACTTTGCCACGGAAAAGAAAAAACAACACAGTTTTATGATGTGCAAATCCGTGTTCGTGATGACTTTAATGTTGAGATGCATATAGATACAGATGATGCCAACAGTGCAGGCCTTAAAAACGGAGATATGGTAACCCTTATAAAAAAATAAAGAATAGGTGGACGGATTATGTTTGCTATTGAAAGGCAGCAAAGAATTCTTGAAATACTTAAAATGACAGGCGCAGTGTCAGTCGGCAAATTAAGTGAAGAATTCCACGTTGCAGAGGAAACTGTAAGGCGTGACCTTGAGAAGCTTGAAAAACAGGAAAAGCTACTTAGAACTCACGGCGGTGCAGTTCCGATTGATGATAATAAGCATGAACCCTCAATTGAGAAAAGAAAAAAGCTTTATGTAGAAGAAAAGCGCAAGGCGGCGCGTGTTGCGGCGGGACTCATAGTATCGGGTGACACAATCTTTCTCGATGCTTCTACAACCACGTATTTTATAGCACAAGAGCTTAAAAATATGCAAAATATTACGATAGTAACAAACTCCATACAGGTTATGGAGGAGCTTCACGCCTGCGAGGGAATTAAGATAATCGGCACAGGTGGCTTAGTAAGCGTAAACCACTCGTTTGTAGGAAGCCTCGCTGAAAAAAGCATCCGCAAAAATTATTTTGCGAACAAGATGTTTTTTAGCAGTCGTGGTATAACGCGTGAGGCAGGAATCTTAGATAGTAACGAGCAGGAATGTGCAATTAAAAAATGTATGCTTGAAAACTCCCAGCAGAAAATCTATGTGTGCGAAACGTCAAAAGTCGGGCGCATAGGATTTACAAAGCTTGCCACGATGGAGGATATAGACTACTTTGTTACTGATAAAAAGCTTGGAGAAGAATGGGACAGTGTTTTAAAGGATAACAACGTGCAAAATATCTATGAATCAGAAGAATAATAAAAAAGCAGATATTGACTTTTACCCTTTGCTATGGTAAAATTCTATCTGCTTTAATATTTTAATGCACCTGTGGCAGAGGAAGCGTGTAATTTACAATTTAATATGCGGATATGGCGGAATTGGCATACGCGCATGGTTCAGGTTTTTACACCATTTTTGACGAGTTCCCGAACCGCCGAAATATCCCGAAAAGACTGGCATTCTCAGCAGAAAAGCGGTGTGCGGTTGGCACGTAAGATTCAGGTATTCATTCTAAGAGTGAAAAATGCTGGGTTTTAGGTACAACTACGGAGGTGTTACCTCTCCGTCAGTAAAAATAAGGTAAACCTATATGCGGGTATGGCGGAATTGGCAGACGCGATAGATTCAGGTTCTATTGGTCGCAAGGCTGTGCAGGTTCAAGTCCTGTTACCCGCACCACCGACCTTGTAAGCTATTACAGTTTACAAGGTCTTTTCTTTTTCCATAATAAAGGCTTAGATTTCATTCGTAGGATTTCAAAACTCATTTGAGGTAATCCGACGAGTGAAATTTTTTTATGAAAGGAAGTAATTTATTATGGCAAAAATCAAAATGCAACCTTTAGACGCTGAAACCGTAACATTGGAAGAATGCTTTGCCGACTATATGGCAAAATGCAGAGCTAGAAACCTATCCGACAAAACACTTGAAATCTACGAGGTTAGATTCTCAGTATTTCAAAAGTACCTTAACGGCAAGGAACTGAAACCGTCTGAGATTGACCAAGACGTTATTGACGGCTTTATCCTCTACCTACAAAAGAGAGGGTGCAACGATATAACCATCCAATCCTACATAAGGGATATAAGAGCATTTTTCTACTACCTTATGAATAACGGCTTTACTCCCGAATACAAAATTAAACTGCCTAAGGCTGATAAGAAAATCAAGGAAACCTATACCGATGAAGAACTGAAAAAGCTGTTGAAAAAGCCTAACCTTAAACGCTGTGAGTTCAACGAGTACAAAACGTGGGTATTTTCCAATTACTTACTTGCTACTGGCAACCGTATATCAACCGTCTTGAATCTTCAAATTAGGGACTTGGATTTTGACAACAACGTTATTCAGCTTAACAAAATGAAGAACCGCAAGGCTCAAATCGTCCCTATGGCTTCATCGTTAGCTGTAATACTGAAAGAATACCTTACTTACCGTAAGGGAGAGCTTGACGATTATGTTTTCTGTAATTCCTACGGAGGACAAGGCGAGATCCGTTCCTATCAAGAAATGCTGGCTAAGTATAACAAGGCTAGAGGGGTAAGCAAAACCTCAACCCACCTTTACCGTCATACTTTCGCTAAACGTTGGATTCTCAACGGTGGGGACATCTTTAGACTTCAAAAACTGCTCGGTCATAGTGATTTAACTGTGGTAAAAGAGTACGTTAATATGTTCAGTAGTGATTTGTCTAAGGATTATAGTGATTATAACCCTCTCGACACCTTAGGAA